>NZ_AUUU01000052.1 GCF_002760435.1 Clostridium sp. LS
GCCGATGGTACTGCATGGGAGACTGTGTGGCAGAGTAGGACGTTGCGAGGTAATTAATAAAAAGGTAGTCATATTGACTATCTTTTTTACGTTATAAGAAAAAAATCTGTAGCTTTTCTTTAAGTTTAATTATAAGTATATTTATATATTTACAAAATATCTAAGTTAATACCTTAACTAGAAACCATAAATATTTTTGTGAAAAAGACATTTGAAAATGAGCTGTTAAAGATTCTTAGTTGCAGGTTGTGCCATTTCAGCTTGTCACTACTTCTAGTGGGAACATGCTAAAATGGGCACAACCTGCAGCTTAGAACTTTTTATAGTTCTTGGGAACAAAAATATTTATGGTTTCGGTAAGTTACCACTTAAAGATTTTGTATTAATATAAAAACTTATATTGAGCACTTTAGGGTTTCAACATGTCCAGGAACTTTTACTTTTCTGTAAATCCTTGTAATTACTCCATTCTCATCAATTATAAAAGTACTTCTTTCAATTCCTACAGATTTTTTTCCAAACATAGTTTTTTCCTTTAATACACCGTATAGATTACATACTTCTTCCCCTTCATCAGAAAGCAGAATAAAAGGCAAGTCATATTTAGCAATAAACTTATCATGAGCCGATAATGAATCTCTGCTTATACCTAGAATTATAGTGTTTTGTTTGTTAAAATCCTCAATTGAATTCTTGAAATCTTGAGCTTCTTGTGAGCAGCCAGGAGTATTATCTTTGGGATAAAAATAGATAATCACTTTTTTATTTAGATAATCACTTAATTTATGTTCCAGTTTGTCAGATCCAATTAGTGTAAAATCTGGAGCCTTCATTCCTTCTTTTAAAATTAGCTCTTCCATATTCATGCCTCCTAATAATTATTCTTACTAATTATTATCTATAAATACAAACTATCTGTAAAGAGAAAGTAAATATATTTTATAAAATATATAAATAGTGGCAAGAAAGTTTTAGTCAGTGAATATAATAGATTGAATGTCTAAATATATTTTTTGCTAAAAGGAGTGTAGCTCAAAATGGGTATAATTAAAAAATCTTGCAGTAGTGCTCAAAAGATTTTAATTAATGGAGTTATACATAGTATTAATAAAGAGAATAACGTATATGAAGCAATGGCTGTTAAGGATGGGATTATAGCGGCCTTAGGAAGTAATGAAGAGGTGAGAAAGTACTGTACTAATGAAACAGAGGTAATTGATTTAAAATATAGAGTAGTGCTTCCCGGGTTTATTGATGCCCATTGTCATATGCCAGAGAGAATGATGATAAGAAAAGATGAATTATCCCTTTTTGAAATAAGTAATCTCAAGGATTATCTAAAAATAATTCAGAGTTATATTAATTCTCATCCAGAGGAAAAAATCATTTATGGCGTTGGTTGGGAGAATTTTGTTTTCGAACGAGAGGAAGAAAATTCTTATAACTACACGGAAGTATTTAAAGGTCCAAATAAGAAGTGGTTTGAAAAGATAAAAACTAATAAACCTATAGTATTAAAGTCAGCTGATGGCCACTCATTATGGTTAAATGATGAAGCGTTTAAATATTTTGAAATAACTAAGGACACAAAAGTTCCTATTGGAGGGAAAATTGAATTAGATGAACAAGGAGAGCTGTGGGGGATATTAAAGGAAAATGCAATGAGTCTAGTTAATATGGACAAAATTCAAAGTACTAAAAATTATAAACAGTTGGAATACTTAAATAAATTCATAAAATATCAGAATATATTACATTCATATGGAGTAACAACTATAAGTTTAATTGACGATGATATTTTAGAAATTACCCTTGAGCTTTTTAAAAGGTTAGAAAATGAGCAAAAGCTGAAATTAAGGGTAATTCACGGCGTAACTATTAAGCCTCAGAAAATATGTAAGAAAACTATACATGAACAAATGCATCATTTAAAGAGAAACAGTATACTATATAAAACAAAATTGCTTGACATATCAATAACTAAGTTCTTTGCTGATGGTTTTATAGAAAAGATGACAGCATATTTATTTAAGCCCTATGAGTCAATAGAAAGCACCTGTGAAAGCAATGGGATGTTTTTATGGGATTATGATGAATTTAAAGAAGGAATAAAAATGGCAAACAGATTGGATTTTAATGTTTGCGTTCATGCTGCAGGAGATCTTGCCTGTAAGCTGTCCATTGATGCAATAGAATATTCTTATAAAAGTAATTCAAATCATAGATATAGAAATTCATTAACTCGTATGGACTTAATAACTAGATATTATATGAGAAGAATGAAGAGCCTAAATATAAATGCAATTATACAACCATTTTGGTTTTATAAAGATGTAAGCTCCAGTAAGCATGAAGTGCTAGCTATAGGAGAAGAAAGAGCACATAGGCAATATCCGTTAAAATCACTTATTGATGAGGGGATTATTATTGCTGGATCTTCAGATAATGATGCTTTAGAAAATTCTAATCCACTAAAGGCTATAGAATGTTCAACATTAAGAAATATGTATGATTTTATACCTTCAGGATATCCAAAGAAAATTGATATGAACGATACACGTTACAGATTAAATCCTAGGGAAAGAATATCTGCACTTGAATCAATAAAAATGGTTACTATAAATGCAGCATATGTATTAGGAAAGGAAAATGAAATAGGAAGTTTAGAGGTTGGAAAAAGAGCAGATTTCGTAGTATTAGATAGGGACATATTAACTGTAAATCCTTTAGATATATCAAACATTAATATCGAAAGAACTTATTTTAATGGTGAATTAGTATTCTTAAATGAATAAGACTTCATAACCTCTTTAGGTTTACTTTATAAGAGTTTTAAATATTTTAATTAAAATTAGCTGAAAGGTTGATTTTGAAAGGAGATATATAAATGAATTATTTAAAGAAAATTATAAATTATATTGTAAATAGTATTGACAGTCATATATAAAGAATGTATACTTTATATCATAGTAAACAGCTAAGAATAATACAATTTAATATTTATTTTATCAAGAAAGACGGAGGGACTGGCCCTAGGATGTCTGGCAACCTGGATTGAAAGGTAATATGCTTTTAATTTAAGGTGCTAATTCCTGCAGATGTTAAATCTGAAAGATAAGTATGTACATGATTTTTTCGCTACTTTCTTATCTAGAAGGTAGCTTTTTTACTACTTAATTTTGACTAATTATTTGTATATTGCACTATAGATTACAAGGTACATAGGGCTTAAAAATAAATGTTGACAATTTGAAAATGTAGGAGTAAGATACAAATCATAGTAAATATATAAGAAAAATAGAAAATGAAAATGGGGGGCAAAAAAATTATGAGTAACCAAGAAAGAAAATTAAAATTTGAAACATTACAACTTCATGTAGGACAAGAGCAACCAGATCCAGCTACAGACGCTAGAGCAGTACCAATTTATCAAACTACTTCATATGTATTTAGAAATTCAGCACATGCAGCAGCAAGATTTGGACTAGCTGATGCTGGAAATATATATGGACGTTTAACAAACTCTACACAAGATGTTTTTGAAAAACGTATTGCAGCTTTAGAAGGCGGAGTAGCAGCACTTGCAGTAGCTTCAGGAGCAGCAGCAATAACATATGCATTACAAAACATAACTAAAGCAGGAGATCATATAGTAGCAGAAAAAACTATATATGGTGGATCATACAACCTATTAGCACATACATTCCCAACAAATGGTGTTACAACAACATTTGTAGATCCTGATGATTTATCAAATTTCGAAAATGCAATTCAAGAAAATACAAAAGCAATCTTTATCGAATCACTTGGAAATCCAAATTCAAATATTTTAGATGTTGATGCATTGGCAGAAATTGCACATAAACATAAAATTCCGCTAATCGTTGATAATACATTTGGGACTCCATTCCTTTTCAGACCAATCGAACATGGGGCAGACATAGTTGTTCATTCAGCAACTAAATTCATCGGTGGACATGGTACATCATTAGGTGGTGTAATTGTAGATTCAGGAAAATTCGATTGGATAGGTTCAGGAAAATTCCCACAATTAAGCGAAGCAGATCCAAGCTATCATGGAATTAAATTTGCAGAAGCAGTTGGAGCAGCAGCATATGTAACTAGAATCCGTGCAGTTATATTAAGAGATACTGGTGCCTGCATAAGTCCATTTAATGCATTTATATTATTACAAGGGTTAGAAACACTTTCTCTAAGACTTGAACGTCACGTTGAAAATGCATTAAAAGTTGTAGAATTCTTAAAGAATCATCCAAAGGTAGAGAAGGTTAACCATCCATCATTACCAGATAGCGCAGATCATGAACTATACAATAAATATTTCCCTAATGGAGCAGGTTCAATATTTACATTTGAAGTTAAAGGTGGAGCACAAGAAGCTCAAGACTTTATCGATAGATTACAAATCTTCTCTTTACTTGCAAATGTAGCTGATGTTAAGTCATTAGTAATTCACCCAGCAAGCACAACTCACTCACAAATGAATGAAACTGAACTTGCAGAATCAGGAATTAAACCAAACACAGTTCGTCTTTCAATTGGTACAGAACATATTGATGATATAATTTACGATTTATCACAAGCACTTGAAGGCTAAACCTAAGCACAAGTAAATAATAAATAACATAGACTATACAGTATGACCTTTTAATAGATAATTAACCAGGCTAGAAGATAAGCATTCAATGTTTATCTTCTAGTTTTTTTGTCTTAATTGGTTCAAGCTTTTGACTTTTGGTAAATTATGTGTAATAATGAAGTGGAATGGCAAAAAATAACTTATATGTTTATTGAAAGTATAAATATATGTCTATTGCCAATAGAGAGTTAATCATCTGAATAAATATTTGAAAGGATATGATGAAGTTATGGGAAAAGTTAATGTGGTTATTATTGATGCAACTGGAAATAAGGAACAGAAAGTTGGTCTTCCTGATGATATTAAAATAGGTATTATAATGGTTAAACTTATAGAAAAAATAAAGCTTCCATCAATTGGACCTGATGGAAATCCAATTAGTTATAAATTTATTCATAAAGTTTCAGGAAGGCAGCTTTTGGAGACTCAAACACTCTCTGATGCGAAAATAAAAGACGGTGATGTTTTAAGACTTCAACCTGAAATAACTGCAGGTGCATAACATGAGTGAAATTTTAGATTTAGATATTAATGAAAATAGGTATTCAAGACTTGAGCTTATTCCATGGTGGAATCAAGAACTTTTACATAATTCTACTATTATGGTTGTTGGTTCAGGTGCTATTGGAAATGAACTTATTAAAAACTTAGCGTTACTTGGTATTGGAAAAATAGTAATCATTGATATGGATCAAATCGAACAAACAAATTTAACAAGGTCCATATTATTTCGAATGAGTGATGTTGGCAAATATAAAGCTGATGCAGCTGCTGAAAAAGCCATAGAAATAAATCCTGATGTAAAGGCAATTTCATTAAAAGCTAATATTATAACTGACATAGGTTTAGGCGTTTTTAGAAAAATGGATGTTGTTTTAGGAGGTCTTGATAATCGAGAGGCTCGGCTTGCTATTAATCAATCTTGTTATAAGGTGAACAAGCCTTGGATCGATGGAGCAATTGAAGTATTAAATGGTTTTGCAAGAGTTTTTGCACCTCCTGGCCCATGTTATGAATGTACAATGACTGAAACTGATTGGAAGCTAATTAATAAAAGAAAGTCTTGTGCACTTCTTACTCATGAGCAGATTCTTGAAGGAAAAACTCCTACTACTCCAACCTCATCTTCTATAATTGCTGGAGTTCAGGTTCAAGAAATGCTTAAGTTGCTTCATAATGATAGACAATTGCCAACACTTGCTGGAAAGGGATATGTATTTAATGGCCTAACTCATGATTCTTTTATTGTTGAATATCAAAGAAAAGATGACTGCATGAGTCATGATTTATATGAGGATATTAAGGAAATGCCATGGTCTGGGAGGGATATTTCTATTAATGACGTATTAGAGCAGGCAAAAAGGGACTTAGGAGAAGAGGCAATAGTGGAATTTGATAGAGATATTGCAACCACGGCAGTCTGCAGCTGTGGCCATTCAAAAGAAATATTTAATGTAGTAAATAAATTAAGTAATAAAGATATTGTATGTGAAAAATGTGGAAAGATAATGAGATTTGAATCAATTCATTCAGTTTTAGGAGATGAAGATTTTCTTTATAAAAAACTATTCGATATTGGCATTCCTCTTTTTCACATTATTAGTGCAAGACGTGGTTTAAAGTACATTCATTATGAATTATCTAACGATAAGAACGAAGTTTTAGGAGGTTTATTTGAATGAATGCAAGACTTAGGAGAATTGCAGCAGACTATGAAGATATAAAAAAGCACTTTGATGGACACAAATATATAATAGTTGAACCAATTGGACCTGAACCAGCAGAGAAATACAAAATAACCTATTATATTAATGGTATTTATATGATTGAGGAAGGCAAGGTTGAAACTTTAAATAAGCATATTGTTATAATTACTCTACATTCAGAATATCCAAGGTACAAGCCTCTTTGTACAATTGAAACTCCTATATGGCATCCTAACTTCAAAGATGGACAAATCTGCATTGGAGATATATGGGGAGCAGGTGAATCTTTATCAGATATTATTGTAAACATAGGAGACATGATTCAATATAAGTCCTGGAATTCCTATAGTCCTCTTTCAGCAGCTGCTGCTAAATGGGCAATTGCAAACAAGCATCTATTTCCTATTGGAAATATTGATTTGTGGACAGGCGAGGAGGTATCAGGGATTATTCCATCAAATTTTGATATAGATATATTTGATGAAGAGGGAGGAGCAATTAAAGGGGATGAAAGTATTGAGACTATTGATCCTTTGCCAATTGAAGAAGAGATAGTAGAATCGGAAAGTTCTCTAATTGCTGCTACCACAACAGAAAAAATTGAAGAAGAAAATGATTTTGATATTACTGCAGATGAACTTGAAGGTATTGAATTTATACCAACTACTGCAAGAATGCAAAGCAGTCAGCAGGCTGTTGTCCCAAAAGGTGGAAAGATTAATTTTAAAACTATATTTATGAAGGGAATTTTATATGGTTTAATTGGCGGTTTTATTGCCTGGGGAATAGCAGAGATTGCTCCAATTCATACAAAGACAATTCTTGCTTGGAGGGGGCATCCATATGATAGTCTTATGAGTGAGGTAATATCAGGAAAGATTTCTCAAACACAATTTTATGCATTAATAGGAAGTGCGACTCTCATGGAATCTTCATTATTTTCTGCAATAATTGGTGGTCTTATCGGTGCAGTAATGGGAATTGGAGAAGGAATATATTATGGGTCAAAGGAAAAGGCAGTTAAATATGGCTTAATAGGGCTTGGTATAGCACTACTTATTGGTTTGGTAGGAGGATTTTTGGCTCAGTTATTATATTCATCCTTATTATCTGGTGTAAATGAATATACTTCCGAAATATATTTAGCCTTTGTAAGAGCGATTGGCTGGAGTGTTATGGGGGCAGGTGTTGGTGTTGCTATTGGGTTAATCAAGCCTGAGAAAATGAGAGTTATAAATTGTGTCCTTGGAGGTATTGTAGGTGGATTTATTGGTGGCTTTCTATTTAATTTTATAGCAAATTCTGTTAACGCCAGTGGAGGAAATTCAGGAGTAATACCTAGAGCAATAGGTATTATTATTATGGGTGCTTTGGTTGGCTTAGGTATAGGGTTATTAGAACAATTTGCGAAATCTGCATGGTTAAAAGTAATACGCGGTGAGTTTGAAGGTAAGGAATATCTTGTTTTTCAAGGTATAACAAGCATTGGAAACAGCGGTAAAAACACAATTGTTTTATTTAAAGATAAATTAGTTGCTCCAAAGCATTGTGAGATTGTTCAAGAAGGAAATAAATATGTGCTTGTGGACAAGGGGACACCATCAGGAACTCTTGTAAATGGTATAAGAATAGGCAGGCATGTTTTAAAGCAAGGTGATGCAATTTCACTTGGAAATTCTGTTCTTGTTTTTAATACAAAATAATATGTTAGAAAAGGTGATTCGTATGAGAATTAAATATGTAATTATATTTCTAATTTACATGCTCCTACTAATCCCTTGGCCTGCTTTTGCTATAAATTTTGTTCCTGAGGATCTCTTTAATTCAGTTACAGTTGTTTATACCAGTAAAGGTCTTGGAAGTGGATTTGCAATTAATAAAAATATAATTATAACTAATGCACATGTTGTTGAAGATTTTGCTAATGTTTCAGTGAAGTTATACAACGATAAGACTTGTTCTGGAAAGGTAATAAAAATTGATAAAAATGTTGATTTGGCTTTGGTTCAGGTAGATGAAACATTAACACCTCTTAAATTAGCTTCAGAGGACAAGGTGTCTATAGGAAAAGAGGTTTATGCAATTGGAGCACCAAAAGATATTCCATATACGATGACAAAGGGGATAATTTCAGCAAAAAACAGAAAGGTTGGAAATCATGAGTATATCCAAATTGATGCATCAATAAATTCAGGAAATAGTGGCGGCCCTCTTGTTGATGAAAATGGTGAAGTAATAGGAATAAATACAATGAAAATGGTGGATGCAGAGGGAATAGGATTTGCAATTGGAACATCTTATATAAATGATTTTATAAATGGAGTTACACCTAAAGATAGTGTTGCTGAAGAACCAGATAAAGATAATAAAATCATACAAGGAGACCCAGAAACAAATTATAAAAATATAGCTGCCCAAAATGAAAAGTTAAAAATAGCAGTTATTGTTTTGTCAGTATTGCTGTTAATTGCAATATTAACAATATTAAAGCTTCTCATTAAGAAAAAACGAAAAGATAAATATGACTTTGAAATAGAAATCTTGGAGTAAAATCAAAATTTTTATTTATATAAGAATAAGGAGGAACGTAGTAATGAGCTATGTAGGAAAAGTATGTCCTTATTGCAAATCGGAATTTAAAGAAGATGATGAAGTTGTAATATGCAGCGTTTGCGAAATGCCACATCATAAAGAGTGTTGGATTGAAAATAAGGCATGTACTACATTTGGATGTACGGGAACCATTATGGGAACTGGTAATAATAGTGATGGAGTAATCTGTGATAGATGTGGTTTGGTTTATTTTAAAGGTGAAGCTTTTTGTTCAGCTTGTGGAAATGCTCTTAGAAAGTCAGAGCAGCAGGAACAAAATTCTTATACTTTAGGGCAACCGATGCCTTTAAATTATAATCAGTCCCAATATACAAACCCAACACTGTCAAATGCTAATTCATATAATAACGAGTCAAATATTGATATGCAGAATTTTATTGGAAAGAACCTATATTATTTTTTAAATAAATTTCAGGATCTTAATCGTGCTAATGAAAAAGTAAGTTGGAATTGGGCAAGTGCATTTTTGGGTGGATATTGGTATGCATATAGAAAAATGTATTTGAATCAATTAATATTTTATGGAATATGGATTTTGGGCTCATGTATACCATTATTATGGATTGCCACTATCATAGTATCAGGAATGTTCGGTAATTACATATACAAGTGCAATGCAGAAAAACATGTTCAAATAGCTAAGAATATGGATTACCAAATAAAAGAAAGTTATTTGAAGGAAAAGGGAGGAACCAGTAGCGGTGCAGTATGGGCAGTTATTGGCATCAGAGTTGCAATAGTATTTTTAGTAATACTAATGTTCATCCAATTTTCAAAATTTTCAAGAATACATTAAAATAATGTATTTACAAACTTATGAAATAATTATAAAGAGCTTATTTATGAATAATAAAGTTGAATTTTTTTAAGCTTATATAAAACATAGGGGGAATAAATAATGGATTTTACGGGGAAAATCTGCCCTTACTGCAAATCGGAATTTAAAGAGGATGATGATGTTGTAATATGCAGCGTTTGCGAAATGCCACATCATAAGGAGTGTTGGAGTGAAAATAAAGCATGCAGTACCTTTGGATGCACAGGAACTAATATGAGCGCTGTCAGTGATGGTAATAGTAATAGACTGCTCTGCACAAAATGTGGATCAGCTTATAAAGAAGGGGATAAGTTTTGTTCCACTTGTGGAAATATAATTTTAAAACCTGAGCAGCAGCAACAATATACATTTGTTTCAACGCAAGGACAATCTTTTAACTACAATGAGCCTCAAGATACAAATCAAACAATAGGTACCTATTATAATCAACCCAATGTAGCCGTAAACACAGACGAAGATATATTTGCTTTCATTGGGAAAAATCAAGAATATTATTTTAATAAATTTCAAAAATTTAATCTTAATAATAGTAAAGTAAGCTGGAATTGGGCGAGTGCATTTTTAGGTGCATATTGGTATGCATATAGAAAGATGTTTTTATTTCAATTTTTATATTATGTAATATACCTTTTTGGTACATTTTTTATAGGTATGTTAATAGGTGGAGTATTTATAGTAACAAGAAATACTAATCATGCTCTTTTTGCAATGTTCGCTTTATTAGTTTTGTTTGGACCTTTTTTGATTTCAGGAATGTTCGGAAATATAATATATAAGTATCACGTTGAGCAACATCTAAAGAAAGCAGGATATATGGATGCTTATATGAAGCAAAATTATCTGATAAAAAAAGGTGGCACCAGTGGTATTGCAGTACTGGTGCTTATTGGTATTAGCTTATTGCTCAGAGTTCTTGGTAATTTATAACGATGAGGTGAATATAAATGAAAGAAATTGAAATTTTAGAAGATGAAAAAATTACTGAGCATAATGAAACTATTAAACTTCCTACTAATTTCATTACTATTGGAAATGTAGAGGTTGATGACGTTAAAATTTATATTAAGCAAGATGTATATAAGAAAATAGAAAAGTTTTCAAAAAAAGATACAACTCGTGAATGTGGAGGAATTTTAATAGGTGATTATGCTGAAATTAATAATAAAAAGAATGTAATAATTTCTGCATTCATTGAAGCAAAGTATACTGATGCATCAGCTTCAACTTTAACTTTTACTCATGAAAGCTGGAATTATATTCACAGTGAGCAAAAGAAATTATATCCTACAGAAAAAATTTTAGGCTGGCAGCATACACATCCTGGTTATGGAATATTTTTATCTAACTATGACATTTTCATTCAAGAAAACTTCTTTAATTTATCATGGCAGATAGCATATGTTGTTGATCCAAAAGCAGAAATAAGAGGTTTCTTCCAATGGAAAAATAGCAAAGTAGAAAAAACTAGTGGGTTTTATATTTTTGATGATATTGGGAAAAAAATCGAAATAAAGCAGGCAAAAGCCACAGAAAAAAGTAAAGTGAAAATTAATTTATTTTCTCTAATAATGACATTTTTAACAGTTATTTTATTTGTATTGACACTATACTTTGGAATGGAGAAGCTTAATATTACAAAGAAAATTGATGAACTGGTTTCTGCTAACGCTAAAATAACTGAAGAAAAAAATGAACTTGCAGAAAAATTACAACAAAGTAATGAGTTAGTTCAAAAGGAACAACAAGATAATAAATTAGCTCAAAATGCACAGCAAAATGATAATGCTTCAAAAGTACTGGCGCAATCAGATAAAGATACTGATGGAGTTATAAAAATGAAAGCATGCATAATAAAAAGTGGCGACACCTTAAATAATATTTGTACTACTAATAATATTGATTACAATAAAAACAAATCCAAAATTCTAAAAATAAATCGAATTACAGATGAAAATAAGATCTATTCTGGAGAAACAGTATATTTGCCATTAGACTAGAAGTCTGGGTATCTATTTATTATAAGAGCTAATGTGTTAAATTAAGCAATATTAGCTCTTTTTCCCATTCTAATAATTATATGATATAATGAATTGAAAAGAGAAATTCTACATATCATTTGTAGAAAGGAGTAAAATATTCAAAGTGCTTAACGTTAACAATATAGTAATAGTGCTACTTAATGGTATTAAGTCTAAAATATAGTGTGGATTTAGAGAGCTCTATTTTGGGAAGAATAAAATAAGGCTCTTCTTAATAAAAATTTTAAACTATTAACGATAAAAAGGGAGAATAAACATGAAAAAAGATAATAACTACTTATCAATAATTATAATAATAGCGGCTACATGCTTTAGTTTATTTATTATTGCACAAAATTTTCTATCACAAACTAATGAAGGGAGAGTTGGAGCAGCTTTACCATTAATAATTCCGGCATTGGCTTTACTAATTCCTTTGATTGCGGTGTCAATAATAATGATCTTTAGAGAAGCAAAGTATAGAAGAATTAGAGCTAATGGTGTACAAAGTGCTGGTTTTATTAAGAAAGCAACAGAAACAGGAAATTATATAAAGAAGCAGCCTGAAGTTAAGCTGGAGCTCAATGTTTTAGATGAGAATGGAAATGCATATTCAGGTGAATTAACAACAATTGTACATTTTGCAGAATTAGAGTTACTTAAAGAAGGAGAACCTATTCCTGTTATTTATAACATTAATAATAAAAACGAAATTACTATAGACAAAAAGCCAGACGTAAGGAAGTTTAGAGAACAAATTGAAAACTATAAGGCAAAAGGCAATGCTTAAGAATTAAAATTAAAATTAGGTATAGATATTATTATTTTTTGTAAATACTAAGCTTATATAAAGCAAACACATAGTAAACAAAAGGGAGGAACTAGGAGCCAGCTGATTTATGCTGGTTCTTATAATAATTATGTTTATACCTAGAAGAATTATATTTGAAAAAGACTCATTAAATTATGAAATAGGCAAAAATATTCTAAAGGAGTTTGAAAGCAAAAATAATATTGAAATTATTAATTTAACTTCAAACAAATTAAAGCAGCATATTCCTGGGGAAGATATTTATTCCCAATACAGAGAGGGAAAGAAGACATTAGTTGTTGGAACTAAGAAAAGTTTGAAATTTCAGTCCTGTAAACCATCAGCCCACTATCAATTGCCGCTAATTTCAGGATGTATGGGACAATGTGAATATTGTTATTTAAATACAAAGCTTGGAGATAAGCCATTTGTAAAAGTTCATGTAAATATTGATGAGATTCTTAGTCAAGCTGATAAATACATAAAGGAAAGATTGCCAAACATAACTATCTTTGAAGGTGCAGCTACATCTGATCCTATACCTGTGGAGCCGTATACCCATTCTTTAGAAAAAGCTATAGTTTTCTTTGGAAGCAATGAAAATGCTAGGTTTAGGTTTGTAACAAAATATAATGATATAGATTCCTTGCTTGATTTAAAGCATAATGGTCATACAGAAATAAGATTTAGCATTAATACTGCTACAGTTATAGATCAATACGAACACGCCACTGCTTCTAGGGATTTAAGGATAGAAGCAAGCATGAAAGCGGCTGAAGCAGGATACCCAATAGGATTTTTAATTGCACCTGTATTTCTCTATCCTAATTGGAAAGAAGATTATCATGATTTGTTATTAAAATTAAGTGAGAAACTTCCAAAGGATTTAAAAGTACCAGTAACCTTTGAGATAATATCTCATAGATATACTACAACAGCTAAAAATATAATACTTCAAGTATTTCCAGAAAGTAAGCTACCAATGAACGATGAAGAACGTAAATTCAAATATGGTCAATTTGGATATGGAAAGTATGTATATCAAAAAGAAAATATAGATGAGATAAAGGAATTTTTTATAAAAGAGATAGAAGAATTATTTGAAAATAAAGAAGTGAAGTATGTGATATAATTATGTGCAAATTCAAGGGCAGTAAACACAATGTTTAGTGCCCTTTTCACATTATTAAGAAAGTATAAATAATAATACCAGACATATGCCCATATTTTCATAAAAATTAAAATAGAAGATTATGTGGTACTGGTACCCTAAACTATTTATTAATAATACTTATATATTTTGAAATTTATAATTGATAATTAAAATAAAGAAATTCAAATGATCTAAATGATTAAATAGACGTTTTTGAAGCTTAAATATAATAAATTTTTTATTTATACAAAGTACTTGACATGATGAATGCGGAACTGGTATCATAGCTTGTGTAAACGATTTTCAAATAATATAACTCGGAGGAGGGTATGAAGTTTTTGTATAAATGGAGGATGCAAAAAATGTATATGTCAATCAATTAACATATACATTCTGGTTTTAGGTATTAGTATTGTCTAAAATACTTTTAGTAAATTAGGTTGTTTGCCCTTGAGATAGCATTACAGGCAATTTTATGTCGTTAGGAATCATAGTGTTATTGTTGTTGATAAGGTATAGCAGAGTTGAAACTGCTGAATTTGCAATGTCTCTTATAGGCTGTTTAATTGTCGTAAGCACTGGAGCTATAACACTACCTATAGCAATTCCATCATAGCCTATAATTTTTACATCATCAGGTATTTTAAGGTTACGTGATGATAATTCCTTTATTACTGCAAATGCTATTGTGTCTACAGCAAATATGCCATCGACCTTTGGATTAGAATCTAAAGCTGTTTTTATAAAAGGCAGATAATTTTCAAATGAAAAGAAATTCACTGGGAATTCAATATCAATGCAATTAATATTGTTTTCTTTCATTATTTTAGAGAAGGTGAAGCATTTTTCATTTGCAGGTGTAGCTACTTGTTTATTTCCTACAAATTGAAGAATATTTTTGCAGCCTAGGCGCATAAATTCATTAGCGGCTAAGTAACCGCCTTGCGCATGATCAGCGGATATTACAGGTATGTTTTTTCCAAGGAATCTATCCAAAGCAACAATTGGAAGTTTTAACTTTGTATATTCTTCTAATTTCAAAGTATGACTGCCGATGATTATGCCATCAACTTGATTTCTTTGTAGCATAGCTATGTATTCTTTTTCCCGAATGCAATTGTTACTTGCATTACACAATAATAATTTGTAACCATTCATATATAAAGCTTCTTCTATATGTTTTGCTTCTTCTGCATAAAATGGAATGCTTACGTCAGGCAATATTAGTCCGATTAAATTAGATTTTTTTGTATATAAACTTTTAGCCATTTCATTTGGATGATAATTTAATTCTTCCATGGCATCATATACTTTTTTTCTTGTTTCTTCAGAGATATAACCTCTATTGTTCATAATTCTAGATACTGTAGTTACTGAAACACCAGCGTGATTAGCAACGTCCTTTATATTAGGCAAAAAATCACTTCCTTACGTATTAAAAAAATAGCTATATTAAATATAACTTGAAAAAGAGAAAAAATCTATAGCAACATGTTAACATATATTAACATAAAATTATTTTAAAAAATAATTATATATAAATTTAACAATGTGCAGAATTTAATCTGAAATTAAATTTTATTTTGCATAGTGCCTGTATAATAAGAGGAATTTGAAAATTAGATTATAATAACAAGATATATTTGATTTACATTAATTATAAAAAAATTAAAAAAAATATATGATAACCCGTTGACATATAGTTAATATAAGAATATAATAATTTCAACAGGTAAATGTTTTCAAAAGTAAATTAATGATTAAATTTTGGTATTTGTAGTTTTCCCATTCCGGGAGAATTAGGATTGGAGAAAATTATTAATATATAATTTCAAAGAAATGATTAAATTAAAGTTTGTTTTACACTTTTAATTTAATCCAATAAAATGGGGGGAATATTATGAAAAAGTCAAAATTGGTATCTATTCTAACAACAGTTGTTTTAACAGTTTCTTTATTAGCTGGTTGTGGTTCTAGCAGCGTAAGTACAACTGGTGATAAAGGTTCTTCAGGAAAAAATGTTAAAATAACATTTCTTAACACAAAAGGGGAAATTGCAACTCAATTAGAAGATGCAACAAAAGCTTTTACAAAAGAAAATCCTAATATAACAGTAGATATTGTCCAAGCCGGTGCGGGAGAATCACCATTCCAAAAGGTATCTTCTATGTATGCAGCTGGAAACGCACCATCTCTAAGTATGCTTGACCCTAATGACATTCCTAAGTTTGCTGATAAGTTTGCAGATTTATCATCTGAGAAATGGGTTAAAGATGCAACAGCAGGAAGTTTAGATGCAGCTAAAATAGACGGAAAGCAAGTGGGCTTCCCATTATCAATCGAGGGATTTGGATTAATATATAACAAAACAGTACTAGATAAAGCTGGAGTAGATCCAACTACTATTAAAACGACTAAAGATTTAGAAGCTGCGTTCCAAAAAATACAAGGTATTGGAGTATCACCTATGGTTCTTTCGCCAATGGATTGGTCACTTGGAGCACATTTCTTACCAATAGCGTATTTAGATCAATCAAAAGATGCTGGAGCAGCAGATAAATTTGTACAAGATATAAAAGCTGGAAAAGTTGATTTAAACAGTAATGCTGTATTCAACGGTTTGATGTCAACTTTTGATGTTTTAAAAGCAAATAATATTGATAAGGCAGCACCACTAGCTGGAACTTATGAAAAAGCACCTGAGTATTTAGGTACTGGTAAGGCGGCTTTCTGGTTTATGGGTAACTGGGCATGGCCACAAATCAAAGAATTTGATCAAGCTAATGGACAGTACGGATTTATACCAGTTCCAATAAGTAACAATGCAGATGATTACGGTAATTCACAAATATATGCAGGACCAGCTAAATTTATTGGTGTAGATACTAAAAATAATGATGCGGACCAACAAGCAGCAGCAAAGAAGTTCTTAGAATGGTTAGTATATAGCGATAATGGTCAAGATTTCTTAGTTAATAAAGCTAATTTAATTCCAGCTTTCTCTAATGTTAAATTAGAAATCGCTGATCCTCTTGGAAAATCAATAAAGAAATACATGGAAGACAAAAAAGTTATAGCACCTATGACAACATTACCAGGAGATCATTGGGCACAAAATGGAGGCTCAATGCAAAAATATCTTGATGGTAAGAGCGATAAGGCAGCTTTAGCTACTGATATTCAAAATTACTGGAAGAACGTTAAATAATAACATAATAAAATAACGGATAGGCGTGTTTATGAATATCCGTTAGGCACATGAAATAAAATAACAAGTCCAAGTGCGATGTATATTTTTCATCAGACAAGGAGGTATGTTTACCTCATAGTGTGGACTATTAGGTGAATATGCCGACGAAGTATGGTGGAAAATAGACTAGCATATTGATTTGTTATTTTTTTGAATGTGCCTTATTTAATATAAGGATATAAAAAGTTTTATAGAAGGAGTAGTGGGTATGACAAACGAAAAAAGCTTTTTGGGTAAATTAAGAACATATCTTGTATATGCAGGGCCAGGTACGTTTGCATTTTTTACGGTCATGATTATACCGTTTTTATACGGTATTTATTTAACTTTTACAAATTGGAACGGTGTATCAGATGTTCATAATTTTATTGGATTTCAGAATTATTCAGAAGTATTTAAAGATGGAGTGTTTTGGAATTCCTTGTGGTTAACATTTAAATATGCCATTGCAGCTGTAATACTTATGAATGTAATAGCATTTTTACTCGCATATGCATTAACAAGTGGAATGAAAGGTCAAAATTTTTATAGGGCTGGATTCTTTACACCAAACCTTATTGGCGGAATAATTCTTGGGTTCATTTGGCAATTCGTATTTTCAAATATATTAGTTTATATAGGTAATAATTTTCATATTGCGATTTTTTCAAGTTCATGGCTTGCAGATCCCAATAAAGCACTTTGGACTCTAATAATTGTAACAGTTTGGCAATATTCAGGATATTTAATGATTATTTATGTTGCTGGCTTTATGAATGTTCCAAGTGATATTTTAGAAGCTGCAAGTATAGATGGCGCAAATGGTTTTAGAAAACTTATAAGTATAACACTTCCTATGATGATTCCATCCTTTACAGTTTGCTTATTTTTAAGTTTGCAAAGAAGTTTCATGGTTTATGATGTGAATCTTTCACTTACCAAGGGTGGACCTTACCAGGCTACTGAAATGATATCAATGCATGTTTATAATAAGGCATTTTTATCACAACAATATGGCGTTGGACAAGCAGAAGCCTTTGTTTTATTTTTAATAGTTGCGGCAGTATCATTATTTCAAGTGTATACAACTAAGAAGATGGAGGTAGAAGCATAATGAAAAATAAGAGATTAATTGCAAATATTATAAAGTATATAGTTATATCAGGTCTTCTACTTGTATATATAGTACCATTTATCTTTGTGTTAATAAATTCCTTTAAAGCTAGAAAGGATGTAGTTGCCAATCCATTAGCATTGGCAAGTGATTTTAAATTTTCTAATTATATTGATGCTTTTGAAAAGATGAACTATGGACATGCGTTTATTAATACATTAATTATAACTGTTCTAAGTGTGCTTATAATAATTATATTTTCTTCGATGACTGCTTATATATTAGTTAGAAAAGATTGGAAACTTAATAAGGTTATATTTTTTGCAATGGTTTTATCTATGATTATACCATTCCAGGGAATAATGATACCTTTAGTATCTATTTATGGTTCAATGGGAATGCTTAATACAAAGTGGGCATTGATTTATATGTATTTAGGCTTTGGAATGTCTCTAGCAGTATTTATGTATCATGGATTTATTAAAAGTATACCAGTAGAGTTAGAAGAGGCTGCTATGATAGATGGAGCTTCAAGATTTCAAACTTTTTGGCAAATAGTATTTCCTATTATGAAGCCTATAACTATGACTATAACTACCCTAGATGTGTTATGGATATGGAATGACTTCTTATTACCATCATTAATATTAATAGCTCCAAATGAAAGAACTCTACAACTATCAACATACGCTTTTAATGGTACTTATACTACAGATTATGGTTTATCAATGTCAGCTTTAATGTTATCAATACTTCCAGTATTAATAATTTACTTGTTCTTACAAAAGAGTATTATAGGTGGGGTTTTACAAGGGTCTATAAAATAAAAAAATGTGTTTTGCAGGAGATAAAAAAATGTACAGCAATAAAAAAAGAGAGGCAGATCAATATATTAAAAATAATAAGCATAAGATAAATGATCAATATAGACTTAACTATCACTTAATGGGTGAATATGGATGGATTAATGATCCTAATGGTTTTATTCAATATAAGGATAAGTATCACTTGTTTTATCAACATAACCCATATGAAGCAGTTTGGGGGCCTATGCATTGGGGACATGCTGTAAGTGAGGATTTAATAAAGTGGGATTATCTGCCTATAGCTTTGGCGCCAGATAAAGATTTTGATAGAAATGGATGCTTTTCTGGAAGTGCAATAGAAAAGGATGAAAAACTATATCTTATGTATACTGGTCATATAACTACAGGGCCTGATGAAAAAGAGGATTATAAGCAGGTTCAGTGTTTAGCATATTCTGAAGATGGAATTGATTTTATAAAGCATGAAAGTAATCCAGTGATAGATACAAAGCAAGTTCCAAAGAATTCATCTTCAAAAGATATACGTGATCCTAAAACATATAAAGTAGGGGAGTTCTATTACACGTTTTTAGGTTCCAATAATAATTGCGGAGAAGGACAAGTTTTGATGTTTAAATCAAAAGACTTGATAAATTGGGATTTTGTTAATGTTACAGCAAAAAGTCATGGAGATCTAGGTGAAAATTGGGAGTGTCCAGATTTATTTTCGCTGCAAGATAAAGAGGTTCTTATTGTATCTCCACAGTATTTTAAAGACCAGAATGGTGAGTTAACAAATATATATTCATGTGTGTATATGGTTGGAAATTTAGATTATAAATTAGGGGAATTTAAATATGATAGGTTCTCTCCAGTTGACTATGGATTTAACTTTTACGCCCCCCAAACAACAATGGATAGTAAGGGTAGAAGAATTATGGTCGGTTGGATGACTATGTGGGAAAAGGAATATCCTACATATAGCAAGAGTCATAATTGGGCTGGAGCTATGACGATTCCAAGGGAAGTAATTCTAAAAGATACTAAATTATATTTTAGGCCAGTTGAGGAAATTGAGAATTATAGAGTTAATGAAGTTGTTTTAAAGGACTTGAAGATAAGTGGAGATAAGAAACTTGATATTATTGGAGATAGCTATGAACTTGAGATAGTTTATGATGCTAAGGAAGCCGATGAATTTGGCTTAAAATTAAGAGTAAGTGATCAGGAAGAAACAGTTTTATCATATAGGAAAAAAGATAGACAATTTATATTTAATATTGATAAGTCTGGTATTGGACCTAAGGGTGAAAGAAGAGCAGAAGTTGATTTAATAAATAACAAATTAAGACTCCGTATATTTGTTGATAAATGTTCAATAGAAGTGTTTGTTAATGATGGAGAGAAGGTAATGACAAGCCTCATATATCCAAGTGAAGATGCTGTTGGTATTAAAGTGTTTTCAAAGGGAGAGTCAAGTATAGAAATTCTTAGGAAATGGGATATAAAATAATTTGCTGCTTTACATTTAGAAATAGGAGATGAATAAATATGGAAAATTTGATGAAGCTCCTTAAGAAAAGAAAAAAAATAACCATTAAAATATCAGGGAAAATAATAACTAAATTAATAGTTACATTTTTGATAATAGCTATATTGCCAATACTAATAGTTGGAAGTTTCTCATATATCGTAGCTGAGAGAACAGTTGAAAAAAAAGTAGCTGCTTTTTCAGAACAATTGTTAAATCAGATTAATATGAATGTTACTTCGTTTATTAATGAATATGTTAACAAGACGACTTTAGTTATAACAAATTCAAATTTAGCAGATTTAATGAAGGATATAAATAATAATAGTTATTCCTATGATAGTATGCAAAAAAGCAAAGAGGCAGAAGGGATTCTTAAATCTATAGCTAACTCTGATGGGAATATTTCAACTTTTTGTATTATTCAGCAAGATGGTAAAATCTTAGGCACTGTGGATTCCCATTCCCAGGATTATATTAAGAATAAATTAAGAAATTCTCAATTATATGATGAAATAAGAAAAAATGAAGATAAAATATACTGGATTACAGGAATTAATGATAATTCTGAGATATTTCTAATGAGAGAATATAAGGATACAATTAGAAAAAGTGATAATGGTATATTAATTATGTCTATAAAAGTAAATGCTTTTAAAAATCTTTTTGAAAAAATGAATTTAGATAAGAATAATAATGTTCAGATAGTAGATGAAAATAAAAATGTCATTTTTAATATTGATGATAAAGATATTAGTAGCGATACTTTAAGCAATACTATAAATGATGTATATAGTAAGGAGTCATATGGAAATTTCATAAAAGATAATAACTTAATTACATTCAGCTCTTGTAATAATGGCTGGAAGATAATATCTGAGGTTCCAATGAATTCGCTTATTAATGATATCAAATTATCTGGAGTCTTTACACTAATAATAGGAATAGTATGTGGAATTATAGCAATAGTAATTGGTTTATATATAGCACGTGGAATAATTAAGCCAATTAACACTATAATGAAGCTAATGAAAAAAGCAGAAGATGGAGATTTAACTGTAATATTAGATTATAAAAAACTTGATGAAATAGGGAATTTAAGTAGTAGCTTTAATATAATGATTAGAAAAATAAAAGAGCTTATAGGAGAGGTAAGCCAAGTGTCCAATAAGGTTTTAAAAAATGTTGAAGATTTAGCCGAAATTTCAGTGGAATCAGCCGAAGCTACAAAACAAATCTCTATGGCCATTGGGGAAATAGCAACAGGCTCAACAGAACAAGCAAAAGGTTCTAGTGAAGCTATAGATCAAATAAGAATTTTAGCTCAAAAAATAGATGTTGTTATAGAAAGTACAGAAAAGGTTAAGGATATTTCTATTGACACAAAAGAAATTGGAAATACTTCTATTTCGGTAGTTAGAGAATTAAAGGAAAGGACTAGACAGTCAGTGTCAATGGTTCAGGAAATAAATACGGACATATATGATTTAAATAATAGTTCTAAAGAAATAGAGAAAATAATTGAAGTAATAAAATCAATTAGTGATCAAACAAATCTTTTATCTTTAAATGCATCTATTGAAGCAGCCAGAGTTGGTGAGGCAGGTAAAGGTTTTGCAGTGGTTGCTAATGAAATAAAAAAATTGTCTGAGCAGTCAAAAGAAGCAACTATGATGATATCTAAAATTATTAATAATATTCAAAATAAGACTAGCAATACTGTTGATTTAGTTCAGCAGGCAAATGAGATATTTGATAAACAAGAAGAATCTGTAAAGAATACGGATTGTGCTTTTAGAAATATCGTAGAATCAACAGAGAATATATCATTACAGGTAGAAAATGTCACACTTGTGATGAATGATATAAATAGTTTTAAAGAGCAAATGATTAAAGCTGTAGAAAATATTTCTGTTCTTGCAGAGGAATCATCTGCAGCAACAGAAGAAGTTTTAGCTTCAGTTGAAGAGGAAAATTTATCAGCTCAAGAATTAGCTTCTTTATCGAATGAATTGTATGAAGCTGTTCAGAATCTCAATAATTCTATACACAGGTTTAAAATACAAGAATAGGTTCAAAGATATTCTTATAATTTTAAGGCAAAGAAAATTGTAGTTAAATATTAAAAAGATATGAAAATTATAGAATAAGTTGATTAGGTTATAGAACTTTAGTGAGAAATTTTATATGTAAGAAGGAGAAATAGAAATGGATAAAATAAAAAATGAAATTATGCTAATAACTTATGCAGATAGTTTAGGAAAGAAT
>NZ_AUUU01000247.1 GCF_002760435.1 Clostridium sp. LS
TGAGACAACCTACAACTAAGAGCCTTTAACAGCTCATTTTCAAATGTTTTCTACACCAAAATATTTATTATTTCTAGTTAAGATATCCACATGAAGATTAAGTAAATATGTAAGTATATTCATATAATAAGTCCAATTATAATGTTGGATATTTATAAATAACAAGGGTTTTATAAATTTAACTAATGCACAATTAACAATCTATTTTCCTGTACATTGTGCATTATAATTATTTTAAATACTTACTTTTTAAGTTTATTTTGATATAGTTTTATATATATAAATTAAGAAATTAAAATATAAACTCATTTTAAATGTATAGTTGCGAGTGTACTATATATATGTATATAATTAAGGATTAATTGGATAAATAATAATAGATACTATTCTTCACTGTTACATAATAAAATATAAAGAAGTCCATGATTTAGAATCAGGAGGTAAAAAGATGGGTACGCAAAGTAATCATCAAATTGAGGGAACAACCCAAAATAAGAAATTTAAACCATTAGTTTTTTTTATAGCAATAATATATATTATTATATTTTTAGGAATAACAACTCCGCTTATACTGCTTTGGGGGCCATATGATAATACTAGAAAAGTAGTTGTTTCAACTATACTAGGAACAAGACATGCGTATTTAATAACAAATTTCATGTCTCAAGAAACGATTAACAGAATCCTAGGAATAAATAATACTACAGAAGAAGTAAAAGAAGATAATACTCAAAATAGTGAAACAGATCTTAATAAAATAAAGGTGAAATACACAAGTGGTAACGAAATTACTAGATATGACATACATACAGATAGATATGATGGATATGTGCTCGAAATAAAAAATCCACTAGGTGTTAAGGTGGCAATGACTAAATATTTAGGTAAAATAGGTGAAAAAACAAGTGAAATGGCAGAGGAACATAATGCAATTGCAGCCATTAATGGAGGATCTTTTGTAGATAAGTCCTCAGATGGTACCCTTTATGCTGGTACTGGAGCAGAACCAGGTGGGTTTGTTATTTCAGAGGGAAAAGTAATTTATCCTAAAAGTAACATAAATAAAAATAATATTGAAAATGTTATTGCTTTTACTAAAGGTGGTCAATTAATAGTAGGAGATCATACTCTTGAAGAATTGCAGAAGTTAGACGTAAAAGAAGCAATGTGTTTTAGAAGGCCTAATATTATAATTAATGGAAAGGCTCAAATAAAGGATAGAATGGCTGATGGACTTAATCCAAGAACAGCAGTTGGGCAGAAAGAAGATGGTACAGTAATTTTTTTGGTTATTGACGGCAGAAAAATTACCGCTCCCGGAGCGAGTTTGTATGATGTTCAGCAAATAATGCTTGATAGAGGAGCTATTAATGCAGGTGCACTTGATGGAGGTTACTCGTCAACAATGTATTATAAAGGAGATGTAATAAATTCTCCTAATGCTTGGGATGGTGAGAGAACTGTTGCTACAGCATTTTATGTTGAGTAAAGGTAAGCTATAGATTATTAATCCGGCTTATAGTGGTGTGAATATATATTAAGGAGCAAAGTTAAAATAATATATAAGAAGGAATATTATTGGTGAAAGGATAATACAATGAAAAACCTAATAAGAATATTAGTATGGACCCTTGTGGCCGTTATTATTCAGCAAAGTATATTTTTATATGTAGAAAATGTATACTTGGCTTCTGATGTAAAAATACAAGCTGAAAAAGTTGAAGAGAAGGAAGTTCCAAAGCAAAATAAACCAAATGAAATTGATATAAAAGATGGTGTAGATCAGGTTTCAGTATCATCTGATGGAAGATTCGTAGCCTATTTGGAAAATAACAAGCTAAAAGTGTTAGATAGTGATGATAATAGTGAGAAAGAATTTCAAAGTGAGAATAATGGAGAAGTTGTATTTTACAAATGGCTGACAAATGAAAATAGCATAATAGTTATTCAAAAAGTGCAGACAGACAATGGTTCGTATTTTGAACCTGTATCATTTAATGCAAAAAAAGGTGAAGCAAGACAACTTGCTGATTTTAATTTAAATGAGTTAAAGATAAATATAAAAAATAAAAGTGATAAAATAGATAATGTTGTATTTTCAACTGCAACCCACACTCTTTATATAAAAGTAAAAAAGGCGAATAATAAAAGTGATTTGTATTATGCTAATGTTATGAACCAACTAGAAAAAGTTAGGTCCAGCATGGACATAGGAAATATTATAGTACCAACTACAAGTACAAATGCTGTAATGGAAATGGGAAATGGTGTAACTATATTAAATAGTCCAGATAATATTGAAATACCTAATGTTGAGATGATTAAAATATTAGGTAGTGATATTAACGACAATGTATATTTTGGTCAATTAGTAAATGGGAAGATTACTAAAATATATTATGGTATTCTTAATAATGAAAAAATTAAATGGAATACGTTGACCATGCAGAAGCCAGTTGACCAAGGTGATATAATAGTTGATTATTCAGGGAAAGTTTATGTAAATGATAAAGCTGCAAGCAGCGTTTTAGAACTTACAAGTAAAAAAACTATTAAATATGATGGGGAGTTACTACAATCATACTCTAAAGGTTTTATTTCAAGGGATGGAAATAAGCTCATAAAAAATGAAATTGCCGAGAATAGAATATCTATAAAATGATAATGTGAACCTTTTAAATAGTAGGACTTATGCCTTTAATAAATAAAATTATAGTTTTAAACAGGATAAATTATTATTGTATAATTGATATGCAATAATAATTTATCCTGTTTATTATTGGTTAAGATATATTTAACTTGCAATCCCAATAATAGTGGACAAACATTTGATAGGTAAAAAGGTTATGTCTAATATAATTAAAAAATATTTATTTTTTCTATTTAAACAGGTGTTTAAATGAGATATAATGAGATAAATGTAAAAAATATATTAGTTTATATCCACATAATAATACTAATTTGTTTTTTATAAGAATTTTATATTTAAAGACGTTTTTCTCAGATAAATTGGTTAGATATTTCGCTAAAAGACTATTTTCATTAGCGTTAATTTGGACCATTATTTAAGAACTTTAGAGATTGGAAAGGGAATGATAAATCATGGTAAAAAAAGTTTCAAGTAGTATTATTATTGCATTAATAATTGTTATTAGTTCCATATTACCTGCGGTTTTAAAAATGTCAATTATCATAACTGCAGCAACGGCAGTAATATGCGCTATAGTAGCAGCTATATTTTTAAGTATTATTATGAATTCTGAAAATATAAAAACGAAAAATGAAATATATTCTGAAGAAAATACTGAAACAGCCATAACTTCGGTGTTGAGTGAAGATACAGTGGTAAATTTAGATAATTTTATAAAAAATGATAAGAAAGAAGAAATATTAGAACTCTCAGTTTTTCAGGAAGAATCTATAGAAGATTTAAACCGTATCACTGATAACATGATAGTGAATTTCGATGAGATTACCAGTGTTATTAGGGAATTAACTAGCTTTTCAGAGTCTGTAAACGATGACACATCAAAACTTGCTGAAGCATTAGCTAAAACTATGTATTTTACAAGTGTAGGTGCTGAAAGCATGGGTAATATGGATAGTGCAATGGAAAAAATATATAACGCGAATAAGTTATTAGACGAATCTATACAAGTTGCAAATAATTCTACTAAGGAGGCAATTGATATTATTCACTTAATAGGAAATATTGCTAATCAAACTAACTTATTAGCTTTAAATGCAGCTATTGAAGCAGCGAGGGCAGGAGAAGCTGGTAAAGGTTTTTCAGTTGTAGCATCAGAAATTAGAAAATTAGCTGATGATGTTAAAAGGGCAGTAAACAGTGTTGATAGTATAATAGATGATATAACAAAAGCAATAAGTAAAACTACTGAAAATGCACGAGAAGGTGGACAACTTATACAAGAAAGTATTAATACTGTAAAAACTGCTGAAGAGATATTTAATCAAATAGTTGTAGAAGTAAATGAAATTGACGCTCATGCTAATATTGTTACAGAACTAAACAGTAAGTGTGAAAGTGTAAAAGATAAAGTTTTGGAAAAGTCTGAAGAACAAAATAAATCACTTAATACTTTATCAGAAGCTGCAAGAAATTTATTACAAACAATAAAAGAGATTAAGAATAAAATATAAATAAATTTGATATAATTAAATTATAAAAATATCAAATAGTTATGATTAAAAGGGGCAGAATTTATGGATAAAAATAAAAAAACTATAATTGGTGCTGGAGCGTTATTCGGTACTATGGCAGCAGTAAGCAGTGTTATAGCTATAACTAAAAAACTGAAAAAGAAAAAAACGCAAAATCTTTTAGAGAATCAGGAGTACGCTACTGGAAAGGTTAGAATTTTTGGAACATTATATTTAGATAATGAAAAGCAAAAAAAGCCTGGGGATTTTTTAGAATATAAAGATATTCCAGAGTATTCAGGACAAAAAATAGAAATAAAAGATACTGATAAGAATGAAGAAAATAAATTGTCATGGGTAGAAATTAATGATAATGATAAGAAACTATTAATATGTGATAGAAATATTTTAAAGGGAATATCTTGGAATGAATTAAATGAACAAAATTTAGTCTTTGGTAAAGTAGTAATTATAGAGGGAAAGAAATATATATTAAGACTTTTAACTGGGCATAGTGAGAAGAAAAATTATAAGGAAAATGAGTGGGATAGATATGTAGTAAATACAGATAAAATAGATGATCTTCCAATAAGTACTGAATATGATATTACCAATAGTTCAAAGCAACAGGATGATAAGGAAAAATTAAATGGTAATAGTAATACTTTGTGGCATTGGTATAACTTTTCTAGCTTTACCCAAAGTGAAGGATTAAGACGTGAAAAATTTTGTATAATAAGAGGATTTTATTCTACAACATATTCAAATCAATCAATTAAGGATTTAAAATATGAGACAGTTGGATATAGACCAGTTTTAGAACTAATTGAATAAGATTCTACAAACGTATAGGCATATAAAAAATGCTTATGCGTTTTAATTTTGAACAATTAATTTAATGTCCTTATTATTTTTTACAATATTAGATAACTAAAGTATAATTTATGTAATAGAATAATTAGTTTGTGAAACAATATAGATAGGATATTGTTTCGTAATCTAAATAAAATTATTTAAGTTGTAGTTAGTGTATAGATATCTAACATTATAATTGGACTTATTATATGAATATACGTACATATTTACTAAATCTTCAT
>NZ_AUUU01000053.1 GCF_002760435.1 Clostridium sp. LS
TACAAAAATATTTATTATTTCGGTAAGCTACCACATAAGTCTAGTTTACATGTTGTGTATCTATAGTAAAAAACTCAATTTAAATAAAGCCGTGAACTTATTTCGTTTATGTCTCTTACAACTAATTTCATATACTATTCTAAACATTATCTTCTAAAGTTAAACTTAATTCATTGTGAAATGGTTGTTCTTCAGTACTTTCTTGCTTTTTCTTATGAATTTTAGTTTCACCTTCTAAATTTTTAAAGGCTACTGATAGCATTAGCTTAATTCTATTCAATTGATTTACATTTGATGCACCTGGATCATAATCTATCGCTACAATATTTGAATTTGGATAATTTTCCTTTAAAGCCTTTATCATTCCCTTTCCAGTTACATGATTTGGCAAGCACGCAAATGGCTGTAGACAAACTATATTACTTGCTCCACTTTCTATTAGTTCTATCATTTCTGCAGTCAAAAACCATCCTTCTCCAGTTTGATTACCTAATGAAAGTATAGGTGAAGCCATTTTAGCTAGTTCTTTTATATGCTTAGGTTTAGAAAATCTGCTGCTCTTTTCTAAGCAGTTTTTCATAGTCTTTCTGTAGCTTTCCATATACATAATTGCTATATTTCCTAAATTCTTAGCCAGTTTACTTCCTGCTAAGTATTTAGCTTTAAAATCTGCATCAAAAGCTGAATAAAAGAAGAAATCTAAAAGATCTGGAACTACTGCTTCCGCGCCCTCGTTTTCTAATATTCCAACTATATCATTATTAGCTGTTGGATGGAATTTAACTAGTATTTCTCCAACAACTCCAACTCTAGGTTTATTAATATTTAACAATGGCATTTCATCGAATTCCTTAATAATGTCTTTTACATTTTTATTAAATTCTCTCTTACTTCCATTAATTAAATTAACTTTTACAATTTCATTCCACTTTTCATAAAGTTCATTTGCAGAGCCTTTAACTTTTTCATAAGGTCTTGTCCTATATAAAACTCTCATGAATAAATCACCATAGACTAACGCCATTATAGCTTTATGAATTAGTTTAGGTGTAATTTTAAAACCAGGCTGCTTTTCTAGCCCGACTGCATTTAAAGAAATTACTGGAACATTTTCAAATCCTGCATGTTTTAACGCCATCTTTAAAAATCCTATATAATTTGTTGCTCTACAGCCTCCACCTGTTTGAGAGATAATAACTGAAGTATTATTTAAATCATACTTTCCTGATTTCAATGCCTCTATTATTTGTCCAACAACAATTATTGAAGGGTAGCAGGCATCATTATTTACATATTTTAAGCCCTCATCAACCGCCTTCATATCCATTGATGGCAATACTTCTAAATTATACCCAGATGCTTTTATTGCTGTTTCTAACAAATTAAAATGTATTGGTGACATCTGAGGCGCCAATATTGTATGTTTCTTTCTCATTTCTGGTGTAAATACTGGATTCTTATATTCAATTTTCTCTTCAACGGGTTTATAATTCTTTCTTTCCCTTTCATCCATAGCAGCTTTTAAAGACCTAATCCTTATTTTTGCTGCTCCTAAATTATTCCCCTCATCTATTTTAAGGACTGTATATATTTTCCCTCTAGATGATATTATTTCAGAAACTTGATCTGTTGTAACAGCATCTAATCCACACCCGAAAGAATTTAATTGAATTATATCCACGCATGGCTCCTCTGCTACAAATGCTGCAGCTCTATACAATCTAGAATGATACATCCATTGGTCAACAACTCTTAAGCTATTCTTTAATTCTCCCAAGTGAGATACACTATCTTCAGTTAAAACTGCCATATCAAAAGAAGCTATAATGTCAGGAATACCATGATTTATTTCTGGATCCACGTGATATGGTCTTCCAGCTAACACTATTCCCTTCTTATTATTTCTTCTTAAATAATCTATAACTTCCTCACCTTTATTTTGTATATCTTTCTTAAATGCTTCTCTTTCAATACTTGCTGCTTTTACGGCTGCTTTCGCCTCTTGTAATGTAACATTAAACATTTTAAATTCATCTACTATTCGTTTTACAAGTTCTTTTTCATTGTCTAAGGATAAAAATGGCTCCATAAAGTTGATATTATTAAGTTTTAATTCGTCCATATTATTTTTAATAGTTTCTGGGTATGATGTTACCATTGGACAATTGTAATGGTTCTGGGCATCCTTAAATTCCTTCTTCTCATATGATATACAAGGGTAAAATATATTCTTAACTCCTCTATTAATTAGGTTCATAATATGTCCATGCGCAAGCTTAGCTGGGTAACAAGCTGATTCTGAAGGTATTGTTTCAATTCCTAATTCATATATCTTTTTGCTTGATGGTGCTGAAAGCTTAACACTAAAACCTAAATTTGTAAGCAAAGTGAACCAAAACGGATAATTTTCATACATATTAAGAACTCTTGGAATTCCAATTATTCCACGCTTTGCTTCTTCCTCTTTTAGTGGTTTATAATTGAAAGTCCTTTTATATTTATATTCATATAAATTTGGCAATTTATTTTCATTATGCTTTTCTATTCCTAATCCTCTTTCGCATCTATTTCCCGAAATAAACTCTTCCTCTGTAGAAAACTTGTTTATAGTTAATAAGCAATTATTTCCACACTTACCACATCTTCTAAATGATGCAGTCATCTCAAATTCATCTATTCTATTTCTAGGTAATAAACTTGATTTAGTACCTTCAACATATCTTTCTTTTGCAATAAGAGCGCATCCAAAAGCACCCATTAACCCTGATATATCCGGTCTTACTGTTTCACGTCCTGAAATAAGTTCAAAACTTCTAAGCACGGCTTCATTATAAAAAGTTCCACCTTGTACTATTACTTTTTCTCCAATATCTTTTTCATCTCTTAATTTAATTACTTTATATAGAGCATTCTTTATAACTGAATATGAAAGCCCTGCTGAAATATCAGCAACTTCAGCCCCTTCTTTTTGAGATTGCTTAACTCTTGAATTCATAAATACTGTACACCTTGATCCAAGATCAACTGGAGCTTTTGAAAACAAGGCTTCTTTTGCAAAATCTTCTACCTTCATATCAAGAGATTTAGCAAAACTTTCAATAAATGATCCACAACCTGAAGAACAAGCTTCATTTAACAAGATACTATCTATAGCTCCATTTTTAATTTTAAGACACTTCATGTCTTGTCCACCAATATCTAAAATAAAGTCTACTCCAGGTAAAAAGTAATCCGCTGCCTTATAATGTGCAATTGTTTCAATTTCGCCAATATCTATGTGAATAGCAGCCTTAATTAAAGCTTCTCCATATCCTGTAACAGTAGAATTTGCAATTTCTATAGTTTCTGGTAATTGCTCATATAAATTTTTAATAATTTCTACAACTTTATTTAATGGATTTCCTTCATTACTTCCATAGTAAGAATATAACAATTCCGAATTTTCCCCAATAAGAGCAACCTTTGTTGTTGTAGAACCAGCATCTATTCCTAAGTATGCCTTTCCATTATAACTTTTTAAATCTGCCCTTTTTACTACATTTTTGTCATGTCTTGCTTTAAATTCTTTATATTCTTCCTCATTTTTAAATAATGGTTCTAATCTTGGCTCCATATCATCCTTTATATTAGAAATATCTGAAACTTTATCAGCTATCTTCTTAAGAGATGTTATCTTTTCCTTTTGAGATAGTAGCGCAGCTCCTATAGCAACAAAAAGCTGAGAATTTTCTGGAGCAATAATTTGTTCATCTTTTAAATTTAGCGTTTCAATGAATCTTTGTCTAAGCTCTGATAAAAAGAATAATGGCCCACCAAGAAAGGCTACATTTCCCCTTATAGGTTTACCACATGCTAGACCTCCTATAGTTTGATTTACTACAGCCTGAAAAATTGATGCAGCAATATCACTCTTTTTAGCCCCCTCATTTATCAAAGGTTGTACGTCTGTTTTTGCAAAAACACCACATCTTGATGCAATTGGATATAAAACCTTATATTCTTTAGCATATTCATTTAATCCCATAGCGTCTGTGTTTAATAATATAGCCATTTGATCAATGAAAGCTCCTGTACCTCCAGCACAGCTTCCATTCATTCTTTGCTCTATTCCACCTCTAAAGTATGTAATTTTAGCATCTTCACCGCCAAGTTCTATTACTACATCCGTTTGCGGAATAATTGTTTCTACTGTTTTTGAACATGCGATTACCTCTTGAACAAAACCAAGATTTAACCATTTAGATACTGATAATCCTCCTGAACCAGTTATATTAATTTTACAGTTAATATCCCCTAAAGATTCATAGCATTCATTAATTAGATCAATAATTGTACTTCTAATATCTGAAAAATGTCTTTTATATTTGCTATATACTAAATTATTATCATCATTAAGAACTGCTAACTTTACAGTTGTTGATCCTATATCTAAACCAATTCTATAATTTACCATGTCTTTTTATTCACCTACTCTGTTTATTTCAATCCACTCAACTATTATCATAAAATAATTTAAAAATAATTCCATATGTATACTAATTTTTAGTTTTGTCTATAATTATAAAGTATTTAAGGCAATATTTGCAATTTATTTCTGGAGGTCACAAATGAATTATTTTAATGAAGGAAACAAATATTATAATGTTAAAGATTATGAGAAAGCTATTGATTGTTATAAAAAATCAGCATCTCAAAATTTAAATACAGCCTGTTCATATTATAATTGCGGCGTTTGTTTTATTAAGCTTAAAAATTTTGATGATGCAATAATAATGTTAAATAAAGCAATTTCTATAAAACGTGAAAGTAAATACTTCTTTAACCTTGGATACTGCTATGTAATGAAGGAATGCCTTAATACAGCACTGCGCCATTTTAACCTAGCTTGGTCAATAGATCCTAATGACAAAGACTGTGAGAAGGCAATTAATCTTATTATTTCAAAATTATATGAAAAAGCAACATAATTTACTTTACCATTCACCTACAATTTCTTCAACTTTATGTTTGTTAAATAAATTGGAATCAAAATAATTACCGCCATCGTAAAATGTTGGATCAACATTTATCCATATATTTTCATCATTTAAATAAACTTGATTCCATGCATGACCTACATACTGCCGGCCATCGTACGCCTGTCCACCTATTAGCCTAACTTTAAGATTTATGGATCTTGACATAGCTACATAAAGACAAGCTTTATCAAAACATATTCCAGATCTATTTTCAAAAGCAGTTATAGCACCACTTTCTGGCATTTGACGATAGTCTTTTTCATATAATACTTTATTAGCTTTATCATCATCATATTTTATATTACTTCCTACCCAAGTATACAAGATTTTTGCTCTTTCCCTATCACTTGTTGCATTTTTAGTTAACTCAATTGCCTTATTATCAATATCTTCATTTGACTTTATTCCCTCATCTATAGTAATTCCATTGTAAATAACAATTTGCTTTGAAGATTTATTGTTAAAAAATTTGGTAATAATATTCTTACTGCTTTCATTAGATGAGTTTTCCTGTTTGAGACCATTTTCTGAAAATGAGTTTATAACTTTTGAATTAGATAAAATGGCTGGAAGTACTAAAAGCCCAATAACTAAACTTATCTGAATACATCCTGAAATAATTCCAGTAATCACAGGTAAAAATTTATTTTCCTTCATGATTTGTCCTCCATAGATAATTATCTCTGCCTTCCACTAATTTATATTCTTATTATATCAAAAATAATAACATTAAGCATATTTAAATTGCCTGCTCATTATTATTTAAGATATCTTAAGTTTTTACTCATAACTTTCAAAAGACATAATTTCTTTTACAACGCTATTAGTAATATCAATACTATAACCCTTAGAAATAAGATATCTATATAATTTACCTGAAATTTTATACTCATCAGTTTCATTCTTAATTATTGAATTATATTTTTTCTTCCCAATGTTAAATGCAACAATTTTTTCATTTTCTGTGCTCAGATTAGTTAATTCCTCATCAATTATTTCTCTGGAAATCCCCTTTTGAATTAGCGCATATCTAATTTTCTGACTTCCCATTGAATTTAATTTATCATTTATAAATGCTTTTGAATAATTAGTATCATTTATATAATTATACTTTTTTAAAAAATCAATGCAATAATCAACAGCATTGTCTTCATACCCTTTTAATTTCAACTTTTCTCTTAATTCCTTTTCAGTTTTATAGGTTCTCTCAATAATTCTAAGTCCTGCCTCTTTGCACCTTGCCATACTATCCTTTTCAGCTAAAGCTTTTAATTTATCAGAATCTATATCATTATTTAGCTTAAGTCCTTCCTTATAGACTAATTCAGCAGAGATAGAAAAGGCATATTCCCCATCTAAAAATAAATTAACTCTTTCCTTATTTCTCTTTTGAATTTCCATTTTCGTTACCTTCGACATAATAATTTTTCACCTTTTTCTAAAATTATCTGTATTAATTGGATTTTAATATATGAATTGTTGGTCTTTTTAAGACTTTTTTACCTACTTCATTAATTTTAACTGTATCCAATGTATTTAATCTGTGCATATCATTCACAAATTCAAATATATCCTCATCTTCTAGTGCCTGATGGAGCATATAATTACAAAGTTCTGAAGAATCTTCTAAAGTTGATATTACTGCTGTCTTATGAACTTTTTTCATTATGTTTAAATCTTTCTCTCCAATTTGAATTTTACCCTCAGTAATATTCTTTAAAGTTTCATCAATGGCATCTTTAGTCTCATCAATATTTTCCTCACTCACCGCAGTATATATATATAAGGTTTTTATATTATTTGTAATTTCTAAATGAGTGTATATATCGTAAGCTAACCCTCTATTTTCACGAATTTCTCTAAATAGTAGTGAGTTTGAACTTTCTCCAAGTCTATGATTTAATATTCTAAGAGGCAATTCATCATCTTTGCTTAAATCATTGAATGTATATAAATAAACTATTGTGCTTTGTTCAATATCTTTTTTATAACTAATTTCTAATTTTTCTTTGTTCTTTTCCTTTATTATATTTACAAAGTCAGGACTTTCTCCTTGCCAGCCATTAAAATGAGTTTCTATTAATTTTATTGCCTCCTCGTGACTTAAAGATGATACCATAGTTATTAGAGAGTTTTTTGGTGTATAATATTTATTATAATATGATACTATCTCTGTTCTGGTGAATTTGGACACATTTGTTTCAAGGCCAGTCACTTCATATTTAAGTGGACTTTTAGTAAATGCAATTCTATTTACATTCTTAAAACTAAAATCTTCTATATCGTCCTTACTCATCCTTATTTCCGATAAAATTACCCCTCTTTCTTTCTCTATCTCTGCCCCATCAAAGGCTGGGTTTATAATCATATCGCCTAAAAGCTCTATAGCATTTTCAAACTCTTCCATTAGACAACTTATTGTATATACAGTTGCGTCATAATCTGTATATGCATTATATTCTCCCCCTAAAGCCTCTAGCTCCTCATTAAGTTCTTCATCACTTCTATTTTTAGTTCCTTTAAATAGTGCATGTTCAATAAAATGACTTATGCCTTTTTCTTTCATATTCTCATATATGGCTCCAACTTTAACTCCTATATTAATTGCCGCAATTTGAGTATCTTTTTGTATTGTTATTACTTCTAACCCATTTTCTAAAGTATGTCTTTTAACATCAAAATTTAATTTTATCATTTACTAATCTCCTAATTGTATCACTAATCTTCTAAGCTATATAATAAAGATTTTTATCTTTTTCATCAGTATTTAAACTATATATTCTTACAAATATTCAATCTATTTATGAAGATATTATAAAATATACCTATTCTAATAATATCATAAGTGGAAAATATATTCCTATAATTTATTCATTTTATAATTAAAGTCAATAATATAAGTTATAGTTAGTTCTAAGTCATTTAACCATAACCTGCATTCTTCTAATTAATTTAAGTTATAAATATTATCTGCAAGCGAAATCTTATTGCTATTTATAATATTATATTATAAATTAATTAATATAAAGTTTTTGTTTTTAATTATAGATACCCAATTTAAGAATTTAACTTATACATTCAATTAATTTGCTAATTTACTTGAGTTAGATTAATGTATATGTCAAGT
>NZ_AUUU01000054.1 GCF_002760435.1 Clostridium sp. LS
AACATCACTATTGAATACTGTCAACAACTTCTTCAAAAAAACTTTTATCCTCTTTTCAAGGATATTATCGAATTTAAGTTGTATTACTTATTTCTTTTAGCGACGTGTTTCATCTTATCATTTTTAAGATGCCCAAACAATTTTAAATTATACCATAAAATTTAATTAAAAATATATTTCATGCTAATCCTGCATTTTACTACGCTTTATGCATAGAGATACACTTGCTATAGTTGTTTATAGATATAATCTAATAAAAGAAATATTATATAACTTTAAATCTCTTTTAACTTTCCTTAGAATTAAAAAAATCATTTACCACTAGGTATACTCCCTGTAATAATTCTAAAGCTTTGATCAATACTACTAATGCATAAAAATTACTTATATTTTGATCGAACAATTTAAATAAAAAAATAAGCTTTTGCAAACACAAAAACTCATTTTAATCATAGCTTATTTTAATTATTATTTCTTGGATTAAATCCATTTATAATTAATATTGACCAATCGCTATTTGAATTTTCAATCCATTCACATTGAGCATCAAGAAACTTAAGCCATGCATTTAGTCCATGGCTTTTCTTACTAACATTCGGTGACTTTCTCCCATGTATCTCTTTTATATCTTCCAATAGTTTAATTTGCTCATCTTTATTTAGTTCTTTATTTAGAAATTCCTTTATAATTTCTATGCATTGTGTATATGCTGCAGCATCACCAAGGTATAATTCATCTGCATACACCTGTCTTTCCTTGTTAAGTAAATCACTTATTTCATTAATCTCATCTTTATTTGATAAATATTGCTTCACTCTTCGTAAAGCTTCAATATCGTTATCTAATTTGTTTATGGTTTTTTCAAGTTTTTCAAATCTCATTTGTTCTTCTCACTTTTCATATTTATTTTATTCATTAAATTATTTAATGAAATTTAATTAATTATAACACTAATAGCTATACGTATAAACTATAAGAAATAAAATATCTACAAAATAAATTCCTACTTTATTTTAGAATTGATTCCATCATATAGATATTCTAAATAATCTACATTAAAATTATTCTCCTTCAATTTATCAATTCTTGCCTTTGCAATTTTCATTGTATCTTTTGCTTCCTTATAATCCTTATCTTTAATACAATTACTAGTATAAGATAATAGATAATCTATCTTCAAAACATCTTCAGCTAAGTCTTCTCTATCCTTGTTTACTAATTCAACTAATAATGAATATATTTTAGGAGAAGTTGTATTTTTAGTATCTTTCAAAATATCTGTATTTCTACTAGTTTTTTTTGCCATAAATTATAAACACCTCATTTCCAGAAAATTATATCATTGTAATATATCATTGGCTAGACATGTTTATATTATTTCATACGCACATTTTATATCATTGGTACACTGCATTTAATAACTGTAATAGGAATAAATACCCATATTCCCTCTTGCAGCGACGGTTTCTATCCATATTTATACTTAAGGATTTACTTATTGTTGCTGTTGCAATTCTAATTGAGCTTATGGTCAAAGAAAAACTTAAGGGCATACTTACTAAAAGGCTACTGCTTAGACCCACCATATTAACTGCATATTTTTCTTAGATGATTAATTAGTATTCTTTATAACTAACATTTTATCTCCATTCTTTTGAAACATATAATTTGTTTTCTCTATCTTCACACTATAACTCTTTCTATAATTTTCTATTATAGGTTTTAAGATAACTGATTCTTTAGCATCCAAATCTAGTATAGGGAAAATTCGAATTTCTTTGCAAATCCTAAGCATTTCATCAATAGCTTTTATGTGAAAATCTAATCCCAGTTCAGGGTATAATAGTAGAAAATGCGAGCTCAGACCTATGTCAAAATGCTTATCTGCAAAATTAGTTTTATTAGGAAGTTCATGGGTAATATATCTTTTTTCTTTCTTTCCTTCTTCAAAGTCATCTATAAAATTATACATAGCTCCCATTCTCATTTTTTCTAATTCATCTAAATTTTTAATGGTCTCCCAAACAAAATTATCTTTATTTTCTTTCGTTTGCTGCATTACAATTCCCTTTGTTTCTTGAATTCTATTTAGTAGTTGTTCTTTAGTAAATTGATAAATCGGATCAAAGGATATAACATTGTTTTTTAACTTAGTCATTTCAAAATTAAAGCTTGCAGGTCCATCCCCAAAACTGGCTATAGCTTTTTTTAGTTCCTCTTCTTTCAAGTTAAACATATTTTTATATTCCTCTAATGTTCTTCCCCATGGTACTACAGTAGATAATTCAAATGCCATATTAAATATCCTCCCCTTGACTTAATATCTTCTGTTCAGCCAACTCAAAATTTATAAATGAGCTAATCATTTCTCTATAAATCTTTTCAACTATATCTGGATTTACACAGTACTCATTAGCTAAATCTCTCACCTTGCTTATAATTTTTTCCACTCTTTCAGCCGCCTTCACTTCGTCTGAATTCTTTTTAAAACTAGCTGCTTGTACAACATATGTACTTCTTTCAGCTATTAACTTAACTATTTTCTTATCAATAATATCTATATTTTCTCTTACTTGTTCTAAATTCTCGCATTTCATAATAATCAACATCCTTCTAATTTTATATTTTACCTATTAGTCTTGCGTCATACCTAACACTTGCTTAATAGTTTCTGTTTTATGCTGTATTTCATTCCATTCTAAATAATCCTTGGAATCAGCAACTATTCCAGCTGAAGCTTGTAAATATAAATTTTCACCTTTTCTCAAAATTGTTCTTATGATAATTGAGCTTAATATATTTCCATTAAACTCAAAAAATCCAAACGCGCCGCCATACGGCCCTCTTTCTTCATTTTCTAATTCATTAATTATTTCCATTGCCCTTACTTTTGGAGCGCCAGTAAGAGTACCTGCTGGAAAAGTTGATTCAAACAATTTCATGGTGTTAATTTTGCCCAGAACTTTCCCCTCAACATTACTTATTAGATGATATACATGAGAAAATTCCTCCGTTTTCATTAATTCTGAAACTTTAACACTTCCTGCTGCAGCTATTCTTCCTATATCATTTCTAGCTAAATCAACTAACATTATGTGCTCAGCCTGCTCTTTAGGATCATTTTCTAATTCTTGTTTTAATATCTTTGCTTCCTCTTTAGTTTTTCCTTTTCCTTTTGAAGTACCAGCAATAGGCCTAATTATTACATTCTCATTTTCAACCTTTAACTGTAATTCTGGACTATTACTAATTAACTGATAATCTTTATTCTCCCAATAAAACATATATGGAGTTGGATTTGATCTTCTAAGTTTTTTATATACTGAAAATGGATTAATATTTTTCTTTAAATGTAACCTTCGTCCTATTTGTACTTGAAATATATCTCCATCCTTAATATAATGTTTTGCTTTGGCTACTTTATATAAAAACTCTTCCTTAGTAGTATTGGAAAATTCTTCAAATTTACTATTATAAATACCATTATTATGAGTATTATTATCAGTTATACTAACTTCTTGAACTAAAATCTTTTCAATATCTATACTTACATTTTTTACTCCAGGAATTTCATTGTTAATAACGATTAGTTCTGATGTATTTTTATCGTATTGCAAAATCGTTGAAAAATATTTTAAATGAATATCAGGAAATTTTAATACACTTTGATTTTTATTACTAATTTCCTCAATATAATGTAAGTACTCATACGAGAACACCCCTATAAGCCCATTACTAAAACTAACTTCCATATCATGCATCTTTGTTTCCTTAAAAATTGCTGATATTATTGGATAAATATCTGAAAATTTTCGTCCTTTTAAATTAAAATCTTCTTCGTTAATATCATATTGGTCTTTGAAATTTTCAATAAATATATCATATATAGGTCTATTATCAGTATTTATTTTCATTCTACCATTTGAGACAATCAACTCATATTGGGGAAATACCCCTATATAGCTTTTCCCGCAATCAGTAGTTGGTCCATCTACAGAATCTAAAATGGTACAGCTGCAATCACCATAGTTAGCCCTTATACTTTCAAATATGCTTAAAAAGTCATTCTTAAAACCAAATTTGAAAGCATGCTGTTTAATTTCTATTGGTTTTACTCTATTTATCTCATTAATTTTGATTACATTCTCATCTTCTATACTGTTATTAGTATTAATAAAATCTCCTCTGACTAACTTTTCACTACGATGTAAAAATTCCAAAAGAATACTCTTTCCAATATCAGTCATTATTGATTCAGGATGAAACTGTACACCTTCAATATTATAATTTTTATGTTTTATTCCCATTATTTCACCTTCAATAGTTTGACACGTTATTTCAAAGCAATCAGGAAGTGTTTTCTTTTCAATAACTAAAGAGTGATATCTGGTTGCCATAAATTCATTAGGTAAATTTTCAAATACTCCCTTTGAATTTGTAAAAATCTTTGATGTCTTTCCGTGATACAATTCTTTAGCATGAATAATATTTCCACCAAAAGCCTCTCCAATCACCTGATGACCTAGACAAATCCCAAAGATTGAAATCTTCCCCTTAAAATATCTTACTACGTCTAAACATATACCAGCACTTTTGGGATTTCCTGGACCTGGGGAAATAACTATAATATTAGGATTCATTTCCTCTATTTCTTTAATTGAAATCTTATCATTTCTAATGCAAATCACTTCATTTTTCATTTCTTTTAAATACTGATAAACATTAAATGTAAAAGAATCATAATTATCTAATAATAGAATTTTCATATAACTAACCTCCAATATAAATAAAAAAAACATCTCATCCCTTATAGGACGAAATGTTTTAATCTCGTTATGCCACCTAACATATACTTTACAGATTTAAAAATAGAGTTACAAATAAAATTAAGTTCCTTAGATACTTGCAAGTAATCACAGAAAAATATCATATTAACTATTTTTATATCCTATCATTTTAACGGCTGACTCCCGTACATTCCTACTTTAATAAATTTCAAAATGTCACCTCAAAGACCCATTCAATAATAATTTAGTATTCGAATCTCACTAAACTTCCGAATTCCCTTTATACTAATCTTTATTACCTACTATTCTTATCACTGGCTTTAATTAAAAATTATCATTCTTTAAAACATAGTTACTAATATTGAATCCATACCTTTTATAAAATGGCAGAGCATCGTCATTAGCATAAACTACATTAATCTTAATATTTTTTATATTATTTGACTCAAACCAATCTAATGAACTTTCCATTAGCTTTCCACCAAGACCAAATTTACGATAGTCTCTTTCAATATATATGGATTCTATTTCTCCATATCCATCGTCAATGGCACTTAAACAGTATCCTGTATATTTACCACTATCATCATCTAGCAGAATATCAAGCTTAATATTTTCCCCATCAGCCTTTTGTATAATTGATTTCATTCTTTTGTCAAAGGTGAAATTCTCAAATCTCTGCTTAAAATAAACTGATTTTTCTAAGTGAACAGAATTAAGCTGTTCCCATAATGGTTTAATAAGTTCAATATCTTTTATCCCCTTTGTAACTATATTAATCCCCATTAGATCACCTCAAATTTGATTTATATTTATTATCAAAAGCCCTCTTTTATATTTATGCTATTTGCATTTTTGCCAATATTTTAATACTATTCTCTACTCAAAATTCCCCAATTAGAGTATTCTTGATAACTTTCAGAAGATTCATTTAAAAATTTAAATTATGAATTAAATCCTTCTTTTAAATCTTTAACGAAATCGATAACAGCTTGTTTACCTTCTGGCATTCTCTTAACGATAGCACTACCTACTATTACCCCATCACAGTAATCTTTAACTTCTTGTACTACTTCTTTTGAAGAAATTCCAAAACCTATGCACATTGGTATATCAACAATTTTCCTTACCTCTTCTAAGTATTCATGTGTCCCGCTATCTAATGAAGTTCTTTCACCAGTTGTCCCATTTGTTGAAACGCAATATACAAATCCCTTTGCATCTTTAGTTATAGCTGCAATTCTATCTTTTGATGTTCTAGCTACCAATGGGATCAAATATAATCCATTTTCTTCACAAGCTTTAATTATTTCTCCTCTTTCTTCTAATGGAACATCTGGAACTATAAGACCATCCACACCACTTTCAGCTGCTTCCCTAATAAAGTTTTCAATTCCTCTAAAATAAACAACATTAAAGTAAACCATTAATACAACAGGCACCTCTGATTTTCCCCTTATTAATTCTACACATTTAAATACATCTTTCACTTTTGTTCCATTAGCAATAGCTTTAGTATATGCATTTTGTATTACTGGACCATCTGCAAGTGGGTCTCTAAAAGGTATTCCAATTTCCACTACAGTTGCTCCTTCTTTTTCTAATTCAATTACTAAATCGGCAGTTTCTTCAACTGTAAAATCTGCTCCACATGTTACAAAAGGTATAAGAGCCTTCCCATTATTCTCTTTGACTTTATTAAAATATACATCAATTCTATTCATTATTTCTCACCCAGATATGCAAGCACAGCATCCATATCTTTATCTCCTCTCCCTGAAATATTAATGATTATAATTTTATCATTACCTAGTGTTGGTGCTAATTTTTTAGCATATGCTACTGCATGTGAAGATTCAAGTGCTGGAACTATTCCTTCAATTCTAGTTAAATACATGAATCCATCTCTTACAGCTTCTTCATCTGTTATACTTACATATTCAGCTCTGTTTGTATCTGCTAAATATGCATGTTCAGGTCCAACACCTGGATAATCTAGACCTGCTGATATTGAATATGCTTCAAGAACTCCACCATCATTATCTTGAAGTACATAACTTAACATTCCATGTAAAATTCCTTTTTCTCTTTTTGTAATAGTCGCCGCATGTTCTCCTGTTTCAATACCTTTGCCGGCTGCTTCAACTCCAATAAGAGCAACTTCCTTATCTTTAATGAATGGATAAAATATTCCTATTGCATTACTTCCACCTCCGATTGGAGCTAAAATATAATCTGGAAGCTTACCTTCAAGTTCTAAAATTTGTTTTCTTGCTTCATCACCTATAACTCTTTGAAAATTTCTAACCATAGTTGGGTATGGATGAGGACCAGCAGCTGTTCCTAAAACGTAAAATGTATCTTCTACATTTGCTGCCCAATATCTTATTGCTTCAGTTACAGCATCATTTAAAGTTCTTACTCCATTTAAAACCGGAACTACTTCAGTGCCAAGAAGTTCCATCTTCTTAACATTCATAGCCTGTCTCTTTATATCCTCTTCACCCATAAATACTTTACATTCCATTCCAAATTTTGCTGCTATTGTTGCTGTTGCTACACCATGCTGACCTGCACCTGTTTCTGCTATAACTTTCTTTTTCCCCATTCTTTTAGCTAGGAGTATTTGTCCTAAAGCATTATTAATTTTATGAGCACCTGTATGATTTAGATCTTCTCTTTTTAAGTAAATCTTTGCACCGCCTAAGTCTTTCGTCATATTTTCAGCATAATAAAGTGGACTTGGTCTACCTGTATAATAATTTAAATTATACATATATTCTTCCATAAATTCTTTATCATCAATAACTTTCTCATATGCTTCTTCAAGTTCAATTAAAGCATTCATTACAGTTTCAGGAACATATTGTCCCCCAAATTCATTAAATCTACCATTCATTATTTTTCCAACCTTTCTTACTTCAGTTAAAATCGACTTCTATTTTTAAATTTTTCTTACATTTTCAATAAAATCTTTCATTTTATCAAAAGATTTAGTTCTATTTCCGCTTTCATCAACAACTTCAACGCCTGATGAAACATCAACACCTATTGGATTTGCCTTTTTTACCCTTTCAATAACATTTTCCGGAGTTATTCCGCCAGCTAAAAAGAAGTTATATTGATTAGAAAAACGGCCTTCTAATTTAGAATTTTCTTTAAATAATTTACTTATATCCTCTAAACTAAATATTTCACCACTTCCTGGGTTATCTCCATCAATGAGTAAATTATCTATTAATGAATTATCTTTATTGGGTATGTATTTTTTTATATTTTCGATATTGCTTATGGATAATGCCTTCCATACTTCTATAGAACCATTCATTTTCTTCTTTAATTCAATAATAAAAGTTTCATCTTCTTTTCCATGAAGCTGAACAGCATCTAAATATACTACCTCAAGAACATCAAGAATTTCTTCCATTGAATTATCTTTAAATACTCCAACAGTTTTGATTTCCTTGTTTAACTTACTACATAACTCTTTTGCTTTTGCACCAGTTACTTGTCTTTTGCTTTTTGTAAAAACAAATCCAATATATTCTGGTTTTAAAGCATTTATATATTCAATTTCATTCCCATTAGTTATTCCGCAAATTTTAATTTGAATCATATTAAATCCTCTCGTAATCTAATATTTTATTTTCTCCTAAGAAAGACTACTTATTACTTCTAAAATCTTTATATTTAGTTTTAAACTCTGAATCATCTATTTTTCTCATAAATAATTCTCCAATTAAAACCCCATCTGCCCCATATTCCTTTATCATTTGTAAATCTTCAATACTCATGATGCCGCTTTCTGCAACGATTATTTTGTCTTGTGGTATATATTTAATTAGTTCTTTTGTAGTATCTAAAGTTACATTGAAAGTTTTTAAGTCTCTATTATTTATTCCAATAATCTCACAATCAAATTTAAGAGCTAAATCAAGTTCTTCCTTGTTGTGAACTTCTACTAAAGGCTCTAAATTAAATCTTTTTGCTTCTTTATAAAATTCTCCTAACTTCTCTCCTAGAACACTAGCTATTAGCAAAATACCATTTGCCCCTAAAACTTTTGCCTCATAGATTTGATAAAAATCAATCACAAAATCTTTGCGGAGAATCGGAATATATGAAATTTTTCTTATTTCCTTTAGGTATTCATCACACCCCAAAAAGAAATCTTCTTCTGTTAAAATAGAAAATATATCTATTCCCATGTAAGTATAATAATTTAATATTTCTTTAATATTAAAATTTTCAACAATTACACCCTTAGAAGGAGAAGCTTTCTTAAATTCCCCAATCACAGACAAGCCTTCTTTTTTTAAAGCAGCTTTAAAGGGATTTATATAATTTGATTCTCTTTCATCTTTTACTTTTCCTAGCGCTTGCTTTTCTAATTCCTTTATTGGTATTTCCTTTTTTCTCTTTTCTACTCTAATTTTTTTCTTTGCTACAATATCGTCTAAAATCAAAAAATATCACCTCTTTAATTATTTATCGTAAATCAATCATGCAACTTACAGATTTGAAAGTTCCTCATATTTTTTATAGGCAGCTCCTGAATCAATAAGTTCAGCTGCTTTCTTAATACCATCTTCTAATGAATCTGTAATCTTCGCAACATAAAGTGCAGCCCCAGCATTTACAACTACGATATCTCTTTGAGGACCTTTTTCACCTTTTAAGATGCTTATTATTATTTCTGCATTTTCTTTTGCTTCCCCACCTTTAATATCTTCTAAAGATGCCTTTTTAATTCCTAGTTTTTCAGGATCTAATTTATAGGTTGTAATTTTTCCAGCCTTAACTTCACATACACTTGTAGTAGTTGTTGTAGTTATTTCATCTAAACCATCATCACCATGAACAACCATTGCTCTTTCTAATCCAAGATTTAGCAAAACTTCACCAATCGTTTCTATTAAAGCCCCATCATATACCCCCATTAGTTGTCCACTAATTGGTGCTGGATTTGCAAGAGGACCAAGTAAATTAAAAATTGTTCTTGTTCCAAGTTCTTTTCTTTCCTTTGCTACATTTTTCATTGCTCCATTATACCTTGGTGCAAATAAGAATGCCATTCCATTTTCTTCGATAATTTTTTTACTTTGAATTTCATCATAATCAATATTTATGCCAAGCTCTACAAGGGCATCAGCGCATCCGCTTTTACTTGATACTGCACGATTACCATGTTTTGCAACTTTTGCTCCACCACTAGCTGCAATTATTGCTACTGCTGTAGAAATATTAAAAGTCTTTGAGCCATCTCCGCCTGTTCCACAAGTATCAATCAAGTGCTCTCTATTTTCTATTTCCACTTTAACACCATTATCTCTAAGCGCTTTAACTGCACCTAAAATTTGATTTGGTGTTTCCCCATTAATTCTTAGACCAATTAAGAAACCTCCGATTTGAGCAGATGTTGCTTCACCTCTCATAATTTGATTTATAACGTCTCTTACTTCATCTTCTGTTAATACTTCTTTTGCTGATAATTTTTTTATTGCTTCATTTATAATCATTTTAAAGCCCCCCTTTATTCAGTTAACAGTTTAGAGTTAACAATTAACAGTTATATTTGATTTATTTTAATTTTCTAATTTATCATTACAAATATTAATCACAAAATTTCCAATCATGTGTTTTCCTTTAGGTGTATATATTGATTCTGGATGAAATTGAAGTCCAAAAACATTGTATTCTTTATGCTTAAGAGCCATAATATCATTACTTTCTACAGTTAATGCTAAAACTTCAAGACAATTTGGAAGAGAACTATTTTCAACTATTAATGAATGGTATCTCATAACATCTAATTTTCTTGGAATTCCTTCAAAAATATCTTTTCCCTTAACTAGAACTTTTGATGTTTTACCATGAAAAATTTCGTTTGCTCTAATAACTTTACCCCCGTAAGCTGTTGCAATACTTTGATGTCCAAGACATATTCCTAAAATCGGAATCTTATTTCCTAATTTTCTTATTACTTCTATAGAAATTCCTGCATCTTCTGGAACTCCAGGACCTGGAGAAATAACTATACCTTTTGGATTTAATTCTCTTAATTCCTCTATGGTAATCTCATCATTTCTAAAAACCTTCGTTTCTGCAAATTCACTTAAATATTGATATAAATTAAAAGTAAAAGAATCATAATTATCTATTAAAGCTATCATCTTAAAGCCTCCTTTAAAACCATTAGTTTATTTTGAACTTCTTCAAATTCTTTTTCTGGAACCGAATCATAAACAATTCCTGCTCCTGCTTGAAGATAAGCCGTTTTATCCTGCAATATAAGTGTTCTTATAGCTATAGCCATATCCATATTTCCACCGTACGAAAAATATCCAACTGCCCCTGAATATATTCCCCTTTTAAAATCCTCAAGATCCTCAATTATTTCCATTGCTCTTATTTTAGGAGCACCTGACACTGTACCTGCTGGAAGGCAAGCTGCTAAAGCATCAAATCCATCTAAATCATCTTTTATTTCCCCAACAACTTTGGTAGTTATGTGCATTACATGTGAAAATCTTTCTATTTTCATAAAATCACTAACATTCACTGTACCTATTTTGCTTACTTTTCCAATGTCATTCCTTCCCAAATCAACAAGCATAACATGCTCTGCTAATTCCTTTTTATCTTCCATTAATTCCTTTTCTAAAGCATTATCAATTTCTGGTGTTTCACCTCTTTTTCGTGTACCAGCTATTGGATTTGTAATTGCTTTTCCATCTCTTACTGATACAAGGCTTTCTGGTGAAGATCCAATTACCTGATAAGTATCATAATCTATTAAGTACATATAAGGGGATGGATTTTCTTCTCTAAGTTTTCTGTAAATTTCAAGATGAGACTTTTCAGTTTCACAAGTCATTCTTTGGGATAACACAACTTGAAAAATATCACCCGCTAAAATATGCTCTTTTGCTTTTCTTACTTTTTCTTCAAAATCTTCTTTAGATGTATGGAATCTAAATGAAATATCCTTTTTTTCTACTGATGGTTCAGTTAATGTTGGTTTATAAAGAAGACTATTAATATATTCATATTGAGACGTTATTATTTCATCGTATTCCCTATTATCATTTTTTAAAATATTGTCTATAATATAAACTTTATGAGTAAAGTGATCATAACAAATATATCTATTATAAAAATTAAATCTTATTGTTGGAGCTTTTAACTCATCTTTATTATTAAAATTAAGCTTCTTTTCATAAAGTTGTATGGAATCATATCCCATATATCCTATTGCTCCACCTTTAAAAGAAAATGAATTAGTACTACAATCGAATTTAATGTGGCTTTCTTTTTTAAGTTCATCTATTTCCTCTTGGCCTTCTCCACAAATTTCTTTATAAGGATTTTCTCCCATAAATGAGTATCTTCCAAAGTAATTCTCTTTACTTCCGCTTTCAAATATAAATCTTCTACTTCCTTTAAATCCGTCGAAAATTTTTATAGGAGTTATTTCATCTCCTCTAAATTCACTTATTAAAGAAAATACATATTCCGATTTCTTTTTTTCATAAAAACTTTCTTTTGAAATATTAATCATAATCCTTCCTCCTAAAGTGAGACTCCATTTAATACATTGTCCGGTTCAACTTACTTATTAAATATAAGTAAGTCAATCTTTCTTAAAAATATAATTACGAGTCTCAATTTTTTATTATTTTACTTATTTAGCATTCCATTAGTAATTGCTGATTATTTAAGAATCATCCTTCTTTAGTATTTTCTATACAAAAAAAGAGCCACTTCATCCTAAATATTGGGACGAAGTGACTCGCTATGCCACCCAAATTCAAATAATAATTAAGTGATATTATAGTAATGGCGAATTTATATTTCCGATTTAATTTAACATCTAAATGATAAATTTTTTTCAAATCAAAACTATAAAATATTTATTATAGAAAAAAATTATATAATATAATTCTATAAATAAAAAACATCCCATCCAAACTAGGACGAAATGTAACAATTCGCTATACCACCTAATGTATATATTATCAGATACTTATGAAGATATTATACAAAAAGTATTTACATAAAGACGCATAAATGTAAGTACTACCTAATATCTAAACTATATCCTGTCATTTTAACGGCTGACTCCCGTACATCCCTACTTTAAAGCTATTTCAAGATGTCACCTCAAAGACCCATTCAATAATATCTACAGTATTCGAATCTCACCAAAATATCGAACTCTCTTTACACTAAGCTTTATTATCTACTATTCTTATCGCTGGCTTTATTTATCTTATAAAAAAGATAACATACTATCATAAAAAATGCAAGAGCTTTTTTTCAATAATAAATCTCTTTTTATGTAAATTAACCCAATTAATTTTTAATGATATTATCTTTGTTAATTTTAAAAAACTAACATTTTAACTTCTTTTCAAAACTAAAGGGAAACTTTATTTCAATTCATGAATAAACTATTTAATATCTAGGTATTAATTAATTTGCAATAATATTTCGGAAAGGATTTGATTATTATGGAAACGGCTTATGATTTATTTAAAAAATTACTAACAATCATGGCGGATATAGACAGGCTTTTAGATGAAAAATCAAGAGTGACTAGTGAAAGAAGTACACAAATATTAGATCAAAAAATTGATGTTCTCGAAACAGAAATGTTTGAAATAAGAAATAAATTAAAAAGTATTAAACTATAATTAAAAAGCCTACAATAGCAGTAGGCATTTACATAAAATATAACTTACTTAAGACACATAATAATATAATTTTAGTGCCTTAAGTAAGTTTTAATATCTAGATATAATACATATCTTCCTTGTTAAATTTTTTGTAATCATTAACTAAGTCTTCTAATGTAATAGAATGAAAGAAATTACTTATTTTATTATTAATAACATTCCATAAGTTTTCACTCATGAAGCTTTCTATTTCATTATCATCCTTTTCAATATCAATTAAAAGCAAATCACCTTCTAGAACATTTAAAATGTCTCCAATTGTAAATTCTCTAGCACTTTTAGCTAAAAAGTAACCTCCTTGTGCTCCTTTTTTTGCATTGATTATTCCACCTTTTCTAAGTGAAGAAAAAATTTGCTCTAAATATCTTTCTGATATATCTTGCCTTTCTGAAATACTTTTTACTGTTACCATATCAGATGATGAATATATACAAACATCAATTAAAGCTCTTAATCCATATCTACCTTTTGTCGAAATCTTCATAAAACCACCATATCCTACCTTTCTCTCTACATTTAATTATATTAAGACATATTTATAAAATCAACTGTCAATTCTTACTTTTATGCAAAATTTTCTGAACATTAAATTATTAATTCAATATTTTAATTCAGTATTCCTATATTATTAGTGTGTATTTCTTCTTATTACTAATTTATCATATTTTTCTATTTTGTAAACATATTTTTTTCATTTTGATTGACTTTTATTTATCAAAAACTATATTATAAAGAATAGTGCTTAAGAAAATATCAAATAATTAAACTAATTATAAATATACTTATAAGAAAGGCATGAAAAAAATGAATTTTAAACAATTAGGTATAAGTGACGATTTAAGTAGCATATTAGAAAAATCCGGAATCACAAGTCCTACTCCAATTCAGGAGCAAAGTATACCAATAATCGCTCAAGGAAAAGATGTAATTGCAGAAGCTGCAACAGGAACTGGAAAAACTCTTGCTTTTTTACTTCCTATTTTTGAAAAAATCAATCCAAAATTAAATAATATTCAAACTCTAATACTAACTCCAACGAGAGAACTCGCAATACAAATAACTAATGAAGCTAATAAATTGAACGAATCAAATAATATAAATATCCTTGCTGCTTATGGTGGAAAAGATATTGGATCACAATTAAATAAATTAAATAGAAATATTCATCTAGTTATTGCAACTCCTGGAAGACTTCTAGATCACTTAAACAGAAAATCTATTATTTTAAATAATCTTAATACATTTATTCTAGATGAAGCTGATCAAATGCTATTAATGGGATTTAAAAATGAAGTTGAAGCAATTATGAAAGTAATACCTAGGAGAAAGCAAATGCTGTGCTTTTCCGCTACAATGGATTCTGCTGTAAAAAAATTAGCTTATAGATATATGAATGAGCCAGCTGTTGTTTCTATTCAGAAAGAAGAAATTATATTAAATGCAATTAAGCAAGATGTGGTTGAAACAACAGATAGAAATAAAAGAGATTCTTTATGTAAAGTATTAGATGAAGATAACCCATTTATGGCCATAATATTTTGTAGGACTAAAAGAAGAGTTGATGAACTCGAGTTAATTCTGCATAATCGTAAATACAATTGTATAAAGCTGCATAGCGATATTCCTCAAAATAAGAGAGAGCGAATAATGAGATCATTTAGAAATGCAGATATACAATATTTAATTGCTACCGATGTAGCTGCACGGGGCTTAGATATTAATGGAATAACCCATATTTATAATTACGACATACCTGAAAATGTAGAAAGTTATATACACCGTATAGGCAGAACAGGAAGAGCTGGTGAAAGTGGCTATACATGTATGTTTGTAGATCCTAAAAATATGAGAGATTTAAAAGAAATCGAAGACAATATTGGATTTAAAATAAATAGACGAGTTGTAGAAATATAAATTAGAATGATAATGGCATTTTCTAAACTAATAATTACAATAATTTTTCATATAGAAAATGCCATTTATATTTTATCAATACTTTTCATCTACTTATTTAAATTGAAAATGTTCGAAATAAAAATTAGACACATTTAACTCACTATCTTTAAATTGTTTTATCAAATTATCTCTCATTGGTTTAGGACCACAAAAGTAAACATCAACTTTATCTTTTGTCTTAACATGCTTAGTTATTTCTTCCACAGATAAAAATCCTTTTTCTTTAGAATTAAATAAATGAATTCTTAAGTTATCTCTGCTTATAGACTGCAATTCGTCAACATATGCACCTTCTTCATTATTATTATAAGCATAAAAAAAGTCTATAGAGAAATTCTTATTAATATCAGATTGAGAAAAACTTCTAAATGGTGTTACTCCGATTCCACCAGCAATCCATATTTGATTTTGTTCACCATTTTCATAATTAAATTTACCATGTGGTCCAGATACTACAAATTCATTTCCAATTTCGAGGGAATTAAAAAGCTCCTTTGTGTCGTCTCCTAAAGCCTTAATTGTAAACTGCAGTTCCCCTTTTTTAGGCGCCTGACTTATAGTAAATGGATGAGAAAGAAACTTATTTTTGCCATCTAATATTTTTAGAAATGCAAATTGGCCAGGCTTAAAATTCATATCTTTTCCTAATGCAGTACCTGTAATTTCTAATGTTCCATTAGCAACTTTTTCTAACGTGCTAACTTTATACTTATATTTAAAAGAAGTTTTTTCATAAAAGAAAATACTATAAATTACAGATAAAATTCCAATTAAATTTACAGTATCTAACCATATGCTAAAAGGCTCTATAGAAAATACATTATAAGTTGCACTTCCATAATAATGATAAATGCCCATAGCATATGGTATAATCATTAATTTATGAATTACTTTCCATCTTTCGTAGTTAAGTTTTTTTGCAACAAGAGCGATTATTATTAGGATTATAAATAAATACATACTAAAAGTTCCATACATTGCATAAGGATCTCTCACACCTTTTATTCCCAAGGCTCTTTCATCACTCTTTCCTATGCTTATAGTTATATTGTGTATAACTACTAAAATCAGTGCTGATATACTCAAGTATTTATGGTAAATATACGATTTATCTAATCCATCGAATAAATTGTCTAATATTCCGTGCCTTGTAGAAATAAAATTTATAAATGCAAATGCCACTAGAGCAAATGCTGCCAATAGCTGCGAATATCCTGTCATTGATGATATTGTTCTAGTTGGCTGCACCATTAACCAGAATATCCAAGTTACCGCCATAAATAAAATAATTAATACAATCCCTAATCTCTTTTTCATAAAATTCCTCCTTCAATCTTTAGTATTAATAAAATTGTAAAAATAATACTTAATTTTGATTTTCTATATAGTTTTCATATAAAACATATATTCGAATTAATTATATTACCAAATAATTATTATTAATTATATTTTAGCACATATGGCAAAATAATGCTATTATAAAATTTGAAGATTTTTAAACTCCGGTACTATAATAAAAGAGGCAGCCACTTTACGTGTGCTACCTTAAAAAAATTTACAAGTATAAATTCATTCCATTCTTCTTAAGCCATTCATGCTTTTCTTTATAATCAGGCATTATTTCACCTACTCTATTCCAAAAGTATTTCGAGTGGTTCCTATGATCCATATGACACATTTCATGAACAACTATGTAATCTAATACATCAGCTCTTGCCATACTTATTCTCCAATTAAATAAAATCGCATTTTTTCCAGTACAGCTTGCCCATCTTCTTTTTTGTTCCTTTACTCTAATTGCAGTCACCTTATCTTTAAAATTATTTGAATAATAATCTATTCTTTTCTGCACAATTTCAAGGGTTTTTGTCCTATACCATTTTTCGAAGGCAACTTTTAGTCTTTCCTCATCTAATGTATTTGTAGTTATTATAAATGTATTTTTATTAAATGAAGACTCTTGCTTGGAGTTTTCCATTTTTGTATTCCTATTAGCAGATATATTTCTATCATAGTCACATGCAAGCTTATTAATTAATTCTATAGATATTTTTTTTTTCTTTTCATCATATATTAGTTCAAATGGATACTCCTCTCCCAAATACATAAAAGTACTTCCCAGAGTAAAATCTCTTTTGACTTTTATATAACCTCTCTCTTCTACTTCTTTCTTCTTTTCTAAAATCCACTGGGCTTTATTTTTTACAACCAGCAAAATATACTCCCTGCTAGTTTTCAAGGGTGCAATAACAACTACTTCCCCACCTTCTTCAATCTTAATACAAATGGTTTTTCTTTTTCTTCGAATAATGTTAAATTCTATTTCGTTATTTTCATATTTAAATTTATATTTCATTATATCCTCCTGTAACCCCAAGCATAATAACACCATTTCTGTTTATTCTGCATCGCAGTGCATTGCTTCATCTGCTTTATCCCAAGGTACTAAGTAACCTTGCCCATGAGAGCAGAAAACAGATGTTGATGTGTATTCAATATCAGCATTTTTATTATATTCTTTACTTTTAATTACTTCATCCCTATTGTGACAAATATCATATCCATCATATACTAAGCTTATACTTCCTTTTCCCTTGGTAAACGCAACAACCTCCATACTATAGTCCATAAAAGTTGCAACCGGTCCTCTACCATTAATGATTGCCTTATCTTCATCTATTACTGCTGGCTCAAAAGTACCATTTAACTTTTGTATATCCGATAATACCCTTCCTATATAATCACTTGAAACAATTATGGTAAATTTATAATACGGCTCGAGTAATATATTTTCAACCTTTTCAAGTCCCTGCCTTAATGCTCTAAAGGTCGCTTCTCTAAAGTCTCCTCCACAAGTGTGCTTGTTATGAGCTCTTCCTGTTAGAAGTGTTACCTTAATATCTGTTAAGGATGAACCAGTTAAAAGTCCATGGTGATTTCTTTCAAAAATATGAGTTCTAACTAAATTTTGATTTCCAAATGACAAATTATCACTGTGGCACTTATTTTCAAAAACTATCCCGCTATTTCTAGGCAATGGTTCAAGTTTTAAATGTACCTCTGCATAATGTTTTAATGGTTCGAAATGACCACGGCCTATTGCTTCTTTTGCTATAGTCTCTTTATAGAGAATTTGACATGGTCCAAAGTCTACTTTTAAATTAAATCTTTCTTCTACAACTTCTTTTAAAACTTCCAATTGAATTATTCCCATTATATGAACATGTATTTCTTGTAATATTTCATTCCAAACCACATTTAAAGCAGGATCTTGTGCCTCTAAAACTTTAAAATAGCTAAGAACTTCCCGCACATTACATGCTTTATCAAAAATAACCTTAGATATTAACGCAGGAATCATTTCATAATCAGTTTTTTCCTTTAATGCACCAATTCCATCACCAGGTAGTGCCCTCGAAATTCCCGAAACAGCAAATAAATCACCGGCTTTTACACAATCAACAGTTTTAAATTTACTTCCATTATATATTCTAATACTGTTTATTTTTTCCGTAATTCTATTCATATAACTCTGAGCAACGTTATTTTCGCTAAACGAACTATTATTTTCCTCAATTTCTCCACCATAACTAACTTCATCTCTAACCTTTAATGTTCCTGTTAATGCTTTAATAAAGGTTATCCTATTTCCATTTTCGTCGTGTCTAATTTTATATACCCTTCCTGAAAATTCTCCATTTTCATTATATTTAGTACAGGTAAGTTTATCAAAAGCACTTAAGAATTCTTTTATTCCTTCATCTTGAAGTGCTGAGCCACCAAAACATGGAAATATTTTATTTTCTCTTATTAAATTTATTAATACATCTAACCAAAGCTCATAATCATAATTTCCTTCAAGATATTTTTCTAAAAGATTATCATCATATTCACTTATAATTTCAATTAGTTCATCACTAAAATTAATTTTATCAGCATTTAATTTATTATTTTCATCTTTGCAATTCCAATTACAGTCAATAAGATCATAATCAATTAAGCAAACATCTTTAGTTAAATCTCTTTTAATTTCTTTAATTACTTTTTCTTTGTCTGCACCAATTCTATCCAATTTATTAATAAAAAACATTGTTGGAATTTTATATTTTCTAAGTAAATTCCATACGGTTTTAGTATGTCCCTGTACACCCTCAATACTGCTTACAATAATTATTGCATAATCCATAATTGCAATTGCTCTTTCCATTTCAGTGCTAAAATCAATATGCCCTGGAGTGTCAACTAAATAATATGTAGAACCCTTAAATTCAAAAACACCTTGATCAGAAAATACAGTTATTCCTCTCTGTCGTTCAATGTTATGACTATCTAAAAATGCATCTTTATGATCAACTCGTCCTCGGTTTCTTATGCTGTTAGTATGATAAAGTATTTGTTCTGAAAATGTAGTTTTTCCTGCATCAACATGTGCAAGTACTCCTATTGTTTTTTTCATAAAACCATCCCTAATTATTATTTATATTAAATATACTATTCTTTCATTAAATTTCAAATCAAGTATAACATATAAATTAATTCAAGGTAATTCTAAATCAAATGTATTAATAAAATTTCAAAAAAAAGGCAGTCCCTAAAGACTACCTCAACTTTAATTATTCATACCTATATTATATAATTATGCTTCTTCTAAATTAGTAATAATAATATTTCTTATTTCTTCAGCTAAAGTTCCTTCATCTTCCTTAGATAAATTCTTTGTATCAATAGTTTTTCCAAAAACAACCTTTATTTTTGTTGGCCTAAATTCCCTATTATCTTCAAAAGCTCTAGATGCCCTATCTATACTTACAGGTACTATTGGAGCTTTTGACTTTGTTGCAAGTTTTAAAGCTCCTTTTTTAAATTGTCCTACTTTTCCTTCTTTATTTCTGGTTCCTTCAGGGAAAATGACCATTGAGTTACCCTCTTTTATATTTTTTATTGCTTCATTAATTGATACCATTGCTGTTCTTGGATTTTCTCTATCTATAGGCACACATTTGCTGTTTCTTAACCAATATCCTATTATCGGTGTCTTTAGCATTTCTTTTTTTGCTATGAAACCTAGGTTTCTATCAGTAATATAAAGTAATATAGGTATATCGAGTATGCTTGAGTGGTTTCCTATAAATACACATGTTTCTTTAGGTATATTTTCTAAACCTGTTACATCCAGGTCTATGCCAATGATATTCATAGTAAATTTGCTCCAATTATAACCTATTTTCTTTATATACTCTAAAGAAGCTGCCTCACCTTTTGTTTTCTTAATATATTCAAATTTAAATCCTTGGAGTCTTAGCCATACCATATAGAATCCGTATATTATCTTTTTAAAAAACATTTTTTTCGTCTCCTTTTTCCTTAGTTATAATGTAATTTAATTACAAGAATTAACAAAATAATAAGGTATATCTTTATTTATGCAATACCATAGAATTTCCTAGAATATTATACACTTTTTTTGTTATATTTGCTAATTATATTGATAAAGATTATTAAAAATAATATTTTCAACATTCTTATAATCATAATTCTTATTATTAATTACTAAATTATCTATTGGCAGGCTCTTGATTATTTCCAGTTCTATTTCTTGTCTCTTTTCAAAATATTGAATTAATCCATTAATTCCTGATAATCCATTATTCTTTCCGTACTTTGAATTTTCAAAGTACTCAATTGTTACATCAATCCAATCTGGATAAATATCTTTATTACTACTTACACGTTCTTTAGCGACTCTATTTATTGTTTCTTTTATATTAATTTGATTAAGATAAACGAGTTTTGGATTAAGTTCTCTAACTATGCCTGCCAATTCATTTAAATACTCCTTTATATAATCAAATTCTTTTGCATGCATTGCTAATAGTTCATTTACATGGTTTTGAAGGAATGCACATTCAAAAATCACCATTTTCTCATTGTCTTCTAGCATTCTTTTTAAGAATCCTTTCCATCTCCTTATATGAATTTCCTTAAAAAACTCGCTGGAAGCTCTGCCATCATAAATTTCATGATCTTCAAAGAAATTCATGAGTTTGTTTTGTTTTCTATGAAATCCTAACTTGGTATATGCAACTATTACATAATTTTCTTCAAATATGCTATTTTCTACTATGAGATTTTCAATTTTTTTGTTTTCTCTAATTATATTATTATATTCATCTATTGATAAAAGAGCATTCCATGCCATATCCGCAGGATGTGCATCACCTTCATTATATAATTCTACTTTAAAACCTTTATTAGTAAAAAAATTTTTTATCTTTTTTGAAATCGTCGTTTTACCTGAGCCCGGTATACCTTCTATTAATATAAGTCTATTTTTCATACACTTATCCACCTTTACTTCTTATTAATTTTGCCTTTAAATTCTTGTTTACATTGAAGTTTTAACTAACTACATGTAGATTTTAAGGTTCTAATGTTTTTATATTCTTTAGTAATTCGGCATACTCCTTCTCTAACTCTTGTTTTTTATGTGAATCTTTTTCAATAGATAAAAGTGAAATTATCTCTGAAAGCTTATTCTTAAGAAGCATTAATTTTTCTTTATTTTCCTTCTCAATTGTAGTAATTATAGGCTTGTTCTTTTCTATGATATATTCCTTGTATTTTCCGTCAAACTCTTTAATAGATTCATTTTCTATTTCTATTATATAATCACATACATTTTCCACAAATTTTCTATCATGACTTACCAGAATTATTGTTTTTTCTGTATTAATTAACGCCCTTTCCAAAGCTTCCATGGCTTTAATATCTAAATAATTTGTTGGTTCGTCTAATATTAGCAAATTATTATTACTAAGCAATATTTTGCAAAGAGCCGCTTTAACTATTTCTCCTCCACTTAATGAACTTACTAATTTATAAACATCATCGCCTTTGAAACCAAAATTATCTAAGTTAATCCTAATAAATCCTTGATCAAAAGCACATCCTTCCGATACATTTTCTAAAATACTTTTTTCTTTTATTAATATACTTTGATTTTGATCAAAATATCCAATAGTTACTCCATTAGCCACTTTTATGCTTTCCTTCTCGTTTATAAATATCTCTTTTAATAAACTAGTTTTTCCACAGCCGTTATCCCCAATTATTGCTGCCTTTCTTCCTTTTTTAACTTTAAATTTAGCCCCCTTTAGCAATAACTTACTACCTGCAAATAAATTCAGATTTTTAACTTCAATTATATTTTTAGAAATAATCTCCTTACCATCCTGAATATTTATTTTAATTTCCCTTATATCTTTTGGCTTTTCTTTAACTTCTAAATGCAAAATTCTACTTTTTAATGATTTTATATTATTATCAATATTCTTTTTAGCTTTTTGTCCACCCATTTTATGAAGTCTAGCCTCTGAATTCCCCATTCTTTTAGGTGTTCTTTTTATACTCTCTCTTAATTCTTCTTTACCTAAAATAGATTTTTCAATTCTTTTCTTTTCATTGATATATTCTTCGTATTCAAATTCATTTCTTATTCTTTCTTGTTTTTTTAACTTAACATACTTAGAATAATTTCCCTTGAATACTTTTAGTTTTCCATTATCAATCTCCACAATATAATTGCATAGGGAATCCAAGAAATCCCTATCATGGGATACAATTAACAATGATCCTTTAAAATTTTTAAGCATATCTTCAAGAATCTTTATGCTTTTCTCATCCAAGTTAGAAGTAGGTTCATCAGCTATTAAAAGCTTTTTATTTTCGCTCAAAGCCTTTGATATTTTTAATTTAATTTTTTCCCCTCCAGATAAAAATTCCTCATATTTAGTAGGAGTATTAAGCATTTTGTTTAATTTGTTATCTTCACATTCTCCCATATAATTATCTAATTGACTTATATACTCATAACTTTGAGTTAAAAATATTTGTCCTTCATCAGGTTCAATATTTTTCACTAATATTTTTAACAAAGTTGTTTTTCCCGCACCATTCTCTCCAACTATTCCTATTCTATCCCCATCTAAAATTTCAAAATTTTTAATGTCTAAAACTAATCTATCTCCGTAATATTTTTTTATATTATTTAATTTTGCTAATACCAAAAAAATCCCTCCTATTTCTTTAGGAGAGAGCTTATATCTATATACATAGTAAATGAATTTTAACTACGATTTTCACAGGATAGCATCCTAAAATTTCTTAACTCATGAAAAAAGCTCGATACAATTATTTTATATTATCTAATATAATCATATATATTTAGCAATTTATATAAAAATAAATTTTACATATACGTTTATGTCAAATATAAATTATTTGATAATGAACATCTACTTTTAATCTTATTTCCGAGTAAGAAAATTATTCAAAGCTTAAAATCCTCTGCATCTCAACAGCTAAACTGCAAAACTCATGAAATTCTTTGAAGTTTCATGGTAAAATCATTACTTATAGACTATAATCTACTCTCCATAATTTTAAGTACACTAATTACACCTATTAAATTAGGCCTTTGAATTATATAAAATAAAGGCGGTTAACAAAAACTAAAAGATACGAACCTTTAAATATATAAATCTTTTTTTGTATACTGTAAAAATTCTAATTGTAGATTACATTCTCATTTCTGAAATTACCTTTCCCTTTCTTTAATATGATTTATTATATCATTATGATAGTTAAAATTCCACTTTTTTTCATTTTCTATACTACACTTATCTGTTTATCTATCTTAATTATCACATTATCGAGATAAAGATCCATAAATAAACTTTCCTCCAAATGTATAAAAGCCTTATATGATAGGGAAATCTCATCATATGCAATTAACGGAATTATATATATATAATTTCAATTATTACTTTTCCTACCATATATTTTATTATATAATATTTACTGTAAAGTAAAATTTAGAAAGGAGAATATAATAGTGGGACAAAAAAATTGGAAACTTAATATTGATGATATAACTTATAATATTAAGTATACTTGGGGACTATTTTCAAAGAAATTATCTACAGATGGACAAGATATACCAATGGCAAAATCAAAGTTTTTAACTGGAATCAATGAAACACATTTTACATTAGGTTCAAAGGAAGTTGTTTTTGTTCATATGGGAAGAAAAATCGACTTGGCTCTTGACGGCAAATATGTTACAACAGGGGAAGATTTTGTATCGATTAGTGATATGCCAAAATGGAATTGGATTTTCATTGTATTAAATGCATTAATTCCAATAATAACTTTAGGAGGTGCTCTTCCTTGTGTCTTAGGAATAATGGGCATACTTTTATGTACCCAGATTTCTATATCTCCTAAATTTAAAGTAGTTCCTAAGATTATTATTTGCTGCTTAATTACTTTAATTTGTTACGGACTTTTTTTTATACTTTTATCATCACTGGCTGCTATTAGATACTGATTTTTATAAAATAAGGTAAATTCGTTTAAGCGAATTTACCTTATTTTAATCTTCTTGAAAATTTAAAATAGTCTTATATCTATCATACCCAATGATGGTATTAAAAAAAACTTCTCTTGCATTGCTCAAAAAATTTTCCGGTTCAGTCATTGCTGTACCAAAATGAGTTAATAAAAGACTTTTAACGTTTCCACTTTGTGCTAAATTAGCAGCTTCTCGGAAAGTCATATGTTTATTCTTAATAGCTTTTGGTAAGTCTTCATCAGCCCCGTATGTACCCTCGCAAATAAAAAAGTCACTACCTTCAATAAATTTATTGATACTTTCAATAGGTCTCGTATCTGTTATTAAACTAATCTTAATTCCTTTCCTTTCATCACCCATAACCATCTCATTAGTATAATGAATTCCATCTAATATAATTGCTTTTTCTCCTTTTTGAAGCCTTCCCCATAAAATTTTAGGTACATTATATTTCATTGCTTTTTCAACATTAAATTTACGCTGTCTCTTAAAATAAAAACAATACCCTATACATGGCGCAGAATGATCTAATTCTAAAGTAGATATTTGTGTATCCCAGCTTACTCCTTCACAGTTAATCGCAAAAGGTCCTTGTGGATTTTCTATTATATTTATTTCATAAGGCAGCCAATTTGCAATTACTCTTAACTTATTAACTGTATCAGTTATTCCTTCTGGTCCTACTATTGTTAATGGCTCAGTTCTTCCACTGTTTCCTATAGTACCAAGAAGTCCTGGAAGTCCTACAATATGATCTCCATGAATATGAGTTATACAAATGACATCTATGGACTTAAATCCAGCATTTGATATTCTCATAGACACCTGAGTGCCTTCGCCACAATCTATAAGAATTTTTCTCCCCTTATAACTTAATAGTGTAGCTGACAAAAATCTATTAGGCATAGGCATTCCTCCACCACTACCTAATAAAAGCAAATCAACCATATTCTAAAGACTCCTTTCCTATAAGTCGCTATAATTTTTTTCCCTAGTAAAAATCAAATCTAAATCTTTTGACAATTCCTCATTAAATTTATAACCTTCGCAATTAAATTTCTTTAACTCATCTATAGTTTCTATTTTATTTTTTATTATATATGAAGTCATAAGTCCTCTAGCCCTTTTAGCCATTATAGATATTATCTTATATTCACCATTTTTATATTCCTTGAAAATAGGAGTTACGACTTTAATATCATTTAGTTCTTTAATATTTTCTATAGTTTTAAAATATTCATATGAGGCTAAATTTATAAGGATTTTATTTTTATTTTTATTAACATCTTGAACTATGTCATTAATTAATTTATTTCCCCAATATTCATATAAATTTTTATATTTATTAAAACTGAATTTAATCCCCATCTCTAGTCTAAATAAATTAATTCCATCAAAAGGTCTTAAAACACCGTAAAGCCCCGATAAAATTCTTAAATTATCATTTGCATAGAAAAAGTCTTCCATAGTATAGCTTCCTACATCTATCCCTTTATATACATCGCCACTAAATGAAATTATACATTGTCGTGCTGAATCTAAATATTCGGACCAGCATTGAAACCTTTCATAAGTTAACTTGGCTAGTTTAGGGCTTATTTTCATAAGTTTTCCTAAAATAAAAGATTCACATTCTTTTAACTCATTAACTAATTCTCTTGCTTCACATAAAAACTTTGGTTCTGTTATTGGTATTGTATTATTAATTTTTTCAAAATCTAAAGTTTTTGCTGGTGAAATTACTATTATCATTAAGCTTTTCCTCCTTAGATATACAATATTCTATCCCTTAAGCTGCAATTTATTGAGCTGTTCGTATGCCTTTTGCTATAAGGTATTGGTATTCCTAATTCATCTCCCATTTTAATTAACTCGCCACTAAATAACTCAAGTTCAAATTTTTTATTGTCTCTTACATCTCTATGCATTGAACTTGTACTATTACCGTTTATTTATTCCTCAAAATTTATATATTTATTAATTATTTATCAAATAGGCCTCCACCGTTTCCAACTTTAACTCCTTTTGAAGCCTTTCCTATAACCTTTTCAGCTTTTTTATTATTTATTGTTTTTCTACCTTTTTTCTTTTTTTCTTCGATTAGTTTTTTCATTTTTTCTATATCTTTAGTATTCATAATAATTCCCCTCTTTTTTGTCCTTTATATTCATTATACATAAAGTATGTTAAATATAAACACCAAATAAGTAAATGCTCATCTCCTACAAATTTTATTATTAATAATTAACTCAATATTTATAAAATTGAAAAATACTTTCATCAATATATAAAATGTAAAAAGAGAAGTTTTCTACTTAACTTCTCTTTAATCATAATTTTTTAAAAATTCTTCGCTTCTTCTTTTGCTTTATTAATTGTATCTTCTAATATTTTATTTACATCTTCCCCTTGCATATCTAATTTTTCAGCTGCTATAGTTTTAATATCTTTAACCCCAAAAAAGCCTAGAATTCCTCTTAAATAAATGCCATCCATTTCATATGGAGTTTCTGAGTACGAACCTCCCCTGGATGCTATATATACAGCCTTTTTATTTTCTAAAAGCCCAACAGCACCACTTTCTGTATATTTAAAGGTAATTCCTACCATGCTAATATAGTCTATGTATGCCTTTAAAATTGATGGTATACTTAAATTCCACATTGGCGCAGCAATTACATATTTATCAGCCTCTGAAAATTGGTATGCATATTTTAATATCGGATGGTTTCTGCTTTCTTCATTTTTAGGTCCAAATATTACTTCCAAATCTTCTGGTTTTATAAAGTTTATGTTTTCCTTATATAAATCTAATACAGTAATTTCATGACTAGGATTATTTGCTTTATATTCTTCAATAAACCTATCTGATATTTTAAATGTTCTTGATTGTTCATCTGGTTTTGCATTTGCTTTAATATATAATACTTTGCACATACCTTACATCTCCTCTTATATGTTTTAATTAATCTTTATATATAAGTTTGCACTGCTTTATTCATTTCTATTACTAAGAAATGTGAATCTTCATTGGACTTAATCCTTATATTTTCCTCAATAATTTCTAAAGCATCCTTTTCATTTAATTCTATTTCATTTATTTTTGATTTTCCCTCTATTTGAACAAGGTAAGCCTGCCTTCCATTTTTTAAATTTAACTCCGCTTCTTTACCTTTATTTAAGTAAAGTACACAAATATTAGTATCTGCATTAACCTTAATAGGGGCACTTCCTCCAACTTTACTAACAATATGAAACCATTTGTTTTCTCTATCATTCCAATTAAAGTTGTATTGTCCATAATTTGGTCTATATCCTTCTTTGTCAGGGAAAATCCATATTTGAAGCAATCTTAGAACTTTATTCCCAAGGTTATACTCACTATGATAAATACCTGTTCCGGCACTCATATATTGTACTTCTCCTCTTGCTACTTCGCCTAAATTACCCATACTATCCTTATGAGTAAGCTTCCCATTTATAACATATGTTACAATTTCCATATCCTTATGTGGATGCATTTTAAAACCTGTATTAGGCTGTATTATATCATCATTTAAAACTCTTAGAACACCAAAATTAATATTCCTTGGATTATAGTATTCAGAAAATGAAAAATGAAAAGAGCTATTAAGCCATCCCAGATTACTCTTCCCCATATCTTTGTTATCGATTTTATTTAACATAATTACACCTTCTTACTTATAACTAGTTCATAGATTGTTAAATTCCAAATGCTATATAGTATTATGGATTTAAAGATGTTTTAAGATTATTATTTACTTTATGTTTCTTCTTAATACATTTTAATTATACTAATAATTAAAGCTAATAGGATTGAATTTATAAATTTCACGGAAACCCTTATCATTCTCTTCATTATCACACATGCTTTAGACTATCCCTTAATTTCATAGCAGAGTATAGCCCAAAGGTCACCTATCCCCTATAGGACAGTTAATCATATATATCAGAGAATTCTATTTCTGCAGATTCAATTATATTCTTATGATAATTATTAGTTTTTTCAATTGTTGCACATGCTTCTATACAATAATCAACTATTGGTAGAGTAATCTTAAATTCAGTTCCAAGGTTCAATTCACTACTAAAGGTTATAGTTCCTCCATGGATTTCTACAAGTTGTTTTACAAGGGATAGACCTATTCCACTTCCTTCTGTTTTTCTTGATAAGCTATTATCAACCTTTAAAAATCTGTCGAAAATCTTTTCTCTCATCTCATTTGGAATACCTATTCCATCATCTTTTACAAAAATCGAAATTTTATTTTCTTCTTCTTGGCAAATATAAACTTTTATATTTCCATTATTCTTTCCATATTTCACTGCATTTGATAATAAGTTAAGAATAATTCTTTCAATTAATACTGAATCACACTTTACATATGCCTCCTCAATTTCAGTATCAAATATTAAGTTAATATGTTTACTTTCTATGTATTCAACTATTGACATAGTTATTTCCTCTACAATTGAGACAATATTTTCAATGCTATAGTTTGGTTTGAAAAAACTTGTTTCTATCCGTGTTATATCAATTATATTATTAACCAGCCTTATAAGCCTTAAGCAGTTTTGTCTAATGATTTTATTATATTTAATAATTGGCTGCATAGTGTTATCATTATTCAAATAACTATTCTCTACCTGAAGAGCCGAATATATAACATTTATTGGAGTTCTTAATTCATGGGATATGTTAGTAAAAAACTCATTTTTCATTATATCTTCTTTTTTCTTTAATTCCAAAAGCCGCTCTGCCTGCTCTGCTTTCTTCCTATCTTCTATATTTCTTATAGCAGAAATTATATATTCTCCACTTTCATCATTTACAATTAAAGAAGTTATTTCAACCCATTTCCTTATCTGACCACATACAATTTCATACTGATGAGGCTTTTCTAGGATACTTCTGTTCATTTTGCTCATTCTAAATTCAAAAATATCTCTATATGGCTTATCAATAATTTCGCTACAATTCATATTTATTATTTTCTCTTCATTATCAATGCTAAACATATTTAAAAACCTATTATTGGCTGATTTAATTTTCTTATCTCTTATTATTAATATTCCATCTGGAATTAGATTAATAAACTTTTCATTTAATTTTTCCATATTATGAGCTTTATAATTTACTTTGTTTAATTCTTTATTAATTTTCTCTAATTCAATAACTTTATGATTTAATCTTTGAAAAAGAATAGTATAAGGGTTTACTACTATAGATTTAAATACTACTTTAAATCCATAATAATATGCTAAAATATTTAGCATATGACCTATTAAACCAAATATTCCAAAAATATTATTATATAAAACGAAGCATACATACGATAATGTTTGAAGGCATATTGCTAGTACTAATTCTAGTCTATTTTTTTTCAAAATATCAATTTCACTATTTATTACCCGAAATAATATAACTAAGAGAAATAAAGAACATATTAGTTCGCTTATTTTACGGAACAAAGTAAAGCCATATCCCTCAACGTAACAGACAGGAAAAATATCAAGTACTACCATACATACTATTGCAAAGACTATAATTAATATATTTATCAGAAAAACCTTATACCAGTTAAATTCTTTATTAATATATCTAATGGATAAACTTAACATAATACATTTATAATAATCAGACAAAACACTCAGTTGAATTGATAAATTAAAGTCATTATTAAATAGATTTATTCCCTTAAATGATAAAACATGTAGCAAATCAATAAATGCAGTAATCCCAAAAATAATAGCTAAAATATGAAAATAATTATTTTTACTCATCTTAATTGTACCTAATCCAATTAGCATTAATGAGAATCCTAATACTATTGTCACTAATTTAGTCGAAGTATGAAATAAGATAAAATTTAGTCTGCTTAGGAAATATAAACTAAAACATAAAAGTGCTAAAAATGTATATTCAATTATTTGTTTTTGTTTAATAGATAGATTTAACATTTTTATCCCCCCTTATCAATAAGAGTTTATCACCTTTCCACCTATAAATCTCCCATTTTCCCATATAATTACATATTTTTTTATCGCAAATTTCGTCCATATTAATAAAATAATCCTATTTTTACTAAAATTAATCTATTGTAAATGGTAGAATTTTATCTTATTATTGACTTTGATGTGTTAATATGCGTAAATTTTCCCTTAATATAAATAATTTCTTAACAGATGCAAAATTTTGACCTCATTAATCGTATTAACATTTAGAAGGAGGTTAATCTAAATGAACGAACCACTTTATGATAAACAAAATCATATTCATTATTTAATAGAAACATATTCTGATATGTTAATTCGAATTTCATACTCCTATATGAAAAATATAAGCGATGCAGAAGATATAACTCAAGATGTATTTATAAAGTTCCTTGAGAAACAGCCTAATTTTGAAAATGTAGAACACGAAAAAGCTTGGTTACTTAGAATTGCCATAAACTTAAGTAAGGATAAATTAAAATCTGCTTATTTTAGAAAAACAGCTCCCCTAGAAGGGGATTTTATTGATACTTCAAAGGAAGATAATGAAATAATATATGCTGTTCTCAGCCTGCCATTAAAATATAGAAGTATACTTCTTCTATATTATTACGAAGAATATAGTATTTCGGAAATTTCAAATATCTTAAATATTAAGGAATCGACTATAGGATCGCAGCTTAGCAGAGGAAGAAAATTGCTAAAAGCTATACTTAAGGAGGATTTTGAATATGAATAAAATTAAAGATTCCTTTTCAAAGATAAAAGCAAGGGATGAATTTAAAAACGAATTAGAAAAGCAGTTATTAAATAATCCTGTAAAGTTAACTAAAAATAACAAAAAGGTACATATTAAACCAAGTATAGCTGCCGCTGCAATAGCATTTATATTATTTACAGGCATAGGTTTTAAATTTATGGTAGCTTCTTTTGATAATTCTAATTTAAATAGCACAGCATATACTCCTAAAGAGGACATGCCGGAAGATAAAGATTATGTTTTTAATGATTCAAAAAATGCTAACAATAAAGAAACTAGCGGGAAAAATGAGAATAATGTAATTAATGAAAATAAAAACGATAAAAGTATAGTTCAATCAATTTCTAATTCTAATATTATAACAGACACTAAAGAAAAGGTAGCAACTCCTAAAACAGAAAATTCTTCAGAGGAAAATAACGCCACCAAAACTATTAATTCTAATTCACCAAAGGATATAATTAAGAGTAAGGATGAAACCGAGCCTTTTAACAATAGCATGGAAAATGAGAATAGTTCTATAAAATCAACTAATAAAACTTTATTAATTCATTCAGTTTATATCCCTAAAATAGAAATACCTAAAGCTTCTGTAAATATAAGAGCTAAAATGATTCCACTAATTGTATACAAAGGCAATGTTTATACACATTCTTCAATAGAAGTATTACCACAATATGCTAAGAATTTTTTAGGTACTAAGCTTGGAACTACCACTGATAGTATAGGTGAGCAGAGCCTGCAAAGTGACTATTCCGTTAATTTGGCTTCTAACATTGGCGTTACTGATGTATATTCTGTTAATGGATATGACGAGAATTTTAGAATAATGACTAATACAACTCTCGAAAATGGAGCAAATTATCCAGAGTTTTATGAATGCCTAAATGGGCTAACTTTAAAAAATGGCCAAGATTATTTTGGACATTTTAATTTAAAAGGGAATATAGCATCTGCTAAATTTCAATCCTATAACGATTGGAATAATGGTACAAACACTTTTTATTCAATTACCGATAAAAATTTATTAGATTCCTTTGTGGAAGGACTATACAATTCCACTCCTTATTTACCAGAAGATATTGAATCTTCCTTAGGCGATTATAGAAATAATAATGATTGCAAAGAAATAACCTTAGATCTAAAAGATGGCTGCAAAAATATAACCTTCACTTTATTGAAAAGTGGATATGTATACTATAGCTCACCAAATGTTTATTTTAAAATGGATGATAAGTTCACAAAGGAATTGTGGGAAAAATTAAGCAATATAAGCATGAATTAAATAAATACAATAACAAAATAAACTGCCCTATTTAGATTGTAGGGCAGTTTTAAAAAATTGTACTGAAATTTTTCATTGCACTAAGTATTCTCATTTTTATGGCAAAGGCTTTGATGTTATAAAGCCTTTTACTATATCATCACAATTATCAATATTTACAAATAAGGATAATTCATAATAAATGTCATTTTCCTTCCAAAGATAATTTACCTGCGGTACAACTTCTTCTTGTGGGAATTTAAAAACTTGAATATTATTAATATATAATTCTTCCGCTTTAATTTGTTTAACTTTATTATTTTCATCATTTGTATATCCAGTATTTTTGATATTATCGTAAAGTTTTGAAGCTTTTCTCTGCGTAAAAGTTATTGATCCATTTTTATTTGAATAGAAATTATTTATTTCATAACTAGTAATTCCCTTTTCCGAATCATTATTATTTGACACTCCTACTATTGAACCTGTTATATTAATATCATCTTCTAATTTTAATGGAAACTTAGGATTAAATTTAAGAATACTTTTTGCTTCTTCTAAATCAGCTTCATCATAAATATTCAATATAGGCACTTCTGAGGATAAATCTTTAATTATAGAATAGTCAACATTTTTTATTTCTTCAGGAAATTTAAGTGACTTTACTATTTTTGAAATTGTATCTTGTGAAATTTTTATTGATGTATTTATATTTTTATCACTTTTGGAATATGAATAATATTCAAGGCTATACCACACTTTATCATCTTCCCACACATAATATTGGCTTATATTTTGACTTTCTTCAAAGTTATTGTCACCTATTTTTCTTTTAGGGAAAGTAGTTGTTAATGTAATACTGAGACCAGTAACTCCATCTATTTTTAAAGGTTCCTTTTGTATTTCTAATTTTGAATTTTCTATAGTTTTAGTTTTATCGCTTTCTATATTTTTTAAAACTTCAACTGGATCCCCTTGGAAAGCTTGAAATGCAAAATTTCCATTTGAATTCTCAAAGAACATTTCTATTGCATTACATTTTTCTGAAACTTTTCTAAGCTGAAATGCTACAACTCGATTTCCATCTGGAATAAAATCTGGTATTTTAAATTTATAATCTGATACTTGCTTTAATTTTTTTATATCATTATAACATTTTACTGGTGCATCAATAATAAAACTATGGCTATCCTGCAAACTTAAAGAATCTTTATTTACATTAGTTAATTCTTTTTTATTTTCCACCCCTTTAACTATGATATTATTCAAAAATACCACAGTAATAGTTACTAAACAAATAAAACCCGTTTTTATAATAATTTTTTTCAAAAAATTTCCCCTTACCTTTAACATTGCATTCCTCCTTTTATTATCAAATTAAGTAATTTAACTTATTTTACTCTAATTGTATTAATCAATTAATTATAATAATTTTAACATAACGCTCAATTATTTTCCTTATTTTTCCTAATATAATATTATACTTTTTATTCCATAAAAAATAATTATTTTCATATAAAGTAACAAATACTTCTATTAAATTTTGTATATTTTTATTATTTTACATCTTTTTCATATTATGAATTTTTTTGTAAAATAATGCTATAGTATTATTATAGTATAGTACTTTAATGGAAATGAGGTATACCAATTGTCATAAATAAAAAGATGCAAAATTTTTGCATCTTTTACTATAATGAAATTATAAAATTTTAATACGATTTTGCTTAAAGGTCTAACATATCAATTTCAAACCAAAAGTTTACTCCTCCATCAATGTTTTCTACCCCATAGTTGTTATTGTGAAGTTCTACAAGAGCTTTAACAATTGAAAGTCCTAGCCCATATCCTCCATATGATCTCGTTCTAGCTTTATCAACCTTATAAAAACTATCCCATATTTTTTCTAAATATTCATCTGGAATATGTTTTCCTGTATTAAAAACATTTATTCTCGCCTTAGTTCCGTTTACTAATTTACTTATTTTAATTATTTTATTATTATCTATATGATTAATAGCATTATTTATATAATTAGTAAGTATTTGTTCAACTCTAGTCATGTCACCACTTACAATGCTATTTACACCAAGATTAACTTCTATTTCAATGTTCTTTTCTTCAAAAATAGATTTGTATTTATTTAGTACATATTCTATTAATGAATTAATATTAAACTCAGTCTTTTCTATATGAAAATATCCTGATTCTATTTGAGAAAGGTTTAGCAAATCTTTAACTAATTTATTCATCTTCTCTGCTTCTTTAATAATTACATCACAATAAAAATTTTTATCTTCCTCACTTTCATTAACATTGCAAGCTAGTCCTTCTGCATAACCTTGTATTACTGATAATGGAGTTCTTAATTCATGAGAAACACTTGATACAAATTCTTTTCTCATTTCATCTATTTTTCTTTCTTTTTCTATGTCTTCCTCAAGCTTTTTATTTTTAATATTTAATTCTGTAATTGCCCGATTCAACTCTCCAGACAAATAATTAACACTTTGACCCAGCTGGCCAATTTCATCTTTTCCATTTATTTTGCACTTTTCACTAAAATCAAATTTAGCCATATTTTGAGCTATATTGTTAACCTCTAAAATAGGCTTTGTGAATTTCCTTGAGAACCAAAATGCCCACAAACTTCCTAAAACTATAATTATTGCTCCTGTAATAAGAATAAATCGATTAGCAATACTCACACTTTCATTTATAGAAACTAATGGTACTCTCATTGCTAATATATCCCCATTATTTAGCTTTGTAACCAAAGTTAATAATTCAATATTTAGCTGAGTATCTCTTCTATTTTCAAAATCGTACTTTCCAACAGCATATTTATCCAAACTGTTGTCGCCAACGTATATGTCAGGTGGTGGTTGTATGCCGCCTTTACCTCTATTATTTTCAATAACGTTTTTTTCATTTGGCATTCTTCGTGAAGATCTATATACTGGCTTACCATCTTTATCACGTATATCAATGCTGCTTCCAGTTATATTAGCTATTCTATCTAACTCATCTTGTATTTCATCAACATTACCTGTATATATATCTGTTAATTTTTTTGCATTTTCTATAAGAGTATCTTTCTTAATTTTTATGTAATATTGCTGAAGATATATATTGTTTAAAATCCATAAAAGTGAGATAAAGAATATTAGCAATATAGTTATAGAAGCAAACAGCCTAGACTTTATGGATTTAATCATTTTTCTACCTCAAATCTATAGCCATACCCACGAACAGTATGAACATACTCACTTTTGGTATCCAACTTTATTCTTAATCGGTTTATATGTGTATCCACCGTCCTTAAATCTCCAAAATAATCATATCCCCAAACTTTATCAAGTATTTGTTCTCTACTTAAAGCCTTGCCATAATTTTCTGAAAGATATGTTAATAACTCATACTCTTTAGGACTTAAATCAACAATATCTCCCTCAATAGTAACTTGATGAGCATTTTGATCTATTACTAGCCCTTGGAAATCTTTAAGATTGATATCAATAGCCCCTTTAGTTACTCTTCTTAATACAGCATTTACTCTTGCTATTAATATATTTGGGCTAAAGGGCTTTGAAATATACTCGTCTGCGCCAATATCAAGGCCAAAAATTTCATCAAATTCCTCACCTCTTGCAGTTAGCATTATTATTGGGACTTTTGATTTCTTTCTTATCTCTCTACATACAGTAAAACCGTCATATTCTGGCAGCATTACATCTAGAATTATTAAATCTATCCCTTCTTCACTTTGAAACAAATCCATAGCTTTTCTTCCATCTTCTGCTTCAACAGTTATGTAACCCTGTTTTTTCAAGAAATCTGTTACAAGTTTTCTTATTAATGGCTCATCATCAACAACCAATATTTTTTTATCTTTCATTCTTTACCTCCAAAACCTACTACTATATTTATTATAAATATTTTTTGTTACAACTGTGTCACAAAATAAATTGTAACAGGAAAATCTAAAAATATAAAAGAAAATCCATGTGCCACCTCATATAGTGTTCCATGGATTTTTCATTCATCTATGACTAAAAGATATTATGGAATTTGATATGCTGCCATGCTTATATTTTGGCAATATTCTGCACTAAAGTCCGGTACATCCCAATTTATTTCAGATGATCGGAATACGCCTTCATTATGGTTATCTTTTTCAATATATGTATCCCCGTCTTGTATTATTGTAACAGGCATTAAGCTGCCATATTTTACTGCTGCTGGGCCTTGAATAGTCTCACCATTTAATTGAATAAACTTCCTATCTTTTGGTATAAAAAGTCCATCGCATTGCCAATTCTTCGGAATAGTTTTGCCAGCATGAAGTACATACCATGAGTTTTCATAGTTTCCTCCTTCTGTGTCTCTTCTAGGCCCGTATACTATGAAAGTTTCAGAAGTAGAATTTGTTATAATTGCATTCTGATCTTTATGTTCTAACTTGTGTTTGGTTGCAATAGTAATAGTTGAACTGCTCATATTTCTCCTCCTTAGATTTCTTTTTATTTTACGTTACTAATATACCCAAGTTACAACAATTAAATGCAAAAAGGAAACTGAGAATTATTCGCCTTTAATATGAGCATTATAACTGTATACTATTTTGTAAACAATGAATTAGATTATTATCTTTTCCTCAACTATTAATTTCGAAAGATATTCCATAAAGTTTTCTCTTAAATCATCACGTTTTAAAGTAAATTCTATATTAGCCTGTAAATATCCAAGTTTATCGCCTACATCGTATCTTTTTCCTTCAAAACAATACGCATAAACAGCCTCATGCTTTGCCAATTCCTTCAAAGCGTCTGTCAATTGTATTTCTCCACCCTTTCCAGGCTTTGTCTTTTCTAATATTTTGAATATCTCAGGTGTTATTATGTATCTACCAAGAATCGCTATATTAGACGGTGATTCTTCTATCTTAGGTTTCTCAACCATGTCTCCTATTTTATAAAGTTTATTTTCTATTTCGATACCTTTTACAATTCCATATTTAGATACCTGTGATTTATCAACTTCCTGAACTCCTAATACAGAAGTTTTGTATTTATCATAGCAATTTATTAGCTGCTTAAGACATGGAACATCATTATCAACTATATCATCACCAAGCATCACAGCAAAGGGTTCATTACCTACAAAGTTTTTAGCATGAATTATTGCATCTCCAAGCCCTTTAGGTTCTTTTTGTCTGGTATAATAAATATCTACCATATTAGATATATTTTGTACCAATTTTAGCAATTCTCCTTTTTTACTATTCTCAAGTTCACCTTCAAGTTCTACTGATTTATCAAAATGGTCTTCAATAGCCCTTTTATTTCTTCCTGTAATCACCAATATTTCTTCTATTCCTGATGCCACTGCTTCTTCTACAATGTATTGAATTGTAGGTTTATCGACTATTGGCAACATTTCTTTGGGTTGTGCTTTTGTTGCTGGCAAAAATCTTGTTCCTAGGCCAGCTGCAGGAATTACTGCTTTTCTTACTGTCATATGGATTCACTCTCCTCTATATTTAATTCAGATAAAACTTTCCTTCCTACAGTCTTTTCTAAAAGAACTTTTACTAAATATATAACTAGCATTACGTTTAAAAGTGAAGTTGCTCTAAGCAAAATATTAAAAATTGAAGTATTGCTGCCAAAAAAAACAGTAGATATATTTAGATAACTAGTTAAGCTAAATCCAATAGCTAATATGAAAAATCGTTTATCTTTTAAATATATACAAGCTAAGATTGCTAATGCTACTGCTGGAAATAAATATCTTTCATGCATTCCAACTGAAAAAGTAAATACCCCTGCTATTTGAAGAAGAGCTATAGCAGAAATATATTTTATATCATTTCCTTTGATATAAGTAAACCAACTTATTAATGTTGTTATCACAATAAAAATCATTCCTATTGTATGATAACTAAATAAAAACAAAGTTGTATTATTGTTTTTGTAATTCGCTCCTATTAAGCTAAAGAAGTTAAATGCATTTACAGAAGCATATGGATACTCTGATATAGTTTTAGAATATAAATTAAAAATCCATAATGGGCTCTGCTGGCTTAATGAAAATGGAATTATAATTATTATTGCAGTCACAATAGCTGAAACCCCGCAGAAAATGAAATTCTTAATTTTTCTTTGCCTTACTAATTCAAAGAAAAGAATCGGAAGGAATATAATTCCTTGCGGTTTCATCAGTACCGAAATTGCAAAAATTACAGTTGAAAACTCATACTTCTTTTTACATAATAAATATATCGCTAAAACAACTAATAATGTAAAGAAAGAATCAACTTGCCCCCAAAATGTTGAATCAATAAAAATAGCCGGGTTAAAAATATAAAATATCGTTAGTAAGATACTAATACCTACGCTTATATATTTTTTCCCAAGTTTATATATAACATACCCTGTAGCAACGTCAGCTATTATAGATGGTATTTTAAGCAGCAACACATAATATGGATTTAACGCAGATAAATTAGCTAACTTACCAATTAGAGCTAGAATATACATGTAGAATGGTGGATAATCTGCTTGCCTTGCATTGGAATAAAATTGTGAAAGACCATTAGCTGCTACTTGGGCCCAATTCTTAAATAGATTAACATCATTGTGTCCATTCATTAACGTTGATGCTGCAATCCTTAAAAAGAATCCTGCCGCTAACACTGTAATTAAAATCAGTTTTTCATCCTTTAAATCTAATTTTATTTTTTTACGTTTAGCCAAATAATAAATTCCACAACTTAAAATTAAAAATAGCATGGAATAAATCGCAAGCGGCTGTTGATATTTAGTATCTCCTCCACCCCTTTGCATATTTCCATTGAATTGGCCTGGCTGCATGTTTCTATTGTTTCCTTTTTGCCTATTACTGTTTCCATTTGACTTACTATCTTGATTTTGAGTTTCATGTTGCCCATTTGCATTTGTTCCATTTTGTACTTGCGGGCCTGTTGGATAAATCTTTCCATCTTGCCCTTGTTCCTGGCCATTGTCGTTATTTCCAATCTGTCTATTCATATTGGGCGGCGCAGCATCTCCATTTTCCAACATGTTTCCTTCTCTTGCAAATTGGTTATTTTGCACCATTGAATTGCTAGACTTATAATGCTGAACTTCATAAATACTTAAAAATACTGATATTAACAATATAAAAACTAAACTCGTTCTGAAGATAATTTTTTTTATATTGGCTTTTTCCATTCCCTTCTCTCCTTTTTCTACATAGCTACATATCAAGTAGTACACTTAAATAAATGGATAAAATATTTTACCCATTCATCATAGCTAATCAATTTTATTTTAAGGTATCAGCTACACCTTTTAAATCATAAAGCTGCTCTGAGTTGTTACCACCAAAACCAGGCATGTTTTGTCTTCTTGAATTTTGCCCTTGATTATTATTTTCTGATTCATTATTTGAAGTAGTATCTTTATATTCACTGTCTGAAACTACTGTACCATTTTGAGTAACCCAGTTCATAATTTCACTACTTCCACTACGGCCCATACCGCCTGAAAGTACAAATCTTACTTCTCCATTTTTAACTATTTCCTTAAATTGGTCTAAAGTAATAATATTATCAGAACCTGAAAATCCTCCAAGTGCCATTACTGGTTCCCCAGTTTGAATAATAATATTATCGGCACTTTGTGATGAAGATACAACAAGTATATATTTTTCATTTGTTTTATTACTCACTAAAAAATTTATTAATACTATACCTAAAGATTCTTTAGTAAATTTAAGTTTTTTCATCTTTGCCTCCTTTATAAAACCACTTTAGTTAACAATTTTATATTTCTTTTCATTCCTATTATAATTTTTTGTACTATCAATTATATAAATAGGTCTTCCTTTACTTTCATCAAAAATTCTTCCAATGTATTGACCCATTATACCAATGCATCCTAAAGTTACCCCAAACATCATCATATTAATTCCCATCATTAATGTAAAATTAACAAATCCACTTTTATAAAATTCAGCCTTTATCACATCAACAAACATTAAAATCATTCCTAAAATAAATGCTAAAAAACCAAAATGTCCAGCTATCACAAGTGGTTTATATGATAAAGCAGTTATCCCATCAAAAGCTAATTTAAGCATCTTCTTAAGTGGATATTTTGTTTCTCCGGCAAATCTTTCTTGCCTGGTAAACTCTACATATGTTTGCTTATAACCAACCCAGCTTACAAGCCCTCTAACATATCTATTTTTTTCTGGAAGTGCTATTAACGCATCACAAACTTTCCTATCTATAAGCCTGAAATCTCCTGCATCTACTGGAACGTCAACACTTGTCATGCTTTTCAATAATCTATAGTATATTTTCGCAGTAAATTTTTTAAGGAAAGTCTCCCCTTCTCTTTTTATCCTCTTCCCATAAACTACTTCATATCCTTCTTTCCACTTCTCAATCATTTTAAGCATAACTTCAGGAGGATCTTGAAGATCTGCATCAATAACAATTATTGCATCTCCCAAAGCCAAATCCATCCCAGCAGTTATTGCTGCTTGATGACCAAAATTTCGTGAAAAATTAATAAGTTTAATTTTATTATCTATATTACATATTTCCTCTGCCTTTTCTTTCGTTTTATCTTTACTTCCATCATTTACAAATACAATTTCATAATTTTCCTTAGTAGAGTCCATAACATTCTTTAATCTCTTATAACTTTCATCTATAACAAGTTCTTCATTATACAAAGGTACAACAATAGAATAAACTACTTTATCATTCATTTTCTTCACCTCAATTTTTTAATATAAAATAACTAACTCTGGCTAATTTAACTGTTTCTATAATTGTATTCTAGACGTATATTGTCACAGTTTTGTTACAGTCTAATCACAAATCATATACAATTTTCATGAAAATTTACAATTCCATAAACTCCAGCAAAAGGAAACTTTTTTAAAGGTAAAATTCCTGATAAAGGTATAACGCATTTAATTTAATGACGTTTTTTATTATACTTAGAAACTAAAATACGTAATAATTAAAAAGTGATAAATGATAAAGTTTAGAAATGAAAGCCATTTACTGATTTCTTCTTAACTTACCACTTATCACTTATTATTTTATACTTTTGCATGTTCAATAAATATTCAGAATAAATTAATCCCCCTTACACAATTCTTTGAATGCTTACAATTACCTCAAATAAATCAAATGCAATGACTAATATTACTAATATTGATGTAAAGAACATAAACATAATGCCTTTTTCAATTCTATTTTCCCATAACCATTCCTTAATATTATTTTTGTTACGAATAAAAGCGATAACTAATACAATTACACTTACTGCCGTAATAGTTAAATCAATAATATTCGCTTTATTCCCACTAACATTAGTTGAAATTTGAGATAATATTTCAACACAAACATTATTAATAATATGCAATAAAATTGTTAATTTAATTGAGTATTCAATAGCGAGATATCCTAATATAATTCCTACTCCCATAGCCATAAATATCTGAAAAAAGTTACCATGCATTAAACCAAATAATAATCCAGAAATTAGTATAGCGAATCTCTTTCCATATTTCTCAAGGCTTCTAAGAACTGCTCCTCTAAAAATTAGCTCTTCAACTACTGGTGCAACTAAACAGGAATAAATAATCGTTGGAATTGTTAATTCATTTAAGGATTCTAAAGCCTCCAATGCAGAATTGGCACTTAACCCCATTAGATTAAGAATATGTTCTAAACCATTTGAAAATAACACTAAAGCACTATTTACTGATAATAATACAATAATACTAAGCACTACGGTTTTTAATGTAAACTTTTTATTTTCTACTCTTAAATCATAGTTGAAGAATTTCCTCCCTCGATAAATTAAAAATGGACTTATTGAAATAATAGCTGCTATTATGCTCATAATACCAATATAAGTTGGATTACTAACTATTTTTTCAAAATCAATCTTATTCACATTCTTTTGCTTTAATAATTCAATTACCATAATTACCAACATGCATATAAAGACAACTATATTTGCAATTAATTCTTTCATCAAGATAGCTAGTCCTAATTTATTAAATTCTCGTTTTATTGATTTCCTTGTAATTTTAGCTTCATTATAATTCATTTAATTTACTCCAACTCCCTTAAATTAATCATTAAAATATTTATAATGATTATTACTTTATTAATTATATAAAATTTCTATATTTTAATTATATTATAAAAATATTTTATCATAACACTTTAATATTTATTGTAACATTTAAATTTTATGAAACGGTCCAAGTTGGAGCGATTAACAGACCATTAGTGGTACTCTTACCTCAGATCCAGCTGCAGTATCCTGGGAACCTAACAGAACTGATGTATTTGTAAGAGGATTGAACAATGCTTTGTTTTAATTATGCACAACAACACTACATTATATGGAATATAGTATAATATTCTGAAATATTGCTTTTTCTTTTGTTAGGTTCCTATAAGTATGTAATTTACTAGCCATAAATCTTAGAGAATTTCCCTTTCGTAATATATAATTGTTATTATTAATTTCCATTTGAATTTCCCCTTCCGTAACAATAATATACTCTTCAACACCATTATTATGAGGGGTAGATGTATGATTACAACCTGGTTCTAATTCTATTGTAAAAATTTCAAAACCTTTATTTGCATCAAAAGGAAATATAGGATATAACTTCATCTTATTGTTATCTTCTACTACTGGAGTAATTTCCTTCTGATTTATTATTAATAATTCATCATGTTCTTCATCAATAAAGAACGAAAAAGATACCTTTAGTCCTGTAGAAATCTTCCATAATGTTGAAACTGTTGGATTTGATTGCCCTCTTTCAATTTGTCCTAACATAGCCTTACTAACACCAGTTAACAAAGCCACCTCTTCTAAGCTCAAATTTCTCTTATACCTAATTTCCTTTAACTTGCTTCCAATAACTAAATTTAAATTATCCATAATTTGCACCTCTAATAAACATTTTGTACGTTATAACATATTTAATATAATATATTGCACATTTTGTTTCATATATATATAATATAACATAATTAAATATATATTTTATAATTTTAAATTCAATATTCTAGGGAGGATATTATTATGAAAGCAATTTTATTCGGAGTAGCTGCATCTTTCTTTTTTGCATTTACTTTCCTATTGAATCAACAAATGAATATTTCTGGTGGCAGCTGGCTTTGGAGTTCATCTCTTAGATATATTTTTATGCTTCCTATTTTACTTATTATCATGGTAATCAACAAACAATTATCTGACGTAGTAAATCATATAGTAAAAAATCCACTTGAATGGATCATTTGGAGTACAATAGGCTTCGGCTTTTTTTATGCGCCTTTAAGCTTTGCCTCTGCGTATGGTGCATCCTGGTTGGTTGCTGGAACTTGGCAGGTGACTATAATTGCTGGTGCTTTAATGTCCCCTTTTTTCTTTAAAATCATTAAAACTAACAATGGAATATTAAAGAGAAGGAATAAGATCCCCAAAAAATCATTACTAATGTCTTCTATAATTTTATTAGGTATATTTTTATTGCAATTTGAAAATACAAAATACATTTCATTATCAAAAACTTTATTAGGAGTTCTACCTGTTATTATTGCCGCTTTTTCTTATCCTTTGGGAAATCGTAAAATGATGGAAATCTGTGGTGATAGCCTTAATACTTTTCAAAGGGTGTATGGCATGACAGTATGCAGTATGCCTTTTTGGATAATTATTTCATTTTCTGGTTTGGTTTCTGTTGGATGGCCGAGTGAAGGACAAGTTGTTCAATCATTAATTGTGGCAGTTTTCTCAGGAATTATAGCTACTATATTATTTTTTAAGGCCACTGATTTAGTAAAAGGTGATGCACATAGACTGGCAGTAGTTGAATCCACTCAGTCTGGAGAAGTCATATTTACGCTTCTGGGCGGGATATTCATTTTTCATGATAAAATTCCAACTACTTTAGGTTTTGTAGGTATTATTTTTGTAGTTGCAGGAATGATATTAAATAGTTTTGTTAATTCATAAATTATAATTTCTTTTTTCTCTCTTTAAATAGTTTGTACAAAAATAGAGCCCATATGAGCTCTATTTTTATAAATTTATAGTGTTATCTCTCTTCTATATGAACATATTTTTTTCTTTTAACAACGCTTTTGTATGCAGGCCTAATTATTTTTCCTGCATTTACGATCTCTTCAATACGATGAGCACTCCATCCTGTTATTCTCGAAATTGCAAAAATAGGAGTAAATAATTCCGGAGGAATATCAAGCATTCTATACACAAACCCTGAGTAAAAATCTACATTTGCACTTATACCCTTGTACATTTTTCGTACTTTTCCTACTGCTTGAGGAGCAAGTTTTTCAACCTTTGCATATAAGTTATATTCATCCTCAAAGCCTTTCTCTTTGGCCAATGCCTCAACATGTTCCTTAAATATAACAGCTCTTGGATCAGATATTGAATATACAGCATGTCCTATTCCGTAAATTAGTCCTGAACCATCAAATGCTTCTTTGTTAAGCAATTTCATAAGATATTCTTCAACCTCTTTATCGTCGCTCCAATCTTTGACATTCTGTTTTATATTTTCAAACATTTGTGTAACTTTAATATTTGCTCCGCCATGACGCGGACCTTTCAATGAACCTAGAGCTGCAGCTATTACTGAATAAGTATCTGAGCCTGATGACGTAACAACATGAGTTACAAATGAAGAGTTATTGCCTCCACCATGTTCAGCATGAAGAACAAGTGCAAGGTCTAATAAAGTTGCTTCAAGCTTTGTATATTTACTATCAGGTCTAAGCATATAAAGAATATTTTCAGCAGTACTTAATTCTGGCTGCGGACTGTGTATAAATAAGCTTTTGTTACCATGATAATGTGAATACGCCTGATATCCATAAACAGCCATTAGGGGAAAACAAGCTATAAGTTTTAAACATTGTTTCAATACATTTTCAATCGTAGTATCGTCGGCATTATTATCTAAACTATAAAATGCCAAAACACTCCTAGCTATTGAATTCATAATATCTTTGCTAGGCATTTTTAATATCATATCACGAACAAAGTCATCTGGTAAACATCTGTACTCTGCTAATAGCTGTTCAAAATCTCTTAGCTCTTCTTTTGTTGGAAGATTGCCAAACAAAAGTAAATAACATGTTTCTTCAAAACCAAAACTACCGTTTTTAAGAAAGCCACTAACGATATCAGATATATCTATTCCTCTATATAGTAATTTTCCTGGTATCGGAACAGTTTCATTTTCTTCTATAATATAGGAACGAACATCTCCAATTTCCGTAAGTCCAACAAGAACTCCTCTTCCATCAATGTCCCTAAGTCCCCTTTTAACCTGATATTTAGTAAATAATTCAGAATCAATTTTGTTGTTTTCACGAGCCTTATTACTAAGATTTTTTAATATCTTTTCTTCAAGTTCACTATTTTTTTTCATTTTAAGCCCCTTTCAAGATAAATTTTTTACCTATTATATAGAATTTTTTTTAGTTTCGTAGTATTATTTTTCCCCACTTACAACGACAACTATTTTTATTGTATTACTTCATTATAAATCTTTTATTTTTAACTCATAAATACATATATAGATAGAAAGATAACATAAGTTTATCAGAACATGAAGTTCTCACAAATTATATAAGAAAATCCTCCAAAAATGATATGATGTAAATAGTAATACAAAAAATATCATTATTTAAGAGGAATAACTCATGTAGCCATTATATCAGAAAAATAAGAAAAATGAAAATGATTTTATTCAGAATATCCTATTTTGACATTATTTTCATATAATTTTGAGATCTTATTAAATTATTATACTGTATTAATTCTTGAATTTCTATATAAGTAACTATTTACCTTATTTCAGGCTATTTAGTATATCTGAAATGAGGCACTGCTTGAACTTCCTAAGTAATTATTATAAGTTGTTTCAGCTAAAACTTTATAAGTACCTTTAGTAGTAGTTCTATATGTAAGTACATCAAATAAAACTTCTCCATACCAATTTGTTATTCCCTTCAATACAGTTGTAGCCCCTTTTGGTGAAGTTATTGTTATTTTTACTGATGCTCCTTGAATTACTTTACCTGATGCACTTGTAATTTTAGCTCCTATATATAGCCTCTCTCCTGCCCTATACGACATTTTATTAGTCGCTACTAATGTTTTAGTTAGCAATGTATTCGGCTGAGCAGCAACTGGTTGAGTTGTAGTTGGTTGAGTTACTACAGGCTGTGTTGTAATTGGTTGTGTTGTAGTTAATGTCTGCACTTGAGGAGCTTGAATTAAACCATAACCATACCAGCTATCTTTTCCTGCTGTACCTAGATCAATGACATTTTCTCTAAGTTTAGCACGTAATTGATTGGGAGAAAGAGACGGATAAGCTTGTTTGAGTAGAGCTAAATCTCCTGTAACAAATGGTGTTGCCATTGAAGTACCACTCATAGTTACATATTGGTTATTTAAATATGTGCTGCGAATATTAGTTCCTGGTGCTGCAACTTCAATTTCATTACCTGTAGACGAAAATGACGCTCTTTGATTGTTAGAATCAGTTGCAGATACAGCAATAACAGAATTGCTATATTTTGCCGGATAATTTACGGTATCTGTAGATCCGTCAGAAGTACCATCGTTTCCTGCTGCAGCTACTACTAAAACACCTTGACTATAAGCCTTGTCCACCTCTTGTTGTAATGCAGCTGATGGCGTTGAACTACCAAGACTTAAATTGATAATGTCCATTTTATTTGTAATACACCAATCTATTCCTGCAATTATATCTGAAAGATAGCCTGAACCATCACTTCCCAATACTTTTACAGCATATAAACTTGCATCATTAGCAACGCCAACTGTTCCATAACTATTGTTTTTTGCTCCTATTATACCTGCAACATGTGTTCCATGTCCATTATCATCTGTATAGGAACTTGTGTAAGAAGTAAAAGCTACACCACCGGCTACTGTTAAATCTTCATGGTTAGCTATGCCAGTATCAACAACACCTATTTTCACGCCTTTTCCAGTTAAATTAGAAGACCATGCAGCTGGAGCCTGGATTTTACTCATACCCCAATCCACTGTTTGTGATTTTACTTTAACTATTACATCTGGTTCTACTGTTAATACATTAGGGTCATTTTTTAAATCTTTAATAGTTGCTGTGGGAACATTTGCAGATAAAACGTTTGCATGTTTATACTCTCGTCTTACACTTCCTCTGGCCCTTGTAACTATATTTTTATCAGCTTGATTTTTAAAAACAACTATTACACGTTCGCTTAATTCAGCTGCATTTGCACTAATATTGGGTATTAGCACAAATAAAAACAAAGTAACCATTAACATTGAAATTAATTTTTTCATTTGTATTCCCCCCTTAATATTGTCTTTATGAAGATCTCTAGATATTAATCTTTTCTTAACTTTTCTTTCTGATTCCCCCATAATTAAGTACATATTTATATAAAAAAGCTATTCCGGAGAATAGCTTTTAAAATTTAATCCTAATATCCTCGGCTTCTGGCAGACATATTCAACTGAACTTAGTCCCTATAGTTTTGCATCTCATTATTTCTAATGATTTGCCTTTTCTTTTAAGATAATTATAACACATGTACCTTCTTTAGACAATTTTCGTCACAAAATTATCATACTTTTTTCCCGTTCCTACAGAATTTTGCTGTCATAGAAATTTATACTTCTCAATTAAATTTTAAACTCATGAACCATTTTATTAAGTTTTTCTGCAAGCTCTGCTTGTTGCTGTGCTGTTACAGCAACTTGACCAATTGCTTTTGTAGTTTCATCTATACTAGCTTTTATGGTTTCAGCATTACCTGATGACTTTTGCGCTGTCCCTGCTGTATTTTGAATAGCATCATTAATTTGATTGATTGTAGATGTAAGTTCTCTAGACATAGATGCAATTTCTCCAGACATGTTCGTAACAAATTCTGCATCTCTATAATATTGGTTTCCTATATCCTTCATAGTTTCAAATTGTGGATCTACGTTTTCCTTTATAAAATTTAAAACATCTCTGCTATTATCGGAAAGATTCTTAAATGCTTCTTGCACTTTTATAATTGTGTCCTGTATGTTAGATACTGCTTGTGATGATTGTTCAGCCAACGCTCTAACTTCCTCGGCTACAACCGCAAATCCCTTGCCTTGTTCTCCAGCCCTTGCAGCCTCAATTGCAGCATTTAGTGCAAGTAAATTTGTTTGTTCAGAAATGTCAGCTATTGTGTCCGCCATAACCTTAATATTGTCCACTATTTTACCATCTTCAATAGCTTTCAATCCTTTTTGTTGTTTTTCGTCATATATCTTTCTTGTTTCCTCAACAGATGCCTTACCTTTTCTTTGCACCTCTGTAGCCCTATTCTTAGATTTATTAGCATTGGTACTTCCTTCTATTGCTCTTTCTGACAAAATGGTAATGCTTGAATTTACTTCCTCTATTGACGCACTTATCTCTTCTGCAGAAGTACTAGTTTCATTAACATCAACCATTATATTATTTATAGCTGATTCTATTTTTTCGGCTTTTGAAGTAAGCTCTTCTACTGTAGCAGAAAGCTCCTGACTGGATGCATTCATACTTTGTGAGTTTTCCATTATTTCTTTTATTAAAATACTCATATCATTTTGCATGACTGATATGGCATTTACTAACTCACCTACTTCATCTTTTCGTGTCAAAAGCACTTTTGATATAGATCCTGTAAAATCTCTCTTAGTTAAAACTTTAATATATTGAACTGTTGCGTTTAATGGTTTAGAAATATCCTTTGAAATAATTAAAGAAATAACGCAAGCTAAAATTCCAGAAAATATAATTATTGCAGCAAAAATCTTTACTGAGAATTTAAAATCGTTAATATTTTGAGTGTTTATCTTTTCAGCTAGATCAGCTCTGTAAACTGCTAAGTCTTTTAAATTTTTTTGAAATTGTTGTACTGTATTATCTATATTTTTATACTTTTCTAATGCTTCTGACTGCTTTCCTTCCATAGCTAATTTTATAATATCGTTTCTTTTTTCTCTGTATTCAGCAAGATTTTTTTCAAGAGTTTTACTTGTTTCTGTTTCATAATCGTCTAGATTATTTTTTTTATACATTTGCCAATTCTGATCAAAAGCACTTGCCTTTGATTGGATGTCAACTAATTTCGCATTTTGTACTTCTGCATTTTGATTGTCTAATATAATGTAATAGATATCCCCTTCAATTGTTTTAGCTAAAGCTCTATTTTCATTTAGCCATTGAACCGGTAATAATGATTCATTATACATTATTGTAATATCTTTATTTGCTTTGGAATTAAAATAATATCCTGTTCCTCCTAGTAAAAAAAGTAATGAAATCATTATCATTGAAAATAAAAATATCTTCTTTCTCATCTTTAAATTATTTAACATTGCTAATCCCCCTCTTATGTAACCCTATAATTTTACTATAATGAATTAACAAATAGCTATTATCGAAAGCTATTTGTATTATTGATAACAATTACATTTTAAATTAAAATTGCCATATCCATCCTATATATGTAATACTATCATTATGACTAAAAAAATCAATCCAAGTAATATAACTGGTACCTATCTATAATCAAAATATAGATATACAATTTTATGTCTTTACATTTTAGAAATATTTCTATAAAAATCAATATCACTTGTACTATGTGATATTTAATATATAAAAAAACTATCAGTTAGATAAAAATCAAAACTGATAGTTTAAAATTATTATTGAACTCTTTCAACTATTAATGCTGTACCTTGTCCGCCGCCTATACATAAGGTTGCAAGGCCCCTCTTAGCACTCCTTTTTTCCATTGCATATAATAAAGTAACCAATATACGAGCACCAGAAGCTCCAATTGGGTGTCCAAGAGCAATAGCGCCACCATTAACATTAACCTTATTCATATCTAGATTTAAGTCTTTAGTAATTGCTAAGCTTTGTGAAGCATATGCTTCATTGGCTTCTATTAAATCTAAATCTTCGGCTTTTAAATTTATTTTATCTAAAGCAGCCTTAGTTGCATAGAATGCACCATACCCCATAATAGCTGGATCCAAGCCCGCTGATCCATAAGAGACTATCTTAGCTAGAGGTTTAATCCCTAATTCCTTAGCTTTATCTGCACTCATTATAACTAATGCTGCTGCTCCATCATTAAGACCAGACGCATTTCCAGCTGTTACAGTACCATTTTCCTTAAAAATTGGTTTAAGTTTTCTCAATGCTTCTATTGTATTGCCAAACCTAGGAAATTCATCAGTATCAAAAACAATTTCTCCTTTTTTCGTATTAATTTTAACAGGGACAATCTCATCTATGAATTGACCGCTTTTTATAGCTTGTTCAGCTTTATGTTGAGATGAAAGTGAAAATTCGTCTTGCTCCTCCCTAGTAATATTCCATTGTTCAGCTATATTCTCTGCTGTTACTCCCATGTGATAGTCATTAAAAGCATCCCACAATCCGTCTTTTATCATTTCGTCAACTAATTCTCCATGCCCCATTCTTTGTCCCCATCTAGCGTTGTTTACTAGAAATGGCGCACTTGACATATTTTCCATTCCACCAACAACAATAGCATCTGCATCACCAGCCTTTATAATTTGAGCTGCTAAACTTATAGATCTTAATCCTGAACCACAAACTTTATTAATTGTAAAAGCGGGTATTTCTATTGGTAACCCAGCTTTAACAGCTGCTTGTCTTGCAGGATTTTGTCCCAATCCAGCTTGAAGGACATTTCCAAAAATGACTTCATTAATTTCTCTTGGATTTAAATTTGCTCTTTTTACCGCTTCCTTTATAACTATTGCTCCTAATTCTACAGCAGGTATATCTTTCAAAGTTCTTCCATATGCTCCTATTGCAGTTCTAACCGCACTTACTATAACTACCTCTTTCATATTATAATTCCTCCTAATAATATATTTTTATTTTATAATAGACCAGTTTGTTTATTTTGTTTTAAAAAATATTAGCCGTCTAAGCTAAATATTTCTTTTACTACTTTTACTTTCTTCATAAATTGCAATTAAATCTCTTAACATCATTCTTAAAATATTAACATCTTTGCTAATTCTGTAATATAATAAATACCCTTCATATATAGCAAAAGCTCTATTCGCTAAAATATCTATCTTATTTTCAGGAACGTCAGAAAATTTTAAAACAGAAGCAAATATATCAATCAATTTTTTCATGGATTTATTATAATATTCTGAGATATCTGGTTCAGAAAAAGCTATCTCCAACCCTAATACTGCAAAAGGACACCCAAAATGCTTTTTATTCTCTGCTTCCTCAATCATTTTATTAACTATTTGATTTATAAAATCTGTCCATTTTTTTTCTTTAGAAGTTTGAAGTATCCATAATCCAATTTTCTTCTCAAAGTAGGCAGAAACATTAATTGCCAAATCCTTTTTGCTTGCAAAATGAAAATAAAATGACCCTTTTGGTAACCCTGTTCCTGACAGAATATCATTAATTCCAGTAGCATTATATCCTTTTTGCAAAAATAACTCTGCAGCACATTCAATCAATTTAGTTTTAGACTGTTCTCCTTTAGATGTTTTAACCACTGGTTCATCTCCTTTTCAATGTTATCAACTTTATGATTTAACAATAGACCATTCTGTCTATTCTGTCAATAAAAATTTATTTTATTAATTAAATATCTTCAGCCATAATAAAAAGTTATAGGCGTTAATTTATTAACGCACTATAACCTTTATCTTTTACCAATGGAATGTAACTATTAGCTTTGCCTTTATTATTGATATTTTAATATCTTTCATGCAATGATAATAAAAATTTATACAATCTAAACTAATACTCCTTTACATCTTCCAATATAAACTTAAGTAATTCTTCTTTATCTCTTATATCTTCCCTAATTATTCTTCCAGCTTGTTTCATTTTTATCTTTTCAAAATATTTTCTTACTAATCTTCCATTACCAAAATTCTTATCTTTATTATCATATTGAGTTTTAAAAATAACTTTCAATTCATCTTTTGCATCTTTCGAAAGGACATAGCTTTCTTTTCTGCATAATCCTTCAAATATCTCCATTAGTTCATCTACATTATAGTCTTGAAATTCTATTGTAAATTTCACTCTGCTTTCCATGCCGGGGTTTAAATCCACTAATTCCTTCATTTCTTGTGTATACCCTGCCATTATAACTACAAGCTTATCTCTGCTATCTTCCATTTCTTTAATTAAGGCCGCTATAGCTTCTTTTCCAAAATCATTTCCATTGCTTCCATTTAAACTATAAGCTTCATCAATAAATAATATCCCACCGTACGCCTCTTTTATTTTACCTAAGGTTTTAGGTGCAGTTTGTCCAACATATTGGCCAACTAAATCTGAACGCGTAACTTCAATCATATGTCCTTTTTTTAGTACGCCAATAACCTCCAATATCTTTCCAATAATTCGTGCCACAGTGGTTTTTCCAGTACCCGGATTTCCTGTAAATATCATATTTAATGAAATATCTTCACATTCAATCCCCATTTCCTTTTTCCTATGCTGAAGTTCTAAAGCATTTATTATTCCTTTGACAATATTCTTAACTTCCTCAAGACCAACCAAACTATCTAGCTCTTCTTGTAATTCCTTCATTTTATCTCGAGCATTAAACTCTAGATTTATCCCAAAATCCTCTGGAGTTAAAGTTACTAATTCTTCTTTTGAGACTTTACTGTCCCCAATTCTAAAGGCTTTTTCTCTTATAGCTGCTTCTAATATATTTCTTGCCGCTCTTGCATTAGCAAAGTTTTCATCTACCTTTTCTATCTTTATTTTCTCTAGAAAAGCTTTTTCAGCATCTTCCTCTAGTTTATAATGATCTTCATCGGCTATACTTTTAGCTATTTGAACCAACTCATAATCTTTATAGTCTTCAAATTCAATTTCTAAGCTAATTCTGCTTTTTAATCCTGGATTTAACTTCATCAAATTTTTCATTTCATTTGTATATCCAGCTAAGATAACAGTGAATTTATCTCTATTATCTTCCATTGCTTTGATTAAAACTTCTATAGCTTCTGCACCATAATCGTTGCTGCCTTCTCCTCCTTTCGCTAGTGAATAAGCTTCATCAATAAAAAGAATTCCTCCCATAGCGTTATCTATTGCCTTCTTAGTAAGCTTTGACGTTTCTCCAATAAACCTTCCAACTATGGCACTTCTATCGACTTCTATTAATTGACCCTTTTCTAAAATTCCTAAATAATAAAATATATCTCCAATTAATCTAGCAACTGTAGTCTTACCAGTCCCCGGATTTCCTAGAAATGCAAAATGATAGCTTTGATTAATATTTTTTTCAATACCTAATACATTTGCTCTATTATTTTCATATTTAATAAGTTGTACAATTCTCATTATTTCTGTTTTTACATTTTCTAATCCGATTAATGATTCAAGTTTGTTTAATGCCTCTTCAAGAGAATTAGATTCTCTATTATAGTCAGTTTTGTAATTCTCTATATTTGAATTATTCTTTTGAATAATCTTTTTATCTTTCAGGATACTGTCTTTATCACTTAATGCCGCGTGATTTTCAATGCCTTTTTCTAGATCTTCTTTTCTCGTTTTTCCCAGATCTTCATTCTTCAGCCCCATATCCATAATATCATCTATTGAGGATTTAACTTTACTTTCATTAATTTGAAATTCTTCACTTGAGTCTAATTCATCAGAGTTGTCCATCTCATCTCTGAGTTCTAGCTCTTGACCCATTCTAGCTTTACTAAGCATTACTTTTTCATATATCTTTGAAACATACTTCGCTGCTTTTTGAGCAATATATGAATCAGCGTTTTCAACTATACTCCTTTTACATTCTTTTAAGCATTCAAAATAATCATCATTTATATATAAAAACTTAATTATATCAAAATCAAGATCGTCATCATTTCCTAATGCCCGAGCCTTTTTTAAAACCTCTAAAATCTTACTCTCATCTTCCCCCTTAGCAATATAGCATTTACTTAATAGTCTAATGGCCTTAAAATTCTTATCATCGACACTTACTGCTAAAGTAGCGTATTGTAACGCTTCATCATAATTATTTCTATAAAATTCTATCTTCCCAAGAGTTATTATTGCATCTAAATTATAGTGATCTAATTCATAGGCTTTTTTTGAAAAATTATAGGCACTTTCAAAATCGTTTATTTGAAAAAAACAACATCCAATAAGTCCTAAATATTTATCATTATTTTCATCATAATATATAGCTGTTTTTAAGCATTCTGTTGCTTTTAAATATTCCTTACAATTATAATAAGTTAATGCTAGAAGATAATGCAACCCTGGATGATCACTAAAACACTTTATAGCTTCAGAGATTATTGTCGTAGATTGATTATAAAAACGTTTATTATTATACTGTTGTATTTCATTTTGAAATCTATGAAATTGTATTTTGTCGTGTAAATCAGTATATTCCATATTTTTCTCCTCCAAAAGCACATTATATTCTCAATACTTATACGCTTACATTTCTTAGTTAAAATTCTCTCATCTCCAAAATTATATCATAAGTCCATATTTTTTTATATTATAACCTATGCAATACAGCTATTCAATTACAAATATAAAAAACCATAATAAGGATTTACTCCTCACTATGGTCTCATTGTATCTTAGAAACTATTTTTCCCAAAAGCATTAAAAATTCTTTTTTTCTTATAATGTTTTTATATACCATGCATCACAAGCATAATGTTCAGTTTCTATTATAGGTTTTTCAAGGCGTGTAAATCCATGCTTTTGATAAAATTTATTGGCACCAATCATATTATTAAAAGTTTCTAGATAACACTTTTTATAATACTTTTTTGCAAATCCCAAAGAAATATCTAATAAATCCTTAGCTATGCCAGTCCCCCTTGCCACCTTTAGTGCATACATTTTTTGTAATTCACAAATATTAGTAGTACTATATAAAGGTCCTATACCACAGCCTGCAACAATTTTATTATTATGTTCTACAACCCAATATTTTGATTTTTCGTTTTGATAAACTTGATAAAATCGCCCTAAGTTAGGGTCTGACCAAGCACATCCTGGTTTATCTACTCCAAATTCTATTAAACAACTTCTTATAAGTAACTCTACCTCTTTATTATCCTTTTCTTGTATTTCTCTAATTAACATAATATCCCCCTATTTATTTTCCTATAAATTTGCTGCTTAAATATTATAGCATATTTTAAAAGCGAGAATTCAATCTCTTATCACAATTAGTCTAAACTCTCATACTTACATCTTTTAACAAAAAGTCAAAGGAAGTGTATAGGCTAATCATTAAATGCGAATTAACCCTTACACTTCCTGATTTTCGAAAAAATATATATAAATAATATTCTTCACTAAACAGTTTTGGCTTTATCTTCTAAATGATTGGTATCATTAATTGAAACTATTGCTGGCTTTAGTTCATCGTTAAAAGTAATTAAATTAATACAAGTATTTCCAAGTGCTATTTTATGATACATTGTCATATCCCATTCAAATATTCCAATAAGACCTGCTTTTATAATTCCACCGTGGGCAACAATTACAATTTTCTTTCCTTTATGTTTAGAAACAATATCCAAAATACATTTACTAGCCCTATTAGCTGCATTCTTGATACTTGCATCTCCACCACAAATATAGCTTTCTCTTTTATCTGTTCTCCAAGCCTTAAATATTTCTGGATATTTTTCACTTATTTCTTTTATAGTTAAGCCTTCCCATTCTCCAAAATTAATTTCTCTTATTTCTGGAGCTACAATTACCTCTTTATTACTATCTTCTGCTAATATTTTTGATGTTTCAAGTGCTCTGCTAAGTGGGCTTGAATATATATAATCGAAATTTCCATCCAGCCTGTCTTTTAACAGTTTTGCTTGCTTAATACCTTCATCAGATAAAGCTATATCTGTACAACCTTGGAATTTCCCTAATGTATTCCACTCAGTTTCACCATGCCTAATAAGTAATACTGTTGTCTTCATATGTTCCCTCTTTCTTACATAGATATTTTACTAATTAAATCAATTGAATATTTTTGTATGTCCATTAAATCCATTATATTATATTTAACTTTGATTCCCTTAAAGTATACTGAAATTAAATTCTTTTCTATTACTACATTTATATTATCATCTTCCACATCATTTTTATCTCTTGTCCTAGATAATATCCATGGTGCTTCATTCTGAGTCATTTGTTTTAGGATTTTCCCACTATAACAACCATAGAATTTAATTACACTTTCAACGATATTTCTTTCAGCATCTTCTAGCTTTAACTTTTCACTATCTAATATATCTCTATTAATTTTTTTATATCCAAATTTCTCATATCTTTCAGCTACACTTCTATAAACTGGACCATCAGCTGTTGCTTCACAATCTTCTGCAAAAATAAAATCATCCATAAACATATAATAAAAACCTTGCACGTAGTATAGTAGCTTTTGGAGAGCACTAGATGTAAGATCTTCACATCTTATTAATATATATTTTATTACTTTATCAAGTTTTTCTTCAATTTCTACACTATCAAGAATCTTTTTAACAGCTTGTCTACTCTTGTTGTAGTCAATTATATTTATTCTTTCCTTATTGGTCTGCAATATAATGGAGTAGTAATTTGCATTATCATAAATTTTATTTAGAATATCTGAATTAGAAACTGTCGGGATATCTCCCTCTAAATATCTTCTTAAAGCATTACTTTTCCATCCTAATAATAAAGATAACGCTTCTTCATTAATCGAATATTTAAACATAATGTATTTTATTGCCTCAACACTAATTATATTATGTAATTTTCTATATTCATCATATAAGCTATTCAAATTATAGTCACACACATCTGAAACAAAAATTTCATTGTTACATGTATTGCAAAAAGCTTCTTTAGCAATATAGCTTATTTCTTCCCCATTTAAAATAGACAATTTGCTTTTTTTATGTATTATATATTCATTTTCATTCATACAATATTCACAAAATGCTAGCTGCCTCATAAAATATTATCCCTCCTCAAAATTGGAGCTAATCGCTTTATTTAAAAAGATATGTAATAGGCTTATTTCTTTTATGCATTGAAACTAACGTTCTATATTGTCCTAAATCATTGCATATTACATTAAACTTTAAATATATATCCACCAATTCTTTTTTATCTTCAATATTGTATAATTCCTTTTGTATGCAAAAAACATATAAATTATTTCGTTCTATTCCATCTTTCATATTCTGAAGCCCATAGCAAAAGTTAGTATAATCTAAATTATATAAAATGTTAATTCTTTTATTTTCATTAATGTTATATTCCTCAATGAACTGAATATTTTCAAGCTTATTCTCATCTAAAGATATTGTATATGCATTTTCTTGAACACAATCTTTTATAATATCTATTAAATTCTTAATTTGATTTTCAGTGTAATCCTTTAATAACACTTTTTTCACCACCTTAGTAAAGCGCGTTAGGAATAATATAACAAAAGGGTATCATTTAAATCTATTCATGTCAATAAAAGCAAAAAAATGACTAGATATTCTTTTATCTAGCCATTTATTTATATAATAAATTAAGAGATATCTTTGAACTATCCCTCCTGTGGTGGATATTCAGCTTGCTTGGTTTCAGCTTTTTCTTCGCTAATCAAATCGTCAACGGATATGACTACCACCTCTTGTATTGATGGGTCACTAGTTTTATATATTTTGCTTTGTATTACGTTATTGTATTTTGCATTTATTCCATCATTATATATATTATTTATAGCTGCAATTATTTTAGGATTATCACCTTTCATCATAGTAACATCATAACCTGAAATTAAACTCCAAATAGCAATTTGTGTAGCAAAATATGCTTCATTTTCATTATCTAAATTTAACTCAGTTACAGATCTATTTGGATATCCTGCAGCAAGAATATTATTGAGCTTTTCATTAATTTCATCGCTTATTGAAAAGTTTTGACCTGTTGGATAATTTCTGTTTATCTCCAAGCAATACGTCACATTATTACTTCCCTCTATCCTAAGCTTTCTTGCTGTAATATTATAACCGTCATATTGGACAGTATACAATGGTTGTTTATCAGTTATTATTTTGAATGTATCTGGCATACTTGCGCCGACTATATTGGTTAAAAATAAAGAAAAAATAATAAAATAGTTTACTATTTTCGTATAAAATTTAACTTTCATGTTTTTCACTCCTAGCATTTATATTTTAATATAGTTTTTGCATTTTTTTCTTACCTATTCATTATTTATTAAAAATAAAAAATTAAGCAAGAATACAAAATATTAAGATAAATTTATAGTTTAGGAGGAAACAAAAGCACTCTAAATTAATAGAGTGCGATTTTATTCTTATTCTTTTTCGTTCATTATTCCAAGTTTATCAAAGATAATAAAGCATATACTCATAGCCATAGCTACAACAGTAGCTAATCCCATTCCTTTTAATTCTATTGTACCAAGCGTCATCTTAATACCACTTAGTCCAACAATAAATATTACTGATGTTAATATCAGATTTCTAGATTTAGAAAAATCAACTTTTTCTTCTATAAAAGTTCTTAAACCTGAAGTTGCTATAGTTCCAAATAATAAGAAACTAATCCCCCCTATAACTGGAGTTGGAATTGTGCTAATAAGAGCCGAAATCTTTCCTGAAAATCCCAAGAGCACAGATATTACCCCGGCTCCAGCAATTACATAAACACTATATACCTTAGTTAATGCCAATACCCCTATGTTTTCACCATAAGTTGTTGTTGGAACTGAACCAAACATCCCTGAAATTATAGTTGATAATCCGTCTCCAAGTAAAGATCTATGTAATCCCGGATCTTTTGCTAAATCTTTTCCTACAATACTGCTAGTAACTTTTAAATGACCAACATGTTCAGCAATGACAACAAATGTTGCTGGTAAAATAGTTAATATTGCATTTATATTAAAATGAGCGACTTTTACATTTGGTAAAACAAAGAAGCTTGCATTACTAACTGTACTAAAATCTATCAATCCCATATAAAATGCAGTAATATATCCTACTACTACTCCTATTAAAATAGGTATAACCTTTAAAAATCCTCTTAATAATATATTAGATAAAATCACTGTAGCTAGAGTTACCATTGAAACAATTACCCATGTTGTGTTCAAAGTTTGCGAATTACTTAAGCCTACTGGAAAACCAGCTTGATCAGCAGCATTACCAGCTAATTCCAAACCTATGATTGTAATTATTGAACCCATAGCTGCAGGTGGAAATAATTTATTTATCCATCCCATGCCAGTATAACCTACAATAATTGCAATTATAGAAAATGCAATTCCTACAAATACAAAACCACCTTGTATAGTTTGAAAATCATAACCTTGACTATACAAAAGTAATACTGGTGAAATAAAAGCGAAACTTGATCCTAAATATGCTGGAATTTTCTTTTTAGTAAGAAATGCATATAATAATGTACCAATACCATTAAAAAATAATACAGTTGTAGGATCGATTTTAAAAATTAAAGGTACTAGAACTGAGGCTCCAAACATAGCAAATAAATGCTGTATACTTAAGGGAATTGCCCTCTTTAAAGGTATCATATCACCTACATCTACAAAATTTTTTTCATTTTTTATATCTTCTTTTACCATCTTATGTTCCCCCTTCTTAGTTTCTCTGAACTAAATTAAAAGTATGCTTTACAAAGGTTAACATAAATACTCGAACTTTGTCAATAAATTTATTTAATATTCAATATAAATTATTAAATACATTTAACGACGCAACATCCATTTTTTTCAATTTCACTAACAGTTATATTATTATCAAGATGCATACAATACACTTTATTCCTAAACTCATGTGGGACTAACTCACAAAGTTTTCTTAAAGATAGATGAACATTTCCTTCATAATCTAATCCACAAGTATCTTGATAAATTCTGTATATTTCATCATTTTTTAATTTGTTAATTATTTCTTTGCTTATTATATTACTATCTCCGCTATAATAAATTATTTTTCCATCTAAATTTAAAGTAAATCCGAATGCTGGGATAGAATCTGAATGAGAAGCAGGGAAAAATTCCATGTAAAACTCTCCCAATTTATCATCTGTAATATTTATATTGCGCAAGCTCTTGATAGCATACATTTCTTCACTCACCCCTATATTTGCTAGAAAGTCTCTAATTAGTTTTTCTTCGGGGAATAAAATATTTATATTTGTTTTCAAAATGTAGTGAGAATAAAATATTAGGTCACCAAGACTCCCCACATGATCCGGATGTGTATGAGTAATAACAACATATATTTTATTAATTCCATCAAGTATCTTTGATTCTTGTAGTTTATGAAATACAGTTCCACCACAATCAATAAGAAGTAAACTATTATCTTGTTTAATAAATGCGCTTGTATTACCTAATTTAGTATTAAAAGCACTTCCTGCACCTAAAAAATTTAATTCTTTCATATTTCATCTCTTCTTTCTAAGTTACGTTGCGTAACTGTTCAATATTTTTTTGCAAACACATGACAAAGTATATTATTATTCTTTTTTAATAAATATCAAATGCAACCTATACGTAAATTTAAAATAATCTCCTATTAGGTTAATATAACTTAACGTCCTTGCTTTTTTAATAATCTTTATAATGAATTCTATGCTACATATTTTCATAAAAATAAGAGTAATAAAGATATCCCTCTATTCCCCTTATTTTTTGATTTACTTAAAATGTAATAGTAATAATTATACCAATATTTACAAAATCATTTTAATACATACATAAATAAAAATCTATGCTTTTATATAATTTTGTAATACTTTACAAAATTAAGAGTATACAAAGAACCCTATCTCTAAGGTTCCTAATACCAAAGAATCATAGCGATTCAAAAAGTTCCTGAAAAGTATCATATTCTTCCTTCTCATTAAAACCCACCCTATCTTCCACAAATGTTGTATAAACATATTTAAATAAATCAGGATTGACCCCATTAAGTAAATTGTTAAGTTCTTTTCTTTTAGAAGATAGGAAGCGGCTTATATTTTCTAGTTTTTTAATTTCATCGCAACTATGTATAGTTGCCATTCCATTTTTTTTATCTACAATTAAATCCTGTGCTCCTTCCACTACATATTTCCAAGATATTATATCCCAAAATCTATTTGCAATTCTTAATTTTATATAAAATTCTTTTTCCTTATCAATAGTAAGTCTATATCTTACTTCGTTTTTTTTACTATCTAGCTTTAACAATAATATTTCTAATCCATTGAAATCAGCTATAATTGGATTTCCTTCAAAAACCTTAAATCCGTTTTTATTAAAATAACTAACAAATTCCTTATTAAAATTTATACTAGCATCTAAACACTTGCTTTCACATTCTTCCATAATTTTAGTATCAATATTTATTAAAAAATCAAATTGGTGTATTATTAAATTTTTTATTCTCTCAATTTCTTCTTCTTTATTTTTCTTTTCAATAAAATCATTTTTTAGTTTTTCTATATTCATAAAATCACCCCTCATACTTGTAAGTTATACTATAAAAATCTAAAATGTGAAGTGATTTCGTATTTTATTTTAATATTAATTATAAAAGGACTACCAACTTTATGGTAATCCTCTCGTTTTTATTTACTCTTTAATTCTTCAATTTCCTTCTCTAAACTTTCCACTCTCTGTAGTAAATCTTTTAAGGTAATTTTTTTCTCTTGATTTATGGTTGTGATATCAGAATCGTTCTTTTTCTTTTTAGATGTTTTCTTTTTTGAATCCTTTGCTTTTTCTTTTGCATCCTTTTTTAATTCATTATCTTTTCCCATAATCTCACCTCTTATAAAATATTTAATATCCCTTTTTTGACATTTCATATATTATAATTCTACAAAAAGTAATAATATCCTTTATTCTCTACAAAATTAACATAAAAAGATCATCTAATAATAAATAAACATTTTCAATAAATTAATTAATTTTAATTGTAAAAATCATAAAATGAATTATTTGTATAAACTAGTGGGTTCGTTATATTTTCATTTAAAGCTTGTTCATTTAACAAACACTCCAATTGTTCTACTAATAATTTTAGCCTTTCTATATTGTAATCAACTTGAAAAAAAATTTTACATGATGTACACTTTGAATTATTTTTAAGAATTAATAAATTATCTAGAGCATAAATTATCGCACTTACAGATTCATTTACTTCAGTTATATTTACCAACTCGTTTAACTTAAAATTGTTGCTCATTTATAATCCCTCCTAAAAAATAATTATTGATTATTATGATTAATTCAACAAAGTTTAATAAATTCCTTTTTATTAATATTGAATTTTCAGAAAATTTAATCATTTTTTATATTTTTCCCTCTTATATAAGTTGAAAAATTTCGAATATGATTAGTATTATAATTCTAAGAAAAATAAAACCAGGGCTTATTCTTAAACCCTGGTCTGTTTCGAAACAAGTGTGCTTATGGGGATTTTAAAGTTATTTTCGGAGTAATCCTAAAATATTATTGTTAAAATCATTGTCCATGAGAACCACCTCTTTCGATTATTATTGTATACATTAATAAATTAAATATACTAATTTTTCTGTTGGTAAATTATACAACTTTCGAAGAGAAACTATTTAGAATTTCTAATCCAAAGTTAATTTCATAAATATAAATCAAAAATATTTTTTCTGTAAATAAAATATTTGCGACTAAAACTAATTATTTGAAACAAAATATATACATAAATTTTAAATTTGGATACTTGCAAAGGAGTAAAGTATGGATATAAACGTAGGTAAAGAAATTAGTGGAATTGATATTTATGGCAGTAAAGTTAAAGGAGAAATTACAGGTATATCTAATATACTTAGAATTGTAACTGTTAAAACAGGAGAAGATAGACTCGATGTAACCACTGTAAGTTTAGATAATATCAATGATTAACACCATATAATTCAGCTCAACTTTTACAACTCAAACGTTTAATTATTAATATCAAAGTAACAAAAATGCTCTATATTATTAATTTTCCAAACAATAACAAATTAAAATATTGCATAGTTTAAAAATGCAATATTTTAATTTATTGTCTTTTCTACAATTGACTATTCAATATAGGTAGATTCAACTTAATATCTTTAGCCCTATTAGACTAAATTAGCATACTCTACTTACAATTTTATTTATGAAAATAGAGTAGCTTTTACTACTCTATAAAATCATCTATGTTTATTTTACAGTAACTTTGCAAGTTGCTTTTTCACCACTTCCATCTTTTGCTTTACACGTTATAGTTGCTGTTCCAACTTTTTTTGCTGTTATTTTTCCACTGCTGCTTACTGTTACAACACTAGTCTTGCTACTGCTCCATGTTACTGCAGTATTACTTGCATTACTTGGAGACAATGTTGCTGTTAAAGTTGCTGTATTGCCTTTTGATAGGCTTAAGCTCGTCTGACTTAATGTTATTCCTGTTAC
>NZ_AUUU01000055.1 GCF_002760435.1 Clostridium sp. LS
GCTCATTTTTAAATGCCTTCTGCATAAGAATATTTATTATTTCTGGTGAAGATATCCACATAGAGATTTAGTAAACATGTAGGTGTATTTACATAATAAGTAAAACTACAATATTTGATGCCTGTGGTAAAGAAATCTTTCAATCTTATTCTCAATGCAATGCAACGTTGCGCAAAACATTAGTCTTTCTAGTGAGGTATAATTAAATAAGTAAAATTAGTATTTTATAATTTGTTATATAAATGTGCAGTTGATATCTTATAAGTAAAGTCTTACTCGCAACAAATATCTATAAATTTATAGTTGACTACGTCAAATAAGCCTTTGTCGGTAATTTTTAAATCTGGTATTACTGGCAGTGATAAGAAGGATAAGGTCAAGAATGGATTGAAATTAATGGTTGGCGCTATGAGCTTAATAGCAGAATGAAGCTTATTTAAATCGTCTTTAATTTCATCATATCGTCTATTTGTCATAAGTCCTGCAATTTCAAGCTTTATATGAGCTAAGATTTTTTCATTCTTGACTATAATTATTCCGCCATGCATCTTTTCTAATTCCTTAGCTGCAAATAACATATCTTTGTCATTTGTTCCAGCTAATATCAAATTGTGGGAATCATGGGCGATTGTAGTTCCAATTGCACCTTCTTTGATACCTAAACCATTTAATATTCCTAGGCCTATATTACCAGTAGCTTTATGCCTTTCAATAACAGCAATTTTAATCAAATCATCTTTAAGTGAGCATTCAAAAAAATCATGGTTATTATTTTTTAATGAATCAATATCGGAAGTATTAAGTTTTAAATGAATACTTTCTAACTTGTTAGGAATAATTTTAATTACATTTAGTTTTTCACAATTTTTATTCTTGATATTGATTTTAAAGTTATCTTCGATTAAAGGTGGAAGATTTATTGAATTATCGCAGTAATGTTCCATAGAATCTGTAGTATAATAAGCTGTTGAATTAACAATTGTATTATTACTTACAACAAGCGTACCTTCTTTATAAACCTTATCTATTTCAAATTTTTCTAGGTTATTTAACAATATAAAATCTGCAATATAACCTGGTGCAATTGCTCCTTTATTATTAAGTTTATATAAATTAGAAGGATTAATAGTTGCCATTTGAATAGCTGTTTCAGGTCTCATTCCATTATTAATAGCATAAACTATAGAGTTATTAATAGAGCCATTGGCTGCTATGTCATCAATATGCTTATCATCTGTGCAAAAACAGAATCTATTACTGTTATTTTCAGTTACTGCAGGTAATAATTCCTTTAGGTTTTTAGCTACAGTACCTTCTCTAATTAAAACATACATTCCTCGTCTAATTTTATCAATAGCTTCTTGTGCATTGATACATTCGTGATCAGTTAAAATGTTTGCGCTTCTATAAACATTTGTCATGTTAGAAGTAAAACCCGCACCATGTCCATCAATAACTTTATTATTATTTATAGCGTCTAGAAGCTTGTTAATCATATTTTCTTCACAATTTGATACTGATGGATAATCCATAACTTCGGCTAAACCTAAAACTTTAGGATTCTTATAGAAATTTAGTAAATCGCTAGATAATAGAGCTGCACCGGAATTTTCAAAGCTAGTACCTGGAACGCAGGACGGAAGCATAAAGTATATATCAAAAGGAAGATTTTTTGAAGATTCGAGCATAAATTTTATACCAGCTGTACCCATTACATTTGAAATTTCATGGGGATCTGCAATAGCTGAAGTAATTCCATTTAATATAGCTGATTTGTAGTATTCACTTGGCGTAACTAAGCTTGATTCAATATGACAATGAGAATCAATAAGTCCAGGGCAAATATATTTATTAGTGCCATCAATAACTTCATATGCATCATAATCACCAATACCAACAATATAACCGTCTTTAATACCAATGCTATCGACAAATTTTTCTTTATTAAAAACATCGATTATAGTTACGTTTTTAATAGATAAATCACATTTTATGCTTTCATTTGAAGCTTTAATATGACTTATTAATTTTTCCTTATCCAAAATAATAGCCTCCTTTGCTTTAGTTTAGGCACATTAAAGAAAGTAACTAATCCCAAAATCCTATGATGTAAAATAGGCTCGGAGGATAGAGCTGTTATTTTTTGATTGTGCCTTAAATATGTATTGAATCCATAAAAATATATTTTTTTATTATAATTTACTTTAAGTAAAATTGTCAAAGTTAGTAAAGGATTACTTAATAATAAATATAATTTTTATAGCAATATATTAAAAATTATTTGTTTTATATAATTACTTTTTTAATAATTATATAGGATAAGCATATAAAAAATGCTTATCCTATGTGTTAATTAAATAAATTCTATGGAGGTAGGAGTTGGAATATGTTCAGATTTAATAAATGATAGTATTCCTGTTTCTTGATTAATAGAAAATATAGATATATTATCAGAATTCTCATTGGCACAAAGTAAAAAGTTACCTGTTGGATCTAATTGAAAATCTCTTGGAGAATTTCCTTCGCAAGAATATGTATCAATGAATTCTAGTTTTCCATCAGATGTGTTAATTAAAAATAAGCTTATGGAATTATTACCCCTATCAGAAGTATATAAAAACCTATTATTTTTATGTACACGAATTGCAGCACCTGATTTTTCACCAGTATAGTTTTTAGGTAAACTGCTTAATGTTTGAATGTTTTCAAAAGGCACTTTAACATCACAATTGTACTTAAGAACAAAAATTTCAGAAGTTAACTCACTTAATACGTAATAAAAGGGATTCGATTTTAAATAAGTTATATGTCGAGGTCCGCTTCCAGGAGGAAAGGAGAAACTAATATCATTTTTTTGAATAAGTACATTATCTTCTATAGTGGAAATTATCATCTTATCAATTCCTAAATCAATTGATAAAATATATCTTTCATCTTCCGTAAGTATAGAGCAGTGAATATGAGGCTTTTCTTGTCTTGAAGTGTTTATGCTGGAACCAGAATGACTTCCAGCCATAGGAGAATTTAATATTAAGCCATCTAAAGTATTATAAACAAGCATCTTATTTTCATGATAGTTAGATGAAATCAATAATTGTTTATGGTTATTTATGCTTATATGGCAAGGTTGTTTTTCTTCTAAAAGCATGTAATTAATTAAGTTAAGATGATTTTCTCCATGCAAATACTTAAATGATGCTACACCGGCTTTCTCACCAATTTTACAAGCTGAATAAATAATATGTCTTTCTTTATCAATAGATAAATATGTAGGATTTTCGATTTCATAAGCTAAATTTATTTCTTCTATACATCCTGAACTTGAATTGAAGATGATTTTATAAATCCCTCTGCTTTTATTTTTAGTATAAGTACCAATAAAGGCTATTATTTTATTTTGTTTTATTTCCATTATTAATATGCCTCCTTTAGTTTTTTATATAGATATGAAACATGTTAACTTAATTTATGTGGTAGCTTACCGAAATAATAAATATTTTTGTTACGAAAAACTATGAAA
>NZ_AUUU01000056.1 GCF_002760435.1 Clostridium sp. LS
AATAGAAAAATAGTAAATGACATTAGAGATTTAATGAAATTTAGAAATACTAATCCTGCTTTTGGATTAGATGGAGAATGCATTACAGAAGTTAATGGAAGTGAGCTTGTAATTACTAGAAAATGTGGGGAAAATACTGCAATATTAAAGGCTGATTTGAAAACTCATAATTTTACTATTGAAGCATAGTTTAAGAGGGTATAATTATGGAAAAGTCATGGTGGAAAGAAAGTGTTGTTTATCAAATATATCCAAGAAGTTTTAAGGATTCAAATGGAGACGGAATTGGAGATTTAAGAGGAATTACGGAAAAATTAGATTATTTAAAAGAATTAGGTATAGATGTAATATGGCTATCGCCAGTATATAAATCACCAAATGACGATAATGGGTACGATATAAGTGACTATGAGGATATAATGGACGAGTTTGGCACAATGGAAGATATGGATGAGCTAATTAAGGAAGGTAAGAAGAGAGGCATAAAAATTCTTATGGATTTAGTAGTTAATCATACTTCAGATGAACATAAATGGTTTATTGAGTCAAGGAAATCGAAGGATAATTCATATAGAGATTATTATATATGGAGAGAGCCGGTTAATGGGGAGGAGCCTAATGATTTAACTTCTGCATTTGGCGGCAGTGCATGGGAATATGATGAAGAATCTGGGCAGTATTATTTACACTTTTTTAGTAAAAAGCAGCCAGATTTAAATTGGGAAAACGAAGAAGTGCGTAATCAAGTTTATGATATGATGAATTTCTGGATAGATAAAGGTATTGGTGGATTCAGAATGGATGTTATTGATCTTATAGGTAAGGTACCTGATAAAAAAATAAAAGAAAATGGGCCTAAGCTTCATGAGTACATTAAAGAAATGAATAAGAAGACCTTTGGAAATAAGGAATTACTAACTGTTGGAGAAACTTGGGGGTGCACTCCAGAAATAGCTAAGCAATACTCAAATCCAGACGGCAGTGAGCTTAGTATGATATTTCAATTCGAGCATATCTTATTAGATCAACAGCCAGGTAAAGAAAAGTGGGATTTGAAACCATTAGAATTACTGGACTTAAAGAAAGCATTATCAAGATGGCAAGTTGAATTAGATGAAGTGGGATGGAACAGTTTATTTTGGAATAATCATGATCTGCCAAGAATAGTTTCAAGATGGGGAAATGATAAAGAATACAGAATAGAAAGTGCAAAAATGTTAGCTGCATTACTTCATGGAATGAAGGGAACGCCATATATATATCAAGGTGAAGAGCTTGGTATGACAAATGTAAGGTTTGAAAATATTGAAGATTATAAAGATATAGAATCTCTTAATATGTACAAAGAAAGAAAAGAAAAAGGTTATAGCCATGAAGAGATAATGGAGTCCATTTATACAAAGGGAAGAGATAATGCACGTACTCCAATGCAGTGGGATGATAGTGAAAATGCAGGTTTTACAAGTGGAAAACCATGGATGAAGGTAAATCCTAATTATAAAGAGATAAATGCAAAATCACAACTAAATGATGAAAACTCTATATTTAATTATTATAAGAAATTAATTAGAATTAGAAAAGAAAATCCGGTTGTTGTATATGGAGCATATGAGTTGGTATTAGAGGATAATAAAGAAGTATTTGCATATACAAGGACTTTGAAAGACGAAAAGTTACTAATTATATGTAATTTTACAGAAAGAAAAGCAGTATTCAAATGCGATGAGTTAACCAAGTTTGAGCATAAGGAACTTTTAATTTCAAATTATGATGTAGAGGCAAGTGGATCAATAGATAACATGGAGCTTAAACCGTATGAATGTAGATATTATAAGCTTTTTATGTAAAGTTTATGATAGGGTAAGTTTATAATTAAATATACTCAAATGTATAAGGAGCATGAAAAATATGAGTACAAATATTTTTTGCATAGGAGAACTTTTAATCGACATGGTTTGTGTTGACAATAAAGGATTAATCCTTGGAGAAAAGTTTGAAAAAAAGGCAGGTGGAGCACCTGCTAATGTAGCGGCTAGTATTTCTAAATTAGAAGGTAATGCATATTTTTTAGGTCAAGTAGGGGATGACTTCTTTGGAACATATTTAATTAATTTGTTAAATGACTTAAATATTAATACCGAAATGACAGTAAAAAAGGGTAGCACAACAATAGCTTTAGTTGGAATCGATGAAAATGGCGAACGTAATTTTGATTTTTTAAGAGGCAGTGATGGTGAATATTCATTTGAAAATATTAATTTACCGAAGATAACTAATTCAGATATAATTCACTTTGGATCAGCTACGGGATTTTTAGAAGGTGAGCTAAAAACCACATATTTTGAATTGTTAGAATTTGCAAAAGCTAATAACGTATATGTATCATTTGATCCAAATTATCGCGATGCACTAATCACAGCGGACAAATTAAAGGGATTTATAGAAGACAGTATTTTTTTTCTAGAGCAAAGTGATTTTGCTAAGTTAAGTGATGAAGAATTATTTCTATTAACAGGAGAAAAAGATATTACAAATGGAGTTAATAAACTACATGATTTAGGTGCGAAGGTTGTCACTATTACTTTAGGATCTAAAGGAACCTATTTAAGTGTTAACAAAAAGAATGTTATAGTTCCATCAATTAAAATTAAACAAGTGGATTCCACAGGAGCTGGAGATGCTTTTGTTGGAGCTGTATTAAAGCAACTAAGTGATATTGAAGATAGAGAGAACATTTCATTTGAAGAATGGAGTAATATAATTGCCTTTGGAAATAAAGTAGGAGCAATTACATGCACAAATTATGGGGCAATAGCTTCAATGCCTGTGTTAAGTGACTTAATTAGTCAATGATATTTTTAATTCTCAATCTAAAAAATACGTCATCTAATTTTTAGAATGGCGTATTTTTATCATTTAATTTATTTTAAGTTAAGTTATTTAAAATTCTCTGATTATCCAAGTAATACTTTGATAATCACCTTCCAAGTAAGGAATAGTTATACCACCATACATTAGTTCATCTCCGCCAAACACTCCATCTATTCCGGAGATTGAGTAATTTTTATCTGGATCTAGTCCTCTTAAGCATAATTTTCTTATTGGCTCATTTGGAATTGCAAGAACTCTAAAATATGTTGCAAAAGCTTCTGCTTTGTCTTCTGATACAATTATCCAAGAGGCTTCATTGCTATTAAATGGGTTAAGTAATCTATGCATATCTCCAAATTGAATAAGCTCGCGTAATTCCTTATAAGCTTCTACTTGCTTTTTAACAGTCTCTTTCTCTTCTTCAGTAAATTTAGTAAGATCAAGTTCGTATCCAAAGTTGCCTGACATGGCAACATCGCCTCTCATTTTTAAAGAAGTGTTTCGGTGAACCTGATGATTTGGGACAGCGGATACATGGGACCCCATAGTACTAATAGGGTAAACTATACTTGTCCCATATTGAATTTTTAATCTTTCTACAGCATCGGTATCATCACTTGTCCAAATTTGAGGCATATAGTATAAAATTCCTGCATCAAATCTGCCCCCGCCTCCAGAACAGCCTTCAAATAATATGTTTGGAAAATCGGTTGTAAGTTTCTCATATATCTTGTATAAACCTAACATATATCTATGAGCAGTTTCTCTTTGTCTTTCTGAAGGAAGGCTTGGAGAGCCTATTTCAGTCATATTCCTATTCATATCCCATTTTACGTAACTAATATTAACGGTGCTCAAAATATTAGATAAGGAATTTATAATATAATCACATACATCTTCTCTAGAGAGATCTAATATTAATTGGTGTCTTGCTTGAGTTCGAGACCTTTCAGGAACGTGAAGGCACCAATCAGGGTGGTTTCTATATAAATCACTATCAGGAGAAACCATTTCAGGTTCAAACCATAAACCAAATTGCAGGCCTAAATTATTTATACGCTTAGCCAAATCATCCAGTCCATTAGGAAGTTTCTTCTTATCAACGATCCAGTCGCCTAAAGAGCAGTTATCGCTATCTCTTTTTCCAAACCAGCCATCATCAAGAACAAAAAGTTCAATTCCAAGTTCTTGCGCAGTTTTTCCGATATTCTCAATTTTTTCAGCATTAAAATCAAAGTAAGTTGCTTCCCAGTTATTCACAAGAATAGGTCTGGTTTTATCTCTATAAGTGCCTCTGCATAATCTCTTTCTGTATAGTTTATGATAAGTTCTTGACATTTCACCTAAGCCTTTTGAAGAATAAATCATTACAACTTCGGGTGTTTGGAAACTTTCGTTTGGATTAAGCAGCCAAGAAAAATCAAATGGATTTATACCTATTGAAACTCTCGTGGTCTTATATTGATCCACTTCTGCTTGTGCTAAAAAGTTACCACTATACACGAGGTTAAAACCATACACATCACCATATTCTTCATTTGCATCCTTGCTAAGAAGTGCAATAAAAGGATTTTGGTTATGACTGCTTGAGCCGCGTCTACTCTCTACGGATTGCGTTCCAACTAGTAAAGGCGTTCTTTCAATATGTCTTTCTCTAGCCCAGGCACCATGAAGATGTAGAAAATCATAGTCAGAGCCATTAAAATCTATACTCATACTTAGCGCTCTTAGTAATTTTAAATTTTCGCTGCCACAGTTTATAAAACGTACATTTCTTGTTATAGCATCATAATTTTCGTAAGCTGTATAAGATAGAATTACTTTAAGTCCAATTAATGAATCTAATAATGTTATTTCCAAAGTTTGAGCTTCAGCCTCATCTTCCACATAAGTTGCTGGAAGACCTTCTAATTTTGGCTTTCCTTTTATTATTTTGTGAGATTCATACCTAAGATCAGTTATTGTAGATCCATTTTCAAGTTGAACTGAGTAAGCAGGAGTGCGAAAATCACTAGTTCCATAAGAAGGGTATTCTTGTGGAAGGGAGTCTAGTGAAAGCCTAGTATTGTCAGGATTAGGGTTTGGGGAAAAAGAACTCCTTTCTCTAAGTGATAATAGGTTACCACAATTAAAATTTCTTAATTTTTTTCCAAAGTAAAGATGTGAAAGATAACCATCTTCATGAATGTTTAAAACGTAGCTAATATTCCTGGTTGTTAAGTGAAAACATTTTGTGTCATTATTATATATAATGCTCATATTTATTCCTCCAACGTAATTATATATTTGTTATTAAAGAGTTTATACTTATGTTTAAGTATAACAATGCCAGTAAAAAATCAAATGGAATAATTTAAGATTATTATGGTATAATCTAAGAAATTAATTTCAGTTGCTTAAAATAAAGGGGATTTTTAAATGGAAAAAGATATGCAAATGACAGTTTTACCAACGGAAAATAGAGACGGATTTGATCTGCTAGTATATCAATGTGGTATGGAAAAATGTAAGTCATCCCATTCTTATGGACCGGCGATTAGAGATCACTTTTTAATTCATTTTATACTTAAAGGAAGCGGAAGATTTTTTGTAAATGGAAAAACGTATACTATAAAAGAAAATCAAGGATTCCTTATCTGCCCTGATGTTGTTACTTATTATGAAGCAGATAGTGAAGAGCCATGGACATATACATGGGTTGGATTTAAGGGAATAAAGGCCGAAAATTATCTGAAATTAGCTAATCTTAACCAAGAAAATCCTATTTTTCAATGTGAGAACGGTGAATTTATTAAAAAATGCTTTGATGATATGATAAATGCTACTGAACTAAGATACGGAAGAGAAGTTAGATTACAAGGACTACTAGGTGTATTTTTATCAGAGCTTATTGAGGAAGCTGGAAAACATGTGGTTATAAGCAGTAATTATAAGGAATTGTACATAAAAAAAAGTCTGCAGTTTGTTGAAACAAACTATTCTAGAAAGTTCAGTATAGCAGAAATGGCTAAAAGTGTAGGACTTAATAAAAATTATCTTAGTGGATTTTTTAAAGAAAATATAGGAATACCTCCCCAGCAATATATAATGAAATTTAGAATAAATAAAGCATGTGATCTTATGAGTAATAATGATTTAACAATAAGCGATATTTCACGCTCGGTAGGATATGAGGACACTCTTGGGTTTTCAAAGATATTTAAAAAGGAAAAAGGAGTTTCGCCTAAATATTATAGAGAAAGTTTAAAATATCAAATAAATATAAATAAAAAATAGAACATCTTAATTAACTTGTTAATATACATTTTAAAAGAAAGACTAACTATTCTCTAGCAACCGAGCAATATAGTTAGTCTTTCTTTTTTCAAATGCATATTTAAAAGTAAATTATATGAAAAGGATTAAGGTTTTTGTATTACTTGTTTTGCAATGTTAATTTTATATTAACATTAACTTTACAAATTTTTACTTAAGGATAAAACTCTGTTAACTTAGAGACAATATACTAAATTTAGAACTTTGAATGTAATAATACACAAAAAGACAGGCTTGCTACGGAATAAACTTAAAATGTGTCTTATGGATTAAAAAGTTGATAATTAAATAATAAGGGGGATGTTAATCAGGAATGAATAAGACTGTGAAAAGAATCTTAGGTTCAGTGTTAGCTCTAGCAATTATAGTAGGTGCGGGTTACACTGTAAGCAGTAGGATAAAACCTGAAGAGGCAAAAGCAGTATCAAGTTCAAGCTGGAATGGTAAAACACCAAAGTATATCTTTATGTTTATAGGAGATGGTATGAGTTTTTCACAAATTCAGGCTGCTGAATATTATAAAGGTGTACAAGAACATGGGGCAATTGATCCAAAGAACGGTAATTATCCAAATCCAGAGAAATTATCATTTATGAATTTTCCGGTAGCAGGAACGGTAACTACTTATGATTCAACATCAGTTTGTCCGGACTCAGCATCAACAGCAACTTCGCTTTCGACAGGTAAAAAAACTTTGAGCAGTGTTATTAATATGGATGAAACTAAAACAAAGTCTTATGAAACAATAACTGAAAAATTAAAAAAGCAATTAGGGTATAAAATTGGAATAATATCATCAGTAAATATAGATCATGCGACTCCAGGTGCATATTATGCTCATGTCCCAGCTAGAAGTAATTATTATGATATGGGACTTCAACTTGTGGATTCGAATTTCGACTTTTTTGCTGGTGGAAAATTCTTGTCAGATGACTCTAAAGAAGTAAAAGAACAAGGTAAAACCAAGATACAAGACTTGGCAAAAGAAAAGGGATATAAAGTAGTCAATACAAAGGCTGATATAGAAGGGTTAAAAAATGGGGAGAAAGTAATAGCAGTTTGCCCTGATGATGAAGTAGAAAAAGAGAGTGGTGCATTAAAATATAATATAGATAGAACTGGAGATGAACTTACACTTGCTGATTACACTAAGAAGGGTATAGATGTACTTAACAATGATAAGGGATTTTTTATGATGGTTGAAGGTGGGAAAATCGACTGGGCTGGTCATGCTAATGATGCTGCTGCTAATATTAGTGATACAGAAGCCTTTAGTGATGCAGTTCAAGAAGCTATTAATTTTTACAATGCGCACCCAAATGAAACTTTAATTTTAGTAACTGGAGACCATGAAACAGGCGGACTTTCAATAGGATTTGCAGGAACTAATTATGATACTTATTTGCAGGATTTATCTAGTCAAAAGGAATCATATACTTCATTTGATAGGAAAATTGCAGAATATAGAGATAAGAAGACGTCTTTTGATGACGCAATGAAAGATGTTGAGGCGAGCTTTGGTCTTAAAAGGGCAGGATCAAGCGGGGAATCAACAAAGGGCGGAATGGTATTAACTCAAGGGGAAGAAGCAAGGTTAAAAGCGGCATATGAAAAGAGTATGATTCCTAAGGAAAGTAGAAAGTTAGATGAAAATGAGAATATTTTATATGGAACATATGAACCATTTTCAGTAACTTTAACTCATATTTTAAATAATAAATCAGGAATTTCCTTTACTTCATATTCCCATACAGGAATACCAGTAGCAATGATGGCTAAGGGCGTAGGACAAGATTTGTTCAGCGGATATTATGATAATACAAATGTATTTGATAAGCTTAAAGCTATAACTAAGATACAATAATTGGGTATAAAAGAAATTAAAATTGGGTATAAAAAATAAGAGAATTAAATTTGAGTATAAAATAAGGTATTTGAGAGTTTTTGAGGGTTTTAAGATATATAGATAGGGTATATAAGAGAATTTTTTGGGGATATGGAGAAGATAGATTGTATAGAGGATAGGCATTGTTCTTAATGCTTATTCTCTATATATTGTTTAGGGGTAAATTAATATAATAAAGAGGAGAAAGATTAATGTTTAAAGATTTTAGCAGGAAAAACACAATTCCTATAATAATAACTTTAATGGCAATAATATTTCTTATGTTATTGCCTAATCAATTTCCCGAGAATAAGTATGAAAACACTGAAAGGGTAGCTGCTAAAGTATTAAGTACAGATAATAGTTTTATTAAGGAAACAGGGCTTATAAAAATTGGTGAGCAGCTATGTGATATAGAAATTCTTGAAGGAAGATTTAAGGGAAAGATAACTACAGGAACTAATAGATTAGTTGGATCTCTTGAACAAGATAAAATATTTCAAGTTGGAGATAAAATATTAGTTACTCTTGACTATACAGGAGATGAAATTAGAGTGGCTACTCTTGTAGATCATTATAGATTGAATTATGAAATTATTCTCGTAGGAATTTTTGTTATTGTGCTTGTTGGGTTTGCAGGAATAGTTGGAATAAAGTCTATTTTATCATTTATTTTTACTGTGCTGGCTATATGGAAAGTTTTAATACCTCTATTCCTAAAAGGATATAATCCCGTGGCAGTAGGAGTAACAACCACTATGATATTAATTATTATAATAATTGGATTAGTTTATGGCATAGATAAAAAATCTTTGGCTGCAATAAGTGGGTCATTAGCTGGTGCGCTAGTAACGTGCCTTATGGCAATTTTTTTTGTAAGTAGGTTTAAGATTCATGGTGCTGTTATGGCGTATTCAGAATCTCTTTTATATTCAGGCTTTGAAGACCTAAATCTTACACAAGTTTTTATAGCTAGTATTTTTATAGCATCTTGCGGGGCTGTTATGGATGTGGCGGTGGATATAACATCAGCTGTAGCAGAAGTTGTGGAAAAGAAACCAAGCATAACTAAGATTGAAGCTATTAAGTCAGGAGTAAATGTTGGACGCTCAATTATGGGAACTATGATGACAACACTGCTTCTAGCATATTCTGGAGGGTATATTGGACTACTTATGGTATTCATGGCTCAGGGTACTCCAATTATAAATATATTAAATTTAAAATATGTATCCTCAGAAATACTTCATACCTTAATTGGTAGTTTTGGACTCGTAACAGTCGCTCCGTTTACAGCTATTACAAGTGGTCTTTTGTTAGCAAAGTCAAAAGAGAAAAGTAGTTTAAAATCAGAAATTTTAGAGAAGGATATAGAAACAGAGCTGATAAGATAATTAGTTGTAGTTTATTTTTACTAAGCATATGGGAGAACTTGACAAACATAATTAATTATTATATGAATTATATTAGATATAAAAAAGAGGGAGTGTGTTATTATGAATGAAGTGTTACAAAACATATTATCAAGAAGAAGTGTTCGACAATTTAAGCCAGAACAAATTAAGGATGATGAGCTAAAGTTAATTTTAGAGGCAGGGACATATGCTCCTAGCGGTATGAATAAACAAAGCTGGCAGTTTACAGTTGTTCAAAATAAAGAAAAAATTGAGCAGCTTGCTAAAGTTATAAGAGAAGCATTGGGAAGAGATGCTGGATATAATTTTTATGCCCCACCGACTTTAATAATGTTATCAAATGATAAAGATAATACAAATGGACTTGCTGATTGTGCATGTGCATTAGAAAACATATTTTTAATGGCAAATTCATTAGGAATAGGCTCATGTTGGATTAACCAACTAAAGACTATTTGTGATGAAAAGGAAGTAAGAGAAGTATTAACAAGCTTTGAAATACCAGAAAATCACATTGTTTGGGGAATAGCAGCAGTTGGATACCCTGAAAGTACACCTAAAGCCCATGAAAGAAAAGATGGAGTTATTAAGTTCGTAAAATAAAATTTAGTACCTATATATAGCTTACTAAAAAGGTATTGATGTTAGTCAATACCTTTATTTAGTCATACAGGTAAGAAATTCTAATAAAACAAATTAGTACTTTTGTAAATTGAAATATTTCTAATGCTGTCTTAAATTATATGAAAATGATATAATTTATATAATAATTATGATAGGAAATAATTGTGGTAAAAATTTTGGAGGAAAGTGCTGATGGAAGATATAATTAATAAATTAGATGGGAATGAATTTTTTAAAGATTTAAATAGTGACGAAATCAAGAACCTAATTTCCAATATTTCTTATACTTTAAAAACATATAAAAAGGGAGAAATAATTGCAAATGAAGAAGATGAATGCACTAGTTTAGGATTTGTTTTAGAGGGAATTGTTGAAATTCAAAGGATATATCTTAGCGGAAAACAAATTATTTTAAAACGCTTAAATAATGGCGATGTATTTGGAGAAGCGTTGGTGTTTTCAAAAAAATCAAAGTATCCTTCAACAGTATTAGCTTTTACTGAATGCAGTATATTATATATAAGTAAAGCTGATATACTTAGACTTTGTACAAGTGATGAAAGAGTACTAGGAAATTTTATGTCTGCACTTAGTAATAAAATATTCATGTTAAATTCCAAAATAAAGACTATAGCTTTCAAAAGTATTAAGCATAAGGTTATTAATTATATTTTGGAGCAGGCAAAGATGCAAAAAAGTAAAACAATTAAACTAAAGGATAGTAAAGAAGAAATAGCATCTTCTTTAGGGATACCTAGGCCATCATTATCACGAGAATTGATGAACCTTAGAGATTTAAATTTCATTGATTTTGATAGAAACACAATTAAGATTACAAACATTGAGGAATTAGAGGAAGAATTATTTGATTAGATAATATAAAATTCTAGCATTTTGAAATTAGAATATATAATTTTAGGAGTAATTATGAAAAAAATTACGAAAAATCAATTAGAAGAGTTAGAAATCTTTGCGAATATCTCGGATACTTCATTAGAAAAACTTATTTATTTTGGTGAAGTTAAGAATTGTAAAGCAGGAAGTCATCTCTTTAGAGATAAGGAAAATGTTAATACTTTATATACTGTACTGAGCGGTAGTGTATCACTATATAAATTAAATGAAAGTGGTCAAAAGCGTGTCATATTCATATTTGGAAAAGGTAAGATGATTAATGATGTTATTATACAAGACTTACCTACGTCAATTAACTGCGAAATCTTTGAAGATGCAGAAATATTATGCTACGACAAAAATATTTTTTTGAAGATTATGGAGGGAGATTTTAATCTTTCCAAGAATATAATGAGTTCATTGGCCATGAAAGTAAGAAGATTATATAGGCAGTTAAAAAATGCAACAGGCGTAATACGAATGGAGAAAAGGCTTGCTGCAAAGCTTTGGAAATTAAGCAAGGATTATGGAGTACCTTGTGACAATGGAGTAATTATTAATATGAACATTAGCGTCACATATCTTGCGGACTTACTGGGATCAAAAAGAGAAACTATATCCAGATCACTAAAAATATTAGTAAACGAAAATCTAATTGAATACGAGAATAAAAAGATAAAAGTTATTAACCAAGAAAAATTATCACAATTTTTCAAAGCACCGTGATTTATATCACGGTGCTTTAATTTTTTATAGCTTATAATTTAATTATAAGTAAACGTATGTATGAAGGGAGAAATTATAGTATGTTTTGTGAAGAATTTAACAGTGTGGTTATGGCTGCTAAGGCTAAGGTTAATTTATTAAGAACAAATAAATCAGGATATTTCATAAGTTCAATGCTTGCAGGTCTTTATGTAGGCATGGGGATTATGCTTATATTCTCAATCGGAGGACTGCTAGGAGGTAGTGCATCGCCTGCTACAAAAATAGTAATGGGAGTATCGTTTGGAGTAGCACTTAGTTTAGTTATTATGGCAGGATCAGAACTTTTTACAGGAAACAATTTTATTATGACAGCTGCTTCTTTAAAAGGAAAAGTAAAATGGACAGATACTATTAATATATGGATAGTTTGCTTTATAGGAAATTTAGTTGGGTCAATTATTGCAGGAGTTATGTTTTATTGTACAGGCCTCTCAGCAGGACCAGTAGGAGAATTTATAGCAAAGACTTCAGCAACTAAAATGAGTATACCATTTTGGCCATTATTAATGCGTGGAATATTCTGTAATATATTAGTGTGTTTAGCTACTTGGTGTAGTTTCAAATTAAAAAGTGAATCAGCTAAGCTTATTATGATCTTTTGGTGTTTATTTGCATTTATAACATCAGGTTTCGAGCATAGTGTTGCCAATATGACTCTTTTAACAATTGGATTACTTAATCCAGGCGCAGCAAGTGTAAGTATAATGGGATATGCTTATAACATAGGAGTAGTAACATTAGGAAACATGATTGGTGGAGCTGTATTTTTAGCATTACCATACTATATAATCTCAAAAAAGAAGTAAAGGAGAAAGCAAATGGGATATAAATTAAATAAGAATGATATTAATTGTATATTTAAAAGTTTATCAAAAGAGTATGTAATATATGCACCAAAGCTATTTGAAGGACAAGGTACTTATTCAGATACTGATAGAATACGTTATGGAGAAATAAACACATTAGATGAAATTGTATTTGATAAAAAAGCAGAGTACTCATATAAGGAAGTATTACTTCCTATTTCTCAAACACTTTTCTTTTTCACTGAAGATTCTATAAAGGAAGCTGATGCTCCTAAAAAAGGTGCCATTATTTTCTTAAGAAGTTGCGATTTACATGCAGTAAAACGTATGGATGATATTTACTTAAGAAATGGACAAGAAGATTATTATTATAAGAGAATAAGAGAAAATGCAAAGTTTATTTTAATGGGATGCAAAAATTCATTTGAAAATTGTTTCTGTGTAAGTATGGATACAAATAAAAATGATGAATATGATGCGTACATAAAAGTAAATAATGATGAAGTATATGTAGATGTAAAAGATTCAATGCTTGAAAAACTATTTGAAAATAATGAAACTTTAGATGTAAAACCGGATTTTGTAACAAGCAATAATGTAAGCGTTTCTATACCAGAAAATCTTTCTTTAGATGTTATGAAATCAGAAATGTGGAAAGATTACAGCAGTCGTTGTATTGCTTGTGGAAGATGTAACTTTGTTTGTCCTACATGTACTTGCTTTACAATGCAAGATGTTTTCTATACTGATAATGGAAAAGCAGGAGAAAGACGTAGAGTATGGGCATCATGCCATGTAGATGGATTTACGAATATGGCAGGGGGGCATAGCTTTAGATTAGATAAAGGACAACGTATGCGTTTTAAAGTGTTGCATAAGGTCTATGATTACAAAAAGAAGTGGGGATATCACATGTGCGTAGGATGTGGAAGATGTGATGATATCTGTCCAGAATATATATCTTTCTCCAAATGTGTTAATAAGTTAAATGAAGGTATGAAAGAGGTGTCAGAAAATGAGTAATAATGAATATATACCTTTCTTATCAGAAATTAAGGAAGTAATTAAGCATACAGAGATAGAATATACTTTTCGTATGGAATTTAAGGGAGACGTAAAACCGGGACAATTTTTTGAAGTATCACTGCCTAAGTTCGGCGAAGCTCCTATTTCAGTTAGTGGTATAGGTGATGGAACCGTTGATTTAACTATAAGAAGAGTTGGTAAAGTTACTAACGAAATATTTAATAATTATGTTGGTGACAAGCTATTCTTAAGAGGACCTTATGGTAATGGTTTTGAAATTGAAAATTATAAAGATAAGGAAGTAATTGTAGTTGCAGGAGGAACAGGTTTATCACCAGTAAGAGGAGTTGTTGATTATTTTTCCAAAAACCCAAGGGGTGCAAAAGGTTTTACTTTAATAGCTGGATTTAAATCACCTAATGATGTTTTATTCAAGGACGATATTAAAATGTGGAAAACTAATACAAATCTTATTCTAACTGTGGATAATGCAGAAGAAGGCTATGAAGGCAATGTTGGAATGGTTACAAAATATATTCCAGAACTTCCGATTGACGATATTAATAATGTAGCCGTTATTGTAGTAGGTCCTCCTATTATGATGAAATTTACTGTGGCTGAGTTTTTAAAACGCGGTATAGATGAAAATAATATTTGGATTTCACAAGAAAGAAAAATGTGCTGTGGAATTGGTAAATGTGGTCACTGTAAAATAGATGATACTTATATTTGTTTAGATGGTCCTGTTTTTAATTATTCAAAAGGAAAATCTTTAATAGATTAGGAGGAGTTAATTATGGATTTAAATACAAAGGCAATAAAAAAGAATGCTTTTAGGGTTACTAAGAAAAGAGGATTAACTGCTTCTAGAATTAGAGTTCCAGGAGGGCATTTGGATGCAGAGTTACTCGGAAAAATACAAGAAATATCACAAAAGTATGGTGATGGAACTGTTCATATAACAACACGTCAAGGATTTGAATTGCCAGGAATAAGATTCGAGGACATGGATAAAGTGAACGAACTATTACAGCCAGTTATTGAAAAGCTGGATATAAATCAAGAGATACCAGGAAAAGGATATACAGCTGCTGGAACGAGAAATGTAGCTGCATGTGTTGGAAATAATGTTTGTCCATTTGCTAATTATAATACAACTAATTTTGCTAAAAAAATAGAAAAAGCTATTTTTCCAAATGATCTGCATTTTAAAATAGCACTAACAGGATGCCCAAATGACTGCATTAAAGCAAGAACTCATGACTTTGGTATAATTGGAATGACAGAACCACAATATAATGCAGATAGATGTGTAAGCTGTATGGCATGTGTGAAAGCTTGTAAGAAGAAATCGGTAGGAGCACTTGAAGCTGTTAATTATAAAATCGTAAGAAATGAAGAGAAATGTATTGGCTGTGGTGAATGCGCAAATGCTTGTCCGACTGGTGCGTGGACAAGAAGTAAGGAAAAATATTATAAGTTAGTGCTTATGGGAAGATCAGGTAAAAAGAATCCGCGTCTTGCAGAAGACTTTTTAATATGGGCAGATGAGCAAAGTATAATCAAAATAATATTAAATACTTATAAATTCGTAGAGGAATATATTGATAAAGAAGCTCCAGGTGGAAAAGAGCACATTGGATACATTATCGATAGAGTTGGATTTGAAGAATATAAAAAATGGGCACTAAAAGATGTGGAATTCCCAGAGAAAACTATTATCAAAGAACGTATATATTGGAGTGGAATACATTTCTGCTAGAATTTAAAGTGAAGCAATGACAAACCGAAATAGAATACATATATGTTACTCAGGGCTATGAAAAATTTCGCTGGGACTATCTAAACGGAAGGTTGTACCACTTCTGCATGCTCCTGTGGCAAGCACAGGACAAGCAAAAGTGGTACAACCTCCCATTAAGATATTCCAGCAACTTATTTTTCAATGCCTGCTCCACATATATGTATTCTATTTCTTTGTATTGCTACCACTTTGAGTATTTCCTATATACCTAATGTAGAGAAGCAATAAATATGATTTTTTTAATAGCTTAGAAGAAATAAGTATTCTAGGCTATTTTTGTGCATTTATAAAAATAATTGCAAAAGATTTTTGTATTGTAACAAATGAAACAGAGTATTTTATTATTTCAATGTAAAATAAACTCATAAGGTGATTCAAGGAAATGCACCTAACTGATATAGAAATTTATAAAAATTTATTTAATAGAAATCAAAGATATGGAGGAGAATAAGAATGGATAATAAAATGTTTTGTTTTCAATGTCAAGAAGCAGCAGGATGTACAGGCTGTACTATAAAAGGTGTGTGTGGTAAAACTCCAGACCTAGCAAAAATGCAAGATTTATTAATATATGTAACAAGAGGTTTATCAGAAGTTTCAACAAAAGCTAGAGAAGAAGGTATTGCTGTATCACAAGCTATAAATACTACAGTAACAATGAATCTTTTCACAACTATAACTAATGCTAACTTTGATAAAGAAGTATTCTATGGAAGAGTAAAAGATACATTAAAATTAAAGGAAGAATTATTAGCAAAATTAGCTAACAAAGAAAATTTAAGTGCAGCTGCTTTATATAACACTGATTCAAGAACAGAAATGGAAGCAAAAGCAGAAACAGTTGGAGTTTTAGCTACTGAAAATGAAGACATAAGAAGCTTAAGAGAGCTTATCACTTATGGATTAAAAGGATTATCTGCATATATGAAACATGCAAATGCTTTAGGATATGAAGATGAAAATATATGTGCATTTATGCAAAAAGCATTATCATTAACAGCTGATAATAAAGTTACAATAGATGAATATATAGCATTAACTTTAGAAACAGGAAAAGTTGGTGTTGATGGAATGGCTTTATTAGATAAGGCTAATACAGAAAGCTATGGTAATCCAGAAATAACAAAAGTAAACATTGGAGTTGGAACAAACCCAGGAATATTAATTTCAGGACATGACTTAAAAGACTTAGAGCAATTATTAGTTCAAACAGAAGGAACAGGAATAGATGTATATACTCACTCAGAAATGTTACCAGCTCACTATTATCCACATTTAAAGAAATATTCACACTTAGTAGGTAACTATGGAAATGCATGGTGGAAACAACCAGAAGAATTTGAAAGCTTTAATGGACCAATACTTATGACTACAAACTGTATAGTTCCTCCAAGAGACAGCTATAAGGATAGATTATATACTACTGGATCAGCAGGTTATGAAGGATGTACTCATATTGCAATCGATGAAAATGGAAAGAAGGATTTCTCAGCGATTATAGAACAAGCTAAGAAATGTCCAGCACCTACTCAAATTGAAGAAGGAGAAATCATTGGTGGATTTGCTCACAATCAAGTATTAGCTTTAGCTGATAAAGTGGTTGATGCAGTAAAAACTGGAGCAATAAAGAAATTCTTTGTTATGGCAGGTTGTGATGGTAGACAAAAAGCTAGATCATACTACACAGATTTTGCAGCAGCTCTTCCAAAGGATACCGTTATTTTAACAGCTGGTTGTGCAAAATATAAATACAACAAATTAGATTTAGGAGACATTGGTGGAATTCCAAGAGTTTTAGATGCAGGACAATGTAACGATTCTTATTCATTAGCAGTTATTGCGTTAAAACTTAAAGAAGTATTTGGTCTTGAAGATATAAATGAATTACCAATAGCATTTAACATTGCATGGTATGAGCAAAAAGCTGTAATAGTTCTTTTATCTCTATTACACTTAGGCGTAAAGAATATTCACTTAGGACCAACTCTTCCAGCATTCCTTTCACCAAATGTAGCTAATGTTTTAGTAGAAAACTTTGGCATAGGTGGAATTACAAATGTTGAAGATGATATGGCAATGTTTTTAAAATAAAATAGAGCAAATTTCAAAGATAAATGTTCAAAGTAAAATGGGCTGTCACTAATGTGACAGCCCATTTTTGAACTAATTTATATTAATCTATTCAGATATTTTATCGTTACAATAACTCACGTCAACTTCATCTAGAGGAATAACTTTAGTATTATATTTTATTTTATAGGCTATATATAATACAAGGAATAATGGAAGCCCTATATAGGCTGCAATTAATCCGTTCCAATCAATTGCTTCAGGAGTAATGTATGAATATCCTTGTCCTAGTATTATGATTATGCACATTAACAATGCTAATATAGGACCAAATGGATATAAGCTAGCCTTGTATTTTAAATCTTTTAAATCTTTACCTTGGTGAACATATGCTTTTCTAAATCTGTAGTGACATATTGCTATACCTACCCAAGCAATGAAACCTGCAAGGCCAGATGCCGCAACTAACCAAACGTAAACAGTACTTTCAGCATAAATACCAGTTAAAAAGCATGCAGAAGCGATTAATGTAGTTAAAAGAACAGCATTAATAGGTACTCCTCTTTTATTGGTTTTAGCAAAAACCTTAGGTGCCATACCTTCTTTAGCCATAGCAAAAAGCATTCTACTTGATGCATACATACCAGAGTTACCAGCAGATAATACAGAAGTTAAGATAATTGCATTTATTAATGAAGCAGCACCCGCTATACCAGCTTTTTCAAATACCATTGTGAAAGGGCTTGTATCAAGACCGGCATCAGTGAATGGTATTATTGCTCCTAGCACAACAATTGTCCCTAAGTAAAATATTAAAATTCTCCAAAATATTGATTTTATAGCTTTTGGAATATTTTTTTCTGAATCTTCACTTTCCCCAGCTGCAATACCTATAAGCTCAGTACCTTGGAATGAAAAACCTGCAATCAAGAATATTGAAAATATTGCTTTAATTCCTCCATGGAAAGGCCCATCTTCTATAGTGAAGTTATGGAAGCCTACTTTTTCTCCGCCCATTATTCCAACAATCATTAACACACCAATTACAATAAATACAAGAACAGTAATAACCTTAATTCCTGCAAACCAGTATTCTGATTCACCATATGCTTTAGATGATAAAACATTTAAGCCTACGATGATTACTAAAAACAAAATACTCCAATATAGTGGATTCACATCTGGAAACCAATATTTCATTAATAGAGAACCAGCAACCATTTCAGCAGCAATTGTTATAGCCCAGTTATACCAATAGTTCCATCCGAGTGCAAATCCAAGAGCAGGATCAATAAATTTAGTAGCATAGGAACTGAATGAACCCGATATTGGCATATGAGTTGCCATTTCTCCTAAGCTTGTCATTAAAAAATATACCATTATTCCTACTAATAAATAAGAGGCTAATGCACCACCAGGTCCAGCCTGGTGTAAAGTATCACCCATAGCAAGGAAGATACCAGTACCGATAGATCCGCCTATAGCAATCATATTTAAATGTCTTGCTTTTAAGCTTCTTTTTAATTCATTATTTTGTTCACCCATTTTTTCTCCTCCGTTTGGTTTTATAATTGTATAGGCAAACAACTAAGATAATATATGTATTATAAAAATAAAAAAAGCCATGAGAGCATACTCATGACACAAATACGAAAGTTATAAAAATATTATAAAATATCGTATAAATTACATTGAAAATAGCTCTCCACAAAATAATTCGTGACAGTCTTATGCATGTTCTACATAAGCCCAGCAAATAGCATTAAAGCAATTAACTATTTACTTCGGCGAAAGTTCCTTTCGTATTATTTCTTCGAGCTTACCTCCATAATACTACTTTTAAATTTCGCACCTCTATCTTAGTTATCTATCTATTAATTCATATGTAATTATGAGTTATAATTATAAATAAGTCAACATAAATTTAATATTTTACATGAAATATTAAAAAAGCTTATACTAAATTTAAAAACCGGTTATCTAACATTGCAGATAACCGGTTTTGATAATTCCAAAGAATATATGTTTTTTAGAATATTGTACTATTCTAGGTTTAACTTATTCTTTAATATATAGTGAGTAATTATAAAATATCCTATGAAAAATATTAGGTTATATAAAATAATAAATATTAAAATAGTATGAACAGCCAAAACAGAATGAGCCTCTAGATGAATTGTGTTTGTTTGACCAATTATTGAAAGTGCTATAAAAATAAAAGATGAAATAGCACCAGAAATTATATTTAAAACAATGAATGCACCAAAAGATGATAAAATTCTATGTTTGCTAAATAAATGCCCAATTGATATGGATGAATAAATCATAGTAAGAGACTTCAATATAGATATTAAAATTGCAATCAAGACTTCAACAATTATTATAGATATTTGAAAGCCAAATTCCTTATATGCTTCTGAAAGTGCTCTTGGAATATCATTGAATATTGCGTTGAATGTATTAGGATTAAAAGCCATGATAATAATTGAAAGTATAGCAACTAATCCGCTTATTATAAGCCAAAAAGCAGCAATGGAAAGTTTACTTGTTATATTTGTAATAGTAGTAACTGGGAGAGTATTCATCAGATAACCTTCATCTCCAAGTAAATTCTTATAAAATCTCTGTATTATTACAAAGAATGTAACAATAATTACAGCAGCCATAGTACATCCATATGCAAAGGCACTTAATATGAATGGAATTGAACTAAAGCCTCTAAGTCCAAGGTTTGAAAGTTTAGCAGATAAATTAGTTTCCAAAAAAATTTTATTAATAGTAGCAAATACTAGTAGTACTGCATAAAGCGGGATAAGAATTCTACCAGTTGCTTTTATCTCATATTTCATTAATTTTCCTAACATCTAAATACCTCCCTAAATAAAGCATCAACACTTTTTCCTTCATTTTCTCTAATTTCATCAACACTCTTAGTTAAGAATACATTTCCGTATGAAATAAATACTACATCATCTAGAATTCTTTCAATATCAGAAATAAGATGGGTAGAGATTATAATAGTAGCATTTTCATTGTAGTTTGTAATTATTGTGTTTAAAATATAATCTCTAGCAGCTGGATCAACACCTGCAATAGGTTCATCTAACAAATATAAATCAGCTTCTCTGCTCATAACTAAGATTAATTGAACCTTTTCTTTTGTACCTTTAGACATGGTTTTTAATTTATCATTAGGATTGATATTTAGTTTTGCTAACATGTTATATGCTTTTTCAGGATTAAAATTATCATAAAAATCTTGAAAGAAATTAATAATGTCTGAAACTTTCATCCAATCATTAAGATAAGTTCTTTCGGGAAGGTATGAAACAATTTTTTTTGTTTCAATACCAGGTTTATTTCCAGCTATTAAGATTTCTCCGCTTGAAGGAGTCAAAAGTCCGTTTGCAAGCTTTATAAGAGTACTTTTACCACTGCCATTAGGGCCTAAGAGACCAACAATTCTGCCGCGATTAACTGTCAAGTTTATACCTTTTAAGGCTTCAGCCCCAGCATAGGCTTTGAATAGGTTTCTGCACTCTAAAATAGGGCTATTATCCATGATATTATTTGAAAAAGAAGACATTGTATCAGTTTCATTAGAAGTATACAACATTTTATTATCATCATTATTCATTATTTCATCTCCTTTGATATAAATTCTATAAGGTCTATTGTTTCTTGTTTTGTATATCCAATCTTCTCCATGTTATAAAGAAATTTTTCTATTTGTTCTCGTGCTAAACCGTTTCTAATATCTTTAATCATATTAATATCCTCCGTAATAAATCTACCGCTTGTTCTTTGACTAAAAACTAAGCCTGTTCGCTCTAATTCTGTTAATGCTTTCTGCATTGTGTTTGGATTTACTGCTGCATCGCTTGCCATCTCTCTAACTGATGGTAATTTATCACCTGATTTGTATATGCCTGAAACAATTTTAAGTTGTATTTGTTCCATTAGCTGCATATAGATTGGTCTGTCGTCACTAAAAGTCCATGACATATTCTCACTCCTTTGTAATTGTATTATTGTAGTATTGTACTAAGTTGTTAATACAATAGTACAATTATGGTTATTATTTGTCAATAAAATATTTGAGTATTCTATCGACAAAAATTTTTGATTAACTTAATTGAAGTAAATTGATTTACATAAATAAATTTAATATTTTATTAAAGTTACTAGAGGTTGAAATCGATAAATAATATATAAATTGATGAAAGTTGTCTCAAAAGTATGAAAAAATATTTATTTTATTACGGGATTAATAGGAAGGGTGAGTTTTATGGTAAAGATAAAGGAAAATAATGAACTTGATATGGATGCATTGGAGATAAGAGATATTATTGACATTAAATTATTACAAAAATTCCAAGACGATTTTGCTTTTGCAATGAATTGTGCAAGTGTAACAGTTGATAAAAATGGTAGTCCCGTAACTAATCCAAGTAGTTATACAAGATTTTGCGAAAAATTTGTTCATTCCACTAAAACGGGGGATGACAGATGTGCAGCTTCACACAAAAGAATGGGAGAAGAGGCCGCAAGAACAGGGAAGCCTTTTGTAGGAGCGTGTCATGCCGGTCTTATAGATTTTGCAGCTCCCATAATTATTGAAGGAAAGTTAATTGGGACAGTTTTAGGTGGACAAATGCTGACGGAAACCCCTAAAGATCAAGAGTTTATAAAAATAGCTAAAGAGATAGATGTTGATTCAAATTCACTTGTAAAATCAGTACATGAAGTTAATATAGTAGATTTTAAGCATATAGAAGCAGCAGCTAGTGTATTATTTCTTGTTGTAAATTCTCTTGCTAAGAATGGACATAATCAAATTCAATTAGATATGGTATCTAGAAGGCTAGCTAATAATTTTATGCAAGTATCTGCTACAATAGAAGAACTTTCAGCTTCAGCAAATAGTATTTCCTCTCAACAAGAAAATTTAAATACTGAAATTGCGCAGGTAGGAGTAGTGGCGGAACAAATTAATAATATATTAGCTGCCATAAATAATATAGCTGCTCAAACTAAAATGTTAGGACTTAATGCCTCTATTGAAGCTGCACGTGCAGGAGAAGTCGGAAAAGGCTTTTCGGTTGTTGCAAAGGAAATAAAAAATTTAGCTGAAAATTCAAAAGAAACAGCAAAGAGTATTGCAGATTTAACAACTCAAATAAAACAGTCCGTAAATGAAACAGTGAAAAATTCTCATACAACTCTTGAAACAAGTAAGGAGCAATCAAAGGCCATGGAACTAGTGGGTGAAAATATTCAAGATTCTGTACAACTTGTGGATCAGTTAGTAGACTTAATGGAAAGTTTAAAATAAACAACTAATATTAGTAATGAGCTGTAAAAGCTACCTCAGAATAATCTGGGGTAGTTTTTTTATATATGAAGACTACTAGTTTTAAAGATATGTAGAATATAATACTAAAATTGACACTATTTAAATTAGTTGAAGATATGAAAATATCTGATATAATTAGTTTAATAGGTGTATATACACCTGTAAACTAATAAGAAAGAAGTGTAAATATGGGGGCAGATTTAGTTCAAGAAATATTAAGATTAAAGAAGGAAAAGAATGCGGTTATTCTTGCTCATTATTATCAGCCTGGAATTATTCAAGAGTTAGCTGATTATGTTGGAGATTCTTATTATTTAAGTGAAGTTGCTAGGGACTGTAAGGAAGAAACTATAATGTTTTGTGGAGTTAGGTTCATGGCTGAAAGTGCAAAAATATTATCACCGCATAAAACAGTTCTAATGCCATGTGCCAGTGCAGGATGTTCAATGGCTGATATGGCTAGTGGTAAAGCTTTGCTAGAATTAAAGGAAAAGTATCCAGGTGCGTATGTTGTTTGTTATATAAATTCAACAGCTAATGTAAAAGCACACTGTGATTTAGCTGTAACATCTTCAAGCGCACTTAAGATATTAAAAAATATACCAAATAAGCAAATAATGTTTTTACCAGATAGAAATTTAGGTGAATATATTTCAGAGTTTTTCCCAGAAAAAGAATTTATATTATGGGATGGGTTCTGTAGATGTCATAATAAAGTAAGTAGAGAAGATATATTAAAAGAAAAAGAAAAACATAAAGATGCTAAAGTACTAGTGCATCCGGAATGTACTAAGGAAATTAGAGATATTGCAGATTATGTAGGAAGTACAAGTGGTATTATAGATTACGCGACTAAAGATGAAGGAAATGAATTTATAATAGCTACAGAAGAAGGAATTTTGCATGAGTTAAAAAAGAAAAATCCAAATAAAGGTTTCTTTATTCCTGGAGATAAAATATGCTGTCAGGATATGAAGAAGACAACCCTTGAAAATTTATATGATGCTCTATTGAATGGAAAAAATGAAATGATTTTAGATGAAAATATTAGAAAAAAAGCTTTAAGGTCATTAGAAAATATGCACCTATTAGCATCAGCAAGTGCTAAAAATAATTAGGTAATATAAATGAATAAATTTGTTGATGTTTTAATAATAGGTTCAGGAGTATCAGGTCTTTATTGTGGGTTGAATTTAAGGAAGGATTTAAATATTTTAGTTGTATGCAAGGATAAGATAAACTGCAGTAACACATATCTAGCTCAAGGGGGAATATCTGTTGCGAGAGGTATAAATGATATTCCACTATATATAGAAGATACTTTAAAAGCAGGGAAGTATAAAAATGATTTAGAAGCAGTAAAAGTTTTAGCAGCTGAATCTATGGATAATATAAATAATTTAATAGATATGGGACTTAAATTTGATAGAAATGAAGATGATAGTTTAAATTTTACTAAAGAAGGTGCTCATTCAATAAACAGAATAGTTCATACAAAAGATAATACGGGAGAAAGCACAGCTAAGATCTTAATTGATAAAGTGAAACAAAAGGACAATATAAGTATTTACGAAGATACTTATTTTGTAGATATTATTGAAAAAGAAGAGAAATGTATTGGAGCTGTATTAGTAAAAGAAAATGAACAAATAAATGTTTATGCCAAAGCTGTGGTACTTGCTACTGGTGGAATAGGTGGATTGTTCAATAACTCAACAAATCAAAGAATTTTAACAGGTGATGGAATAGCTTCTGCAATAATGCATAATATTCAGCTTAAAGACATGAATTATATCCAAATTCACCCAACTGCATTTTATGAAGAAGAAGGAAATCAGAGAAGATTTTTAATATCTGAATCATTGAGAGGTGAAGGTGGAATTTTGACAAATGTAAATGGTAAAAGATTTATAAACGAACTTTTACCTAGAGATGTAGTGTCAGATGCAGTATATGAACAAATAAGAGAAACTCAAACACCTTATGTGTATTTAGATATAAGATTTTTAGGAAGAGATTATATTGTAAATAGATTTTCAACTATTTATGAAGAGTGTTTGAAAAGAGGAACAGATATAACGAAAGAGTGTATTAAAGTATCCCCAGCTCAACACTTTTTTATGGGTGGGATAAAAGTAGATCTGAATTCAAAAACTTCTATGGAAAATTTATATGCTGTTGGTGAAACAAGCTGTACAGGAATACATGGAGCTAATAGATTGGCAAGTAATTCTTTACTTGAGGGACTTGTGTTTTCTAAAAGAGCTGCGGATAATATTAATAATTCTGTGGATAATTTGGAAATAAAAGTTACTACAGTGGATAAACTAAATAAATCAATTGAAGAGCTGGCTGATATAAAGAGGGATTTAGCTATACGAGTTATAAAGGAGCAAGGGGGAAAGCTGGATGATGAATTATTTAGCTATCGATAAGATAATAAAAGATGCACTTATTGAGGATATACCAAATGAAGATATAACAACAAACTCAATTATAAATGAAGAAAGCATTGCAACAGTGGAATTGCTTTGTAAAGAAGATGGAATAGTTGCAGGCTTAGATGTTTTCAAAAGAGTATTTGATATATTAGGAAATGTGCAAATTGAGTTTTACAAAAATGATGGAGACAAGGTATATGCAAAAGATAAGGTTGGTTTCTTAAAAGGAAGCACTAGGAATTTATTACTTGGCGAAAGAATAGCATTAAATTTATTACAAAGAATGAGTGGAATAGCTACTTTAACTAATAAATTTGTCAAAGAAATAAGTCATACCAATGCAAAGTTATTAGATACAAGAAAGACAACACCAAATCTTAGAATACTAGAAAAATACTCAGTAAAAATTGGTGGAGGATGTAATCACAGATTTAATCTATCGGATGGTATTATGCTTAAGGATAATCATATAAGTGCTGCTGGAGGAATAAAAAATGCTGTATTCCTTGCAAGGAAAAATTCTTCATTTGTAAGAAAGATTGAAGTAGAAACTGAAAATCTTGAAATGGTAAAGGAAGCGTTGGATGCAAAGGCTGATATAATAATGCTTGACAATATGAACTTAGATATGGCTAAAAGAGCAGTAGAGATAATAGATAAAAAAGCATTAATTGAGTTTTCGGGGAACGTTGAATTAAGTAATATCAGAGAAATAGCTGAAATAGGAGTAGATTATATATCAGTTGGAGCTTTAACTCACTCAGCTAGAATATTGGATTTTAGCATGAAAAATCTTACTTTGCTTTAAATAGTATTAAATAATGTGTTATAATAGTAGAAGAGATTTAAAATCAGTATTATTGAATAAATATAGTATAAGATTAAAGTTGCGCTGAAGTAATATTTTACTTAGGGCAGCTTTTTTTATAAATATTCTTAGTTTGTTTCAAATGTAACAGATTTAAAATCAATATCTTATTATAATAGATTTATAAGGTCAATAAAGCAAAAATCTAATGATTATATAGAGAGAAATTTGATGAATTTAAAATATTAGGAGGGTGAATTTTATGATAAGAAAGGTTATTAAAATAGATGAAGAAAAGTGTAATGGGTGTGGGCTTTGTGCAAATGCATGTCATGAAGGTGCAATTGGTATAATAGATGGAAAGGCAAAATTACTACGTGATGACTATTGTGATGGATTTGGTGACTGCCTTCCTTCATGTGCAGCTGGTGCCATTACTTTTGAAGAACGTGAAGCAGCTCCTTATGATGAAGAAGCAGTAAAAATAAATATGGAAAAAAGAAAAATGGAGGAAAAAAAGATGGAATTAAATAAAAATGCAGCTATTCCAGTTGGATGTCCAGGCTCTCAGGCTAGTATGCTAAGTCATAAGAAAATTGAAGTTAAAAGAGAAGCTGATTCTGGAGAAGTAATATCACAATTGAACCAGTGGCCAGTACAAATTAAACTTGTTTCTCCAAATGCAGTGTACTTTAATAATGCAAATTTACTTATAGCAGCGGATTGTACAGCCTATGCCTATGGTGATTTTCATAATAAATTTATAAAAAATAGAATTACTCTAATAGGGTGTCCGAAGCTTGATGAGGGAGATTATTCAGAAAAATTAACAACAATTCTAAAAATGAATGATATAAAAAGTGTAACTGTTGTTAGAATGGAAGTTCCTTGCTGTGGTGGAATAGAAAATGCGGTTAAAACTGCATTAAAAGCAAGTGACAAAATGATTCCTTGGCAAGTAGTAACCATTTCGAGGAACGGAGAAATTATAGAGTAGAAATAAAAATAAGATATGTCTGTATCTATAAGTTTTAGGTATAGACATATCATTTTTTATTTTAAAATAAAAAAATATATATTCAGTATAACAAATTAGAGGATATTATTAGCAAGTTGTAGAATAATATAAATAACTAATAATATAAGGGGGAGTATATATGAATAAGAGGAAAGTGTTAATACCGATAGATGGAACAGAGAGAAGTATGCATTCTTTAGAGTTTGTAAAAGAAATATTTCCCAAAGACTCAATTGAAATAATAATAATGAATGTTAAAGAATTAGTGTTAATCAATGAGATGATAGTTGCTGATGAAATAAAATTTGCTCAAGAATTAGGTGAAGAAATTTTAGAAGCAGCAAAAGAAAAAATGAAAGATTATAAGGTTGAGACGTTTTTTGCTTTTGGGTATCCAGGAGATGAGATTATAAAGAAAGCAAACGAAGAAAATATAGGTGTAATCGTTATGACAAAGTCCACTAAAAGAGGGTTAACAAGAATGATAGGATCAGTAACAACTAATGTTGTAAAAAGAGCAAAATGTATTGTAATGATAGTTCCTAATGATTTTACAATTAGTATTAAATGATAAAGTGTATGCAAAGCATATATTATAGGCTATCTTAGAAATTGTATTTTAAGGTAGTCTTTGTTATGAATATAGAATTATACTGTATTTAATGTTATAATAATAGGAAATTTGTTTATTAAATTTTTATATTAAGGAGTAAGAAATGAGAGCAGTTTATAGAAATCCAAGAGAATTAGCAACATGTTTAAAGGATATTGTAGATACATATTATGATGATTTAATTTCATATGAAAAGATGGAAGAAAGAATCATGAAAATTGTCGATGCAAATAGGGAAGCTATTTATAAGGAGAAAAGCATGTCTATAAAGATAGCTAATGTTTTAGGAGATAAAAGAGCAGAAATAATTAATAAAGTTGTTGAAAGTAAAACAAAAGTAGAAGTTTAATTAGTTTTGCAGATTAGTTTAGGAGTGAATTATTAATGGGTAAGAAAATAATACTAACCGGGGATAGACCAACTGGAAAGTTACATATAGGACATTATATAGGTTCTTTAAAGAATAGAGTGGCACTTCAAGAATCAGGATTATATGAAAGTTTTATTATGATTGCAGATCAACAAGCTTTAACTGATAATGCGAGAAATCCAGAAAAAATAAAAAATAGCTTAATTGAAGTTGCACTAGATTATTTAGCTGTTGGAATTGACCCAGCTAAATCAAATATATTTATACAATCTCAAATTCCAGAATTAAATGAACTAACAATGCATTATCTTAATCTTGTTACATTATCAAGATTAGAAAGAAATCCTACAGTTAAGCAGGAAATAAAGCAGAAGGACTTTCAAAACAGTATTCCAGCTGGATTTCTTATTTATCCAGTAAGTCAGGCAGCTGATATTACAGCATTTAAGGCAGATACAGTTCCAGTTGGAGAAGATCAATTACCTATGATTGAACAAACTAGGGAAATTGTTAGAAGTTTTAATTCTATATATGGTGAAGTATTAGTTGAACCTGAAGCAGTGCTTCCAAGTTCTAATGCGGGAAGATTACCTGGAACTGATGGTAAAGCAAAAATGAGTAAATCAATAGGAAATTGCATATATTTGTCTGATGATGCAGATACTATTAAGAAAAAAGTTATGTCAATGTATACTGATCCAAACCACATAAGAGTAGAGGATCCAGGTCAAATTGAAGGAAATACTGTATTTACTTATTTAGATGTTTTTGCAAGTGATAAAGATACAGTTGAAGAAATGAAAGAACATTATAAACGTGGCGGTCTTGGAGATGTAAAAGTTAAAAGATATTTAAATGAAGTTCTTCAAGCTGAGCTAGAACCAATAAGAAATAGAAGAATAGAACTTGAAAAAGATATTGATTCAGTATATAAGATGTTAAAAGACGGAAGCGACAAAGCTAGAGCAGTAGCAGCAAATACATTGAGAGAAGTACGTGAAGCAATAGGCTTAGAATACTTCGCAGGTAAATAAATAAAATTTATTAGGGGGTAAGCCAAAATGAAGGCTATTGCGATTTTAAATTATCCAGTAGAAGATGTGTTCCATATTTTTATTAAAAATGCAGGAAAAGATTTTGATAATTTTAATGAGGATGACGCAACAGGTTGTAAAATTGAAAAGAGCATAAATACAGGAAGACCAACGCCAGTACAGTGTACAGTTGAAATAACTGAGTATGCAAAAAATGAAAAATATCAAATTACAACTTCAACAAGTTTTTCGAAATGCATATCAACGTATAACTTTAAAGGACAAAAAGATGGAAGCACTAAATTAATATTTGAAGAAGAACAATCAACTGATAAGTTTTTTGGATACTTGTCGTTATGGGTTCAAAGATTTATGGCTAGACGTGCTTTTAAGGCAAAATATAATAATATTGTTGAGGCCCTTAATAATGAATTAAAAACATACATCAATAATAAAGAACGAAGTAAGCCTAAAAATAAATAGTGAAAAGAGTAATAAACTAGGATTGTTTTAAAATGTTTAACATAAAGCAATCCTAGTTTATCATTTTAATAATAAACTAGAATTATAAGGCGCAATTATGGAAATAATATGATATAAATTCTATATTAAGTAGGATAGATATATACTTTAAGTTATGCAATATAGTATAATGAGTTTGAACAATAACTTAAATTTAAATAAAGTTTTTTATACTTTTAGGAGGTTTTTAATGAAAAAATTATTGATTTTAGATTCAAATTCGCTTATGAATAGGGCTTTCTATGCCTTGCCTCCTCTTACAAATAGTGATGGAATAAATACTAATGCCATTTATGGCTTTGTTAATATGTTATTTAAGATGAAGGATGAAATTAATCCTGACAGCATAATTGCTACATTTGACTTAAAGGCGCCAACCTTTAGGCACAAGGAGTATTCAGATTATAAGGCAGGAAGAAATAAAATGCCGCCAGAACTTGCAGAACAATTTCCTATTATAAAGGAATTATTTAAGTTCATGGGAATAAAGATTTTTGAAGTAGAGGGCTTTGAAGCAGATGACTTAATTGGTACAGTATCTAAATTTGCTGAAGGTAATAATACAGAAGTTTTCATAGTTACAGGAGATAAAGATGCATTACAATTAGCATCTGAGAATACAAAAGTTGTTATTACTAAAAAGGGTGTTAGTGAAACAGCGATTTATGATAAAAAGAGTTTTATGAATGAATTCGAAATAACTCCAGATCAGTTTATTGATGTAAAAGGTCTTATGGGAGATAAATCGGATAATATTCCAGGAGTTCCAGGGGTTGGTGAAAAAACAGCATTTAAGCTAATAAAAGAATATGGATCTATTGAAGAAGTCCTTAAAAATATAGACAAAATTCCAGGGAAAAAACTCAAGGAAAATTTAGAAAATAATGTTGAACAAGCAATATTTTCTAAGAAGTTAGCTACTATCATGAGAGAAGTTCCAATTGATTTGTCTTTAGATGATATTAGTTCTAATAATCATGAAAATATATTAGAAATTAAAAAGATGCTAATAAAGCTTGAAATGAAATCTATTTTATCTAAATTTAAAGATGATACTGCTTATGAGGAATCTAAAGTTGATGTGAAAATTATTAACACAATTGAAGAAATGAAAGCATTATTTTCGGAAAAGAAAAATAGAATTTATATAGATTATACTTTAACAGATGCATCTGTATATTCGAAATTAGAACTTGAAAATTTATATTTAGGTCTAGAAGGCATTGGAATTATTATTAATTTTAAAGACATATACTCTGAAAATAATAAAGAAGCCCTAAAAATTTTAAGAGATTTAATGGAAGATGAGACCATTAATAAAGTCATTCATGATGGTAAAAACTTTGTTACCTTCCTAAATAAAAATGAAATTCAAATTAAAGGTTTTGATTTTGATACTGCAATTGCAGCATATTTAATTGATTCATCAAAGAGTAAATATGAAATTTTAGAGTTAGTCAATCATTATGTTGGAGAGAATCCGAGTGGAGAAGATAGCAATATTAGAGGAATCCTCTGCAGCTATCTGCCAGTGATTTATGAAAAATTAAAGGAGAATCTTCATAAAGAAAATATGGATAAACTTTATTATGAAGTTGAACATCCATTAATTTATGTACTTTCATCTATGGAAAGCATCGGATTTAACATAAATGAAGGTATGTTAGATGAATTACAAGTAAAATTTAGAAAAGAAATTGATGAAACACAAAAGGAAATATTTAAGCTGGCTGATGAAGAATTTAATATAAGTTCACCAAAGCAATTAGGAAAAATATTATTTGAAAAATTAGATTTACCAGTTATTAAAAAGACAAAAACCGGATATTCAACTAATCAGGAAGTCTTAGAAAAGTTAATGAATAAACATGAAATAATACCTAAGATAATATACTATAGACAAATTACTAAAATAAATTCTACATATGTGGAAGGGTTAAAAAATGTAATTGATAAAGATGGACGTATTCATTCTAACTTTAACCAAACTGTAACTACAACAGGTAGATTATCGAGTACTGAGCCTAACTTGCAGAATATTCCTATTAAATATGAAATGGGAAGAGAAATAAGAAAAGTATTCATTCCAATGGAGGAAACTGATATATTAGTTTCTTGCGATTATTCTCAAATTGAATTAAGAGTATTAGCTCATATTGCCGGAGATGAGAATATGATAGATGCATTTGAGAACCATAGTGATATTCATACAAAAACAGCTTCGGAAGTATTTAAGGTTCCGATAGATCAGGTTACTTCTCTTATGAGAAGTAGAGCCAAGGCAGTAAACTTTGGAATAGTTTATGGAATAAGTGCATTTAGTCTCGCTGAAGATTTAAAAATTACTAAAAAAGAAGCTGAAGAATATATGTCTATTTACTTAGAAAGATATCCTAAAATAAAGGAATACCTAGAAAGCGTCGTTAAGGAAGCAGAGGAAAAAGGATATGTATTAACAATCCTAAATAGAAGAAGATTTATTCCAGAAATAAAATCTTCAAATAAAATAGTGAAAGCCTTGGGAGATAGGTTAGCAATGAATGCGCCAATCCAAGGAAGTGCAGCTGATATAATAAAGCTTGCTATGGTTAATGTTTATAATAAATTAAATGAAAAGAACCTAAAAAGTGAATTAATTCTTCAAGTACATGATGAACTTATTTTAAATGTAAAAAAAGATGAATTTGAAGAAGTTAAAAATTTAGTTGCTTATGAAATGGAAAATGCAATTAAATTAAAAGTATCACTTGATGTGGATGTTAACTATGGCAGTACATGGTACGAAGCGAAATAATGAATCTAGAAAATTAACTGTTAACTGTTAATTGTTAACTGTTAACTGAACAAAGGGTGGTTTATATATAAAAATGATTAAGATTGGTTTAACAGGTGGAATTGGTACAGGAAAAAGTACTGTATCTAATATTTTAAAAAGTGAAGGTTTTGTTATTATTGATGCAGATGCTATTTCAAAAGAAGTTCTTGAAAAGAATCCGCAAATATTAGAAATGGTACGCACACAATTTGGAGCAGGTTTTTTTGATTGGAGAGGGGAATTTAGAAGAAAGGAATTTGGGAACCATATTTTTAGATTTCCGAAGCAAAGAATAAAGTATGAAAGTATAATCATCCCTTATATAAAGCAGAGTATTGAGGAGCAAATAAAACAATATGAAAAAAAAGGTGAAAAATTAATTATAATTGATGCTCCGACTTTGATTGAAAATAATATGCATCAAGAAATGGATTATATTATACTTGTATATGCTGACAATTCAGTTCAAATACAAAGAGTTATGGATAGAGATAAATTAACTAAAGCGGAAGCAGTTAGCAGAATAAATTCTCAAATGTCAGTTGAAGAAAAGAAGGAGTTTGCAAATATCATTATTGATAATAATACTGATTTAATTGATACACAAAAGCAAGTTTATGATTTAATTGATTTTATGAAATTAATATGCTAAGTTAAGGAGAAAATAATGAAATTTCTAAAAAAAACCTTTCGTACTCTAATATTCTTATTAGCAGTTATAATAGCAATCGGGATAGGTTCTAGATATGTTATAAAAGAAAAGTTTTTTCCTTATAAGTATAAAGAGTATGTGGATAAGTACAGTTCTCAGTATAATTTAGATCCGCTTTTAGTATTGGCAGTAATAAAGACTGAAAGCAAATTTGATGATGATGCTCATTCACATAAAAATGCTGTAGGACTTATGCAAATAACTGTTGAAACAGGGGAATGGGCAGCTAAAGAAATGGGATATAGCACATTTACTAAAGAAGACCTATATGATGAAGAATACAATATCAAAATGGGATGCTGGTATCTTAGAAGGTTAAATGATACTTTTAATAATGATTTAGATTTAACAATTGCTGCTTACAATGCAGGTCCAACGAATGTACAATCTTGGCTTGTAAATAGCAAGTATTCTTCAGATGGAAAAAGTATTGATTATATACCTTTTGGAGAGACTAAAAAATATGTAGATAAAGTTAATACTTACTATAATGTATATGCATATCTATATAGAAAAAAAGATAGTGATTTTGATGGAGATAAAATAGTCAATTTGATTAAAAGTTTTTTAAATGTACATTTTCTAAGTTAATTACTAACTTTTAAGTTAGTAATTAACTTAAATTATAAATAAAATCTACTTGAAATTTTTCAGAAAATGAATTATTATTAAATAGTTAATTTTACATTTTGCAGGTGTGCTGGAACTGGCAGACAGGCACGTTTGAGGGGCGTGTGTTGAATAACGTACGGGTTCAAGTCCCGTCACCTGCACCAAATTAATAGCTCTTAATCCTAGTAGAATCAATGGGTTAAGAGCTTTTTTTATTTTAGTTGAGGTGGTTATCTTTAGATACTTATTGCTTTTTCTATTTGAGCTTCATTCGTTTTTCGAGTTTTGTTAGAGTAGTAATAATACTCTTTTGTAATTGTTATAGCAGAGTGACCCATCTGCTGCGCAATGGGAATCTCATCTACGCCCTCGTCTGTAACTCTCATAAAAATAATTCTATAGAAATTTATACAGGTACTATAAATTTGGATAAAGGGCTTGTCCATTTTTCAAATATTTGTATTTGAATTGCAATTATAATTCTAATTTCTATTATATCAATAGTGTCATATATGACACCGCATCTGCAAATTGAACTAAGCAATGCACTAATATTCCTAATTTTAGAGAGTCTTTTTTATATACGAAATAGTATAATGGTAATATTGTAGCAATCTTTGTAATAATAAGCCAAGGTGTATAAAGATGGTAAACTGAAAATAATATTACATTAAATAGAACACTATATTTTCCCATCCACTTCATTCGAGCTAGTAAAAATCCTCTGAAGTAAAGCTCCTCAATAATTGGTGCTATAAGTGTAAGAATGAAGAAGTCTACTAAAATTGCTATGATGATATAATTTTTACTAAACAGACTCATATCTTGGATAAAATTATACCAACTTGGAATCCAACAAAATACAGTTTTTAATAAGTAATTTGGAAGTGGCTTTAAAGCAATTAAAAGGATCACTCCTACTATAATCGATGCAAGAGAGTAAAATATAATTACTTTAACCTTCAACTTACCTTTTAAACCTAGTATTTTAAATATATTAAAAGTTCCTTCTTCCTTCTTTGCTACATAAAATAGATAGCCAAGTTCTATAGGAATTGTTGAGAAAATCATAGAAAAGCCTAATATAACTACCCTGGGATATCCTGCTAAGATTCCCACCTTCGAAAAAAATATATACATAATGCTTAACGCAATTCCAGGAAACAGATGAAGAAATATAAGTTTCTTTGTACTCCTGATTTCTTTATCTACATTCATACGCCATTCCCCCTTAAATTTTTGATTACCATAATATAGTAGCACTTGTCGGCCCATATTTCTACAGTAAATCACAAGCCCTGTCGACTCTTTAGGGAGAATGGATGATAAAGTAAAGCACTTGCAGATAAAACGGCTTGAACACTGGGATTTGCGTATAGCGTACAAACCTCCTTTCATGCTTGATTACCTCTTGATTACCTATCCTCAGAAATACCTTATTTATAAGGCTTTACAATAAATATATGGGGTTCAAGTCCCGTCACCTGAACCAAAAAGGAAGTCGTAAACCTAGTTAAATAGGTGTTTCGCAGACAATTGAATAAAACGAAAAAGGCACGTTTGTATACGAATTTGAAGTATATGGACGTGCCTTTTTTCTTCGCCATAAGGCGCGCTGAAGGAGGATTTTATTTGAAAAAGATTGAAATGCAATATACTGCTCAAGGAATAACTCTTGATGAAAGTGTTGATATTTTTGTAAGAAGTTGTGAGATAAAGAATTTAAGAACTGCTGCAGTTCTACATTATGAGAATACATGAGATTAGGATATAAGATTATTGAGCCTAAAGCTTTGATTAATGGCATTATATCTAAATTTAATTGTATTTCAAAAAATGGAGAGTGTAAGGTTTTATTTTATATACCTTTTTTGGAGGCTGGTTAGTTCAAAAATAACTGATAAATTTTCAAACAATATTACTTGTATTGGTTAAAATCAAGAATTGAGATTCTATTATATAAATTCAATGATAAGAAATACTATTTATAGGAGTTCTTTGGAGGTGATACATTTGAAAAAGATTGTGTTTGTAGTAAGTATTTTAACCGTAGCAATATTTTTTATATTTCCATATCATGCATATGCGACTATTATAAAGCAGCAATCTCAAATGGCAGATGAATCAAAAGAAATTATTTATAGAGATGTAGTTCTTTCGCTATTTGTTCCATGTATGCAAGAAGAAATCAATAATTACTACAAAAAGTATTTAATAGAGTCTCCTACAATTGCGCCATATAGTGTTGATATAGTAAATGTTAAGAGATTAAGTGGATATAGAATCCAATTCGAGGTGATTGCACATCCTTACGTTGGACTACATATTACCGTTGGTGATGATAGAATGATAGTTGAGACTGCAGCGGATGGTTCGATTGAGATAAAGAATTTTGAACACATAGAAAGTTATTCATTGCCTTGGAATTGGAAACACATAATAAAGAAATAGTATTAAATTAAATTTATGGCAGAAAAAAATAAATAAAGATCTAAATATCTCATTTTTAAAAGTGAATTTGTGATATTTTTGGATGATATTTTAGTATATAGACATTGATTAATTATTGTTCATAAGTCTAGAGAATATTGCCTGAAATAAAATAGAATGATTAATTTTAATATATTACGCTTCATGTGTAAAATTAGCTATTTTACATAGACTAATTAAAAATATAATGGAGGCGATTATATTGAAAAAGCTAATGTTAGTTGTAGTGTTCGTATTATGCTTAGGGATTTATCCAGAAAAATCTTTTGCAATAGATATAAAACAATATTCCAATGAAGAAATATCTAAATTAAATGAAAATTCAAAAGAAAAAATATATCAAGATTTAATTATTTGTTTATTTAGTCCATACATACAAAAAGAAGTAGATAATTACTATCAAGAATACTTAAGTGAAATGCCAACCGTTTTTCCAGATAGCATTGATGTAATAAATATTAAAAGAGAAAGTGGATATGGAATTCAATCAGAACTTATAGTACACCCATTCGTTGGACCTTATAATTATGTTGGAGATGATAGAATAATAATTGAAACAGGAGCTTATGGATATGTAAAGGTTGTTAAGTTTGAACATCTTAAAAGTTATAAGTTGCCCTGGAATTGGCAGCATATAATAAAAAAATCATAACTCGCAGGTCGAGAACAAATAAATTAAGAATGCTTCCTAATCTATTGCAATATATTATATCGTTATACATGATGATATAATATATGGTTGGAGGAAATTAATATGTCAGGGGAGTTAACGGGACTTATTATAACTAGATCAGATAAAAGCTATAATCTTGTTCGGAGGGATGAAAATTTATATTTTAGTTATTACCCAATGTTAATAGTATATCCTAGTAATGTAACAGATGTAGTTAATGCAGTAAATTGGGGGAGAAAGCAAGGCTTAAATATACGTTGTAGAAGCGGTGGTCATAACTATGAATCATTTTCTGTGGGAGATGATATTATTGTCATAGATGTTTCTAATTTACTTAACTTTGAAATAGATACTAATAAAGGTTATGTGAGAATAGGGGGAGGATATAATCTATATCAACTTTATAACAAGGTGGCCAAATTTGGCTTTGCATTTGTCGGAGGAAGTTGTGGATCTGTTGGTGTTTCGGGAATTACATTAGGAGGAGGAGTTGGATTTTTACAAAGACAATATGGGTTAGTATGTGATAATTTGGTAGAAGCACAAATAGTAGATGCTTCTTGTAGTGTAATAACTGCTAATTCATATCAAAATCAAGATTTACTTGCAGCATTAAGAGGAGCGGGGAGTAACAATTTTGGGGTAGTAGTATCAATGACTTTTAAAGTATATCCGGTCTATAATGTAACAGAATTGACTGCTGAATGGCCTAAAGAGAGAAGATATGAAGTGATTCAAGCATTTCAAAAGGCAGGAGAATATTTAGATAATAGATATACGATCAAAATTTCTATAAAAGAGCGTACCATTGGGTTATATGGATTAGGCTTAAGAAGTACGGAAAAAGAAATGGAAGAGGCTTTAAGCGTTTTATTAAAAATTCCTAACAAAATTAACTATACAATAAAGCATATTGGTTTTAAGGAATATGTACAGAAATGTCCAGAATTTGAGCCTTCACCAAAAGGATTTAAAATTACAGGATTATTCGCATATAAGCAATTAGGAAAGGAACCTTGCCAAATACTATTCGACTATTTAGATAATGTACCGCCTATACAGCCGCCCATAGAAATTGGATTTCTCCTATTAGGGGGGAAAATTGCAGAAAATAAATATTTACCTAGTGCTTATCCTCATAGAGATGCTAAAATATTAGTGCAAATTAATGCCGAATGGAATCTTGGGTATAGCATGTATGCTGATGCTACAATTAAATGGGTAAATAATTTAAGAAAATCTTTACTTCCATATGCAGGTTTTGGATATCTTAACTATTGCGATATTAATATACCTAATTATTTGTATAATTATTTTGGAAATAACGCATCCTGGTTAAAAACTGTAAAAGAAAAGTATGACCCGTGTAACTTATTTTATTATCCTCAAGGAATAAATTTATAGACATTAGATACATTAAATTCTAAAACCAATTTTAATATAGAAAAGCAGTAGCAAGGAGCAATTCAACTACTGCTTATTTTTTAAAACATAATATTTGTATAACAAAATATGTTATATTTATAATATTATGTTAAAATGTAATAAAGAATAAATAAGATAAAAGATGCTAAGAAAATGGAGAGTTATAAGATTAAAGCTATTATATTCGATTGTGAGATACCCTAATGCGCTATTCTAATAATGAAAATTATCCTAATCAGTTAAAGTTATAAATTCTAAAGGCTAAGCGTTTAATTTTTTTGTGATAGTAACAGGATTAATTATTGCGAAAAACAGAATATAAGAATCAAAAATATTGGACAATCCATTTTAAATATGCATGAGTTAATAAAGCAAAGAATATAATGAAAGGAGAATTAACCAGGTGCATGAAAAAATAGTAGTTAGTAATGAGGTATTTAAATAAGGATGTGATGCAATGTCGTTTTTACAATTTAATTTTTGGCTTTTTTTGTGCATATTAATCTTGGCATATTATTTTTTGCCTAAAAAATTCCAATGGATATGTTTACTTTGTGGCAGCTATGTCTTCTATTTATTCACTGGGATAAAGACAATTGGGTATATACTCTTTACAACACTCAGTGTTTGGATTGGTGCAGTACTCATTACCAAAATTAATGAGCAGAAAGAGAATGAATTAATTAAAAATAAAGAAACTCTTACACCAGAAATTAAAAAGAATATAAAAGCCAAGGCAAAGAAAAAACAAAAAATAATTTTCTTGTGTGTTTTGTTAATTAATTTTGGAATCCTTGGATTTTTGAAGTATTTTAATTTTATTGCAGAAAATATTACTTGGTTATTTAATGTATCAACAGGAAATAAAATAGAACCTATTATGTTAGGACTATTGCTGCCACTTGGTATATCATTTTATACATTTCAATCAATTGGATATTTAATTGATGTATATAATGGTAAGTATAAGGCTGAAAAAAATCTGCTTAAATTTGCATTGTTTGTTTCTTTTTTTCCGCAAATAGTGCAGGGGCCAATTAATAGATTTGATACACTAGCAAATCAATTATATGAACCTCATAAATTTGACCTGAAAAAATTTGAATATGGGCTGCAATTAATTTTATGGGGACTATTTAAAAAAATGATAATAGCAGATAGAGCAATTGCAGTAGTTAATGAAGTCTTTAATCATTATGACAAATATGGTGGGGGAATCACAATATTTGGAATACTGTTTTATTCACTGCAACAATATACTGATTTCTCTGGCGGAATAGATGTAGCAACTGGAATAGCTGAACTACTGGGAATTAATATGTCTATAAATTTCAAACGCCCTTATTTTTCAATTTCCTTATCGGAATTCTGGCGTAGGTGGCATATTACACTAGGTTCTTGGATGCGGGATTATATTTTTTATCCTCTGGCACTTACAAAAAAGATGTCTCAAATAGGTAAACTATCAAATAAATATATTGGAAAAAGGGCAGGAAAAATTATTCCGGTTGCTATTTCTAATATTGTAGTGTTTTTAGTAGTTGGGATTTGGCATGGACCATATTGGCATTATGTGGTATGGGGATTGTACAATGGTATCATAATTGCCTTTAGTGCTGTTCTGGAACCTTTTTATATATGGTTAAAAAAAATAACTAAAGTAAATACTGATTGTTTTTCATATCATTTATTTAGGATACTAAGGACATTCTTTATTGTAAACTTGGGGTGGTATTTTGATAGAGCAGATAGCTTACAGGTATCATTTTATATGCTGCATAGTACCATAATGAATTTTAATATTAACCAATTGGCTGATGGAACAATTCTTAAACTCGGATTAACGGAATTTGATTTTAATGTTTTATTTGTGGCAACTATTGTTCTTGTTGTGATAAGTGTAATGCAGGAAAATGGAATAAAAATTCGGGAGTTTTTGTCTGAACAAAATTTGGTTTTTAGATGGATATTATTGTACGTGTTGATTTTTGCCATTATCGGATTGGATGCTAGTTCTAAAAACTTACTAGGAGGTTTTATGTATGCACAGTTCTAGAGCTGCTTGGTTTAGGGCAATAGCATTTGTAATAGTATTTATTATTATAAACTATGCTTTAACATTTATATTTGTTCCAAAAGCCGGAGTCGAAAGAATGACAATGCGCGAAATGTATTCACAAAAAGAAAATATAGATGTAGCGTTTGTAGGTGCATCATTATCTGATAGAGATATAAATCCATATATTATGGATAAAGAACTAGGCTGTAATACTTTTGATTATGCATTTCCTCAACAAATGTATACTGGGACATACTATTCTTTGAAAGAATTATTTAATTATCATAAGCCTAAATTAATTATTTTAACAGCAGAGCCAATTAATTATACAACAAAGGAAGAAAAACCACTAATATACCTTTTATCTGCACCATATATTAAATCATTTATTGATAAGATAGAATATTATTTTGCTGTCTCATCACAGGATGGAGCTTATTTAGATAGATTGTTTGAATGGCGTGGATATAATGTAAAATCAATGCAAGATGCAATAAAGAATATTTATGGAAAGTTAGATTCATCCTATGTTAATTACCCAGAACCTGGACAAGTAGAGGCTCTTGAAAATAATAAAAGTGGGTATATAGGAAAAGGTGGATATAGAGTTAATCCTAGTGATTCAAAAGGGACTATTAGTTATGATAACTTAAAAAGTTCTTATGACACCAGAAACATAAGTGATATACAAGAAACAAATGTAGAATATCTAAAAAAGATATCTGAACTGTGTAAAGCTAATAATTGTCAATTAATTCTTTTGACTCCACCAGCTCCAGTATTTCAAGTACTTAGAATAAAGAATTATTTTGAGTTTGATAATGAGATTGCTAAAATTGCGAAGAATTTAAATATTGAATATTATAATTATAACTTAATTAAACCTCAATTACTTACACTAAAGGGAGAGTATTTTAGTGATTCCGAGCATTTTAATAGCAATGGAGCAGAAGCTTTTTCAAAATCCTTAGCTGAATTCTTGAAATTGAGGCAGAACGGTGAGGATATGAACAAATATTTTTATACTCCAGAGGAATACTCTACATCTATAAATTATGTTGCACTTACTTGGTTTACCTTTACAAAGAAGGATAACAAAATAACATTAACAGCAAATTCTTTTCATGGAAGTAAGGTTGTACCAGAATATCAGTATATATTAACAGATTCAGAGACTGGTGAACAACATATAATACGAGATTATGATAAAAATTCAACTTTTGTTTTTGATCCTTCAGCATATAAAAAATATAAAATACGTGTAAATGCTCGAGTGTGTGGAGCTAATAATGATAAATTAACTAGATATTATGAAGAAGAAATTTCAAAATAATAATTTATAAAAGATGGAGGAAATAATATGGAAAAAAATATTCTAGCATATCTTGAAAAATCTGAACAGGCATTTCCAGATAAAATTGCTTTTTCTGATAATAAATATGAACTGACATACCATGAGTTAGCTGAAGAGGCCCGAAGTATAGGAAGTTTTCTTATAGAAAAAATAGGAACACGCAGAGCAGTTGTTGTTTATATGGAAAAAGGTGCGCGGAATATTGCAGCCTTTATGGGTGCTGCATATGCGGGATGTTTTTATGTGACTTTGGATGCTCAGATGCCTATGGAACGCATTAATATAATACTAAAAACTCTGCAGCCAGCCGCTGTAATTTATGATGAAAATACTGAAAAGTTTCTTTCTCTTATGGAAACAGGCTGCATAAAAGTACCCTATGATGAAATTTGTATGCTGCCAAAGGATACGGAGAAATTGCAGAGTGTTAGAAGAAAAATGATTGACACAGATCCTTTATACATTCTTTTTACAAGTGGATCAACAGGAATTCCTAAAGGTGTTATTGTATGTCATCGTTCAGTAATTGATTATGCTGATTGGGTTGTTAAAACATTCAATTTGAATGAAAGCACTGTTTTTGGAAATCAGACACCATTTTATTTTAGCATGTCTGTATTAGATATATTTGCAACAATTCGAAGTGGTGCAACATTGCATATTATCCCTAAAATGTTGTTTTCGTTTCCAATAAAACTATTGGAGTATGTAAGAGAAAAGGAAATTAATACAATCTATTGGGTTCCTTCAGCATTAAGTATAGTAGCAAATTTAGGAGCTTTAGATGTTGTAAAACTACCTAATTTGAAAAAAATTTTATTTGCAGGAGAAACAATGCCAACTAAACAACTTAATACTTGGCGCAAACATGTTCCAGATGCAATCTATGCAAACTTGTTTGGACCTACTGAGATTACGGATATTGGGATTTATTATATAGTAGATAGAGAATTTAATGATGATGAACCTATTCCAATAGGAATTCCATGTGACAATGTTGATGCGCTTGTTGTAGATGAAAATGGAAAGCTTGTTGAAGAATGTGGAAAGATTGGTGAATTATTAATTCGTGGCTCTTTTTTAGCTTGTGGGTATTACAACAATCCACAAAAAACAAAGGAAGTATTTATTCAAAATCCATTGAATAATAGTTATCCTGAAACAGTTTATTGTACAGGTGACTTAGTTTATTGGAATGAAAACAGGGAATTAGTATACGTATCTCGTAAAGATTTTCAAATTAAACATATGGGTAACCGTATAGAGTTAGGTGAAATAGAAAATGCAATGAGCGCATTAGATGGTGTGGACATGTGTTGCTGCTTATATAATAAGAAAAATGATCAAATTGTTGCAGTATATTCAGGAAATTTAGAAAAGACCAAGCTGTCTCAGCTTTTAAAGAAAAAGTTACCGCGTTATATGATACCGAATGTTTGCTATAATAGGGAAAGCATGCCTATTAATATGAATGGAAAAATTGATCGTAAAAAGTTAAATGACGAATATATAAAATAATTATGTCTATCAATAATTATTGCAAAAAAGGAGAATTATTATGGAAAAATTAATAGAATTATTAAAGGGTGTTAGGGATGACGTTGATTTTGACAAGTGTACAACATTGGTTGATGAAGGAATTTTAGATTCATTTGATATTGTTGAAATTATTAATGTAATTGATGAAGAATACGGTGTTGAGATCCCAGCTATCGAAATAGTTCCTGAAAACTTTAATAGTGCAGAGGCAATTTTAAAGATGATTCAGCGCTTGCAAGAAGAATAAATATTAAACTTGAAAAATGATACTCGGTAAAATGGTAAGCAGGCTTTATGTCTGTGTTATTAAAATATAATATATAAATAAACCTCAGTAAAATCTATAAATTAGGTTTTACTGAGGTTTTGAATGTGTTACCGAATTACAGTTAAGTAAAAAATAATTAAATCTAAAAATAAGAAATGACTTTTAGTCATTTTTTGTGTTATAATTTTAGAAAGAAGCTAGACTTTATTTAGTTTATTACATATTATTCGATATTTATAATAGAGAGATAACATGCGAAAATTTGGCATTAATTATTATTGATTTACATATACCTAGAGTTAGGCAGCTCTTAAAATTCATAAAAATTTTAACATCAATTAAGGCACCATTAAGTGAAATTTTGTTAAATAGAGGGATAAGGTATGAGAAATATAATAGAAATATTTAAGAGAGATATTAAGAGGATAGTTACTAATTGGATTACAGTCGTTGTAGTAACAGCTTTAGTGATAATCCCTTCTTTATATTCCTTAATAAATATAGAGGCATCTTGGGATCCATATTCTAATACTAGCGGCATAAAAGTTGCAGTTATAAATGAAGATAAGGGTACCGTCTTTAAAGATCATGACATAAATATAGGAAATGAACTAGTTGATAAGCTTAAAGATAATGATAAGCTAGGCTGGGTTTTTGTTGATAAGGAAAATGCTAAGGAAGGCCTAATAATGGAAAAATATTATGCAACTATTGAGATTCCAGAAGATTTTTCTGAGGATGTCACTACTTTAGCAAAGAAGAATATAGTAAAGCCTCAGCTAATATATACAGTGAATGAAAAGAAAAATGTCATAGCGTCTAAAATAACAGACTCAGGCGTAAAGTCAGTTCAAAATGAGCTGGATAAGAATATAACAAAAACTATTTCGGGAATAGTCTTCAGATTATGTGATGAAATAGGCGTAGATATAGAGAATAACCGGTCTGAACTCAGAAATATAATGGATTCTGTGTATAAATTAGATGATAATATGCCGGAACTCGAAAAAGTATTAGATGAAGCTATAAATGGGACAATAAGTGCTTCTGAATTACTGAATAAGACTAATGAGATTTTACCAACAATATCAGATACTATTGATGGAACTTCGGAATTTTTAAATAGTACCCAAAGCTTTTTAGATGAGACCCAAAATAATTTACAGAAGGATTCTCCAATGATTAAGGATGATTTAGTTAAATCAGAAAATATGCTTGACACTGCGGGAGTAGAGCTTGGTAATATTGATGATAAAATATTACCTGAAACTGAAAAGAAAACATTATTACAAGCTCGGGATACAGCAAATGCTACTAAAGTCAGTGTAGAGGATGCTAAGTCTAGACTTAAAAAAATAAAAAAAGCTATAGATAAAATTAGTGAAATACAAATACCTAGTCCTTCAATTGATCAATCTATCCAGGGCTCAGAACAAATAGCTAAAATTCAGGAAAGCATTGATAAGCAAGTAGACGCACTGAAAAATGCTCAAGATGCACTAAAGGAAGAAAGTAAGACAATTTCTAAAATAATAGATAGGTTAGATACTGTAGATGATAATCTTGATAAGTTACTCAACAGAATTAATGGCGATCTTGATAAATTAAATAATGGAGAAAAACTATTAGATACGCAAAATCTTACTGATACTAGAAAAGTATTAGATGATGCCCATACGTTAATTTCTAATATTACAGATAGCTATGATTCTGAAATTACACCAACAGTTGATAAGGGGTTTGACTCCATGAGAGAGATTTTAGACAATGGATTAAATTTATCCGCTCAAGGAAAGAAGACATTACCAGAAGTTCAAGAAATGGTGGATACATTTAAGAATACATCAGATTTATCTAATGACGAATTAAATAAATTAAAAGATAAGTTTCCAGGCATAAAGGATAATGTTCATGAGTTAGCAGTGAGGTTAAAAAAGATAGATAATAAAGAGGACATTGATGAGTTGTTAGATATGATAACAAATAATTGGGATAATCAAAGCGATTTTTTATCTAGCCCTGTAGAGGTTGAGGATAATAGAATGTTCCCTTGGCCTAATTATGGATCTACTGTAACACCATTTTATACAGTTCTTTGTTTATGGATTGGTGGATATGTACTTTCAGTATTAATTGGGACTGAATCAGAACCTTTAGAGGAAGGCAAAGAATTAAAGAATTATGAAAAATATTTTGGAAGATTAACATTATTCATATTCATTGCAATAGGACAAGCGATAGTAGCAAGTTCTGGAGCATTGCTTTTATTACATTCTTATGCGGTTCACCCTGTAATGTTTGTTCTATATAGTGTGTTCATAAGTATAGTGTTTAACTGCATAATTTATACTGCTGTAAGCCTCTTTGGATATGGTGGGATAGTAATGGGAGTGGTATTACTTGTTTTACAAGTTGCTGGAACTAGTGGTAACTTTCCTATAGAGGTTAATCCGGTAGGTTTCCAAGAATTATTTCCATTTCTTCCGTTTACTTACGCTATAAGCGGTGTAAGACAAATACTAGCAGGAATAGTTTATTCAATATTATTAAGAGATAGTGTTATTTTGTGTATATTCATGATAGGCTCAATTACCATTGGAGTGCTATTTAAAGAAAAGGTGAATACAAAAAGGTCAGACATTGTTAAAATGTTAAAGGAAAGTTCCATAATGAATGGTTAGAATAATTTATATTGTGAATATCAGAGGAATTAGTTATGAAAAATGTATTTAGAATTTATAAAAGGGATATTAACAGAATACGCACCAATTGGGTAGCAAGACTTATGATTATAGTGATTATTATTATTCCATCCATGTATTCGCTGATAAATATTAAGGCATCATGGGAGCCGTATTCTAATACAAGTGGAATTAAGATTGCGGTTATTAATGAGGATAAAGGAACGATTTTTAAGGATAAAGATATTAATTTAGGTAACGAATTAGTAGATAAATTAAAAGAGAATAACAAGTTAGGCTGGGTTTTTACAGATAAGGATAATGGAAAAAAAGATTTGTTGCAAGAAAAGTATTATGCAACAATTGAAATTCCAGAAGATTTTTCTAAGGATGCAACTACACTAGTTGAAAAAGATATTAAAAAGCCAAAACTTATATATACAGTAAATGAAAAGAAAAATGCTGTGGCTCCTAAAATGACAGATTCAGGAATAAAGACTGTACAAAATGAATTGGATCAAAACGTAATAAAAACTGTTTCAGGAACATTAATTAGAATTTGCAGTGAAAAGGGTGTTGACATACAAGATAATAGATCCAAACTTAGAAAAATTGTAGATAATATTTATGAATTAGATGACAATATGTCAGAGCTAGATGAACTTTTGGGCAGTGCTGCCAGTGGGACGGAAGATCTTCAAAAGGTACTTACTAAGACTAATGATATGCTGCCAACAATATCAGATACCCTTGATTCTTCTGAAGATTTTTTAAATAATAGTAAGTCGGTTTTAGATGATACCCAAGGGCAATTAGCCAATATTTCTCCAACAATAAAAGAGGATTTGGTGAAATCAGAAAATATTCTTGATAATTCAAGTGTGGAGCTTAAAAATTTAGATAAAAATATATTGCCTGAAACGGCCAAAAAGACGCTGCTAAATGTGCGTGACTCTGCAAAGGCAACAAAAGAAACCCTTAAGGATACAGAAACTAAGCTTAATAGCATAAAGAAATTTATTGATACATTAAGTAAAATAAAAATCCAAATACCTGCTCTTGGTAATAATGTTATTAATTCAGAGCAAATTAAATCATTGCAAGATCAACTAGATAAACAAGCAAGTGCACTGAATAGTATGCAGGATAATTTAAAAGATATAAGTAAAATAATTTCAGATACTACAGATAAGTTAAGCACTATAGAGGATAAATTGCAAGTTGTTGTAGACAAATCTGACGAAGAAATTGATAAGATAGATAATGAAGGGCTAAATACTCAAACTTTAAAGGATGTCATAAAAGTATTAGATGAAGCTCATACTTTAGTTGCAGACATTACAGATAGTTATGATTCAGAAATTGTACCAGGCGTAGAAAAAGGAATTAATTTAACGAGAGATGTTTTGGATAATAGTCTATCTATTGTGGATGAGGGGAGAAAAACATTACCGGATGTAGAAAAATTGCTAAGCATATCACAAGATGCTGCACATTTATCTAATGATGAATTAAATAACTTAAGAGATAAATTTCCTGAAGCCAGAGATAAAGTACATAAATTAGCAGATAAACTTAGAGAAATGGACGAGGATGATAAAATTGATGAATTACTAGATGTAATAACAAACAACTGGGAAAATCAAAGTGATTTTTTAGCTAGTCCAGTTGAAATTCAAGATAATAGATTGTTTCCTTGGGTTAATTATGGAACTGCTACAACGCCATTCTATACAGTACTTTGCTTATGGGTTGGAGGATTATTAGGATCAGCCTTGTTATCTCTAGAAGCACCAGAATTTGAAGACGGAACAAAGATTAGGCCCCATGAAATGTACCTAGGTAAATTACTAATATTTTTATCTATTGGCGTCTGTCAAGCACTTATTGCAAGTTTTGGAGCATTATTTGTATTAAAGAGCTATTCTGTTCACCCAATCATGTTTGTATTATTTAGTATATTTGTAAGTATAATATTTGTTATTATTATATATACTGCTGCAAGTTTATTAGAGGCTGTAGGAAAGGCTATAATTGTAGTTATATTAGTATTACAAATGGCAGGAGCAGGAGGAAATTTCCCAATTGAAGTAACTCCAGTATTATTTCAAAAAATATATCCATTTTTACCTTTTACCTATGCTATAAGTGCAATGAGACAGATTATGGCAGGGATCATATATCCAATATTGCTGAAGGATATGGGAATATTGAGTATTTATGCTATAGCAGCCTTAATAATGGGAGTATTCCTTAAAGGAAAAATAAACAAATTTACAGAAAAAAATATGAAAAAACTTAATATGAGTGGAATATTACGGCATTAGATATTGGACTCAAGAAAAAATAACAGGTCTATCTGTCTTTATTCATAAATTGCAATATGTAAACATATATTAAATCAAATATGTAATGTTATAATTATATAAACTTTGAGGTGATATATTATATGAAAGGTAAGTTGAAGAATAAAAGAAAAGTTAGGATTATTCCCTTAATAATATCTATAGCTATTCCACTTATTTTAGGTGGATTGACAACAGTGATTATACCTAATATTCAAGCAATATATGAAGGCTTAACAAAACCAGCATTTTTTCCTCCAGCATTTGTGTTTCCAATTGTTTGGAGTATTCTTTACATACTTATGGGAATAGCAGCCTATAAAGTGTATATTCTAAAGTATGATAATATTGATGTAAGTTCAGCAATATTTGTTTATGGAATACAACTATTATTAAACTTTTTATGGACAATAATATTCTTTGGATTTAGGCTTTATGGACTAGCATTTTTAGAGCTTATTATATTAATCTTATTTGTATTATTAACAATAAAAAGATTTTATGAGAAAGCTGGCAAAAAAGCAGCTCTCTTACTACTTCCATACCTAATATGGCTTATCTATGCCGGAGTTTTAAACTTCTTTATTTGGATGTTAAACGAAATGTAATAAAATAAAAATTCACTTTAAATATAGCTTAACCGAAATGAGTAACATACTTTTGTTCCAGTTTCTAAGGAATTTTGATGGATGATTCTAAGAACAAAAGTGTCTTACTCATTTCTATTTAAGCTATATTTAAAAGCATAAGTTTAAAGGTAATTTATATAGATAGACACTTAAGTTTTTTAAAAAAATATTTCGAAATAAATCTTATTATATAAATATACTTACATATTTACTAAAACTTAATATGGATATATTTACCAGAAATCATAAATATTTTTATGAAAAAGACATTTGAAAATGAGCTGTTAAAGGTTCTTAGTTGTAGGTTGTTCCACTTTAGCTT
>NZ_AUUU01000057.1 GCF_002760435.1 Clostridium sp. LS
ACGCTCGCTGAGTAAGCGATTCACACCAAATCATAGATTTGGGTTCTCTGCTCATCAGCAGATTGCCCTAATAGGCCCGCTATGAGACCAATCTACTTCCTTGCCTGATGAAAAATAATCGTGGCATTTTGGACTTGTTATTTTCTTTCACGTGCCTTAACTATTTACTTTCTTTTTTTGTTTCTTCATAATATCTATAAATTAAGTACTCCATAAACATGAGCATATTTGCAAAAAACGAGTTAGGCAGTACATTACTGTCATCTAATTTATGCATATCAAATATCTTAAAGGAAATATCCGAAAGAGCTGAGATACTGTTTTCAACTTCCTTTGTAAATGAAACCACTACTTTATTTTTCTTCTTCGCCATTTGAACCTTATCTAATACTTCTTTAGTCTCTCCAGATTTTGATATTACTATTAGTGTTTCCATATCTTCCAGATTATTTTCAAAGCTGCCCTTAGAATCTATCAATATGCTCTTTACCCCTATACCAAGCATTTTTTTATTAAAGTATTCCCCAGCAATTTCAGAGTAGCCTCTTGCATAAATAAAAATATACTTCCGAGTTCCTCTTGCTAGTATTTCAATAAATCTTTTTACATGTTCCTCATCTATATATTTAGATAAAAAATTAATATCCGTGCCTATTAATGCTTCTGATTTTTCTACAATTCCAGTATTACTACCATCTATTAGAGGAGTTATATTATAAATCATATCAATAAATCCTGTAAAACCTAATTTTTTCGAAAGTCTCATAATTGTTGAGGTAGATGTATAGTTTGCTGAAGCAATTCCTCTAACTCCAATCTCCATCACACTATCAATATTATTAATTACATATTCTAGTACCTGTTCTTCTATAGGTGTAATCTTTTTATTATTAACTATCTTACTTAAATCAACCTTCATCGCTTAATCATCCTCTAATCAGTATATGGATTTCTATAAATAATTTACTAATAGTATTGTAATACATAACTATATTATTAATCAACTTGACCATTAAATGCTCTGATAAACTGCTTAATAGTAATCAATATCTTAATATTTCTTCTATTGACTCCTTGCAGATTGAAACTGCTTTATCTATTTCTTCTTCATTAATAATTAATGGTGGATTAAAATATAATACATTTCCTAAAGGTCTTAAAATCAAGCCTTTATTTAATGCCCTTTTATATACTTCGTATCCTATTCTAAGCTCTGGATTATAGCCTGCTTTCGTCTTCTTATCTTTTACTAGCTCCATTGCATTAATAAGTCCAATACTTCTTATTTCGCCTATGTGTGGATATTCTAGTAATGCGTCTTTTAATTTATTATTTAAATAATTTGCTCTTAACTTTGCCTTTTCCAATATAGCTTCTTCTTTTAATATCTTTTGAACTGCTAGAGCTGCAGAACATCCTAAGGGATTTCCACTGTAGGTGTGGCTATGCATAAAGGCTTTTCCTTTATTGTAATCATCATAGAATGCATTGTAGATTTCATCTGTTGTGATTGTTATTGCCATAGGCATATATCCTCCTGTTAATCCTTTTGAAACACACATAATATCTGGACTGACATCTGCATGGTCAAAAGCAAACATTTTTCCCGTCCTTCCAAAACCAGTTGCAATTTCATCTGCAATAAGAAGCACCTTGTACTCATCACATAGTTTCCTCAATTTTTTTAAATATATAGATGGATATATTCTCATTCCTGCACTTCCCTGCAGAAGTGGCTCAACAATTATTGCACAAGTCTCCTCACCATATTTATTAAAAGATTTTTCTGCATGCTCAAAGCATTCTGCGCTACAACAATCTCTTCTTTTATTATAAGGACATCTATAACAATCTGGAGCCTCCACATGAATTGTATCCATTAACATAGGTTTATACATTTTAGCATATAAATCCATACTTCCAACAGATAGTGCTCCAATTGTCTCACCATGATACCCTTCACTTAAACACATAAATTTTGTTTTCTTTTTATTTCCAGTTTGATATTGATACTGAAAGCCCATCTTTAATGCACACTCAACAGATGCAGAACCGTTATCTGAAAAATTAAATTTTGTAAGTCCTTTAGGAATAATTTCAATTAACTCCTCACAAAGTTTTATTGCTGGTTCATGAGAAAAGTTAGCAAAAATAACATGTTCTAAGTTATCAAGCTGATTTTTAATATACTCATTTATTGTTGGATTGCAATGTCCAAGTAAATTGCACCACCATGAACTTACAATATCTATATATTCCTTGCCGTTCTTATCATATAAATAAATTCCTTTTCCATGATCAATTATAATTGGCTTTAATTTTTCATAATCTTTCATCTGTGAACATGGATGCCATATATATTTTAAATCTTTTTCCACTAAGTTCATTTTCATTCTCTTTCCTATTTTAAAATTTACTCAAAGACTTTTAATAATTTTTCAGTACTGATGTTTAAAACTTCCTCATTCTCTTTTACCGTTGCAATTACTGGAATTCTAGTAATTGCCTCTATCATTTTTTTATTATCTTCATGAAGTATATTGCCTCTAGTATAATGATTTAATATAATTCCTTTTATTGATATATTCCTATTTTTTAAATATTCCACTGTAAGAACCACATAATTAATTGTGCCAAGTCCTGCATCTGCAATAATTAAAGTTGAAAAGCCTAATTCTTTTATTATATCTTCAAGCAGAATCTTTTTATGGTCATATCTTATAGGGCATACTATTCCACCGCTGCCCTCCATAACTAAATAATTATATTTTAATAAAGCGTTATTAAAGTCTTCTTTGACTTTTCCCATTTCAACTGGATTTCCTTCTATTTGGGCTGCTAAGTGTGGTGACACAGCTTCTTTATATACGTATGATACAAGGTTGTCCGTATTTTCATTTATATTTGCAATTCTTTTTACATAACATGCATCACCTGGAATTAATCCATTTTCTGTGATCTCAGCCCCACTTAATGCTGCTTTATAGTAACCTGCATTAATCCCATCATCTCTTAACTTTTTTACTATAAGCGCTGCCACAAATGTTTTCCCTATATCTGTACCTGTTGCAGTAATAAAAATCTTCTTGTTCATCCTAAACTCCCCTATATGAAAGTTTTTTAATTGCTGGAATAAGACGTTTATAAAGATGTGCACACAGTATGCAAAGTAAAATATCTCCTGGTACAGCTAAAATAAAACAATATAAAAACAGTGGCCATAATCCAATTGGAGTATTAATTACATAGTTACAAATTATATAGTAGTAAATCATCCCGATTCCATAAACGATAGCTAGTCCAATAAAGTTACCGCTTAAAATTTCGGTAAAAGTAGGATTTGATTTCCTATTTACAATCTTTCCTGTAACATAACTTGCGATATAAAATCCAATTAAATATCCAAAACTCGGTTTAAATATATATCCAATTCCTCCTCCTTCAGAAAAAATCGGTAATCCCATAAGCCCAAGCAAGATATACATTAAAACACTATAAGCCCCTATTCTCCCTCCAAGTATAAGGCCTGCCATAGTAGTAAATAAAAATTGAAGAGTAAAAGGTAATACTGGTATTGGAACCTTAATAAATGCACCTAATATAATTAAAGCTGTAAAGATTGCGCAAAAGACTAATTGATGTGTTGATATTTTTCTATTATTTTGTATTATGTTTATTCTTTCATTTTCCATTGTTCCCCACCTCCAAACCCAATATATACCTTTTATTAATAATTGTCAACCATGTTATATCTGAGAGTTAACAATTATGGTGATGATTTTAATTTACATAAATATATATAACATCATTAAAATTCCTGTTATAAACACTCTTAAATAACAAAAGCTCCATATTGAATTATAAAATCTTTAAGATTCTATAAATCAATATAGAGCATTATCATTATTTATTTACTTACTATTGGCATCCCCTTTTGCATTTTGATCTGCAGCCTGTCTAACAACAATTTTTGAAATTGTTTCTTTTTCTTTATCTGAATATGTTATTGAAAGTATATCACCAACTTTAATATCACTAGCTGTAAGTGTTTTAGCATCTGTATTTTGTTTTCCTCTGCTCATTGTGGTTATTTGTATTCCATCACTAACTGTAATATCTTTAGTTTCACCTGTATATTCTACTTGTCTATTAGCTTGTTTCATAGATGGCTGACCATCTTTATTATTATCTTGTGAAGTCTTTTGGTCACCATTTTGATTTGCATTTTTCTTATCTCCGCCTTGAGGTCTTTCTGGCGCCTTAATAAGTTTAAGTGTTATCTTATTTCCGTCTATACTTGATACCTCTCCTTGTAAATCTGCTGCTTGAAAGTTCTTTTGAGGAGCTGTTCCATCTTCAGTTGAAGCATTTTGACTGCCTTGAGCCGCTTGAGTCGTTCCAGTGCTAGTTTTGCTGCATCCAACCATTAATGTTGTTGTAATTACTATTCCAGTTAGTGCATAAATTATCTTTTTCATTCTAATTCCTCCATTGCAATATATTATGTGAGCTTCTTGCTAATATAATATTACAACAGCAATTTAACAGTTTTATCACAACTTTATTACAAATGTATTAATTCGAGATATTCTCATTCCTACCTTTCTCTGCAATAATGAGTAAATAATTATTGCACAAGTCTCCTCAAGATGCTTGTAATCTTCAATAATAAAAGCTTCATATTGAATTAATAAATTCTGAAGATTTTATAATTCAATATGAAGCATTATTCTAAATTAATATTATTTTTATTACTATTCAAGTAAGTACATAAACTATAATTTTTTTGATCGTTCCTTATTGTAAATATAATAGCCAGGACTGCTTCTTTACGCTTACTCCTAATTGACTATAAATACTCACTATTTTATGATTCTATAACAGGTTCTAAATCTTTAATAGTTAAAAAAATAAATGGTACAGTAATTCCAAATATACTCAAAACTGTATATAATGTAGCATTTTCTGGCTTGTACATTTTATATAATTTATTTAAGGCAAACAAGACAAGAATATAGTTAGCCAATGATAGTAGGGCACCTAATATTTCTATTCTATTAAATACACAAACAACAAGCGAAGCAACTGGAAGAAAAATTTCAATCCTTGGAATTTCAATATCAAAAACCTTTAAAGTTTTGATTAATTTACCTAAAGTGTAGTTTTGAGCTATAGGTATCCAAGCGATCCAAGGGTTTTCTAAACCTTGTTTTACAGCCATTTTATACAAAGAATACGCATAAACAATATACAAACCAATACCTATGATTACGAAAATAAAAAGAAGAAATCCTAAAATTGCTAAAAACTCGTACATAAATAACACCATCCTTTAATTATTATTACTGAAGTAATTTATTTTATAGAATTCTATTAATCAAATTGAAAAAATATGATAGTATACTATATTTATACATTTATGTTATTTGAGAAACCAATAAAAGTCAATGTGAAAAATTTACAATTTTTTTCACATTGACTTTGTTGCCAACCTCTCTCCTTACTCGTGTTCTTTTAAAATTTTGCATAGGAAAAAACTAATTATATATTATCGTTATTTGGTACAAAATATATAAAATAAGTTATAAAAGAATGAGATTTGTAGAATTATAATTTTATAAATATATTATAGGAAGGTGGTTATCACATGGAAGCAAATTTAACAATACCAAAGGAATTAATAGACACTCTTGAAGCAAATGGCGAAATAAGCATGACTGATGGAGTAAAAGAATTATTTATTCAATCTGTAGATGACAAAGAGGGTTATTCATATGTAAGTAGTACTAATGAAGAATTTGGCAGCAGCAGAGAGGCTGTTGAATGGGCACTAAATGAAATGGGTGGTTTTGATAATATTGTAGATTGGGAGTAATCTAAATTTCTTATATAGAAATAGCCACACCTTGGTAATTATAAAGTGTGGCTAAAGATCACTAAGAATTAGTAAAATCAAAATCCTAATAAAATGGAGGTGCTGTTATGAAAATAAAAAAATTTTCAATATTTCTTCTAATATCTCTTTTTATATTTCCTAAAATTCCACAAGCGCAACCAGTTCCTATTGCGACTACTTATACACAAGGTATCTATAATGTCACTCAATATACTGGGCAATATATTACAGCAAAACTGACAACTCCTGATAAGCCTCTTAGTGTAGCAGTAATTGATTCTAGTGGTAATCTAAATACATTTTTAAGATTTAGGAATCCAAATGAAATAGTAAAACTTGGCCCTATTCAAGAAGGAGATACTATAGCAATGGTCGGTACTGGAGAGATATCTTTTTCTCCATTTAAATAGTTTACTTATGTAGTGTTTAATTCAATTCTAAACACCATATGAATGTTTTTCATAAATTACATTAAAAAGTCAACTTACCAACATTACCATAGTTTACTGTAATCTCAGCTTCTTCAAAATGTACTTCATAAACTTCCATCATTGCTCCTGCCTTTTCAACTGTTGTTGCAAAATTTGGATACTTTTTAGTTATTCCATCTTTTATATCATAAACAGTTAAATCACTTTTTTTGATTGTTGCATTTTTAACTCTTACTATCCCAACAGTTCCATCTGGAATAGTTGTAAATGCTACTTTATTATTCTGTGAAATTTCCATTGTTTTTGGCGATTGTTTAAATGTTGGAAAATAAATAACATTGTTGTTTTGATTATCATAATAAAAAGTTATAATCCTAACATTTGGTATATCCTTCACTGAAGTTGCTAATGCAAATGTTGCAGTGTTTTCCATAGTTTTCTCAAATTCTTTTAAAAAATCCATTTTCATTCTCCTCTATAAATTTATTTGTCTCACAACACTTCTTTATTATATTCTAATAACCTTGACAACAATATGTCATAGTTATATGGTACAATAAAAATAAAAATTGCAGGTGATACAAATGAAAATAGATAGAATAATATCCATTATTATGTTACTTCTAGAACGTGAAAAAATTAGTGCCACTAAGCTTGCTGAAATGTTTGAAGTAACGCCTAGGACAATATATAGAGATATAGAAACAATAAACTTAGCTGGTATTCCTATTGTTACCTCCCCCGGTGTTAATGGGGGTATCGGTATCATGGAAGAGTTTAAGGTTGAAAAGAAACTTTTTACTATTTCTGATGTTACTTCTCTATTGATAGGCCTCGGAAGCTTGCATTCTACCATGACAAGTGAAGAAATTCTTAATACTAAAGCAAAAATCAAAGGTTTGATCCCTCATGATCAGATTACAAATATTGAATTAAGATCAAATCAAATTGTTGTTGATCATGCCCCTTGGATAGGAAATAGAAAGCTTAAAGTAAATCTCGATGAAATTAAAACTGCTCTTTATGAAAATAGATTAATAGCTTTTAAATATTCTGCTCAGAATGGAAAAAAGAGCGAAAGAAAAGTTGAACCTTATAGATTAGTACTAAAGGATTCAAGCTGGTATTTACAAGGCTATTGTACTGCAAGAAAGGATTTTCGTACTTTTAAGGTTTCTCGTATAGCATCACTTGAAATTTTAGAAGATATCTTTGTTGCCAGAAATTTTGATTATAAAGCTCTGGAGATATCTCCTAATATAAAGAAAAAACGTATCTTAGTCAAACTTCTCATTGATGAATCACTAAAAGATATGATATCAGAGTTCTGTGGTGAAGAGAATATAATGCCCTCTGTAAATGGTAAATTTATAGCCTCTTTTCCATTTACAGAAGATGATTATTCATATGGTATGATACTTCGCTTAGGCGACAAGTGTGAATGCCTGGAACCTGAGAACGTTCGATTGGAGCTTATAACGCGGATTGAAAATTTACTTAACATTTATAAAGACGAGAGAAAAAATTAATAATTTCTCCATAAAATTAACTTTTGGCTAGATACAATTTAGTATTATATCAAAACTAATCTGAACACTTTAATGTTTATTTCATATTATAAATATTGATTAATAATATGGAGGGGAACGTAAATGTTCTATTCTCAATATGATAAAATGACGGATTATTCTTACAGGTCTATGCAAATGAATTCCTATATTAGCGTATTCCATCTATCTCCTAATTCACCACCTGTGGATATTTATGCCAATGGAAATCTTATCATAAAAGGTCTTGCTTATAAGGAATTATCCAAATATCTGGCTGTCCCTCCTGGTAACTACAATATTAAGGTCTATCCTTCAGGACAAATGACAAACCCTGTTATAAATACAAATGTAACTATTCATGAAAATACTGCATTTAATGTTGCTGCTATAGGAACTCTTCCAGACATAAGTTTGTTTCCAATACCCGAACCAATGACTGCTCCAAATTCTGGCGGACCTTGTGTAAGATTTATTCATCTTTCTCCAAATGCGCCAGCAGTTGATATAAAATTATCTGATGGTACAATGGTATTTAATAATGTTGCATATAAAAACATTACAAAATACGTTTGTGTTCCTGCAGGAACATATACCTTAAATGTCAGCCCTACTGGCACTGATAATGTAGTATTAACAGTTCCAAATATTAGCTTAAGCCCCAACAATCACTACACAGTTTATGCAATTGGCTTAGTCGGAAAAACTCCAGCTTTAGAAGCAATAATAGTACCGGAACCAAGATAATAAAGTAGCGTAAAGATGTTATTTATATTAAAAAGTTCCCTACAAGATAACAATAGATTATTAATTACTACTGAAAATAATTAGAGCAATAGTCAATACTTTCAACTATTGCTTTAATTTATAAAGAGTCAAAATCCTTAGATTATTTTTTTAAGCTAACTCCATTTGTAGCAATTACTTCTTTATACCAATTGAAGGTCTTTTTCTTATATCTTTCTAAAGTTCCACTTCCGTCATCATTTCTATCTACATAAAGGACAACGCGAAAGTAAAGACATCTGAAGATGAACTGAGTTAGCATTTTTTGAGTAAGAACAGAATCGTTAAATGCTCTTTTTAACTCTGAAAATCTCATTACTTTATTGTGAGCTAAAAACCATATTATTGAAAGTTTCCACTTACCTAATATTATTCTTTGAGTTAATAGTAGTGGACATCCTTTTTCCCAATCATTAACTATCACATAGATCACCTTCTAAATTACTTTTTAGTAACTATACCACAAAAAAGTGCCTAATTTCAATATTCTTATTATTACCTTATACTAAATATAAATTAGTTAGCTAACTAAAAATATTAAAGCTAAAATTAGAATAAGCTTTAATCATTTCCAAAAATTGATACATTTTGTTTTATATGATGCAAAATCATTATCTATCCGTGGAAGAAAATATAAAAACCTAACTGTTAAAAAATTAGATGATTCAACATTTGCAAAATTCTTCAACTGATTATAAATTACTATTATTATATTGGAGGTACTATAAAATGAAAAAAATTCAACTTGGAAAATCAAGTATTAATGCATCTGTTATAGGTCTAGGCACCATAAATTTTGGTACGACTATTAGTGAGGATACTGCCTTTAAACTAATGGACAATTATGTTTTAAATGGAGGGAATTTAATAGATACAGCAAACAATTATGCAGCGTGGAATGGCGGAGATGGAAGTGAAAGTGAACAAACAATAGGTAAGTGGATAAAAAGAAATGGTAAAAATAAAGATCTTTTTATTGCAACAAAACTTGGTGCTTTGCCAAAAGAGGCTGGGAAAAGAGATTTTTCAGATATGCAGGGATTAAGTAGTTCTGTTATCATCGAAAGTGTTAATAAATCTTTAAATAACTTGAATGTAGACTGTATTGATTTATTATATTTACATGTTGATGATTTTAATACACCACAGGAAGAAACTCTTGGTACATTAAGTGAACTTATAAATAAAGGTTTAATAAAAGAAATTGGTTGTAGTAATTTTAGAACATGGCGCATAGAAAGTGCCCGAAATATATGCTTGAAAAATAACTATAAATTTTTTTGTGCTGTACAGCAGAGATTTAGTTATTTATCACCTACAATAGATTCAGATTTTTTTCCGCAAGTACCAGCTAACAGAGAGCTAGAAAGTTATATAAATTATCATAAAGATTTAACACTCATAGCATATTCACCTTTGTTAAGTGGACAATATAATACGGATAAAATAAAAAAAGATGAGTATAAAACATACTTTAATGAAATTAAATTAAAAAATTATTAAATGAACAAAGCGATCCTAATTCATATGTTCTTAATTATATAAATACTCAATTTGGTGGCAGTGTTGCTTTGTTTAGAACTTCTAAAGTTGATCATTTAAATACTATAATGCAGTCAGAATTTTTCAAGTAAGCCTCCAAATATTTGATTTGCAAAGAGAGGCTTAACCAACAAAAGTGAGTCAGCTTTAATTTAAAAGAATCTTACGAACTAATGGAACCTATATGATGGTCATTTATAAAAGAAAGCCCATCCATATAGGTTTTTTTGTATAATAATAAAGTGAGTTTAGTTATCTTAAAGACTGTTCTGATTGATAAATTCATAGCATTTTCATCTATTACTACTTTTCCAATATCTAATTATTAAAAATTAATTTTGCATAAAGATCCATGCCTAATAAGAACAAAGATTAAAACTCATTATATTCTTATACCCAATATTATTTTAGAACTTAAGTTTACTCTTTGTGTATATATCTACTTGGCACTAAGTAACACTTCTCAACGTCGCTAATATACTATTATAATGAGACTTATAACTACATCAAAATAAAGGAGCATCCAATAAATGTATAATAAACAATTTCCTTGTTGTCCTTACTACATGAATCAAGTAGCTCACCCCTCTTTTAATACAAATTGGAGAAATACAACACAAAGTTTTGCAGCCATTAGTGGTACCATTACAATGATTGAAGATTTTTATCCAACTCAAGATGATGAATCAGCAGGCTGCTATAAATTAATGTCACTCGAAAGCATCGACAGGGGGCCAGTAAATTTTGTGATATCCCCCGGAACTTATTTTGTAGATCATGAAATGGTAGTGGCTGGAGACGAGGTAACTGGATTTTTTGATGCAAACGCACCTGCTCTTCTTATTTATCCTCCGCAATATCCTGCAATTGTTATGTCCAAAAACACGGAAAATCAAAATGTTACTGTAGACTATTTTGACTATCAACTTATAAGTAGCGATGGAAATTTAAAGCTAAATATAGCCGAATCTACTGAGATAATTCTCACAAACGATCAGACCTTTAATAGATATCCAGGGAATAGAAACCTAATTGTTGTCTATGGTCCTACAACTAAGAGTATACCTGCGCAAACCACTCCATATAAAATCATTGTTCTTTGCTAAATCAATATATTTTATATTAGTGTATACAATTTGCTTACATCATACTTTTTCTATAAAAAAATGGGATTGCTTTTAAATGCTCAAAAATACTTAGCAAAAGCTTCCCATTTTCTTTTAAATTTTAATGCCGTACTACCCCACTCCTCATTTTACCCTCCAAAAATCTGAACCTTATAATTAATATAAAAATTATAATACAATTTAATTTAAACAAAATTTCAAAGCTTATTTTATTATAATAAGACTTTAAATTATTTAGTATATGATACAGTATTTTAGCTTTGGGCTGTTATGTACATATTACTCAAAATAAGAATAATAACTAGTATCTTTCGAGTTTTACGTATCACTTCTATCGTATTAGCAGCATAACATAAAGAAAAATACGTTTTAACAATGGAGGAAGAAAATGAGTCTAAATGGATTAACAGGTAGAGTAATAACCCCCTCAGATAGATTATATCCCACTTTAAGACTTGAATATAATCTATCAATTAACAAATTCCCATTAGCCATCGTTTATTGTTATACACCAACGGATGTATCCAATGCTATTAAATGGTGCAAAAAACACCATGTAGGACTTCGTATTCGCACAGGAAAGCATAATTATGAAGGCTATTCAACAGCTAATGACGTAGTAGTAATCGATACAACCCTTATGAACAAGATTGAGGTCAATACCGAAAATAATACTGTAAAAATTCAAGCTGGAGCACGACTAGGAAATATATACTCAATAACTTCGGAAAAGGGATATGCCTTTGATGGTGGAACATGTCCTACAGTTGGAATTTCCGGATTGGTACTAGGTGGAGGAATAGGTTTATCCTGTAGAAACTTTGGCTTAGTATCGGACAATCTTATAGATCTGCAATTGATTAATGCTGAGGGTAATCTGATAACTGCTAATAACTATATAAATCGTGACTTGTTCTGGGCCTGTCGAGGTGCAGGCGGAGGAAACTTTGGAGTGGCTACCAGCTATACTTTTATGCTTCATAAAGTAAATTATATTACTCTTATACAGCTCAAATGGAATAAACTTTCCAGAGAAAAGTTTATTAATCTATGGCAATGTTGGTTAAAAACTGCTGATAGAAGGATTAGTTGTTTTGCAGGCCTAAATAAAAATGGTATATATTTAAATGGATTTTTCTATGGAACTAAGCCTGAAGCTGAAAAGATTTTAAAAGAATTTCTATTACTTCCAGGTTTACTAGATGACTCTTTAATAGAATATGTGCCTTATATTGATGCCATTCAAGCCATTGGTGCTTTTTATGGGCCTCCTTATAGATTTAAGTCTACTGGAAGATTTGTTTATTGTCCTCTTGCTAAAACAGACATCAGAAACTTAATTAATTATGTGGACTGCAGTCCTGGAGATAATTGTTCTATAAGACTTTATTCTTTGGGCGGTAAGATAAAAGATTTCTCTAGTGATTATTCCGCTTATTTCTATAGAGACGCTAGTTATATTATTGGTATAACAGCAGATTGGAAAGAAAATGATAATGCTAATCTATTTACAAACTGGGTGTCACGAGTTTTCAACTATGTGGAGCCTCTGACAAATGGTTCTTATGTTAACTTCCCTTATTCTCAGCTTGAACATTATGGATATGAATACTATGGTGAAAATTATGATATCCTTAGAAAGATAAAGATGCTCTATGACCCTGAAAATGTTTTTAGATTTCCACAATCAATAAGACCTTAGAGCCAAATTCAAAAATAGCCTGCTGATTTTATTTAGAACCAGCAGACTATTCTTTTATATTACATCTCCTGTTACTTAGTAATCTAAGGATACTTCGAATCAAATAATAATATCTCCTCTTATAGCATATATATAAACATTATTTTAAATTAACAAAAATTAATCCTACTATACAACATACAATACCTACTATTTTATATAAACCAATGTGTTCTTTATAAAATAAAACGCCGATAATAATTAATAGCATCACCAATGAGACATTGGCAATGAGTGAGCCTTTACTAATGTTCCAGCCTACTCTATACATATAAAGATACCCTATTTCAACTTCTACAATTGCTAGCCCAAGAATATAATTGGTCCAATTTAATTTATGGATATCCGTTATAATCTTATTTGGCTTAGATGATAAACAATATTGGATGCAATAATTATAATAATTGGTATAATATAATTAAGTGGCATGATCAATCTCCTCACATTATAGTTGCTTTTCCATGTGAATATGTTCACAGAGTTCATCTAAATATATTTCTCCACTTGCAACATATCCTAATTTTTCATAAAAGCCTTGCGCTTTGCATTGGGCTGATAATTCGATAGTTATTCCCCCTAATGTTTTAGCTATATTCTCTAACTCACTTATAATTTTACTTCCAAGATGCAGCTTTCTATATTTCTCTAATACTGCTACTCTACCTATAATAAAGATACTATTATTTTCTCCAGGCAATAACCTTCCAGTACCTGCTGCTTTTCCATCTATAAATAATACTACATGAGGTACCTTATTATCCCATTCATCAAATTCATCTTTGAAACCTTGTTCTTTCATGAATACTTCTGTTCTAATATACTTTGCTTCTTCACACAATGAATTATAGTGTTTAATAGTTACTAAATTATTTTCTTCTAACATAACAATCCTCCTAAAACAAAAGCGTCTAAACATCACACTTTCAAAGGCCTGCGGCGTGATATTTAAACGCTTATAATTTTCTTTATCCGGCGACAAAGAAATAAATTTTTCTATTTATTTTCAAACTTATTATAACACTTTTATAAATAATTTCAATCGTAAGCTTACTTTGATTTAGTATTATTAAACCATTTAATAGTTGCTTTTCTATGCTCTTCAGGAATTTTATTCTTTAACTGATCATGCAGCCATGCTAATGTCTTATTGTTTAGATACTGTCTCATCTGATCTTCTGCTTCTAACATAACAACTTTTATTAGACAAGGACACTTTGTATGTGTATCAGGCAAGTTATCTTTATCTAACAACAGTTCCTTCTGCCTAATCTCTGCACACTGAAATAATGGTGAGTTTCCTTCTACTACCTCAACAATATTCCAAAATGTTATATTTTCTGGAGAAAGAGCTAACTCATATCCTCCATTTACACCTGGAATTGACTTCACGATACCTGATTTTTTTAGTGTAGTAAAGAAGTAATGGGTTATAACTATATGGGAACTGGATTTTTACTTGAAGGAACTGCTAAATTTTTAAGAGATGGAGATCACTTTAAGATGATGAGAGAAAAATACTCATTCCTAACAAGAGTATTAGAAGTTACAGTTAACTCTTGTAAGCAAACACTTTAATTAAAGGAAAAAATTATGCCTAGAAGAATTAATAAATCAGATTGTGTTGGTTGTGGAACTTGCCAAAAAGTCTATATTGTTGGGTGTATAGCACAAAAAGAAGATAGAAAAAGATTAATCAAAGAATCTGCATGCGTGGACTGTGGAGCTTGCCAATATGCTTGTCCCAAGAAATGCATATCCCGAAGTTAATCAAAAAGAGATGTCGCAACAGTGTTGAATAAATAATTTAAAATAACTAGTACATAAATTGAAATTACAATTGCCTGTACTAGTTTATTTAGCTTATATATAGAAATGAGAATACACATAAATTTTATGTAGTATTCTCTAAAACAATTTAGTTAAATAATTTTTCAAGTTCAAACTTAGCTGCAAATTTATTCTCAATTACTTCATATAAATAATCTACCTTACTTCTTAATTTCAAATTATAAATATAACTTGTTGTCCAAACCATTATATATGCTCCAATAACATCCATAGGATAGTGGTGCCCAACGTATACCCTTGAGAACCCTACAATTATTGATGTTATAGTTAATATTGTACTAAGTATCTTATTATACTTTTTAATTCCTAGGGCTATACTCATAGTTCCTGTCGCATGATCACTTGGAAATGAGGCATCTTGTACATGAGGAAACAGCAGATTTACTTTATTATGAACGAAAGGCCTGTCTACGTAATATACCCCTCCAATAATAAAGCTCAAAATTAAATTGACAACTGTTATAATAAAAGTATTAACAGCAACTTTCCTGTAACTGCAATTCTTTTTTGTCATTCCTAAAATAAATACTATTGCAATAATAGCCATAAATATATAAGGCACATCTTCTGAAAAGAAAATCATAATCTTATCTAAAACTGCACTTTTATTTGCTAAATCATTTATTACTCTAAAAAGTTCCATATTCATGTTCATTTTCATCTATCCTTCCAATAATGTATTAAGGCAAAGCATTAAAGCTTAATAATTTTTAATACCAATCACCTTGCTTCGTCATTATGAACCCAATAGATTAAAATCACATTAAAAACCCCTTAAATTATCATATGAAATTTTTTACTTTCTACTCGTATAGCACCTTTTTATACTAATACATGAAAAAAACAGCCTAAGATATGTTAATATCCTAAGCTATCGCGTAAATACTTGATAATAAATTAATGTTAGATATTAATTTAATTAGAATGCTTATTAAAGTATAACTTAACAATTATACTCGTTCCCTTTCCCTCTTCACTTTCTACATCTATAGTTCCTTGATGGATATCGACAATCCATTTAGCAATAGATAACCCAAGCCCAGAACCAGCTTTTTCTTTAGATCTTGATTTATCTACAATATAAAACCTCTCAAAAATATTATCAATTTCATCTTTAGGAATTCCAATCCCAGTATCACTAACAATTATTTTTATAAATTCTTTATATATTTCTGAATTAATCTCTATTTTTCCACCTTCGGGAGTGAATTTAATACTATTACTGATAAATATCCTAAGCATCTGCTTTATCATCTCATAGTCTGCTATAATTTTTCCACTATCATTTCTTTGACTAGATATATCATGTTTATCATCTATAACATTACTTTCGACGATTACTTCATCAACTAGGTTATTAATATAAAATTCTGTTTTTTCTATTACTTGGGTTCCGTTGTCACCTTTGGCTAGAAATAATAATTTTTCAACTAAGTTTGCCATATTATCAGCTTCTAATTTAATTGCATATATAGATTTTTCTAATGCATCTTTGTCATTCTTTCCCCATCTATCTAGCAGGTTAGCATATCCTTTCACAACAGCAATCGGAGTTCTAAGTTCATGGGATGCATCTGAAACAAATTGTGCCTGTCTATTAAAGGAGCTTTGAAGTCTGTCTATCATTTTATTAAAAGTATCTGCAAGTCTTTTTAATTCATCATCAGCACCTGTTATATCTATTCTTTCTTTTAGATTATTTATACTTATATTGTCAGCAGTTTTAGTTATGTAATCAATTGGTTTCAGCATTTTCTTACTCACTATATATCCTACTGCAATGGAAGCAATAATCCCTATGGAATCAGCAGCTGCCATTAAGACAAATGCTATTTTCATGAAATTATATTCACTTTCCATGTCTTTTACTATTTGAAAATATATTAATCCATATTCTTGGCTATTATATTCAATGCTTTTATATTCTAAATGTCTGCCTTTATCTTCTAAATGTTTTTCTTTATCTCCTGTATATTTTATACTAGAGTTAAGCTTACTTATATCAAATGGAAAATCATCAGAAGCTTTTATTAACTCTCCATTTTCTTTTACAATTCTAATATAGATATCATCTGTAGCTGCTAAATTAGAAAAAACTTCTTTGTCAGCTAAATTTAGCTGCACATTTGGAGAAATGAACATATTTAATATTATACCTTTTGTATCTTCAATATCCCTATCTGCTTCACGATATAAATAATGTTCTATTCCAAACAAAACTGCAGCATTTATTAAAAACAAAATTAATGAGAACATAAAAGCATAAATTATTGTCAGCTTTATTGAAATCCTTGCATTATTAAGAATTCTAAAATTCATATTTTATTCTCCTTTAATGACGTATCCTACCCCTCTTACAGTAGTTATAATTTTCTCCTCGAAATTGTCATCAATTTTACTTCTTAGATATCTTATAAAAACATCTACTACATTAGTATCTCCATAATACTCATACCCCCATACAGATTCGATTAATTGATCTCTTGTAAGCACAATATTCTTATTAACTAATAGCATTTTTAAAAGATCATACTCTTTCTTGGTTAATTCAATTTCCACTCCAGCTCTCCATACCTGATGTGTTTTATCATCCATAATTATATCCTTTACCCTAATTTCACTGCTTTCATTTTCCAATACATTCTCTCTTGTATATACTCGGATTCTCGCAAGCAGCTCCTCAATTGCGAATGGCTTAGTTAAATAATCATTTGCTCCAGCGTCAAGACCTATGACTTTATCTGATACATCTCCCTTAGCTGTCAGCATTATTATTGGCACATTAGAGAATTTTCTAATTCTCCTACATACTTCAATTCCATTTAAATTTGGTATCATAATATCAAGAAGTATTAAATTATACTCAACATCTTTAACTTTTTCTATAACGTCTCTTCCATCATAAACTATATCAACCTTATATCCTTCATGAGTAAGTTCCATTTCGATAAACATAGCCATCTGTTTTTCGTCTTCCACTAATAGAATTTTAAAATTATTCAAATCTGTAAGCTCCCATCTTAAAATTATTTTATTATTATTAATAAGCTTCAGCTAATAATAAAATATTATACAGCATTTTGTAATTCAATAGTATGCACACATGTAGCTTTATTTTACATGTATTTGTTGTAAACAAAACTTTAGATAATATTTTTTTATAACAAAAAAGAGTTGCTTTTAAGTACAACTCCTTTTGTAAATATGAATAAAAACCGTAAAAAGATTTAATATTAAATTTCTGACGACGACTCCAGAAATCTTAAGCTCCGGAAAAATATTTGATGATGAAGAATATTTTTCCGTATTTAAAATACTCAATCTTCCTACAATGCTATTGTTGCATTTAAACATTAAAATTAGATTAAAATGCCATTAGAATAATATTAGAATTATTACCATAATTTAATTACACTCTATTCCTCATCGAGTATTTCTTCTACTTCCTCGATACTCAATCCAGTGGCTTCAGCAATTTCATCTATATCTTCAAAACCCATTAAATCACGTGCCAATGAAATCATAAGTTTTTTCACATTTTCTTCAACACTTGGAGGTAATTCTGACATATCAGTTAGGTTCTCAGTTAAATCAAAATACTCTTCTTCGTATTCCTCTTCTTCTCCTTGCTCAAAGAGTCTTCTCTTTTTAGCCTTTTCTCTATCAAACTCACTAAGGTATACTAATTTATCATTATTTACCTCTAAGTCTTCATCTGAAAATACAGTTATACCTTCATTTTCTAATAATTGCACTGTTATTCCTTTACCTTTAATTTTGTTTCCTGAAAAAGTACCATCATATACGTAATTAGCTCCACATGAGGGACTTCCTTCTTTTAATATGGCCTTAGCTGCACCAAGTTCTTTAGCAATTTTTAACGTTTCATAAGCTCCATTTAGGAATTTCTCAGTAACATCTTCGCCTATATTACTTAATGCCTTTCCATTACCTTCAATCACTTCATTTGCTGTATTATTTAGCTCAACTGGATTTCTAGGTGTTGGTAAGCCGCCTAACTGCTCCGGACATACTAAAACAGCTTTTCCTTCTCTAAATAACTTCATGCATCTTTCATTTATATTATTTTTGCCATTGTATTTACAATTAACTCCACATAAGCATGCACTTATTATGTACATATTATCACCCCTTTCTCCAGTTAACAGTTTACAGTTGTCAGTTTACAGTTAAGGATCAAATTCCTACGGAATTTGTAAAATTAATTATAGAAATTACTTTGTAATTTCATCCTCAACTGATAACTGTTACTTGTTAACTGTAAACTGTATTACGCTTTCAATTCAACCATAGTGACTCCATCGCCACCTTCACCATAAGCTCCCAATCTATATGATTTTACATGGGGATGTCTCTTAAGCATATCATTTATTGCTTTACGTAGTACCCCTGTACCTTTACCATGAACTATCGTCACTTCTCCTAGGTTAGCTCTATAGGCATCATCTAGGTATTTATCAGCTTTATAGCAGGCTTCTTCTGCATCCATACCTCTTAAATCCACCCTAGTTTCTACACTACTTAAGTTAAGCTTTACTTCTCTCTTTCTTCTTACTTTTTCTTCTCTTGTCTCTTGAGTTTTTCTAAGGTCCTTAAGTTTAACATTTATTTTCATTATGCCAGCTTCAACTTGAACTTCTCCCTTGTTATCCGGCATAGATGTTATAATTACTTTTTGATTTAATGAAGGTAAAAAGGCTTCCATTCCAAGGGTGACCTTAGTAATTACTTCTCCTTCATTTTCTTTCATTTTATGAATTCCCTTTTCCTTTTCTTCCAAGCTTTCCTTAAGCTTCTTACGCTCTTCTTCAAGCCTTTGTCTTCCGCCGCTTCCTATTCCCAGCTTTTCAAGCTCTCTCATAGCTTTAAGAATATCATCTGCTTCATCTTTAGCATTTGCAATTATTTCCTTTGCTTCACGCCTAGCGTCCATATAAGCTTTTTCTCTAGTTTGTTCTAATTTTTCAAGCTTTTCTTCATATTTTCTTTTAAGTTCTTCTGCTTGATCTCTAAGCATCTTAGCTTCCCTAGCTTCTTTTTTAGCTATTATACTTTTTTCTTGGAGATCCCTAATTAAATTTTCAAACTGAAGATTTTCTTCAGACATATATTCTTTAGCTCTCTTTATTACGCCTTCAACCAGGCCTAGCCTTTTGGAAATTTCAAAGGCATTAGATTTACCCGGTACTCCTATTAGTAATCTATATGTTGGTTTTAAAGTTTCTATATCAAATTCTACAGATGCATTTTCGACACCTTCTGTCTTTAAAGCATATGCCTTTAATTCACTATAGTGAGTAGTTGCAATTAATTTTGCCCCTCTATTTCTTAAGGTTTCTAGTATTGATACTGCAAGGGCAGCTCCTTCTGCTGGATCTGTACCTGCTCCAAGTTCGTCGAATAATGCTAATGATTTATCATCTACATGCTTCATAATATTAACTATATTAGTCATATGAGAAGAAAATGTTGATAAGCTTTGTTCAATACTTTGTTCATCACCAATATCTGCAAATATTTCAGTGAATAAAGCTATAGATGAATTGTCCTTAGCGGGTATTAAAAGTCCACTTAAGCCCATAATATGAAGTAAACCAACGGTCTTTATAGTAACAGTCTTACCTCCAGTATTTGGCCCTGTAATCATTAAAGTTTGAAATTCTTCACCTAAATATACATCTGATGGTACAACCTTGTCAGGTTCTATTAATGGATGTCTTCCAGATAATATACTAAATACTCCATCATCTCTAACTATTGGCTTTACTGCATTTAATGAAGAGGCATATCTTCCTTTTGCAAATATAAAATCAAACTCAACAAGCACCTTTAAATTGCTTAAACATTCATCAGAGTTATTTTTTACTTTCAAGGAAAGCTCAGAAAGTATTCTTTCTATTTCTGCTTTTTCTTTTAAAACTAATTCTCTTATTTCATTATTTAAATTTACCAAGCTCATAGGCTCAATAAAAAATGTTGCTCCAGTTGAGCTTTGATCATGTACAAGCCCTGGCACTTGGCTTTTATATTCTGATTTTACAGGGATTACATATCTATCGCCTCTCATAGTATATAAATCATCCTGCAGATACTTTGAATTACTTCTAACTATAGATCCTATTTTTTCTCTTACTGAAGAATTCTTTTCTTTAAGACTTCTTCTTATATTATATAAAGTCTGGCTGGCTTTATCGCTAATTTCATCCTCAGAAACTATTGCTCTTTCTATTTCAGCTTCTAGTGCCTTTATTGGAACTAGTATGTATGCTAAATCTTCAAGTCTTGGATATGCCTTTTCAGCTTCTTCTCTTTTGAAGAATTCCTTCATAGTTCTAGCAGCTCTAAGCATACCTCCAACCTTTAATAATTGTTCTGGAGATAAAGTACCGCCTTTTTTAGCTCTTTCGATTCCCTCATGTATATCAGCAAGTCCTTCAAGAGGTGGATTCCCCTTTGTAATTAAAATTTCAAGAGCCTCATCTGTTTCTTCTAATTTATTATTTATTTCATACATATTATCATATGGCTCAAGTTTGTCAACCATTGCTTTCCCAGCATTGGTTCTTGCATACTTCTTTATTTTTTCTTTAATTTTATAAAACTCTAATACTCTTAGAGAACGTTCATTCATCTTATCACACCCTTAACTCAGTTTACAGTTATCAGTTTACAGTTTACAGTTAGGAACAAATTCTAAAAAAATTTCTTCCTCAACTGTAAACTGTGCACTGTAAATTGTGAACTATTATTCTACTCCACGTCTATAGTGACCTTTTGTATACTGTTTATTCTCATTCTTATTTCCATGAACAATTTGATTTAAAATCTCATTAACTTCTTCATAGCTCTCATCCTTAAAATCTATTCTAAAATTGTTAATACCAAAAGATTTAAGCTCCTCCACTTCATCAATTAGATTTGTTGCTATTGAATTTAATATATAGCTCCTGCAGCTATTATCTGCAAGCAGACTAAAGCTTTCATTCATTCTATCCTTTAATCTAAAAGTATCTTTCATACACGCCCCATTACACTCTTTTTTCGAAGATTTATTTCCAAAAGTGCTTCCTATAGGACAATATTCGCTAACCATAAGCTCAGTCTTACCATAAATATTAATTCCAATTTTAGAATTCATATTCTTCATTACTTCTTTTATTTCTTTTCTATTTAACTCTAAGCTTATAAAAGGCAGATCTATGTCTTCAGCATAAAACTCTGCTGCTTCTTTATTAAATATATTTAGTTTATAGTCCCCTATTATGAATAGTTTATCTTTATAGAGCTTTATTATTCCAGCATTAGATGTGATTATTCCATTTATGTAAGGCATCATTTCATCTATAACTTTAATAATATTATTAAATTCACCCTTAATTATACTTGGAACTTTTAAGTAAATATTTTTATCTTCTGATCTTTGTTCATGTAAATTTTTTAAGTCTTCTTTCTTCAAAGCATTTTTTTGTCTGCTAAAGAATATATCTAGTGCTATATTTTTGACATCTTTATTTTCACTTAATGCCTTAAACTGATCTTTTGTGATACAGCTATAAATATATCCTAAATCTTCTTGAGATTTTAGTTCTTTTGCTTTAGGAGTTTCTTCAACTCTTTTTCTTCTGTATGAGCTTACTCCTTCTTTTAAAATCTTTTCAAATAGCTCTCTTCGTAGATTATTTATCGATGCTATTCTTATAAATCCATCATCAAAAGTATCAAAAACTATTTTATCAAATTTATATGGAATTTCTCCTGATTTCTTTAAGGATTCTTCCACTCTTTCCCTTGTTAACGGCTTATTAGTAGCTTCTTCCACTGTTTCTCCATAAACTTTAAATTCTTTTTTATTAAATTTAGTCTTTATACAAAGTGGAGCGTTGGCCTTAAACTCTACTTCACCTACTAAACCTATTTTCTTCTTATATGGTTTTAAATCTTCATTCAACTCATCATAAAGCTTTTTATCGGACATCTTAAATAATCTATATCCCTTTTTATATCCTCCTGTAGGAAATAACTTTACAGTTTCCCCTTTAAAGGCTTCCTTAACTTCATTGTTATTATTTAGTATTTTACTTAAAGTGAAACCATCGTCAGCAAATCTTATTCCGTCACCTAAAGCGACATCTGCTTCTAATTTAATTTCTCCACTATTTAAAACCTGCCCAATAAATACTCCAGTATTTTTAGGGTAATTATAGCTCATCATATCTTTTCCGGTATTTTTATAAAGGTACGCTTTAGCAAAACCTTCTCTATTGAACAATTGAGCTAATTCATTTCTTCCCTTCTGTAAATCAAACTTTGTATTTACTAATACCTTATCAATAGATTTTCTATAATTCCTTGTAACACCAGCTACGTACTCTGGCTTTTTCATTCTTCCTTCAACCTTTAAAGAAGCAGTTCCACTTTTAATAATTGGTTCAATATCTTCAATTAGACAAGTATCTTTAGGACTTAATAAATACCCTTTTCTTTCTCCTGAGGTTTCACCTATTAAAGTATATTGCATTCTACAAGGCTGTGCACATCTTCCCCTGTTTCCGCTTCTTCCACCAATCATTGAACTCATTAAACATTGGCCTGAATAACATACACATAAGGCACCGTGAACAAATATCTCTGTCTCAATGCCCAAATCCTTTGAAATGTATTTAATTTCATCTAAAGAGAGCTCCCTAGATAAAACAATTCTTTCTAGGCCTTTTTCTCTAAAATATAAAGCACCCTCTGCATTATGAATTGTCATTTGTGTTGATGCATGTAATTCAAATTTAGGATATACATCTCTGATTAAACTAACTAATCCAACATCTTGGATTATTAATGCATCTACTCCAATTTCATAAAGATAACCCACATATTTTAAAGCATCTTTAAGTTCACTTTGTTTTAGAAGCGTATTCATGGTAACATAAACTTTTACATTATAACTATGGGCATAATCTACAGCCTTCATCATAGTTTCATTATCAAAATTTGAGGCATAAGCTCTAGCTGAAAACTTATTTCCTCCAAGATATATTGCATCAGCTCCATTGTTTATAGCTGCAATTAAACTTTCCATACTACCTGCTGGAGCTAGTAATTCAATTTTATTCATATTTTCCTCCTTAGTGGCAAGTAATAACAAAGTGGCTACGCCACATTTTATTAATGATGAATAATTAAGTTCAACTTATCTCATTAATTCTATTATACCATATTAGATTTTAACCATTGTATATGGATGAGTCAAATTTATATATCAAATAGTTTTTTGTTTTTCTATATTATGCACTTATAAGAAGGTTATAATAAAAATCTCTATTATTTGAGTTTTTATTATAACCTTCTTATTATCCTTTTATTTAATAATCTTTAAGTAAAAACTATTGTAAAATCACCAAAAATCAACACTTATCTTTTCTTAACTACCGGACCTATTTTTTCTTCTTTTCTCAGCTTTGTAATTTCTATATCCTTGTTTATTATCTCAGATTGTAATTCAAATAATCTATGTTGGAAAGTTCTAGACTCTTGCGTAAATTTACTATTTTCACTAACTAATGCTGATATCTTTTCATTTAATTCATTCATAGCTTCCTTACTTGCATCTAGTTCAATTTCTTTAGCTTCTATTTGTCTTTTTAGATTTAAGAAAATATCTTCTTTATCCTCTAATTCCTTCTCTAATCTGGCTACAGCTCTTTCTTTACTTCCTAATTCTTCCTTAGTTCTTCTTAAATCAGCTTCTGTAGTTTCTAAGGTTTGATTAATTTCTTCTATTTCTTTAATTTTAATATTTATCTGATCTTGGCTTGCCTCATAAGCTTCTTTAGCCTCATTTTTAACTTTTTCGTTATTACTTCTTATAATCTCTACTTCTTCTCGTAAGACGTCCTTTTCTCTATTGCATTTTTCTATTTCCTTAGATAATTGATCATTAATATTTCCCAAATGTTTTATTTCATTATTTAAGATGTTTTCATCCTCAGTTAACTTATTAATCTCTTCCTGTAAAGCTTGCTTTTCTAGTAAGATTGTTTCTATTTCTTTTTCCAACCTAACATTATTATCTCTAATATCACTTATTTCACTATTTAAGTTATCATGAATTTGTTTTAAATTATCAATTTCATCCTCTAAAATTTCTTTCTCTAAAGTACTTGTCTCTATTTCTTTTGTCAATTTATCATTATCAACTTTTATACTCTCTATTTCATTAGTTAAATTATTTTGTTTTTCTTTTAATAAATTAATTTCATTTTCTAGCTCAGCTTTCTCTAAGCCATACTTTTCTATTTCCTCTGATAACTCATTGTTAACAGCTGCAAGCTTATTGTTGTCCCTATTTAAATTATCTTGAACTAATGTTAACATATTAACCATTTCTTCAAGGTCTTGTTTTTTCCTATCGTATTCTTCAATTTCTTGCGATAATCTATCATTAGCATCGCGTACATTATCAAGTTCAATATTTAAATTCTCTTGCTCCGCAGTTAATTTGTTTATTTTACTTTCTAAATTATCTTTTTCTTCATATAGTGAATTAATTTGATTAACTAACTTTTCATTCTCTTTATTAGTATTATTTAGCTTTTCTTTATAATCGTTAATTTCTTTATCTGATTCTTCAAATAAATCATTTAATTCCTTTTTAAGATCAGCTTTTTCCCCATTACTTATTTCTATCTGCTTTGTTAATTCAACTATATTTTCTTTTTCAATTTGTAAAGAATCATTTAGTTCTTGTTCACTAGCCATCAAATCCTTAATTTTGTTACTTAGCTCTTCTTTAGTTAGTAATAATTCTTCAACCTTCTTATTTAATGCTTCTCTTTCCTCATTAAATTTAGATGTGATTTCATTATTATCATTCACTTGTTTTTCTAAGCTTTCCTTGCATTCTTGCAGCTCTTTACTGCAGTTAGAGTATTCTACTCTTAAGTTTTCTAAGTTTGTTTTACACATATTATATTCTTTAATAATAGCTTCCTTACTGCTAATTTCAGCTTCCAGCTCTGCTTTTGTTTTTTTGAAATCTTCAAAAACATCATAAGAATTAGTTTCAACTGTTAGATTTTTTTCTTTTAATACTAAAATTTCATTATTTAATTCTTTTCTAACCTCGTTAAGTTTTTCAACTTCCTTATTTAATTCTAAATTCTTATTATTTAATTCATTTAACTCTTTATTTATATTATCTTTCTCTTTATTGATCTTCGTAATATCATTTGTTAACTTACTAATCTGTTCGTTAGATTGTTGTATTTGTTTATTTAATCTATGCTCTCTATTTTTAGCTTCATCTATCTTCTTATATAGGACCTTATTTTTTTCCCTAGATTCATTAACTTCCCTATTTAAAGCTTCATTTGCATTTTTATTGTTCTTAACTTCCTCATGGATTAACTTATTTTCATTCTTAACTTTTTCGTTTTCAGCCTTAAGTTTGCTTATTTCCTCGTTTAATGAGTTAAAAGCTGCTTCTACATCTTTATATCTCAAATGCAGCTCCTGTTCCTTTTTCTCAAAGTCAGCTTTGATATTTGATTTTTCATCAATAACTTTCTTCATCTCTAAGTTCAGTTCTTCTATCTTCTTCTTTAGTGAGGTATTTTCATTTTCAATATTTTTTTTAGCTTCTACAGCTTTGTCCAATTCTAAATCACATTCGTAGAGTTCATCCGCAATATTTACAGCTGCTAATACCGCAGCTGCTGTTGTACTAAACCCTGCTTTTTTAGATATTATTTCTTTAATTCTTGTATCAACAAAATTTGCCACCCCTAGCAAATACTTTTCATCTTTTTCTCCCTTTAAATTATAATTCATACCATTTATGTTAACTGTTACCTTAATCATAATAACACCTCGTAAAATTCTTTATCACCTTTAATTATAGGGTATATTCACTAATAAAACAATTATGTAAACTCAACTATGAAGGGTTTTCTTGCATTTTTTCTTAAATTCATTGCAAATATACATCATGTGTACTTACTGTTGAAGATATATTAAAAATATTTTCGTTGTTTAAGATTTTTGTGCTATACTTATTTTGATTATTTTTTAATCAGCACTATAAAAATGTTTAATATTATCTTATTATGTTAATCATTTTTATATATAACTAGAATTGGGCGGTGAGTAAAATTAATATTAAGTCTATTGTAAGCATATTGTTATCAAAAATTACTGCTTTTGCTTCAAAACATATTTTAAAAGGTGGTAGTAATTTTCCTGGTAAGATAGCCTTAAAAATTGATAAATCTATTTTAAAAAGAGTGAGCAAAGGATATAAAGTAATTCTAGTAACAGGAACAAATGGAAAAACCACAACTACAAGTATGATTTATAACATATTAAAGCAAAATGGTTTTAATGTTATAACTAATAGTACTGGTGCTAATTTATATCCAGGTATTGTGGCGTGTTTTGTTTCAAATTATTCTTTTTTCAAAAAGAAAGAAAATCCTTATGCAGTAATCGAAGTTGATGAAGCTAATGTTAAATTTATTACTGAACATCTAACTCCAGAAATAATAACTGTAACTAATTTATTTAGAGATCAATTGGATCGATATGGAGAAGTCTACACTACCTTAGTTAAAATATTAGAAGGTGTAGAAAAGGTTCCAGAAACTAAATTAGTTTTAAATGGTGATGAATCTTTACTTGGAAAATTAGATGTAAAAAATGAAGTTGTATATTATGGCTTTAATACGCCTATCAAAGAAGATACTTCTTTAGATTTAAATGCAGATGCAAAGTTCTGTAAGTTTTGTAAATCACCTTATTCATATGATTTAGTAACTTATAATCACTTAGGAAGTTATTATTGCCCTAGCTGTGGTTACAAGCGTTCTGAATTACATTACGCCGTTAACAAAATCTTTGATTTAAATCCAGAGAATTCTTCTGTGTTAATTAATGATACTGAAGTTTTTATAAGTCAATCTGGTGCCTATAATATTTATAATGCTTTATGTGCCTTTGCTATTTCAAAGGAACTTGGTATAGAGGATTCAGTAATACAAACTTCTCTTCAAAATCAAAGTTCAAGTTTTGGTAGACAGGAACAAATAACTATAGGAAATAAGGATATTCAAATTATATTAGTGAAAAACCCTGCAGGATATAATCAAGCTTTAGATACCCTTGCACTTAACCAAAATGAATTTTCAGCTGTATTTATGTTAAATGATAATTATGCTGATGGACGTGATGTCTCTTGGATATGGGATGTAGATTTTGAAAGAATATCTGCTCTTAAAATAGAAGATATTTTTGTTTCAGGACTCAGAATGTATGATATGGCAGTTAGATTAAAGGTTGCTGGTTTAAATGTTGATAAATTTATTCTAAAAGAAGATTATGAAGAATTGACAGATAAAATTAAAGAATCTGTTTCAAAAAAAGTATACATACTTGCAACTTACACTGCGATGATTAATTACAGAAAATATCTTCATTCAAAGGGCTATATTAAAAAGTTATGGTAATACTAGGAGGGAGAAAATCATGGAATTAACAATTTGTCACTTGTATCCTGATCTGCTAAATGTTTATGGTGATTTAGGTAACGTACTTATTTTAAAGCATAGAGCAGCGCTTAGAGGAATAGATGTAAATATAATTAATTCTTCTTTAGGCGATAACATTGATAAAGAAAATGTGGACATAATCTTCTTTGGTGGCGGACAAGATTATGAACAATCTATAGTGTCAAAGGATTTAAATGAAATAAAGAAAGAAGCTTTAACAAGTTACATTGAAGACGGAAAAGTTCTTCTTGCCATATGCGGCGGTTATCAATTATTAGGTAAATATTATACAGCGCCAAATGGTGAAAAAATTGATGGTCTTGGTGTTTTAGATATTTATACTGAAGGTGGAGATACCAGATTTATTGGCAATACAGAAATATACAATGAAGAATTTAATGAAACATATGTAGGCTTTGAAAATCACTCAGGAAGAACCTATATAAATAATCATACTCCACTTGGAAAATGCATTCACGGATATGGAAATAATGGTGAAGATAGCTTTGAAGGATGTATATATAAAAATACCTTTGGTTCATATTTTCATGGGTCATTCCTTTCAAAAAATCCTGAATTTGCAGACAGACTTTTAACTTTAGCCTTGCAAAAAAAATATGGTGATGAAGTAAAACTTGATTCATTAGATGATAAATTTGAATTAAATGCAAAAAAATCTATAATTGAAAGATTAAAATAATTGTTAAAATAGTGCAAATTGTCATATATTGCATGTAAGTTTTAACATTGCATTTATTGTTATAACGTTACATAAGTGTTATACTAAAAATGTTTTAATATACTAAGGCATGTCCAAAAGCAAGTAAATTTTAATATGCCTAAATAAATAGAAGTGGAGAGATTTGACTTGATAAAAAAATTAATTTTAAAAGCACTTGCATTAACTTTTTCTCTTTCTTTATTTAGTCCACTAGCTATAGCAAATTCTGCAGAGACTTCTACTACAAAATCTAAAACTGAAGCATCTGCACAAGCTTTACCGAACATTGTGGCTCAATCAGCTTTAACCATGGATTTAGAGACTGGAGAAATAATATATTGTAAAGATGCTGATAGCAAAAGATATCCAGCTAGTACAACTAAACTTTTAACTGGTTTATTATTAGCTGAAAGTAAACAACCAACTGATCAACTTGAATATACTAAATCAGCAAAGGAACAGCCTGAATATTCTTTAAATTTAAATTACATGCATAATACTATGCAGCCTGGGGATAAAGTATCAGCAGACGATATAATGAAAGGTTTGCTTCTATTTTCAGGAAATGATACTGCATATGTAATTGCAGATAATATCTCAGGTGATTCTAAAGCCTTTTCTGAATTGATGAATAAAAAAGCTAAAGAACTTGGAGCTAATAACAGTAACTTTATTACTCCAAATGGATTACATGACCCAAATCATTATACTACTGCATATGATCTTTCATTAATTTTGAAAGCAGCCTTTGCAAATGACTGGGAAAGACAAACAATGGAACTTCCAAAAGCTCCCATAACCTTAAAAAATTCTAGAATTATCTTAGAAAATAGAAATTTAACTCTTGGTAAAAATGGTAATATTGCAGGAAAAACAGGAACTACCAATGAAGCAGGTGGGTGTCTCGCTACTGTTTATGAAAGAAACGGAAGACAAATCATAGGTATTGTCTTTAAGAGCAGGCAAATTGACAATGCAGATATGACAAAATTTAACGATATGGATGCTATAATGGATTATAGTTATGCTGCAACTAAAGAAGTATACAAATCTAACGGTGAGAGCGTTGGAAATGCTGAAGTAAAATATAAACCTTTTGTTGTATTTGGTCCTACAAAAACTATTTCAGTACCAGTTAAATTAACTCAAGATGTAACCTATTATAAAAATGATATTAATGATGCTGAATCTAAAATCACTTTTAACGGAACAGATACTAGTGCATGGAATTTAATTTTCAAGAAAGATGTTAAGTTAACTTACAGCACAAGAAATCACTCTGAAGAAGTTACAGGCGCAGTAGATATTTCTTTTGGTGATCTTATTAAAGATAACCTAATTATTTATATAGCTACCATAGTAGGTATAGCCATTATCATAACTTTACTTGTACTAATTAGAAATATGGCAGCTAATTCAAAACGCAGAAAAAAAAGAAGTTATTACGGCCGTTCAGGCAAAAGAAGGTAATTAGTTTACTTAGACACAAATTAGAAATTTATTTAGGCATCTTCAAATAAAATTATTTTTGAAGATGCCTTTGTTTAAAGGAGTAATCAAATGAATAAGAGGAATTTCAAAGGAAGTGTAATTTTAAATCCTGTACCTGTGGTTTTAATTACCTCTAAAAATAAAGAAGCTAAAACCAATGTTTTTACAGTTGGATGGACTGGTACAATTAATACAAAACCTCCTATGCTTTATATTTCAATAAGACCTGAAAGATTATCTTATGAATATATAAAAGAAACCATGGAGTTTGTAGTAAATTTGCCTAGCTCAGATTTAGTAAAGAAGGTAGATTACTGCGGTGTTAAAACTGGAAAGAAAAATGATAAAATTGCTGAAATGAACTTTACTTTAAAAGATAGTCTTAATATTTCAGTACCTTACATAGAAGAATGCCCAGTAAATATTGAATGTAAAGTAAAAAACATAATACCTCTTGGAACCCATGATATGTTCATAGCTGAAGTTGTTGGTTCTCATGTTAATGAAGATTTATTTGATGACAAAGGGAAGATTCATTTTGAAAATGCAAATATGATGTCTTACTGTCATGGTGAATACTTTCCACTAGTTAAAAAACCAATTGGTTCCTTTGGTTTTTCAGTTATGAAAAAGAAAACCAAAAAACGCAGGCGCCTCGAAAGATCTTCAACTAAATAAAGGTACATAAAATTTTTAGATATACAAGATTAAACTTAACTTATGTTATAACTTACCGAAATACTAAATATTTTATAACCTCAAGGGTCACAATGTTCCGAAGGACTATAAAAATATCGCTCAAGGTGCTAAGTTGCAAGTTGCACTCAATTTAGCATGCTCCCGCTTTCAGCGTGACAAGCTAAATTGAGACAACTTACAACTAAGAACCTTTGACAGCTCATTTTTAAATGCCTTCTGCATAAGAATATTTATTATTTCTGGTGAAGAT
>NZ_AUUU01000006.1 GCF_002760435.1 Clostridium sp. LS
TTTAAATCTATTATTTTAAATTTTGTATCCTCATACATATCTACTCTAAATTTAACATACTTTCTTTTTCTCATTTTTATCATTTCCTCTCATATTTATATACTGACAAATTGATCCACAAATGTTCTCATATGCAGCATAGCTGCTCTTTTTAAATGTGCATACTTTCTTTCTCTCATTCTCATCATTCCCCTTTATTTTATATTTTGTTGTATGATAAACTAATTTATTCCTTTTTAAATTTGTTTTCTAAATAGTATATATGGTTAACATAATAAAATTTAAACTTTTTAACAAAATTATTTTTCATTAAAATACTACAATTTTTTCAAATAAATTACTTATTCTTAATATAAAATGTACCCCTGACAGGTATTAATGTCAGGGGCACATTTTAGTAGATTAGAAGTCAATTTCAACGTCCTGCAAAAATATGATTTGTTCCTTCGAGAATAGACTAACAGAACTCGATATTGTTACTCAAAGTATATTAATAATTTGCCACAATATTATTTGAGGAGTTTTTTAATTTATTTAGTGCAAAGCCAATATAAACATAAGCTATAATATGATACACTAACCAATAGAAACTAAAATGCTTTAAATTTAAAATTTCAAATAATGTACTTATTATAAGTGGAGTAGTTAATGCATAAATACTTAAACTATACAGCTGTCCATATTTCAACTTGGTTTCGAAAATTCCATTTATTATTAGAGCAAATAAAGCTAGAAATAGAGAACTTAAGAGTCCTCCTAAAAAATAACCAAAGATATTTCCAATAAAAATGAATGGAATAATAGCTTTTACAAAATACAAATAAGTGTTAACTATTTTTTTATCAATGTAAAGTCCTTGTAATGATTTTATATCAATTACTTGAGTTTGCACTTTGTTCTTTTTTTGAATTATTTTATCTTTCAGTATTAGAACACCTTCACTATGAGAATCTAAGATACTAGGACTAGTTTTATTAGTTGTATCTATAACAATATAATTATAATCATCGTTTGATAAAACTATTGGCATGTTGCCATCAACACTTAACTCTCCATTTTTAATTTCAAAGTTTGGACATTTGGCATTATATATGCTTATAAATCTTGAAATGCCATTATTCACTTCAATAGATACTCTTATAGCTCCAATAGTTCCAAGAAGTAACGATATTAATAGCAAATATAATATAGACTTTCCAACAGGATATTTTAAGACATTCTCATAGTGCTTTATCCCTTGAATGCTGCTTACTATTTTCTTCCAAAAACTCAACTTTTCTCTCTCTTCATTATATTCCATAACTTCCTCCCTTAATATGTAATTACTCTCAATATATATTTATTAAACAAATTTATAACAATTCCTCTTTGCACTAATAAAAAGTTTATTAACCATTAATAATCACCATCCTAGTATTTCTTGAAAAATTTATCTTCCTTTTGCAATCTTAAATTTCAAATATATAAATTATCATAATATTCTCCTTAAAAATAAATAAAAAAGGTTGTGAATGAACATGATAATTCATTTACAACCTTATAATCCTATAACTTAATACAAACATGAAAAAGATTTTTACTAATAGATAAATTCTAATCTAGCCGTTCACTTGTTCTTTTTTTGATGAAAGTGCTATTACTCCTATAATTAATCCACAAGCCATTATCAGTGCTGCAATTAAAAAAGTATTGTGATATTCTCAGGACTTGAACCATCAATCGCTTTAGTTTTATTAAAAAGATAAAATATTGCACCTATTTCACCTCTAAACTTTATTATTAGTCCTCTAGCGACACCTTTACTAACCATAAGAATTTCACTTAATTAAGCACACTGTAATAAATATTATAAATTTAGAATATATAAGGAATTAATGCCCATGATTCTTTTATGTATTTCTCATATTCTTCACCAAATTCTAGTATTAAAAATCTTTGTTCTCTATTTATTTTTATAATATAAATAATTAAAATGATGCAAAATCCCATAATAGAAGCTAAACTTCCAAGTGTAATAAAAGTTCCAAAAAAGCCACATACTATTCCTGTATAAATAGGATTCCTTATATATTTATATGGTCCACTACGAACCAATCTCTGCCCCTCTACTTTTTGAATCGCTCCACTCCAATTTCTACCTAATATTATTCTAGCCCATATTGCAAATAAAAGAGAGAATACTAAAATTGCGATACCTATATAGTCAGCATATTCATAACTAGGCAATATCCTATTCCATAAGAATATATTTTTAAGCTGAAAAAAGGTAATAGCATAAGAAATTATTACAAACATTAAATGCACTATTCTTGGTATACTCTTTTGACCACTTGATTCTTTTTTTACATTTGATCTAGTTTGTATCGCTGCTAATATCCAATAAATCCAAAATATCCCCCAGATATAGCTAACTACAATAATATTACTCATAAAATCCTCCTCATATTTTATTAGACTTAATCATCACTTTTAATATATTTTTCCGTGATTTCTAAAAACATATCTTTTGTCACTGAATTCATGTCATCTAAAAATCTTAATATTGTGGCTTTCTCCTCATCATTATATTGAGCTACAATATCTTTTTTCTTATTAGAGAATCATATTGTTGAATTTACAATAAATAATCCTTACTCACAAGAATTCGAACTAGAAGAGAAACTTGTAGAAAAATATTCATTAAAAGAAGCTTTCGTACTTAATTTTTCATACAAAACTACAGATGAAGCAATTAGTAAATTAGGTGAATGTTGTGCTGAACAGCTTGATAAATATTTCACTGATAATTCTATTATAGGAGTAATGAGCGGACGTACTATTTCATCTATTTCGGATTTTGCACATAAAACTTGAGGAGACTACAACCTCATTAATGCTCCTATTATTCTACAAAATCAAGAGACATGTAATCTTATAAAAAAAAGAACCTTCTATTTTACAAATACTTGCAAAAGGCAAGGCATGCAATATTGCACTTATTGGTATCGGTGAAATAAATTTATCTTCTACCTCTTATCTTTGTGGTGCATTTTCAGAAAATGACATTACTAAATTAATTGCTCAAAACGCTGTTGCATCAGTCTGCACTTCTTATATTTCAAAAGACGGTAAATTTTTAGATACTGAATTGAATTTACGTTCTATTGGCATATCGCTTAATGAACTTGCTAAAAGTACTACTATTGCGGTTTCCACTGGCATGGAAAAACTTGAAGCAACAAAGGCAGTTTTAAAAAGCGGCTATATTGATATTTTTATGACTTCTCGAAATATAGCCGAAGAATTACTTAACTAAAAATTTAAATAAATTTAATAATTTAATATAAAATCAGCAGCTTTAGCCGCACCGCCATAACTTTTCATTTTGTCTGAATATACCTTGAGATTTTGTTTTAATTCATTGTCTTTTATAATTTTTCTACATGTTTTTAAAAGAAATTCCTTACTAAAATTATTTATGCCTGGATTTAATGCACAACCTATTTCGGAAGCCTTTTCAGCATTAAAATAACGTTCAAAATGTTTTCCTGGAAAAATAATTGAAGGCACTTCATTTTCAATGCATTGTACAGTAGTATTTTGACCTCCATGATGAATAGCTATATCTGTCATTTTTATAACCTTATCTGATGGAACCACGTTCATAAAGTGTACATTTCTAGTATTGGAGTTCACATTGCTTTTAAACTGAGGGTTTCCTCCTGCTGTGACTATAACATCAAATTCTGAACCTAAAAATGTGTCTAAAATCACCTTTTGATATGCATCTGGTGTTATTTGCCCAGCACTTAAATATACGTATATTAGAGGACGCTTCTTCTCAAAGTCAAAATCTGATTTTATAAAATTCTTGGGTGTTACTGAGCCCAAGAATATATATTTTGAACTATCCTTTAAATCCTCCAATTCAGGTATGCTTGGAACAAAAACTTTGCTAGAGTTATAGTCTTGATTAAGTTCGCATATGTTTTCTATAGTTGTCAAATTTAAAGTTTTTAAGAGTTCATTATACTCTTCTGCATATCCGTTTGTAGTTTTATTAGTAAATTCAAAGTAAGAAAAGTCTTTCTTGCTGGGAGTACCGCCTGTACAAAAATATGGTATGTCCATTTTCTTTGCAACTATAGGCATGACTGTATCAAATTCCCCAAATATCAGATCTGGCTTAAAACTTTGTACTAATTCCATTTCTTCTTTAAAGGTATTTTGCACATATTCTTTGGAAATAAGACCTTTAAGTTTTATTACATCACATAAACTGTCAACAGATAACTTAGGTTGTGATGTATTACCTTTAATATCCTTATTGCTACCTTGTTGCATTAACTTTTGCACATTAAACTTAGGTTTATATCCTTGCACAACTTCATATCCACAGGATGCGGCATAATCTGCTTCTCTTCCTGCAGCTCTAAATATTATGCTGTAATCTTTCTGTCTTTTTTTTATTTCATCTGCAATGGCAATTAATCTTGTTATACTTCCTAGAGCTTCAATAGAGGCTATTCCAGGAGCAAATAATATTTTTTTCAAATTAACCTCTTCCTTCCTAATTAATATAAATTGGTATACAATAAACTACTATAATATATAGTAGTAAGATAAAAAAATATGTCTCTCAATATAAGGATTTATTAGAGACTTCACATTATTAATTATAATAATCAAAAACTTTTTCGGACCATTTTTGTAAAATGTTATAAAATTCATTATATAGATCTAATATAAGAAATTCAGAACCAGATTTTTCATTATGTTGTTTTCCGTGATTATAAACTGACTCCACAAACGCTCTACGTTCTTCTGCCTTGTTTTTGAAGTTTTTAAGGTATTCTTTTCTTTTTTCTTCAGGTAAATTCTCTATATTAACTAAAAACGCATTAAAATCTAAATAAATATTTCCTATATGATTTGAACTCTCTTCCATTAGTTCATTGAAGTATAAATTTCCTTTTTCGTTCATTGAATATAATGTTTTTTCTGGCATTTCACCTTCTTTAATAGTTCTTGAATTTAAATATCCATTATCGCATAATTTAATTATATTTTTATAAATTGACGGGTTACTGATTTTTAACCACTTAGTAAGATTCCATTTATCAAATTCCTTAACCATTTCATAGGCACTTTTTTCTTTGTTCTGCAAATAGCCAAGTATTATTAGGTTTATTGAAGACAATTTTATCACCACCATTCATTATACTAGTATAAAGTATAGTAGTATATGATATATTTGTCAATACAGACTTTGGTAAAATCACCTTAAACTGAAATTACACAATATAGTTTTTAAAAAATATCAAAAAATAGTAGCCCCGCAGTTTTAACTGGAAAGCTACTAATTTTCTTTAAGTAAAATCTTAGTGATATCAATTTCCTAAGCAAATATACCCTATCATTCTGCTTATTTGATAAATGGTGTGCTAAAAATTTATTCAGCCAAATTTCCTCATATTTAAATACTCTTAAAGATAGTCCATCAAACATTGTTAAATCATGATTATGACTAGCTCCACGTTTATAAATACAAACACCTATCTAACTAAAATACTGCTACCGTTGATATATCTTATTTATTATTAATTCTAAACTATTTTCTCCATCAGCGGTGTCAGCCTTCCAGCATAATATACATTCAACTTATGAAGGGCTCTCGTGCAGGCAGTGTAAAACAATAGTCTCTCCTCTTCAGAACTGTAATTTTCATCTCCTGCATTATATATAAATACCACATCAAACTCCAACCCTTTTGCGAGGCAGGCTGGAATAACTAAAGTTCCGTTTATATACTCATCATCACCTTTAGTTAGAGACTTAACTTCTGTTCTATCCTTTAAAAAGCTGTATACCCTGTCTGCTTCCTTTATGGTTCTTGTTATTATTCCAATGGATTTATAACCTTTTTCCTTGCATATTTCTATATCTTTTATAATTCTTTCATTAATAGAATTTTCATCAGAAAATCCTAGAACAGTCGGCTTATCTCCACTTCTTTCTACATATTCGGCATTAACTTCATGGCCCAGAAGCCTTCTAGAAAACTCAGTAATTTCCATTGTTGATCTGTAGCTCTTTGTAAGATTAATTATACAGGTATTATCCTGAGGGAATATATGAGCGATGTTTTTATAATCCCCAACATTCATAAATGGATTTATAGATTGATTTAAATCCCCCAGCATTGTTATATTAGCGTGGTTAAAGAGTTGATAGAAGATTTCATATTGTAGAGGTGTATAGTCCTGAGCCTCGTCAATTATTACATATTTAATATCTGTAGTTTTAGGAAGATCTCCAAAGACTCCCTTTAAATAAAGCAGTGGCACCTGGTCTTCGTAGTTTAGCAATTTAAACTCAAGGCCTTTCAGAGTATAGTTTTTGATTTCAGACTCCAATTTTTCAAAGAGCTTCTTATAAATATCAATCAAATCAAATTCTGTAATTCTGCTGATTTCCTTATATATATCTTTAGTTTCTTCACGAGTTGAAGTTATTGCTTTTTCTTTGGCTTCTCTCTCATCTACAAAATAGCCTGTATCCCATAGATCCTCATAAATTTCATTTATGCGTTCTTTTTCATAAGGCTTTAGTAAAAATAGAATTCTTTCTCTTATCTTATCAAGCCTTCTTTTAAGAGGAAGCTTTATATAATCCTTGTAATACAGCTCTTCAAGTTCTTTTGAGGACACTATTAATTTATCTCTAAAAACTATATCCTTAAAGTTTCTGTCTGCCTTTTCAATACTCTCTGCATGTCTCTTTAGTACTTCTATAAATTCAAGCGAAGATTTGTATTTTATATTTTTAATTCTTATTTCATAGTCCAATAATTGCTTTTCGGTAAGGATAAATTCCATCATGTCAGCATAATCTTCCTTAATATATCTATCCCCTAAGGCCTTGTGCATATATTCCTTAAAGGTAGTCTGAAGCATATTGTCCTCTCCAAGCTGTGGAAGCACGTTTGATATATAATCATTAAAAATCTGGTTTGGTGAAAATATTACTATATTTTGAGGCGTTATTTTTTCCCTATGCTTATATAAAAGATATGCTATTCTGTGAAGCGCAATAGAGGTTTTTCCGCTACCTGCAGGCCCCTGAACAATCAGGTTCTTGTATTCTTCATTACGGATAACTCTATTTTGTTCTCTTTGAATAGTTGTCACAATAGCTTTCATCTTGGTGTCAGTGCTTTTGCTTAGGATTTCCTGAAGTATTTCATCATCTATCTTAAGGTTGCTATCAAACATATACTCCATTTTACCATTGCTGATTTTGTACTGTTTCTTTAAGGTCAGTTCTCCTTCAATAGTTCCTTCAGCACATTTGAAGCCTGCTTTTCCGATTTCATAGTCATAAAACATACTTGATGCTGGAGCTCTCCAGTCATATATTAGAAAATCATAATCCTTATTTATAAGATTTGATATGCCAATATAATACTTCTCTGCCTTTTCCTCTCCCTTTTCAAGAAAATCAATTCTTCCAAAGTAGGGTGACTGAAGCATTCTCTCATATTTTTCCTGAAGCCTTCTTGTAATTTCATGGTTTCTCTTTTGATATTTCATCCTATCGATGAAGCCCATAAAACTTACAATCTGTTCAAGACCATTGATTACAGATACAGAGCCAAGCTCCTCCCACATTTCCTTTTGAGTTTCAAGGGCATCCTTTTTAAATCTGTCCTTATAATCAAGCTTTTCCTCCAGTTGCCTTTGAACCTCCTTAAGCACAAACTTAAGCCATTCATTTTCTGCCTTCCATTCAAAGTTGTTAATGTTCATATACATATGCCTCCTTGTTATGGATAAATGGGTCATCAAGTTCAACTAAGATTCAGATAGAGTTTGATCTCCATCTGAATCTTAGTTGAACTAATCTAGGGTCTAGCCACTGTTATCTCCCAGCAAAAAGAGAATTGGACTATTACAGTGGCTAGACATCAGATAAAATTCTTCTTAAGTATACTGGCAAAATAGGCTGAAGAACAGTCTGTAAATTATTTTTTTGATATGATATAATTATAGTGGGGAATAGATAATCCCCCTTTTTTATTGCATTAAAATAGCATTCCTAAGGATGCTTGTAAATAAAAAATCATTCCTTAAATCTTTATGCTTTAGTAGAATAGTGAAACAAAAAATACCGCACTGAAAAATGCGATATTTTACTCTAATATATTTTTGTTTGCATATATTACATCTCAATTACCTGTCTGAATATTTATTTTGAGTTATTGAATAGTTATAAATTTCTATATTATCATCAATGAATCCTCTTCTTTGAGCACCCAATAAAGTATGATACATATTTTCTCTTCCTACAGAATTATCAGTATGTAGGTATATTTTATCGGCTCTTAATCCTTGAGCACATATGTATTTAACTAAATCATATCCTGTAGGCAAAAGATTTCCTAGCTCATCAACGCCTAAGTCGTGATCAAGGGAAAGTATTCCAATATTATAATTTTCAAAATAGTATTTTGCCTGTTCAACAGTTCTTGAGATCGTAAACCCCTCAGGACAGGCACGCAAATCATCAACATATAAGTTTATCTTTTTCTTCATTATTTCTTATCACCCAAACTTTATTTTATGATTTATTATGAGTAAACTACATATATTCTTCTAAATACCTCTTCTCAATGTAACTTAATGCTTTTTGCAAATTTTCGAAAAGAATAAAGTGAGGATAGCTAACATCTATATTTTCAAAGTAAGTCAAGTGAAAAATAACATATCTTTCACCACCTATTACATACATAACATAATCGTTAGAATCACATTTAACTGTTGAATACTCGTTTCCCCATATATCTGGATAACAGTTATACACATACCCTGAATTCCTGGCAGGCCACTTTCTGAGTTCGTTACCCTCAATAACTGATTGCCCACGAGCCAGAAGATTATTTATTATTAGTATATCTTGTATAGCCATTCCACTCCCATCAAATTAATTCTCCTTTCCATTATTTTATGAGTAACCTCAATTTATTTCTTACATATCATTACATACGATACATCCATTCCAAGATATAATTGCTCCATGTTCCTTACAAGTATGAAATCCATCTGGTACTTCAAGTATCGGAAATTTCTGTTTTTTTGCCCAATCATCATATTCATCATCATCTATGTACTTTTTAAACTTTATAGTTAGTTCTTCAAAATGATGACGTGCTTTTAATGCTAGTTCTTTAGATTTTTCATCACAATCACTATAATCTTTTGGTACTAAAGATTCAAGAATTTTATTATCCTCTAACCATAATGAATAGGTATTTTCATCTATATACTCAGAGGTAAAATTAAGCAGGAGAGTTTCAAATTTTTCTAAATATCTAAATACAAAATCTTCATTGGGTTGATAGCTTAACACCTCCCATCCAAGTTTCGCTTTTGCTCCATCCAGGACTTTTAAAAGAAACTGTCTTTCTTTTTCAAAAGTTTCTTTTTCCCACGGTATATCACATATATCAAAGCCATTGCAGCCCCTACCTCTTACTGTATCATCCCGCTCAACAAACCACTGAATTATTTCTTTTTCCTTTTTCTTAATTGCAAGCCTGGAACCACTCAATACTATAACTGTTAAAAAAACAGCCATTCCTCCATTTGACATACCTAGCCATTCTTCCACATTTTTATGATCTCGATGCAAACAAATGCTTACAGACATAACAATCTCCCCCATATATTAATAACACTTTTCTTTGAATATCTAATACCGATCCAACTTAAGCCAATATTTTAATCTCCTTATTTTAATTTTTATATTTATTGAATCCGTTTTATGATATGAGCCATCATATTTAAAATTCTCCATCTAATCTTATAATCCATTGCTTTGTATATTCCGACTCTCATATATATAAGTCTGTATTTTCCAGCTTCACATTATTGACATAACAATTCTCTCCAATATGCGTTTTTCACGCCATACCTAGAAAGGCTATATGTTTAAATATTCACAATCCCTCAAAACGTCAATATATTTGATTTCAACTAATATACTTCTGCCCTAAATCTTTATATTACTTACCCATATTCAAGACATTCTATCCTTATTATACTACAAAATTTTATTATTATTCCTATATTTACCTAAAAAATCATATAACAGAATATATATATTTAAATGCACGACAAAAAAAGCCATTACAACTCTGTAATAAGCTTAACATTATCATCATTTTCAAACTAACTTTTCAAAAAATCCGATTGATTCTTTAATCAATTAAACACTACTTTGTACTTATTGATACATAGATAAAATATACATAAGATGCACTTAAACTTTGTAATATATCCCATAACAGAAAGAAAGATCAACTATTTTGCGTAGCGTTGCATTGAGAATTAGACTGTTGAATTTCTTCATTAGAAGTTGTTCCATTTTTGCTTGTCCTGAGCATGCCTCAGGAGCAAGCAGAAATGGGTACAACTTCTAATGTTAGAAATTCACAGTCTAATTCTCTAGCAACCGAGCAAAAGTAGTTGATCCTTCTTTCGGTTGGCTATATGCTAAGTCTAAGCTCTTATCTTATTTATTCATTTAAGTCTTCGTAAACCCCACTTTTAGAATAAATTGTACATTCGCAAATATTTGTTACATGGTCTCCAATTCTCTCTAAATACTTTATAACAAATAAAAGACGAATACCCTTTTCAGTTAAATTTTCGCCACCCTTTATCTCATCAACAAGTCTTGTAAATAATAATCTATATAATGAATCTATTTCATCATCTTTTTCACAAATTTTATAAGCCATTTTGTCGTCACTATTAACATAAGCATCAATAGCTGAGCCTATCATCATTCTTACTTTCTTCTCCATATCCCATAATGATTCCAAACTATTCTGGAATGAATTTATGTTTCCACCTATTGTTTTTGTTATTTTACAAATATCTACTGCATGATCTGCCATTCGTTCTAAATCTGCCGCTATTTTTGATGCAGTTATAACTTTTCTTAAATCTGTTGCTTTAGGCTGCTCAGCTGCAATAAATTTAATACACTGATCCTCAATTTTCTTTTGCAATTCATCAACTTTATCATCATATTTAATAATATTATCAGCCAGTTGTATATCATGTTTTTTCAAACTAAACATACTCTCATATATTTGTTTCTCTACCAAATTGGCCATAATGACCAATTGTCTGTTTATGCTTTTTACCCTAAAATCCTGTGATCCTCTTGTCATTGTACCATACACCTTTCTAGTGAAATCTATAGTTTACACATCCCCATATTTCCCAATTATAAAATTATTAGAAGACACTTTAGTTTTTACTAGATTCAGATTTCTTATTAGTACGTCACAAATTTGCATTTGTTTTAACATTATTATCTATTACAATAATTTTTTACTTTATATTAATCTAAACATTTAAGTCAAGGAAGGCTTGATTACCAATCTAAATCCCTGAATCTATTATTATTCTATTTAAAAAATAAAAGTGCCCTTAATACATAAGGACACTTTTATATATTACATAAATGTTTGCAATACTATTCATTTAAATCGACATATACTCCAGTTTTAGAGAAAATAGTCCATTCACATATATTTGTTACATGGTCTCCTATTCTTTCTAAATATTTGATTACAAATAGTAATTGTGTTCCTTTTTGAATTAAATTTTCATCTAATTTAATTGCATTAATTAAATTTGTGAATAGAGACTTGTAAAATGCATCTATTTCATCATCTTTTTCACAAATTTTATAGGCCGCTTCATCATCTTCATCTATATATGAATCTATAGCATTTTTAATCATTGCTCTAACTTTCTTATCCATTTCCCATAATTCATCTGAACAACCATTAAAAGAAGCTATATTTCCACCTATTCTTTTTGTTATTTTACAAATATCGACTGCATGGTCAGCCATTCTTTCTAAATCTGTTACTATTTTTGAAGCAGTAAATACTCTTCTTAAATCTGTTGCAACTGGCTGCTCTGTTGCAATAAACTTAATGCATTCTTCTTCTATAGTTTTTTGCATTTCGTCAACTTTATCGTCATCTTTGATTACTTGGTCTGCTTTATCTACATCGTAGTTTTTTAAACTAACCAAACTTTCGTATATTTGTTTTTCTACCAAACTAGCCATGTTCAGCAATTCCTTGTGTATAGTTTTTACTCTCGCTTGTTGAGATCCTCTTGTCATTATAATCAAAACCCCTTTCTAACCAAATCTACCTGTTATATAATCTTCTGTTCTTTTATCTCTAGGATTATAAAAGATATCCTCTGTTTTTCCGAATTCTATAACCTCACCATTTAGAAAGAAGGCAGTTTTATCAGCAATTCTTCCTGCTTGTTGCATATTATGAGTTACAATTATAACTGTGTAATTCTTTTTTAATTCATCCATAAGTTCTTCCATTTTTCCAGTTGAAATTGGATCTAATGCTGATGTTGGTTCATCCATTAAAATTACTTCTGGTGAAACTGCTAATGTTCTAGCAATACACAACCTTTGTTGTTGTCCTCCTGACATTCCAAGAGCGCTTGATTTTAATCTATCTTTAGTTTCCTCCCAAAGGGCAGCTCCTTTTAAGCTCTTTTCAACGATTTCATCTAAAACCTTTTTGTTCTTTGTCCCATGAATTCTAGGTCCATATGCAATATTATCATAAATGGACATAGGGAATGGATTTGGCCTTTGGAACACCATGCCCATCCTCTTTCTTAAATATATGTCATCATAATCTTTATATATGTCTTTTTCTTCAAATAATACCTGTCCTGTTATCCTTACAATTTCAATTAAATCATTCATTCTATTTAAAGTTCTTAAAAAAGTGGACTTACCACAACCTGAAGGTCCAATTAATGCTGTAACCTCATTTTTATTTATAGACATATTAATACTTTTTAGAGCTTGATTATCTCCATAATATAAACATAAATCTTTGGTCTCAATAATATTCATAACTCTCTCCTACTTCCCATTATATGCTTTCATTAACCAATTTCCTAATAATCTTGCACCAACATTGAATATTAGAACTGCAATTATAAGAACTGCGGCTGTTCCATTTGCTATTTGAGCAGCATCAACTACTGTTCCTTCTGAATTTAACTTCCATATATGTACTGCTAGTGTTTCTGCTGGCTTAAATAGTGAAAATGCTGAACTATTTCCAGTGAAACTTACTGTATCAAAGTTTAAAGCCTTTGAACTTAATCCTGCAGTATATAAAAATGCTGCAGCTTCTCCAAAAATTCTTCCTGCTGCTAATATTATACCCGTTAATATCTCTCCCATAGCTGTTGGTACTGACAGTTTCACTAAGGTCTGCCATTTTGTTGCTCCAAGTCCAAGTGATGCTTCTTTAACTCTAAGACTAGCTGCCACTATAGCATTTTCAGAAATTCTAGTCATAGCTGGTATATTTAATATACTTACAGATAAAGCCCCTGCAAGTATTGAATATCCCCATCCTGCCATATTAACAAAAACTAATAGACCAAACATACCTATTACAATAGATGGTAGTGACGACATAGTTTCAAGAGACATTCTTATAAATTTAAGTATAGGCCCCTCCTTAGCATATTCAGCTAAGTAAATTCCTGCTCCAATTCCAATTGGAATTGTAATAATCAATGAAACAACTAAAATATAAAGTGAATTGAATAATTGCGGTCCAATTCCTCCACCTGCTCCTGTTAATTTAGGATTTCCAAATAAAAACGATGCCTTTAGCATGCTTCCGCCTCTGTATAAAATATATATAATAAATGCGCCCAGTAAAACTACTATAAACATACTAATTATATAAAATACAATTGTTGCAATCTTATCAACTTTTTTTGCATCCACTATATTTCACTCCTTTTCTCAATCACTCTTACTAGAACTATAAATATAAATGAAATTACAAGTAAGATGAATGCTAATGTCCATAAAGCATCATTCCATGCAGTTCCACCAACAGTATTTGCCATATCCATTGTTATAATACTTGTTAATGTTGCCATTGAAGAAAAAATACCATCTGGCATCTTTACAGTGTTACCTATTACCATTTGAACTGCCAATGCCTCACCAAAAGCTCTTGCTATCCCAAGAACTACACCTGTAAGTATTCCTGTCTTTGCACCTGGAACTATAACTCTATATATTGTTTGCCATCTAGTTGCTCCAAGCCCATAAGATGCTTCGATATGATCAGGAGGTATTGTTGTTATAGCATCAATTGATAAAGTTGCAATAGTGGGCAATATCATTAATGAAAGAACCAAAACCCCTGCAATTAAAGAAAAACCCATTCCCCCGGAACTTGATTTAATAAATGGCACTAACACCGAAATACCTCCCCATCCATATACAACAGATGGTATTCCAACCAAAATTTCCAAAGAAGGTTTTATAATTTTTTTACCAAACTTAGTAGATATAACATTCACAAAAATTGCCAACGCAATGGCAATAGGTGCACTTAAAATTACTGCACCTATTGATACTGCGGTTGAGCCTAAGATGAAAGCTAGAGATCCAAAGGAAGGCTCTCCGCCTTTGTTCGGCTTCCAATTGTTTGTAAATAAAAACTCTGTGAAACTATATCCGTCATTTGTAAATATCCTCAATCCTTTTGAAGCTATGAATACTATGATTGATATTGTTATTACTATTATTAATATTCCACATAGTCCTGCAAAGCCTTGGCCCAAATATTCATTTTTAAGCCTTTCTTTAAAACTTCTTTTTTCCATCTTCTCTCATCCCTTATCCCTTATACTGAATTATTTTACTTTCATCTTACCGCCTGCAACAAATCCTAAATTATCTAAAACAGATTCATCAACTTTATTTGTAACATAATCAATGAAGTCTTTAGCTAAACCTGTAGCTTCACCTTTAGTGTACATATGACCCCATGACCAGAACTTATATGATCCATCTGCAATATTTGCTTTTTCAGCAGCTACGCCATCAAGTTTAACAATTTTTATAGCATCTTTTGCTTCTTGTGTTGACATATATGCAAGACCTAAATAACTAATTGCTCCATCATTTTCTTTCATAGCACTTAAAACTGCACCATTTGAATCTTGTGTTACTCCTAATGATTCATTTTCTAAAGATTTATCTCCACCAAGAACTACCTTTTCAAATGTTGCTCTTGTTCCTGAACCTGCTGTTCTGTGAATTAAGAAAATTGGCTTATCTGGACCTCCAACTTCTTTCCAATTTGTAACTTTTCCTGAGAAGATATCTTTAAGTTGAGCAGAAGTTAAATTGTCTATTCCTAAACTTTTACTTACAGCTACTCCAAATCCTTCAGCTACAACTTTATGGTCAACTAATTGGCCTGCCTTATCCTTGTCTAGTTTTTCTTCTGCAAATATATCTGAATTACCAATATTTACAGTTCCATCTAATACTTGTGTTAAACCGGTACCAGAACCACCTGCTTGAGCACTTATTTGTGCATCTGGGTTTGCCTTATTATATGTTTCAATTGCTTGTTCCATTAATGGTAACAATGCTGATGATCCACTCATTGTTATAGATCCACTTACTTTTCCAGTTGATTCAGTTTTTGCTCCTGAATCTGATTTACCATCATTTTTTGCTGAATTTCCACAGCCTACCATGGCACTTCCTAAAACTGTTACTAATAAAGCACCTACTACTAATTTTAATGTTCTTTTTTTCATTATTGTTTCCCTCCACATAATAAATTCGACATTATACTATTTTAAACACTTTTCTATTTACATGTTCTATAGTATACCCTTTTAGTTAATCCATTATTAGAGAGATGTTAAGTTATATTAGATGTATGTTAAGAAAATTTAACATTTCGCCAAAATAACAATCATTCTTTACCTCTTATATGACCTTATGTAATATATTTCCTCTATTGATTGAAAATTATGCACTTTCCTTTTTGTAATTAGTACCTAACTAGAATGAATAAATAAAGAACCACCGAGGGTGGTTCTTTATTTATTCATTCTAGTTATAAGAAGTTTTATATAGCCGGAATTTTAACTTCAAAAGTAGTTCCTTCTCCAAGAACACTATTAACACTAATTTCTCCATTAAACATTTTGACAATATGCTTTACAATCGCCAATCCAAGGCCAGTTCCGCCCTTTTTCCTAGACTTATCAACCCTATAAAATCTCTCAAATATTCTTGAAATATCTTCCTTAGGTATCCCAATGCCATTATCTTTTACTCTAAGACAATAATATTCTCCATCGCTATAACTTAATACTTCAACCTCACCAGATGCGTCTTTTGAGTATTTTATTGCATTCTCTACAAGATTTAAAACTAATTGATAAAATTTATCTTTATCACCTAAAATTAGCTCACTATTATTATTAACAAATTTTAATTTAATGTTTTTATTAATTGCAATTTTTCTCATAATATTAATAACTTCTTCAATTACTAATCCTGGTTCAAATTCATGCATATCAGTAACTAAATTACTTTCAATATTAGATAGCACTAAAATATCATTTATAAGTCTTGATAAGCGTTCAGCCTCCTTATCAATGATATCCAGAAACTTTTCTCTTGTCTCATCATCTTTAACAAATTTTAAAGTTTCAGCAAATCCTTTTATAGAAGTTAATGGAGTCTTCAATTCATGAGATACATTAGCCACAAATTGACTTCTCATTAGTTCCACTCTATTAATATCTGTCATATCTTGAAAAGTTATAACTTTACCTATTACCTCTACGCCGTCATGCATTTCTGATTTCTTTATTTTAAAATCTCTTTCTATTGGGTGGAGTATTTTAATTTCTTTATCACTTATTTCATTATCCTGCAAGAATTTATTTATATCATAATCATCAATATAATCAAGTAAACATTGACCTATAATATTTTTTTTTATTCCAAGTAAGGATTCTGCACAAGGATTTATCGAAATTACCAAATCATGGTTATCTATAGCTATAACTCCGCTTTCCATACTTTTCAAAATAGATACTATCTTATTTTGTTTATCTATAACTTCCCGAATTTTCATTTGCAATTGTTCAGCCATATTATTAAAACTATTTCCTAAAGTACCCAATTCATCATCAGTATTAATATTAGCTCTTATTTCATAATCTCCATGGGTCATCTTCAATGTAACGCTTTCCAATTCTTTTACTGGATCCACTATTTTTTTCACTAGTCTTAATGATAAAAATATTGAGAATGGAATAACTAGTGCTAATATTCCTAAGCAATATTTAATATTTTCTCTTTGTAATAAAGTTAATGTAGTTACACTAACAGAGCTTCTAATTACATAATTATTTTTTAATCTTGTTGCATAATAAATTAAATTAGCTTTTATTGTAGCACTGTATCTTTTTGAGGATCCCTCTCCTGTTTCCAATGCCTGCTTTACTTCTTCTCTATCTTTATGATTTTCAGTACTTAATTGCTCATTATCATATATCACTACACCATTGTTATCTATAAGCGTAAATCTTACATCTACATCGTTTATCTTAGTATCATCTAATGCTCGCAGCGGCGCATAGTCATTTTGGCTAATATCTGTAACCTCATTAATTTCTGCAATTAAATAGTTTAAATTCTTAAGTTCTTCCTTAGTATTTTTAATTTGCTCCATATTTATTAATAACAAAAAAGAAGAAGCTACAATTAATATTGCAAATAATACTGTTATCATAACTGAAGTGATTATTTTCTTTTTCATTGTTATTCTGCCGGGTTAAATCTATAACCCACTCCTCTTATAGTTTCAATAAATCTAGGGTTTTTATCATCTTCTTCTATCTTCTTTCTAAGATATCTTATGTGAACATCTACAGTTCTTGTTTCACCTATATATTCATAACCCCAAATCTTGTCCAATAAAGTTTCCCTTTTAAGAATTTTACCTTTATTTTTTATCAATATTTGTAATAATTCAAATTCTTTTAATGTTAAATCTATCTTCTTTTCATTAACATATACTTCATGCCTTTCAAAATCAACCTTAAGATTTTGTGAACTGTAGCCATCTTCTTCTATCTCGCCAAATGAATTTGATCTCCTTAAAACAGCCTTTACACGTGCTAATAATTCTCTAATTGAAAATGGTTTTGTTATATAATCATCAGCACCGAGTTCTAGACCAAGGATTTTATCTAATTCTTCTCCTTTTGCCGTCAACATTATTATTGACGTCTTTTTCATTTCGTTATCTCTCTTTATTTCTTTACATACATCAAACCCATCTATTCCAGGTAACATTAAATCAAGTAATAATAAGTTTGGTTTTTCTGCCTTTGCTATTTTTACTGCATCTATACCATTATTTGCGGTAAAAATGTCATACCCAGCATTAAGTAAATTGAATTTTAGTAATTCAACTATATGTTCCTCATCATCAACTATTAATATTTTCTCTTTAGCCATACTGCTTTTCCCCCTAATGTAAAATAATAAATGAAAACATTCTACCATAAGAGCCATTTGACTTCCTATATGAATGTAATTTAATATCATTGCTACAATACGTACACAAGTTTATACTATTAATATTTTCATCCTGAACTCCAGCTGATTTTAGATCATCTATAATACAGGCCTCTAAATTAAGATTACTTCCATTAAAAAGTTCTTCCTTGCATATTTTATTTTTCTTTTCTAGAAATTTTAATTTTAATTCTTCTGAAATTTCATAACAACATTTTCTAATATGAGGCCCTATATAAGCCTTTATATCAGCTGCATTTATATTAAATTCATTTTTCATTCTTTCTATTGTTTTTAATGTAATAGATTCATAAGTTCCTCTCCAGCCACTATGAATTGCTGCAATTACTTCATTCTTTTCATCAATTAATATAATTGGCACACAGTCAGCTGTAAAAACTCCTATAATAGTATTTTTTTCATTTGTTATCAGTGCATCTCCCTCTTGGTCCTTAACATTTGTATCATCGCATGTATATTTCAGTACTTTATCGCTATGAATCTGTTTAAGGTATACTATATCAACAGCATTAAATTCTTCCTTTAAAGAATCAATCTCCTTTACACCCTCTTCAGTACCCCTATTAAAACTTCTTCCTTTTTCTGCATTTGTAAATACAACTTTAAACTTCTGATTCTCAATTATAAGAAAGTCATCTCTTTTATTCAATGACCTATAATTTAATTTATTCACCTTAATCCTCCATAAAATTCATAATTTATAAAACTTCCATAATCATAATATATATTATTTTTACTCAATTATCTACAAATACATTTAATTCTGTTTTTTTCACATAACTTAATCTTAACATTCTCTTTATTAGTTATCAGCTTTCTTAACCAAGGTTTAACTTACATATAACATTTTCACCATATAAGAAATCTAATGCAAAAAAACTCGCTTATAAACAAACTAAGTTTTAGTAGAATATATATCCTAAATGTTTATATCTTCTTCTTTAAAAATCATAAATATAACTAATTTTGATAATCATAAAAAGGATATTGAATTTTTCAACATCCTTAAATTACGTAATTATGTCACAAGATTTTTTATTTCCTCTAAAAAAGTATTAATATCCTTAAACTGTCTATATACCGATGCGAATCTTACATATGATATTTCATCTAATTCCTTTAACCTTGCCATAACCATTTCCCCAATATCCTTGGACGGTATCTCTGTAAGCATACTATTAGATATTGTTTTTTCTATATCATTAGCTATTTCTTCAATTTGCTTTCTAGATATAGGCCTTTTTTGGCATGCAATGATCAAGCCTGTTATAATCTTTTCTTTATTAAAATTTTCTCTAGTTAAATCTTTTTTAATTACTAAAATAGGAAAATCCTCTATTTTTTCATATGTAGTATAGCGTTTAGTACATTTTAAGCATTCTCTTCTTCTTCTAATTGTTGTGTTATCATCTGTTGACCTGGAATCAACAACCTTGCTTTCTTCAAATCCGCAAAATGGACATTTCATACTTTCATTCACCTCTTTGCTTTCGTGTATCAAAATCTTATACTAATTATACATATTTTTTAGGAATATAGCTATATATTGTTTTCAGTTACTTTTTCTTTTGCTTTTACCAAAATAACATCAGTACCTATTTTAACTATATCCTTCCATAAGATTTCCTTTTCATCTTCCTTAGCAAACCATGACTTTATTTCTCCAGGTAATATTAACGAAACTATTTTATTATCATCGCAATTTATTTTAAAATCCTTTATAAATCCTATTTTTGTTCCTGTTAATATATCAATTACTTCCATATTCCTCATGGCATTTAGTGAATGTAGTTCAAGTTCCATAATTATCCCCCACAATATAATATTATTCTATAACCTCTACACATGTTTCCTCATATGTTTTAAAGCTGTTTTTTCCAATCTTGAAACTTGTGCTTGTGAAATTCCAATTTCATCTGCAACTTCCATTTGAGTTCTTCCATTAAAAAACCTTAAATTTAATATTAGTTTTTCTCTATCGGTAAGCTTTTTCATTGCCTCTTTAATAGAAATATTTTCTAACCAATGCTCATCTGTGTTTTTTGAATCACTTATTTGATCCATTACATATATGGCATCTCCTCCATCATGGTAAATAGGTTCAAATAATGATACTGGATCTTGTATTGCATCTAAAGCAAATACTACCTCTTCTCTTGGTAATTCAAGTTCCTTAGCTATTTGGGAAATTGTAGGTTCCTTATTATTATCTTTTATAAATTTTTCTCTCATTATTAAAGCTTTATAAGCAATATCTCTTAATGACCTGCTTACCCTGATAGAATTATTATCTCTTAGGTATCTTCTTATTTCCCCAATTATCATTGGAACTGCATAAGTTGAAAATTTAACATTTTGAGATAAATCAAAATTATCTATAGATTTCATTAGACCTATACAGCCAACTTGAAATAAATCGTCTATATTTTCTCCTCTATTGTTAAATCTTTGAATTACACTAAGTACTAATCTCAAATTTCCCTTTATAAAAGTTTCTCTTGCACTTTTATCGCCAGCTTTCATCTGTAGAAAAAGCTGTTTCTTCTCTTTTTCTTTAAGTATAGGGAGTTTTGAAGTATTAACGCCACATATTTCTACTTTGTTAATTATCACAAGTATTCACCCCTTCGAAAGTAATAATCCATTGCATTAAACATTATCTCCGATAGGCAATACTTTTATACTCAAAGACAAGCTAAATCATTCTACTTATTTCTTTTTTCAATCTTTTAATTATTTTCTTTTCTAATCTAGAAATATAAGATTGAGAGATGCCAAGCATATCAGCAACTTCTTTTTGTGTCTTTTCTCTTGTCCCGTTTAGCCCAAATCTAAGGCGTACAATTTCCTTTTCTCTCTCATTTAAGCTTCTAAGTGCCATGATTAGTAACTGTTTATCAACTTCATCTTCTATTAAATTATACACAGTATCGTTTTCAGTTCCTAAGATATCAGATAATAAAAGTTCATTCCCATCCCAATCGATATTCAAAGGTTCATAAAATGAAATTTCAGCTTTTATTTTACTATTTCTTCTTAGATACATTAGTATCTCATTTTCTATACATCTTGATGCATATGTTGCCAGCTTTATCTTCTTTTCAGGATTAAAAGTATTTACAGCTTTTATTAAGCCTATAGTCCCAACTGATATCAGATCTTCAACATAAACACCTGTATTTTCAAATTTTCTGGCTATATAGACAACTAATCTTAAATTTCTTTCAATTAATATACTTCTTATATTCTCATCACCATCATTTAGTTTATTCACTAATTCTTCTTCTTCATCCTTAGATAATGGTGGTGGCAGAGCATCATTTCCGCCAACATAATATAATTTTTTTCTGAACAACTTAAATTTACATATTAATTTATTAAACAGCAGAATTAACTTTTCCATAATTATCCCCCTCATACACTACTCCTCTTGATAATAACGCATTAAATTCATGTTCCTTACTTAGTTTCTCTTTACATGGACATATTATTGCATCTATTTTTCCATATAAACGGTCTTTATTTTTAATTTTTATATCATTAACTCTTATACCTTTAAGATCTCCCCCATATCCAATTGCACTATAAAGTATATGATATGTGTTTCTCTCATTAAAGTTCATATCACCTATTAAATCTTCCTCAATTAAAATACAGGGGAGATGAGTAATAGGTTCTCTTAATTCATTTCCAGTGTCTAAAAAACTTTTAAAGCCATATTGTTTTCCCTGAAACTCAAACTCGATTTTAAAAATAAAATTGCTAGTAAATATTTTGTCTTTTAAATAATCAACAACTCTACTAAAAATTATATATATTATCATAAGTCCGAGCATAATATATTTAATAGAATACTTTTCAATTTTAAATGCATTTCCTACTAAGTAGAAATTCTGATTTAATGAGAATAAAAAACATATTCCGCTTAAAGCACATGTGATAAGTAAAAATATAACTAATAGTTTAATCATATTAAAAACATTTGTCTTTCCATACACTAATCTAAGCATTGCTATTGCTACAATTAGTTTACAAGGTAGAGAAGCCAGTATATTTAATTTAGGAATAATTAGAACTAAAGTATATATTCCACCTATAAGACTAGAAATTATTAACGAAATTATTTTACACTTTCGCTTTAAGCTTCTCATAGTTATAGTCAATAAAAAGAAGTTAACTATAAAATTTTCAAAAATTAAAACGTCAGCATAAATTTCCATCTTTGATTTCCTCCAGTCTATCTGGATTTTATTATATACTTGTTTGCTTCAAAAATTTGTCACAATCACATTAAATAATTTTGTTTTTTTAATTAAACTTTTTACATATATTTACATCTTATTTTTTTGTTTACTTTTTTATAATTAAAACTAACTTTATGTATAAAAATATATTCTTTTATCTTACATAAAATACTAGAAATAAGTATAACAAAATTTTAGCTGATTAATTTCACATTTTATTTTCATATTTAATCTTATGTGTATTTACAGTCTAAACTAACTAATCAAAAAAAGAATGAAATTTTAAATTCTGATAAAGAAAATATAAATTTTCTATTATTCAGAAATAAAATTTCATTCTTTTTTATTATTTTGAAACAATACAATTTAATTTATATGTTAATGTCTTTTTTGTCTTCTTAAGAAAACAGGTATATCCAAATCATCAGGTTCAAAATTATTAGAACTTGTTTCAGGTTCTTTTATATCTACAGCCACTTCTGGTTGTTCCTTAACAACTTCTTTTACTTGAGATTTCTTTGGTTCTTCAACAATATGATTCAAACTAACACCATTATTTTCACTTTCAAAACCCGTTGCTATAACTGTAATTCTTATTTCTTCACTAAGAGTTTCGTCAATTACAGCTCCCACTATTATATTTGCATCAGGGTCTACAGCCTCACGAACTACGTCCGCAGCATCATACACTTCTAAAGCTCCAAGATCTGCTCCTCCAGTAAAGTTTATAATAACATCTGTTGCTCCGTCTATCGATGTTTCTAGAAGTGGTGAAGATATTGCTTGTTTAACAGCATCTTGCGTTCTAGTATCTCCTTTACCAAATCCTACACCCATATGAGCTAACCCTTTGTTAAGCATTACTGCTTTAATATCTGCAAAATCAGCGTTAATTACACCTGTTATTGTAATCAAGTCAGAAATTGCTTGTACACCTTGTCTTAATACCTCGTCAGCTAATTTAAAAGAATCCAATAATGTTGTTTTCTTGTCTGCCATATTTAGTAATCTTTCATTTGGAATAATAACTAAAGTATCAACCTTTTCTTTTAATGTCGCTATACCCATTTCAGCATGTCTCATTCTTCTTTTTCCTTCGAAAGGAAATGGTTTAGTAACTACACCTACAGTTAATATATCCATAGATTTAGCTATTTCAGCAACAATTGGCGCAGCACCAGTACCTGTTCCGCCACCCATACCTGCAGTAATAAATACCATATTAGCACCTTTTATCGAAGCAGTAATTTCTTCTCTGCTCTCTTCAGCTGCCTTTTTTCCTATTTCAGGATTTGCTCCAGCACCTAATCCCTTAGTTAATTTTTCTCCAATTTGAATTTTTTGATTTGCATTTGAAAGCATTAAAGCTTGCTTATCTGTATTTATTGCAATAAATTCAACATTTTTTAATCCTTCAACTATCATTCTATTTACGGCATTACTTCCACCGCCGCCGCAACCAATTACTTTTATATTGGTTAATTCCTGCATATCTGTCTCAAAATCTAACAAAACAATTCCTCCCCTTAAAAAATCTTATCAAAAAAAACTTTAACTTTTTTTAATATATGATTTTTACCTTCATTATTGTGTAAATGTTCTTTTTCGTTATTTACCTTATTATCATTATTTTTATTAGTTGGAGCTATAACTTTATCCTCTAATAAATTTAATCTATCATATACTTCCTTTGCTATTGCTAAAGAAGTTATATTTTCTGAATTCTTCATTCCCAAATCTGTTTTGGTTATTACTTTAGTTTTTACTGTAAAAATTTTATGAACGATTTCATTTATATCTTCGAAATAATTAATACTATCCCCATATAGAATTATACTACAAATTCTATCATAATGACCAGTATTTTTTAATTTCATATTAATGTGGCTTAATATTTCTTCTATCCTAGCGTTTACTACCTCATAAAATAATTTTTTAGATACTTTAATAGTTCCCACTTCAATTTCATCTGGAATAGAATTGTCTTCATATAAAGACTTATAATTACTGGCATAAATCTTTTTTATATTATCAGCTTCCAAAAAGGAAAAGTTTCCACAGATAGCTAAATCATTAGTAATATTGTTTCCACCAATTGGAATACTTATGATATTTTTAGGAACACCATTATTAAATAAGGCTATTTCTGTAATTCCGGCTCCAATATCAACTAAAACTATATCACCTATAGAATTTTTTTCATTTAAAAATATTTGCTTTCCAGCTAATATATTTAACTTTATAAATTCTATATTATATTTAGTACCTTCAAATAATTTATAATACTTTTGAATTTCTTTTTTATCTGCTATAACTAAAGTAAGATTTAACTCAAGTTTCCTTCCCTTCCAATTAAGTATATCCTTATGTATTACTTTACCATCAAGCATATAGAAGTTAATCAGTACATCCACTATAGATTCATCTTCACTAATAATTACACTTTGTCGTCCTTTTTTTATCGCTTTACCTATATCCTGAGTTGTTACTTTTTCTTCATCTAAGTTAATCAAGACAGTTGTTTCAGTGATTCTAGCTTTATTAGAAGAGATTCCAATAGTTATACTTTTAATATCTTTCTTAATTTTTTCTTCCAATTCAGCTAATAAATTTATTACATTCTTCTTGCACTTTTCAACATCTGTCAGTAAGCCTTTTTCTATACCTGTTGATTTACATGATTTAACTGCTAATATTTCAAGCTCTTCTTTTCCACGAAATACCGAAGTAGCTGATAATTTCTTACTGCCAAAGTCTATAGATGTAATTATATCTTTTTGCATAATTAAGTCTTTCCCTTCTATACAGAAAAAAATCTACTAATTGCAATATATTCAACATATTTATCAAAATTCCTCTTTTATTTGAATACTATTATTATTTTTTATATACTCTTTTTCATCTTTTTTATAATTACTTATCGATATGTTACTTATTGCATCTTGTAGATTCGTTCTAAAAATAATAGGCTTTCTAGCATGTTATCATTATTTGCAATGAATTATTAATTTGTTCATAGTTTATTCTCGAACAATATTTATTATACTGTATATCCTCCTATTATCTCTAATAATCATTCTACTTCTTTAAAATCATTTTAAAATGCCATCTATGAAGCATTTTATTTACAAATATTATGATTAACTTCTAACACATCAAAAGTAAAAACCAGTATATTATACAAAAATAAGGTACTATATTAAAAATAGCACCCTTTTTCTAAGTATGTCAATATTTCTTTATAGTATAAATTGATTATATTTACCATTTTCACTTTCCAAAACATTACTTTAGATTTTGAAAAGAAATTATTAAGTATATATGGATTTAATTCCTTGTGAATAACTCCTTTTTCAATTTTTTTAAAGCCTTCTTTTCTATTCTTGATACATATGAACGAGAAATACCTAGATTTACTGCTATTTCTCTTTGAGTTTTACATTTTCCATCTATTAATCCATATCTCATTATTAAGATAGCGCTTTCTCTTTTTGTTAATGATTCTACTAATTTCTTATATAAAGCTCTAACTTGTAAATTGCTTTCAACTTTTTCTAATACGCAATCTTTTTCACTACTTAATATATCCATTAAACAAAATTCATTGCCTTCTTTATCAACTCCAATAGGATCTTGAAGATATATTTCACTTTTTTGTTTTTTGTTATTTCTAAATAGCATTAAAATCTCATTCTCAATACACCTGGAAGCATACGTAGCAAGCCTAGTACCTTTGCTAGCATCAAACGAATCAATTGCTTTTATCAACCCAACAGTGCCAATGGAAATTAATTCATCTACATCTTTATTAGGGAATGAATATTTTTTAACTATATGAGCTACTAGTCTTAAATTCCTTTCGATTAAAATGCTCTTCGCTGTTTTATCCCCTTCCTTAAATTTTTTTAAATACATTTGTTCTTCAGTTTCATCTAATGGTAGCGGGAACGTATTGCTATTAGTAATATACCCGGGCAACAAAAATGAATTAACTAATAATTCTATAAAGTTATTTAATATAAACACCTTTTTCCTCCACAGCAGTGCTTGATATTATAATATGTTTATATTTCAGAAAAGTTGCTTATACCAAATTATTTTTATTGCTAACTACCATAAAATTATTTTTCATCTAATCAAGTATTTTTTTATTCTCTCATATTCAATTTCTTAACTATATCCTTAAATATTGGAGCTGCTGTGTCACCTCCACCTAAATCTTCATTATCTGTACTTTTTAATGATTGTATATCCGGAGTAAAGACTACCATTGTATATTTTTTTTCTCCTATACTAAAGTACCCAGCAAACCATCCATGGGTTTGACCATCACTACCTGTCGAAGAGCCGGTTTTACCACCTATATCTAAATCGCCATAATATGCCTTTATACCTGTACCCTTTATAACGACTTGTCTCATAGCATTTTGAATTAATTTCGCAGTTGTCTCGCTAAATATTCTTTTTTTATCACTTTTAAATTCTTTTATCACATTGTCATCCTTATCTAAGATGCTTTCAACTATATAAGGTTTTTCGTAAACTCCATTGTTAGTTATAGCATTTATAGCTCCTAACATTTGCACTGGAGTTACATTCATGCATTGTCCTATAGATATATTATTTATTCCTGACTTTTCTTCAGGTTTTACTCCTTTAGCTTCATTTATAATTCCGCTATTTAAATTTAACACCCTATTATATAATCCTAGTGATTCTGAATACTCCATTAATTTTTCATATCCAACCTTAGATCCTATTTCTGCAAATATATCATTACAAGATTTTTCAAATGCTTGTTCTACTGTTAATTTACCATACACTTTTTTATCTATTTTTCCAGTTCCCACAAAAGTATCACTAATATTTATCAGGCCCATATCTAGAGCTGCTCCAAGAGTTATTACTTTATAAATAGATCCTGGTTCATAACCAATTTGTTGGATTCCCAAATTAATATTAGCCGCACTTTCATCTTTTTGGACCATAGCTCTTATTTTTCCAGTATCAGATTCCATTACACTTACACCTATATTACTTAAATAAGAATAATCGTTTTTATCTAAAACTTCTCTTATTTTATCCTCTATATCCTTGTCTATTGTTAACTGTAAATTTTTATTGCTGTCACTTACGCTTACAGATTGTTTTGCATATACTGCTTTACTATCTAAATAGAATTCACTCTTAGGTTTTTCATTGTCTTTTAAATAATCATATAATTGCCCCTCAAGAGATCCAGCTTCATGGCCATCATCTAATATTTTCGAAAACATATTACTGATGCTCCATGCCTTTTTAATATCTACCTTATCTGTAACATAAGTATATATTCCTTTTATATTTTTTAAATTATTTATTTTGTTATAAGTATCTTCCGAAATATTATAATATATTTTACCACTTTGCTTCATTATATCTGTATAATTAAACTCAGGATTTTCAGACTTCATAATGAAGTTTAAAGCCATTAAGTCTTCTAGTGTTTCTTCATAATTATTTAAACTGAATGGACGGGTATCTATCACAAGTACATATTTTTTATCATATTTCATTAAATCCTTACCATTAGTATCCAGAATCATATAATTCATATCGCTGATATTTTCTTCTTGATGATTTTGATATGAACTAACAACCCTTTCAGATGGATAAAGCTGTAATATTGATAAACGTGTTGTTAAAATCATTATCACTGTAACGAATAAAGATAAAATTTGTACTAATCTTTTATTTCTATAAAACTTTTCAGTAAAAATATAAAACACCTCCCTTTAGCTTAAATTCTAGCCTTAAAGAAGGTGTTTTATTCAATGTATATGATATATATCTATACTCAAATTTCTTAGTAAATTAATAAGCATAAATATTATTCTTTATCTTTAATTATTAGATCCTTAACCTTTAAAGGTATGTCAACTCTTACTCTATATACCATTTTCGCTCTTGCTGCTGCATCAATTGGAGTTCCATTTTCTTCTGTCATATCATGAAGGACAACTTCAAAATTATCTCCCTCTGGTCTTAAAATTTCTACCGTATCTCCATTTAATACTTTATTTTTTTGCTCAATGGTTGCTATTTTAGTTTCTTCATCATATGCTCTTACAATTCCAATTATATCTGCATGTCTTATGTACGCTGAGTCTTCATATACCTGTTCACCAGTTTGCCCATAATAAAATCCTGTATGGTACTGTCTATGACTAACCTTATTTAAATTTTCCATCCATTTTGGATCAAATTTAAAATTATCAGGATCTTTCATATATGCATCTACAGCCTGCCTATAAGATTTTACTACAGCTGCAACATAATATAAACTCTTCATTCGCCCTTCAATTTTAAGGGAATAGACTCCAGCTTTAATTACTTCGTCTATATGCTCAATCATGCATAAATCCTTAGAGTTCATTATATATGTTCCCTTTTCATCTTCATAAACCGGATAAAACTCATTTGGTCTCTTTTCTTCAACTAAATGATATTTAAATCTACATGCTTGAGCACAGGCACCTCTATTAGCATCTCTTCCAACCATATAGTTAGAGATTAAACATCTACCTGAATAACTTATACACATTGAACCATGAACAAAAGCCTCAATTTCACATTCCTCTGGCAAATTATCTCTCATTTCCTTTATTTCAGTTAAGCTAAGCTCTCTAGCCATTACTATTCTCTTAACACCTTGCTCATACCAAAATTTTGCTGCTCTCCAGTTAACATTATTAGCTTGGGTGCTTAAATGGATTTCTAAATTTGGAGCAACCTCTCTAGCTGTTGCAATTATTGCTGGATCTGAAGCTATTATTGCATCAACACCTGTATCATATAATTCTCTTATATAATCCTCAACCCCAGTTAAATCTGCATTATGAGGAAAAACATTCATTGTAACATAAACTTTTCTATTCCTATCGTGGGCATACTCAACCCCTTCTTTTAATTGCTCATTAGTAAAATTATCAGCAAATGCTCTTAAATTTAATTTACTTCCTCCAAGATATACAGCATCTGCTCCAAAATCTATGGCTATCTTAAGCTTATCTAAATTTCCTGCTGGTGCTAAAATTTCTGGTCTTATCATTTAATTTACCTCCTCTTAGTAACTGCAATTCCATCTCCCATAGGTATAACAGATGTAATTAAGTTTTTATCTTGAGTAACTAATTCCAAATAAGTTCTCATTCTTTTTACTATTGTTATTTTTCTTCTTTTCACTAATTCTTCCGATGCTACCATTCCTCTAAACAAAACATTATCAGCTATTATTATACCATCATTTTTAAGCAACCTTAAACAATGAGGTAAAAAATGATTATAATGTCCTTTGCCTGCATCCATGAAAATCAAATCGTAAGGTTCATCTAACTTTTCAAGTACTTCTAAGCAGTCGCCCTCCTCAATTTTGATTTTATGACTTAAATTAAATTTCTCCAAATTAGCATTTGCTAATTCTATCATTTTTTTATCGCGTTCTATGGTTATAATTTCTGGTTCAGTCCCAGAAGATTGATACATCAATATTGATGAAAATCCTATTGCTGTTCCAAGCTCCAGTATTCTTTTTGGTTTTTTTAAACTAGTCATAAACTCAAGAAAAACACCAGTTTCTTTTTGAACAATAGGCACACCATTTTCTCTTGCAAAATCCTCTATCTCCTTAAGGGTACCCTCTCTAGGTGGAATTAATCCTCTAATATAATCTTCCATATAGTCATATGTAATTTCACTCATAAATTTCCTCCAACATTCTAATAGCCTAATTCTTTTTTCTTGCTTAAAAAATCATTATAATCATTAGTAAAATAATGAGATCCGTCTTTTTGCAATATGTAATATAAATAATCTGTTTTTTCCGGAGCTACTGCAGCCTCTATGGAATCTATTCCTGGATTTGCTATAGGTCCAACAGGTAATCCTTTATACTTATATACATTGTAAGGTGACTCTACCTCTAAATGCTTGTTTAATACTACATCTACATGATAACCTAAAGCATAAATTACCGCTGCATCAATTTGAAGTTTCATATCTTTTTCTAATCTATTATAAATAACTGATGAGATCAATGGTCTATCCTTCGGAATTCTCGCTTCCTTTTCTACCATTGAGGCTATTGTAATTACTCTTTCCACATCTTCATCTTTTATATCAACTTTAGCCTCATCTTTCACTTGTTTTAATATTTCCTCGAATCTGCTTATCATAAGTTTAATGATACTATTAGCATCAGAGTTTTTTTCAACCAAGTATGTATCTGGATATAAAAATCCTTCTAGATTATATCTTTTTTTATTATTAGATTGTACATAACTAGGTAGCTCATAATTTTTTACAGCATTTAAAAAGTCATCCTTAGTACAAATACCATTTTCCTCTACTGTTTTAGCAATATCTTCTACTGAGTAGCCTTCAGGTATTGTTAATTTAACTAAATCTTTATCTCCAGCTTTATTTTCTAATGAGCTTATTAAATTTTCAAATGTAGTATTGGTATCTATTTCATATATACCCTCTTTTAGTTCTATATTTCTCTTATCTATACTCAACTTCAATCTAAGCAAAAATTTACTTGATAATTTCTTTTCATTATCTAATTCATTTAATATCTCATAAAAACCTTCACCTTGTTTTACTTCGATTATAATCGTATTTTCATTAGATTTAAGTGGTTTTTCAATAGCTTGATTATAGGATATTATAAAAATAACTAATATTGCAAATAAAAAAAGTATAGACAATAATATTACTTTTTTTAAAGACTTATTTTTGCTCATAAACTTTCTCCTAGATATAATTAAAAGTAAATAGCCTAATTAAGACCATTTACTTTAATTATATTTATTTTATTCAATATTTAAAGTACTTTCAGCAAATTATTTCTTACTTCTGCTAATCATTCTTCTTCTTTCAGCACTATCTAGTATTCTTTTTCTCATTCTTATATTTTTTGGCGTAACTTCTACTAATTCATCAGCATTAATAAATTCTAAACATTGTTCAAGAGACATTTCAACTGGCGGAGTTAATTTTAATGCATCATCAGCACCTGATGATCTTGTATTAGTAAGTTTCTTCATTTTGCATACATTGATTTCAAGATCCTCTGCTCTTGCAGAAACCCCAACAATCATACCACCATATACTGGAACACCAGCACCTATAAATAATTGTCCTCTTTCTTGAGCACTATATAATCCATATGCTATTGAATCTCCTGCTTCAAATGAAACTATTGATCCTCTGCTTCTTCCTGGAATTTCACCTTTGTATTTTTCATACGAATGGAATACGTGATTCATAATTCCATTTCCTTTTGTATCAGTCATTAATTCACTTCTAAATCCAATAAGACCTCTAGCTGGAATTGTGAATTCTAATCTTGTGTATCCATTTACTGCAGATGTCATATTAACCATTTCAGCTTTTCTAGGTCCTAGCTTTTCCATAACTGGTCCCATAAATTCTTCTGGAACGTCAATTGTTAAGTACTCAATTGGTTCTTCCTTGTGGCCATTTACTTCTCTAAATATAACATTTGCTTTTGAAACTTGGAATTCATATCCTTCTCTTCTCATTGTTTCAATAAGAACTGAAAGATGAAGTTCTCCTCTTCCTGAAACTTCAAAACAATCTGGAGTAAGTTCTTTTACTCTTAAGCTTACATTTGTTTCAAGTTCTTTCATTAATCTATCTCTTAAATGTCTTGATGTTACAAAATCACCTTCTTGACCAGCAAATGGTGAATCATTAACCATGAAGTTCATGTTTAATGTTGGTTCATCTATTTCAAGGAATGGTAATGCTTCTGGTGATGAAGAATCCGCTATAGTATCACCTATATTAGCCTCAATAACACCACTTACTGCAACTATATCTCCCATTGAAGCTTCTTCTGCTTCTTCTCTTTTTAATCCCTTGTATGTGAATATACTAGTTATTTTGTAATTAGTTTTTGATTCATCGTTCTTTAATAAAGTAACAGTTTGATTTCTCTTCACTGTACCTCTATGTATTTTACCAATTGCGATTTTACCAACAAATGCATTTGTATCTAATGTACTTACTAACATTTGAAGTGGTTCATCTATATATCCTTCTGGTGGTGCAACATATTTTACTATCGTATCAAATATAGGAGTCATATCATTATTTTCATCATCTACATTATATTTTGCAAAGCCTTCTCTAGCTGATGCATAAATAATTTGGAAATCTAACTGTTCATCATTAGCTCCAAGTTCTACAAATAGGTCAAATACTTCATCAATAACTTCAGTTGGTCTAGCATTTGGTTTATCTATTTTGTTGATTATAACTATTGGTCTAAGTCCTAGTTCTAATGATTTCTTTAAAACGAATTTAGTTTGTGGCATTGGTCCTTCATAAGAATCAACAACAAGTAAAACTGAATCAACCATCTTAAGTACACGTTCAACTTCTCCACCGAAGTCAGCATGCCCTGGTGTATCTACTATGTTTATTTTTATGTCATTATAAATTACTGCAGTATTCTTTGAAAGAATTGTAATTCCTCTTTCTTTTTCTAAGTCATTAGAATCCATTACTCTTTCTTCTAGTTTTTCATTTGCTCTAAATGTGTGACTTTGTCTAAGCAATGCATCTACTAAAGTTGTTTTACCATGGTCAACGTGGGCAATTATGGCAATATTTCTTATATCTTCTCTTTTAATTAATTCCATCTTTATTCCTCCAAACAGTACTCAAACTGTATATTTTTCTTTTTATTTAGTTTCTCTTTAGTTTATTTATAAATTAGTAAAAATTTAAGTATATATTGTAAATAATTTCATGATTAAAATAATATTATATATTTATCGCAAATAGATTTATAATGCTATAACACCTAAATGTAAACCTATAACTGTTTTTTCCCAAAAGAAAATTGGATACTTAAAGTATCCAATTTCCTGCACAACTATTTTAAATTTTACACTTTTCCTCAAAAAAAGTCAACCCTATTACAATAATTATTATCCCAACCTTCATAAGCTCTTTAAAAGCCAATGACCCATTGCAATGATTTTAACTATTTATTTTCTATCATATTTAAAATTCCATAATTATTGGTAATATCATAGGTTTTCTCTTAGTTTTTTCATAAAGGAATTCTCTAAGTTCATCCCTCATTTTAGACTTTAATGTTGCCCAATCAGTTATTTGTCTTTCCTCACAGTTTCGTAGCACAGTCTTAACAATTTCTCTAGCTTCATCCATAAGCCCTTCTGATTCTCTAACATATACAAACCCTCTGGAAATTATATCTGGTCCAGACACAACTCTTCCAGTTTGCTTTTCTATAGTTACTACAATTGTTAAAATACCATCTTGTGAAAGATGTTTTCTATCTCGTAATACTATATTTCCAACATCTCCTACACCAAGACCATCAACAAAAACTTGACCAGAAACAACAGTGCCATTCTTTTTAATGAAATTTCTTGCAACTTCGATCACATCACCATTTTCAGGTATCAATAAATTCTTTTCCGAAAGACCAACTTCCATTGCTAATTCACCATGTTTCTTTAAATGTCTATATTCACCATGAACTGGTATAAAGAATTTTGGCTTTACTAGTGCTTGCATTAATTTTAATTCTTCCTGACAAGCATGACCCGAAACATGAATCTTCTCTGCTGAATCATAAATTACTTGGGCACCTTTCTTAAACAGTTGATTCACAACTTTTGAAACGAATTTTTCATTTCCTGGAATTGGCGTTGCTGATATTATAACAGTATCTCCTGGAACAACATTAATTTTTCTGTGTTCAGAAGCTGCCATTCTTGCTAGTGCAGACATCGGCTCCCCTTGACTACCAGTTGTTATTACAACAACTTTCTCATTAGGGTATTTTGAAATTGCATCTACTGGAATAAGTACATCTTTTCCAACCGTAAGGTATCCAAGCTCTATTGCTACTTGAACAATGTTTTCCATACTTCTTCCCGAAACAGCAACCTTCTTTTCATAAGCTTCAGCTGCTGTAATAATTTGTTGGATTCTATGAACATTAGATGCAAATGTTGCAACTATTATCCTACCTTTTGCTTTGCCAAACAACCGCAAGAAAGTTTCTCCAACTATTTTTTCTGTCATAGTATATCCTGCTCTTTCAACATTTGTCGAATCAGCCATCAATACTAAAACTCCTTTTCTACCTAACTCAGCTAATCTTCCAAAATCCATCATTTCCCCGTCAATTGGTGTATAATCGATCTTAAAATCTCCTGTATGAAGTACTACTCCAAGTGGGGTATGAATTGCAATTGCCACTGAATCTGCAATGGAGTGATTTGTCTTTATGAATTCTACTGAAACACTATCTAATTTTATTATATCTTTTGGCTTTACTCTTATCAGTTCTGTTGAAGCTAACAGACCGTGTTCTTTTAGTTTTGTTTCAACTATACCAAGAGTAAGCTTAGTTCCATAGACTGGGACATTTAACTGCCTCAACACATACGGCAATGCCCCTATATGGTCCTCATGTCCATGAGTTAAAAATATTCCCTTGATTTTTTCCGAATTTTTCATTAAGTATGATACGTCAGGTATTACAATATCTATTCCAAACATATCATCATCTGGGAACTTTAAACCACAGTCTATTACAATAATATCTTCCTTATATTCAATAGCTGTTATATTTTTCCCAATTTCGTTTATACCACCAAGAGGAATTATTTTTATCTTAGCTCTTTCATTTTTCATGCTTCCCCTCCTTTTTCCTATATTAATTTATAAACAAAGGTTCTTTCTTAAGAAAAGTCCTTTTATTCATCATTTTGTTTCTTTTGACATTCGTCACATATTCCATAAAATTTTACACTATGATCTAAAACTTTGAATTTGTATTGCTTTTCAATACCCAACTCAAGTTCCTCTAATAAGTCATCTTGAACCTCTGAAACTTTGTGACATATATTACAAATAAGATGATGGTGCCTATGTGTCTCATTAGAGTGCACTATTTCATATCTACTGCATCCATCATTCAATTCTAATCTAGATATAACTCCTAACTCTTCTAATAGTAGAACAGTTCTATATACAGTTGCCAATCCAATTTCAGGGCAACTTATTTTTACTTTATCGTAGATTTCTTCTGCTGTTAAATGTTGACCTTCATTTTCTATGATAGTATCAACAATAGACCTTCTTTGTGGCGTTAATTTATAACCCTTTTTCTTTAAATCTTCTTTCAAGGCATTCATATCAATTAAATTTGATACATCCATATACATAACACCTCACACTTCATATTTCTCACTTAAATAAATCTACCTTTATTTTTACAGCTTTATAATTTGCTTATGATACTTAAAAGTAAACAGAACTTATTCTACATCAAATCCATCTTCATTAACAAGAGTTTCGTAAGTTTCTAATACCATTTCAAATTCTTCATCTTCATCTTCTAAAGCTATAAATATTTCGCTTCCATCTTCATCTTTAAAAATCTTAAAAGCATAAGCTTCATCTGTTTCCTCAAATGCAGGTGTTGCAATTATATATTGCCCTTTTAGTTTTTCTATTTCAAAGTACATAATAACTTCAAATTTTACGTCATTACCTTCTTGATCAGGTATGTAAACAAATTTTGCATCTTTATCCATAAATTTATCCCTTCTACTTATTACTTATTATTTTTTATTTATAAACACGTTAAGTTAAATTTATACGAAATTAAACATTTTTAATTTATGTATAAATTTTTCTTATTTTTTTATCTTTCAAGTAAATTAAAGATTTTAAAACAACTATTTCTACTATCTTGAAATCAAATCTAAATATCCCTGAAGAATATATGTCGAAGCTACTTTATCCACTATTTTTTTTCTTTTATTTCTCGATAAATCTGCCTCAAGCATTGCCTTGTGCGCTGCTACAGTTGTTAAACGTTCATCCCAAAACTTTATTTCTATTTTGAGTTCCTCTTCAATTAATTTACCAAAAGCCATTATAATTTCTCCAGATGGTCCTATAGTTCCATTCATATTTTTTGGTAAGCCGATTACTATCATTTTAACATCATAATCATCACAAAACTTTTTTATTTCTTTTATATCATTTTCTTTATTAGTTCTTCTTATTGTAGTTAAACCTTGAGCTGTGAACCCTAATGGATCACTTACCGCCACTCCTATAGTTTTTTTACCTACATCTAATCCAAGTATTCTCAAATTACAGCACCTCTCACGGAATATTCAAAAAATAACAAGTTAACATGCTAATCTATTTACAGTTATACTGCGTCAGCATTTTTCCCTAATAGTCCCTCAATACTTCCTTGTCTAACTGAAAATATACATCATGGACTTATTATTTTATTTCATATGCCTAAAATTAAGAGTGCCCGTATAAACGGGCACTCTCTACTTTATCTCTAAATAAGATTTTATTACTTCTTCTAGTATGTCATCTCTTTCGAGTTTTCTTACTAAAGCTCTTGCTCCGTTGTAATTAGTGATGTAAGTAGGGTCTCCTGAAATTAAATATCCAACTAATTGATTTATAGGATTATATCCTTTTTCCTGTAATGAATTATAAACCTCTGTTAATATTGTCTTTGTAAGAGCTTCTTTATTCTTACTTAAATCAAATTGCATTGTATGTTCAATATTATTACTCATAAAACCGTTGCTTAAATAAGCAACTCACCCCCTTAATCATGTTATAAGGAAACGATATCCATATATATTTATTATTAACTTTACGTATAAAATTTATTCACAATCTATATTTTGATTATAACCTATATTTTATAAAAAGTATACTACTTTACTAAAGTTCCCACTATTTTATAAGACTCTTCAATTGCTTCTTGTATTTTTTCTGGTAATTTCCCACCTGCTTGAGCCATGTCTGGTCTTCCACCACCACCGCCGCCAAGTATAGCAGAAATATCCTTTATTAATTTTCCACAGTGAGCTCCTTTGGCTATTGCCTCTTTAGTTGCCATGGCACATATAATAACTTTTCCAGCATTTGCACTCATAAGAAGTACAATACTATTTGGGCTCTTATCCCTTACTTTCTCACAAACATCTCTTAATGTATCGCTATCAACATCTTTTAGTTCATACGCTATTACATTAATATCTTTTACAACTTTTGCACATGCTACTATCTCATCAATTCCCATAGACGCAAATTTAGATTTTAATGCTGCTATTTCTTTATCTTTTTCTTTTAATTCTTTAACGTGTTGATCAAGTTTAGTTAATAATTCTTTTTCTGAACATTTAAGCTTACTTGAAATTTCTTTCAATAAATCCTTCTTTTCATTAACTAACTTATATGCTTCTTTTCCAATGACAGCTTCAATTCTTCTAGTTCCAGCCGCAATACCGCTTTCAGAGACAATTTTAAATAGCCCGATTTTTCCAGTATTATCAATATGAGTTCCACCACATAATTCCTTAGAATAATCTCCAGCACATACAACTCTAACCTTATCAGCATATTTATCGTCAAATATACCAATTGCACCGCTATTTTTTGCTTCTTGAAGATTCATAATTTCTGTAACTACTGGTGTTATACTAGTTATTGCTTCATTAACTAAATCCTCAACTTTGCTAATCTCTTCTTCTGTCATTGCTTCAAAATGAGAAAAATCGAATCTTAGTCTTTCATCAGTTACAAGTGATCCTGCTTGATGAACATGCGACCCAAGTACTACTGTTAGTGCTTTATCTAAAAGATGTGTAGCAGTATGATTTTTCTTAATATTTTCACGTCTAGTTTTATCTACTTCTATAGTAACCTTATCCCCTACCTTAAGCTCTCCTGATAAAACTTCAACAAAATGAACTATTTTTCCACCAATATTCTTTTTAGTGTCAAAAACATTAGCTTTAAAACTATCATTGAATATAATACCTTTATCTCCTATTTGACCACCCATTTCAGCATATAAAGGAGTAACATCAGTTACTATAATAGCTTTATCACCTTCAGTTATCGTTTCTGTAAAGTCTTCACCTTCAATTAAAACTTTAACTTCAGCATCTAATACATCATTATCATATCCGTCAAAAGTAGTTTCGACTTCTGCTGGTATATTATCTAAGGTTCTAACATCAGTCCCCATATAATTAGAAGTTTTTCTTGCGCTTCTAGCTCTTTCTCTTTGGATTTTCATTTCTTCATGAAATGCATCTTCATCTAAAGATAAATCTTCATCTTCTAAAATTTCCTTTGTTAATTCCATCGGGAATCCAAAAGTATCGTATAATTTAAATCCATCGGCACCACTAAGTACTTTTTCATTTTTTTCTTTTAATTCGCTTATAAATCCATTTAATATTTCAGTTCCTGAATCTAAAGTTTCTCTAAACTTATCTTCTTCTATTTTAATTACTTTCTTGATGTATTCTTCTTTAGCACTTAATTCTGGATATGCTTCACTTAAATCTCTTATAACAGTTTCACATAAGTTACATAAGAAAGCTTCTTTAATTCCTAATGTTTTCCCATGTCTTGCTGCTCTTCTAAGAAGTCTTCTTAATACATATCCTCTTCCCTCATTAGATGGCATAACATCATCTGAAATCATGAAAGTTATAGATCTTATATGGTCAGTTATTAATCTTAGAGAAATATCTTTCTTTTGATTTTCACCATATTTAACATTTGCTAAACCTGCAACTTCACTTAATATATTTTCTAAAGTATCTATTTCAAATATACTATTTTTACCTTGCATTATTACTGCAAGTCTCTCTAATCCCATTCCTGTATCTATATTAGTATTTGCAAGTTTCTCATAGTTACCTTTTCCATCTCCATTAAATTGAGTGAACACAAGATTCCAAAACTCTATTATCTTATCTTCATCAGCTAATTGAACAAATTCTTCAGCATTAGTTGGAATTTCATCTGTTCTATTAAAGTGAATTTCTGTACAAGGACCACAAGGACCTGCTCCATGCTCCCAGAAATTATCCTCTTTACCTAATCTGAAAATGTGAGTTTTATCTACATCTGTAAGAGTAGTCCAAAATTCATATGCTTCATCATCATCTAAGTATATTGTTACATATAATTTTTCTTTAGGAAGCCCTAGAACTTCTGTGATAAATTCCCATGCCCATGGAATTATTTCTTTTTTAAAATAATCTGCAAAAGAGAAGTTTCCGAGCATCTCAAAAAAAGTACCATGTCTGCTTGTAATACCAACATTTTCGATATCACCTGTTCTAATACATTTTTGACAAGTAGTAATTCTCTTTTTTGGTGGCTCTTGTAATCCTGTAAAGTATGGTTTAAGCGGTGCCATACCAGCATTTATTAACAGCAAACTCTTATCATTCTTTGGAACTAAAGAGAAACTTTCCATTCTTAAATGATCTTTGCCTTCAAAAAACTTTAAGTATGCTTCTCTTAAATCATTAGTTTTTGTAATTTTCATTAATAATTCCTCCATAATATTTATGTATTTTCAAATGCTCATTCAATATTTTACCAAACAAAAAAGCTCTCTCCCTAAATTGACATAGGGACGAAAGCTAAATTTCCGCGGTACCACCCTAATTATGTATAAGTTCTATACATCACTTAGTAATTCATAGCTCATAGGCAGCTTCAAAGTATATAGCTAAAAAGTTTCCACCAACCACTTTCTCTCTGAAATAACTATAATAAATCTACTCATCCTAATCAACGCTTAATATTTTATTATTTCACAAAAATTATATTTCATATAGATAATTATGTCAATATTCAACTTTACATAACTAACACACATCAAATATTAACTTATAAAAAATTTTGATAACGCTAAAAAATATATCATCACAGAATATAATTATAAAAACTGAATACTTTGAAGAAATCCAATAATAAGTATTTATCTAAAATATTTATTACTGGATTAGCATTAATTATATTTTATTTTTAATGCATCACAAAGCCATTAATATCACTTTGATTTAAAAATTTTACCTGCAATAACTAATGCACTGCAAGCCTTAGGAAATCCTGCATAGGCTGCACATTGTAGAATAATTTCTAATATCTCTTCTTGTTTTAATCCAGCTTTAAGAGCTGCTTTTATATGAAAATCCAATTGTTCAAATGCACCTTGGGTTATAAGTGCAGTTATAGTTACAACTTCTCTTGTTCTTAAATCTAAATTTGGTCTTGCATATATTTGACCAAATCCAAAAGAAATCATTTTATCCAAAAAGTCTGGAAATATTTCTCCCATAGATTTTATCATTTGTTCGCCATTTGTATCTGTCATTTGTTTTAATATGTTAATTCCATTTTCATAATCTTTATTCATTTTATTATCTCCTTTTCATAGTTGGCGGTATTTCATTTGGATCAACCATAACTTCTATTAAAATTGTTTCATTATGTAAATTTGAAATTTTTAAAGCTTCTTTTAGCTCAAATTCATTGCAGCATTTATATGATTTTACACCTAATGACTCACCAAATTTTTTAATATCCAGTTGTATATTATAAGTTGTTCCTACTGCCTTCCCTAAATTCTTTTTCATACCTTTATCAACCATATCTAACTTTCCGTTATTTAACACTATAAAAGTAACTGGAATATTATAATTTACTGCTGTTGATATTTCAGTACCCTGCATAAAAGTACATCCATCACCAGTTAAACAGATAATTCTAGACTTACAATTTGCTAATTGTGCACCTATTGAGTATCCTATAGCATGTCCCATCGCTCCAAATACATCATCAAAGAAAAATGTGCCTGGTTTTCTGATATTAAAATATCTTATTGCATAAAATGAATGACTTCCATCATCCCCAAAAACAATAGCATCATTAGGTAACTCTTTTCTTATTATTTCCATAGCGTGAGCAGCTGAAAGATAATCACAATTGCTTATTTTTTTTGGTGCATATTTTTCTTCTACTAAATTATACTCATTTCTTATTCTATTTTTATTCTTTTCCAATATGAATTGTAAATTAGCTTTAATATCTCCTATTATCGGCAAAGTTGAAACTGGTAAAGATTTTTCTATAAATGTAGGATTATAATCTAGCTGAATAACTTCTTTAGGATAATTTTCTGAAGATATACCAGCTAACGACATGTCCGATAGTTTACTCCCTATAACAATCATTAAATCAATATCTTCTTTAATATATTCACTTGATCTCTCTGTACCACCTAAACCTAACGCACCAAGTGATAATGGATGATTCTCAATAAATGTTCCTTTTCCTCCTGGAGTGGTCATAACTGGTATATCCCAAATTTCAGCTAAATTTTTAACTTCTTCATAAGCTAAACTTGAATGAATACCTTTACCTGCCAATATCACAGGCTTCTGAGAATTATTAAGTTTATTGGCAAATTCATCCAATCTCGAAGATATTAGTTTATCTACATTATTTGGTAAATCAAGTTCAAATTCATCTATTTCTTCATCAAGTATGTCCATTGGTATAGATAAATGGACTGGACCTTTAACTCCAGAATATGCCTTCTCTAATGCATGTTTTAAGTATATTTGAAACTGATCGGATCTTTCAATTCTAGCACTAAATTTAGTAACTGGTTCAAACATCCTAACTAAATCAGTACCAAAAATTGTAGAATCCTGTCCTATAGCTTTTCCTACATTATGCATGGATTGTTGTCCCGTGATAAATAATACTGGTACATGGTAAGCTTTTGCTTGTCCTGCAGCTGTTAGAGCGTTTGTACCACCAGGACCTGAAGTTACAAGAACTATTCCTAGTTTCTTGTTCATTAATGAATAACCTGCAGCAGCGTAACCAGCACCGCTTTCGTGTTTACATAAAATAAAATTTATATCTTGTTTATACATTTCCATAATTAAAGATTCAATCGGTCTTCCTGGTATCCCAAAAACATGACCAATTTTCCACTTTCTAAAATTTGCTACTAAAATCGATGCTATGCTTTTCATATGAATCTCTCCTTTTACAAATTGTATTATTATCTTTTAAATATTAATTAGTTTATTTAAAGCTAAGTGCTGCAAAAAAGCCCATACGTATAGCATCACCAACGTTTCCCACTTTTTCACAATCACCTACGACTCTGGTTTTAATATGATATTTTGCTTTTATTTCTTCTGCCAGTTTATTATTTTTTCTCATACCAAAGGCCGTAATTACATTATCAGCTTTTATAAATTCAGATGAGCCATAATCTCTTTGTATATAAACACCTTGACTATCAATTGATATAACTTTACTATTTGTATAAATTTTCACTCCTGCTTTAGCGAGCATAGGTATTAATGATGCTGCATTAACAAATAAAGCATTCTTTGCAATTGCATCTGCCATTTCAACAATTGTAACTTTCTTACCTTTTTCTGTAGCAAGTTCTAACGCACAATCACACCCTGACAAGCCACCCCCGCATATAACAATATTTTCACCTTTTAGTAGTTCCTTATTCTTGTGCAGCTCAATTAAATTAATAACATTAGAATCATCAATATCAGGTATTTGAGGATTAACTGGAACTGCACCTGTTCCTACAATGATTTTATCACACTCAGCTAATACATTATCATCAGCTGAAACTTCCTTATTAAGTTGAACATCAACTCCTAATTTCTTAAGCTGAACACCATACCAATCCACTAATCTACGCAACTGGCTCTTAAAAACAGGCGTTGAAGCCACTGTTAACTGTCCACCAATAACTGTTTCTTTTTCAAATAAAGTAACTTTATGTCCCTCAATTGCGGCAACACGTGCCGCTTCTAAACCTGCTGGTCCAGCTCCTATAACTACAACATTTTGAGGAGCTTTAGTAGTTTTGATTCGGAAACGCTCTTCATTGCAAGCTTGCGGATTTACCGAACAGCTTAGCTTAGTAAATCTAGTTACAATACGTCCTATACACCCCTCATTACAACGAATACAAGGACGGACATCTTCACGATTATCATTCATAAGCTTATTAGGCATTTCTGGATCTGCTATAAGAGGACGACCAAACATTACAAAATCAACATTTCCAGATTCTATTAATTTAACTGCTGTTTCAGGTGTATGATTTCCCGAGTTAAGTATTGGAATTTTAACAAATCTGCGAGCTGATTCACATAAATATTCCATACATGCATCACCCAAATATGCAGGTGGGAAAACATAATCAATTGCTTCTGAAGCTCCTGAATCTATATCTACAGCATCTACCCCAGCCTCTTCTAATAATTTAATAAGATGAATGCTGTCTTCAATAGTACGTCCTCCTTCAAAGCGATGATCAAGAGATATACGGAATAGTATTGGCATATCTGGTCCAACAGCATTTCGAATTGAGCGAACAATTTCTATTGGAAAACGCGCACGTTTTTCATCTGTTCCACCATACTCATCCTCACGTTTATTCCATATTGGTGACATAAATTGATCTATTAAATCTCCAGCATGACCATGTACTTCAATTGCATCAAAACCAGCATCTTTAACTAATTTTGCAGAATGTGCGAATTTTTTCATAACCTCTTGTATATCATCATAACTCATAGGTTTGCAGTTAACTTCTGGGTTATAGGCTGCTGGTATAGGTGATGCTGACATTGGTGGATCTCCATGTATGTTAGGCGCTGCATCACGTCCTGTACCACAACATAATTGAGCAGCTATTTTAGTTCCATATCTCTGCACAGCTTCACAGATAGTAGTAAGCTGAGGTATTACATATGTATGCTCTAATATACCTGAAAGAGGCCCCTGCGCAATATCCTGCGAAAGAAACTGTGCTCCCATAATTATCATTCCAACTCCGCCTCTTGCACGTTCTTCATAATAATTGATTTCATCATTTGAAATAGTCCCATCAATGTTAGAGGCATTAATTCCAATAGGTGAAAAAACTATCCGATTCTTAACTTCCATACTACCAATTTTGAATGGTGTAAATAATTTATTATACTCCATAATACTCATCATTCCTTTCTCTATGTTCAAGACACAAAATTTATTAAAAGTTATAATTCAAATAATTTGCCTAAACTATAAACAACTATTTATTACATATAATTTTTATAAGTAATTACTTTAAAAATAAATATCAGAAAATTCAACACTAATGGCATCCACCAACCTATTATCTGAAGCTATGAACACTCTATTTTCTTCCTCAACTATTTCTTCTTTAACAGGTAATGTAATTGTGAATGTACTACCAATACCTAATTCACTGCTTACTTTTATATGTCCTTCCAAAATTTCTACTAACATCTTTACAAGAGCTAAACCAATGCCGCTGCCTTCTGCCTGCCTTGAAAGATTATTATCAACTTGTCCAAAACGTTGAAAAATCATCTTGTGCTTATCCTTTGGTATTCCTATGCCAGTATCACATATAGCAATCGATACAGTTTTATTCTTCTTATTTTCTTTGACCTTAACAGTTATGCTTCCTCCTTCCGGCGTAAACTTTATAGCATTTGATACAAGATTCAAAATTATACGTTCATATTTTTCATCGTCTATTGCGGTATTTATACTATTCACATTAGTTTTAAAATTTAGTTTAATTTTCTTCTGACCTGCATATATGTCTATGGATTCTGTAATTCTCTTTGTTAAATTCACAATATCCACATTCTTTGAATTTACTTTAAATTGTTTTGAATTTAATTTTGTAATATCCAATAAATTATTTACAAGTCTCAATTGTCTAAAGGCATTTCGTTTTATATTTCCTATAAGATTTATAACAGATTGAGGAATTTGACTAGTATATACCTGTTCAATTAATTGGATAGCTGAATAAATAACATTTATTGGTGTTTTAAATTCATGGGTAATAAGAGTTATAAATTCGTCCTTCATAATGAGATCTTTTTCAAGAATTTCTCTTTGCTTTTTTTCTGATTTATATAGCAATTCTTTTTGCTTATTAATTTTACGATTTTGTTTCCTAAGTAATAATTCACGCTCTATAGCATCAACTACAGTAGTTACTGTCATTAAAAAAAATGGATTATGAAGTATCTCTGCTGTCATAATACATATACTTCCAAGCAAATTATCATCATCTGAATAATGAAATGGGGCTCCATAGCAAGCACAATCTTGTAAATAGGTATGATAATGACTCTTCCCTATCAATTCTATTGGATGATTTTGTTTAAGAGTCAAACTAACCACATTTGTACCCATATCCTCTTCACTAAATTGAATACCTGGCTTAATTCCTAATTTAGACATTGTTTCTTCTATGGCTTCATCTCCAAGAATATCTAATAAATATCCCTTTTCATCTGTAATAGTTACTAGCATGGGCGTACTTTCTAAAGATTTAAGCATTTTATTACTAAAAAATTTTACAACCTCTAAAACTTCCTTATACATATCTTTCTTTCTACCTAATTCTGATTCCGACATAGTATTCAGGGCCATTTTAGGGTTATTAGGATCTAGTCCTAATTCTATACTCCTCTTTTTTGATTCTATAATGTAACTTTTTTCTTGCTCGTATATATGTTCAAACATATATTTCTACCTCCTGAATAAGAAAATCACTTAATAAATCTATATTAGAACATGATTATCTAACCTCTAAACTTTAATTTTTTGACTTTTGAGAATTCATAATATTTTATTAATTTTTACTGAATCAATACTTTAATTCCCAAAAGCAAAAGAACATATTTTTTACAAAATAATTAACAAAAGTAAAACAATATATAATTATGTACTTTTTTACATTTTTTTGCCTATTTTTATTATATCACTAATTTATTTATATCCAAGTAATTATTTTCCAAAAATTAAAAAGATGGTAAATTTACTTACATAAATTTATCATCTAAAACTTCATATAAATTATTTTTAACGAGCCGTTTTTGTTAAAACTTAAAACAAATAGTAATTAATATCATCATAAAGAACCTTTATCATTACAGCTATAGGTACAACTAATACCATTCCAATAAATCCTCCAAACTTATCTCCTATAAGCAATAAAATTATTATTACAAAAGGATGCATCTCAGTACTATCTCCTGTAATTTTAGGAGCTAAAATATCGCCTTCCAATTGTTGAATGACAAACATTCCAATTATCACCCACAGTGCTTTTATCGGTGAATCTAAAAGTGCTACTATAACAGCTGGTATTGCACCAAATGCCGGTCCAAAATAAGGTATTATGTTGAATATTGCATTTAAAATGGAAATCCATAAAGGAAATTTAACTTTTAATAGCAGCAATAAAGCAAAAGTCAATATCCCTACTACCCCACAAAGTAATAGCTGGCTTGTTATGTATCTGGTTAATACTCTATCTATGTCACTCAAAATTTTTTTCGTTATTCCACGCTTTTGTGTTGGCAATAATAATAGAATTTTATTATAAATCTTGTTTCCATCACACAAAAAATAATAAATCATAATTGGAGTAATAGCAAAAGATATAATATGCTCGTTAATGTTAATTAGATTTTCAACAGCATTTTCTGAAAAATCAATCCAAATGGCATTTCCTCTTTCTAATAATTCGTTATATATTATATTACTTGTTATTGTATTATTTAGATTAAATTTATCAAATAATCCCTTTAGAAAATCATTTATACTATAAAAAATATTGCTAATATTAGCTATTTCATTGAACAATGCAGGAACTATAGCAATTATACATGTAGTAACTATTCCTATGATGATTAATATAACAAGTATTGATGACATTTTCTTACTAACATTAAGTTTTGTTTCAAATACATCTCTAATTGGACTTAAGGTATATGATAAGACAAAAGATATTATAATTATATTTATTATTGTTTTTACTGAACTATTAAGGAAATAAGCTAAGACTAATAATAGAACACATGTCAAGGTTAGAAACAATAGTACTTCTTTTTTATGCTTTCTTACTACCATTGTAATTTTCCATATTGTGAGGCATTGATTTAAATAAAACTCCTTCATTCCCTATGTATAGAATATACTTTTCACCAAGTATGCACCTATTTAAGAGAATGATTTGTTTACCCTTTATCATTTTGTCTACTAACCCTGAGCTTATTACTATTGCTTTTATTGAATAATCCCTTATGTCAATTATCATATCTTCTAAAACACCTTTTACATTTCCCGCTGTATCGATAACTTCCATATACTTTATTTCTTTAAAATTTAAGCCCTCACCTTTTCTAATATTGCTTATTATTATGTCCTCTCCTATATCAATAATATCTTCCATGTCTATATAATTCTTCTTAGAAAATAAAAGACTATTGGATACTTTAAAGCCTACTATTTTTCCCAAATAGAAATCAATATATAAATCTTCTATTATACCGATTTTTTTACCGTTCATGTTATAAACCTTTTTAAAGTAAAAATCCCTAGTTTTAAACATTTTTCCTCCTCCAAATATAATCTTATTGTGTATAGAATACCCAAGGAAAAGGAAAATTATTCATGAGAAACTTATATTTAGTATTAACTCTGTTGTTTAAAAAATATTTTTAAAATATTCTATAAATAATAATTGATTGATAAAAAAATAGCTAAAAGTAAATATAAAATTCACTCTTAGCTATTAAATATATTTATTAAATTATGCTTTCTATTATTCCGCCGCCTACAACTATTTCATCATTATAAAATACAACTGATTGGCCTTTAGTTATTGCTCTTTGTTTTTCTTTAAAGATTACCTTGACTCTACCATTTTGCAGCGGACTTAAAACTGCATCTGCTGGTTTTGCAGAATACCTAATCTTAGCTTTAACTTCCAGATCCCCTTCAAGTTTATCGAAAGGAATAAAGTTGACATCTGTTGCTATTAATTCTGTTTTAAATATATCATCTTCAGAGCCTATTACAACTTCATTTGTTTTTGCATTAATATTTGTCACAAAAACTGGTCTGCCTAGAGAAAGTCCAAGACCTTTTCTTTGGCCTATAGTGTAATATACAATGCCTTTATGCCTGCCAAGTATATTTCCATTTTTATCAACAAAATTACCTGGCTTAACCCTATTAGGTTCTGCTTCTGAAATATATTTTCCATGATTATTATCTGAAATAAAGCATATCTCTTCACTATCTTTTTTGTTATGAACAGCAAGACCTATTTCCTTTGCTATTTCTCTTATTCTTGTTTTTTCATAAGCTCCGCAAGGCATTAACGTATGTGCTAATTGATCCTGGGTAAAATTATACAAGGCATAAGTCTGATCTTTACTATCATCGTCGGATCTAATCAAAAGATATCGATCATTACGTTTTTCAATTTTAGCATAATGCCCTGTAGCCACATAATCTGCACCAATTCCTCTTGCACGCCTTAAAAGTTCATCAAACTTTAAATGCTTATTACATTCAATACAAGGATTAGGTGTTTTTCCATCTATGTATTCTTGAACAAATTTATCAATAACTTTTTCTTTAAAATAATCTCTAAAATTTAAAACATAAAATGGTATATCGAGTTTGTCACATACTCTTCTTGCATCATCAACAGCAGAAAGGGAGCAGCAGCCCCCTTCTCTTTCTTCAAATTCCTCATCATGCTGCCAAATCTGCATTGTAGCACCGATGACTTCATATCCCTGCTGTTTTAATAAATATGCTGCAACAGAACTATCTACACCACCACTCATACCTACTAAAACTTTTTTCTTCATATATTCTCCTATTATTCGTCTCCATGCACAGCAGCATGCAAATCTTCATCACTATGTTCTTCCATTGGTATAACTTCTAATCCATTTTTTGCTCTATAATCATTTATAGCCTTGTGAATTGCTTCTTCTGCTAAAACCGAACAGTGCATCTTTACTGGTGGAAGACCATCTAATGCTTCTGCAACAGCTTTATTAGTTAATTCCCAAGCCTCATCAATAGTCTTTCCTTTAATCAATTCAGTTGCCATCGAAGATGATGCTATAGCTGAGCCACATCCAAAAGTCTTAAATTTAACATCCTTTATTATATTATCCTCTACCTTTAAGTAGATTTTCATTATATCTCCACATTTTGCGTTTCCAACTTCACCTACGCCATTTGCATCTGCAATTTCTCCTACGTTTCTTGGGTTTTGGAAATGATCCATTACTTTTTCTGTATATATCATATTAATTATCCCCTTTCTTTAAAAAGTCATCCCATAATGGTGACATATTTCTTAATCTTTCAATTATTGGTGGTAAAACTTCTAGAACATAATCCACATCTTCTTCAGTTGAACCTTCACCCATACTTAATCTTAGTGATCCATGAGCTATTTCATGCGGAAGGCCTATTGAAAGTAATACATGTGATGGATCTAAAGACCCTGATGTACAAGCGCTACCGCTAGACGCGCATACACCTTTAAAATCTAATGAAAGTAAAATTGATTCACCTTCTATAAATCTAAAACATACATTTACATTTCCAGGAAGTCTTTTTTCTCCTCTAGGACCATTTAATCTAGTATATGGAATTTTTAAAAGTCCATCTATTAGCTTTTCTCTAAGAGCTATTAATTTATTCATATGTTCTTCTAAATTATCATTTGCAAGTTCGACTGCTTTACCAAGACCAACAATAGCAGCAATATTTTCTGTTCCTGCTCTTCTATTTCTTTCTTGGCCTCCACCATGAACTAAATTATCAATCTTAATTCCTTTTTTGATGTATAGAACTCCTATTCCCTTAGGTCCATAAATTTTATGACCTGCTAGTGATAGCATATCTATATTCATTTCTTTAACATCTACTGGAACATTTCCAACCGCTTGAACTGCATCTGTATGGAAATATACTTTCTTTTCTCTACAAATTTCACCAATTTCTTTTATTGGCTGAATTGTACCTATTTCATTGTTAGCAAACATGATGCTTACTAAAATTGTCTTATCAGTAATAGCATTCTTTAAATCTTCTAAATTGATAAAACCTTCTTCATCAACATCTAAGTATGTAACATCAAAACCATTCTTTTCTAAATATTCACAAGTATGAAGAACTGCATGATGTTCTATCTTAGTTGTTATTATGTGGTTTCCTTTATTTTTGTGTGCTGACGCAATCCCTTTAATTGCCCAGTTATCAGCTTCTGATCCACCACCAGTAAAATATATTTCATCAGGTAAGCAATTTAATGCTTTTGCTACCTGCTCTCTTGCATTATCTATAGCTCTTTTTGTTTCTCTTGATATTCCATAAAAAGAAGATGGGTTACCAAATTTTTCAGTAAAATAAGGTAGCATTTCTTCAAGCACTTCTGGTTTTACAAATGTTGTAGCTGAATAGTCCATATACACATTTTTCATAATTACTCACTCCTATCTGCAATCTTTATGCCGCCATTTTTATTTTTTATTGATTCATAATCATCAAGTATATCTTGTAATGTGATTGAATTCATTACATCATCTATGCTTCTTTTAATCTTTTCCCATACTGCTTTAGTTGCGCAGCAATCTGCACTATCACATTCAACACCATCAATACAATCTGCTATTTCAATTGGCCCTTCTAGAATAGTCATAATATCACCTACAGTTATTTCCTTTGGTGATTTGCATAAGACATATCCTCCTTGCGCGCCTCTTATACTTCTTATCATATTAGCTCGCCTAAGTGGACTAAATAACTGTTCTAAATAGTACTCTGAAAGATTCTCTCTTTTTGATATAGTCTTTATTGAAACTGGGGCACCGCCATAATTAGATGCTAAATCAACCATAGCTCTAACTCCATATCTTCCTTTAGTTGAAAGTTTCATTATTTTTCACCCCTTTTGAATCTCTTTTTTATTTGATATTTTATATTTTTTTTAGTATTATAATAGATATATTTAATTTGTTTATATCTTATCAAAATACTCGGCTTTTGTCAAACGATAATTATTATTTTTTTATTTCTGCCCAATATTTCTTTAAACTTTCTTCATATCTATTATTTTGTTCTTTGTAATAAATCTTCCCATCTAATTCTTTAGGCAGATAATTTTGTTTTACATAATTATTTGGATAATCATGTGGATACTTATAACCACCTACTCCAAGTTTTGCAGCTCCAGAGTAATGCGCATCTTTTAAGTGCATAGGTACATCACCAAAATTTATATTTTCTAAATCATTCATAGCCGCATTAATTGCTAAACATGCACTATTGGATTTAGGAAGAGTTGCTAAATATATAACCATTTCTGAAAGAATTATTCTCGCTTCTGGAAGTCCCACCTTCAAAGCAAGCTCAATTCCAGAATTAATTACAGAAAGTGCATTTGGAAATGCAAGGCCTATATCTTCTGCTGCAATTACAGATATTCTTCTGACTATAGCTGTTAGATTTCCACTCTTTATAAGTCTAGCCAGATAGTGAACCGCTGCATTAGGATCACTTCCTCTAATACTCTTTTGGAGTGCACTTAATAAATTATAAAATTCATCTCCACTTGAATCAGCTCTTATATTTGATTGACTTAAACTTTCTATATATTCACAAGAAATTGTTCGTATTTTTTTTACTTGAGAGTTTATTGCGAGTTCCAAAATATTATATGCTTTTCTATAATCCCCTTGTGATATTTCCGCTACATAATTTAAAGCTTCATTAGAATACTCTATTTCTATACCTTCATTAATTAGTTTATCCAAAGATTTTTTTAGTCCAACAACAATATCATATGTAGTTAATGGATTAAAAGAAAATATGTTACACCTACTTATAATCGCCTTATGTATTACAAAATATGGATTTTCAGTAGTACTTGCAATCAGTGTTATTCTTCCATCTTCAATAAATTCCAACAATGCTTGTTGTTGCTTTTTATTAAAATGTTGAAGTTCGTCAATATATAACACCACTCCGCTATAATTTAACAAATTATCCATATTGTTTGTTATGTCCTGAATATCTTTTACAGAAGCTATTGTTGCATTTAATTTATAGAATTTCTTATCAACATAGTTAGCCATTATATTAGCTAACGTTGTTTTGCCCGTTCCAGGCGGCCCATAAAATATACAATTGCAAATATTTCTACTTTTTATTAAATTATATAATGGCTTTCCCTCACATAATATGTGCTGCTGTCCTACAAAATCTTCTAATTTATTAGGTCTCATTAAATCTGCTAATGGTCTCACTTCTTACACTCCTTTATGCCATTATATATTATTTTAATCTTTTGATATAAACTTAATTTTAACTTAAATATACTATTGTATAATTTTTTTATTATTTAGATAAATAAGTTTACAACAAATAATATTATAGCAGATATAAAAAAATAAAAAAGCAGTAAGAATCTAAAATTCTCGCTGCTTTGCTTCATAATATATACTAAAGTATACTACTATTTTGATTTAATTTAAATAGTAATTTAAAATTAATTTTTATTTAAGATAATTCTTTAATAAAATGGCTTATCCAAATAAAGTTCTATCACTTAGAGCTTCAGCTCCATTGGCTTTTTCGAAAAGTCCAAGAAGTTTATTATTATCTAGCTTTTCTTTTTCATCACCTTTAACATCAACTAAAATCTGACCTCTATGCATCATAAAAAGTCTATTCCCATTTTCAAGGGCATGTTTAAGATTATGTGTAACCATAAGAGTTGTTATTCCGCTATCTTTAACAATACTTCTTGTTATATCCATTATTTTTTCAGAAGTTTTAGGATCTAAGGCTGCTGTGTGTTCATCTAAAAGTAATAATTTAGGCTTTGACATTACTGACATTAACAAAGTCAGCGCCTGTCTTTGACCACCAGACAAAAGTAATACTTTATTGTACAACTTATCTTCCAGCCCCAAATTAAGTTCTCTTACCATTTCCTTATAGTAATCTATTCTCTTTTTATTAATTCCAAAGCTGAGTCCAAAAGTTTTACCCTTGTTATCTGCTAGAGCAATATTTTCTAAAATAGTCATATTAGGTGAAACTCCTTTAGAAGGATCTTGAAATACTCTTCCTATAGACTTTGCTCTTAAATACTCTGGTTTATTAATAACTTCGTCTCCATCCAATAATATTGATCCCGAGTCAGCTTCTAATGTTCCGGATATCATATTTAAAAGAGTAGATTTACCTGCTCCATTAGAACCAATTATGCTTATAAAATCCCCTTGATTAACCTCTAATGATAAGTTATCAAAAACTTTATTTTCATTTATAGTATTCGGATTAAACACTTTGGATAGTTGTTTCACTTTTAACATTTTGTGCATTACCTCCTACAATAGTTTTTTTCTTTTTAAATTTGAAAACTCCACTATTAGAGCATAATGCTATAACCACAATTATCGCTGTCATTAATTTTAAGTCATTAGCGTTTAGTCCAAGTTTTAATACTACTGCTATTGCTCCCTTATAAATGATTGCACCTAATATTGATAAAGTAGTTACTTTAACAAATGATATTCTTTCAAATAAAGATGTACCAATAATAACTGCTGCAAGCCCCATAACAACGGTACCTGTCCCCATTCCTACATCACTAAAGCCTTGATACTGCGCTGTTAATGCTCCTGCAAGGGCAACTAATCCATTACTTATCATAAGACCTATTACCTTAACTAAATCTTTATTTACTCCAAGAGATGATACTACTTGCTCATTATCACCTACAGCTCTAAGTAGAAATCCAGATTTAGTTTTTAAATATACATCTAATAATACTTTCACAATAACAACTGCTATTAGTATTATTACTATCTTCGGAACATCTGATCCAAATAAATTTTTAGTGGTTAGTAACGGAACATTGGCTTTTCCCATTATCCTAAGGTTAATTGAATATAATCCTATCATCACCAATATTCCAGCCATTAAATTTGTTATTTTAAGTTTAACATGGAGGAATGCAGTTATTCCTCCTGCTAAAGCTCCACCTAAAGTTGCTACTATTATTGTTATCCATGGATTTACTCCATTTACCAATAGAGCCGCTGAAATTGCTCCACCAAGTGGGAATGTAGAATCTACTGATAAATCGGGAAAATCTAAAATTTTATATGTTATATATACTCCAATTGAAACTAAAGAAAATAATAACCCTTGTTCTAAAATGTTAATTAAGACGTCCACTATGCAACGCCTCCAGTTACTTTTTTAGCAGATGCGTCCATATCAGATGGAATTGTTATATTTAATTTCTTTGCAACATCTGTATTTATTGTAAGAGTCTTATCTTTTTGCGTAGTTATTTCAATATCAGAAGGCTTCTTACCTGACAATATTTCTGCTGCTTTATAGCCTGCTTCTTTTCCTAGTTTATAGTAATCTATTCCTATTGATGCTAGACCACCTTTATCTACTATTGCTGCTTCAGCTCCTATTATAGGAACATTCTTATCCACACAAAGTTTACCTACTAAAGCATATCCAGATGCTACCGTATTATCAGTTGGTGTATATAATACATCTATGCTTCCTAACGCACTAGCTAAATTTTGATTTATTTCATTTACATTAGTAACTGATATTTCTTTTACTGTTAATCCTTTTGCTGCCGCAACCTTTTTTAATTCAGCTACTTGTCCAACTGAATTTGCCTCTGAAGTGTTGTAAATAACACCTACAGTTTTAGCATTTGGTATTAATTTTTTTAATAAGTCGATTTGATCATCCATTGAAACTGCATCTGATGTTCCTGTAAAATTAGTTCCTGAACTTTTCAAATCTTTTGCTATTCCAGCTCCAACTGGGTCAGTTACTGCTGTAAATACTGCTGGTATATCTTTTGTAGCATTGGCTACCGCTTGAGCTGATGGTGTTGCTATAGCAAAAATTAAATCTTTCTTTGAATCTACAAATTGCTTAGCTATTGTTTGTGTATTTGCTATCTCACCTTGAGCATTTTGCTGTTCAATTTTAATATTCTTTCCTTCTTCAAAGCCTTTTTCTTTCAAGCCATCAACAAAACCTTTGTTTGCAGAATCTAAAGCATCATGTTGTACTATTTGTAAAACCCCAATATTTTTAACTGCTGACGATGTTGAGCCTCCACCATTAGAATCTGTTGCACTCTTTCCGCACCCTGATAGGATTCCCCCTACTAAAACTGTGCATAACAGCATGGCTAATTTTCTTTTCCCTACCATATTTCTATCCTCCTATTATATTCCTTATTATCAATTTCCTACTATACTACTGCATAAATTATATTCCATAAATATTATCATAAATATACATATATATTTATGATAAATAGTCAAATAAATTGATAATAATTTATAAATCTTTTAAGATATAATATCATAATTTAATATAGTTGTAAAGTTAGCCCAATCACTCCTTGGAGATTTTTTAAGTTTTTTTGTATAAAAATTATATATATATTCTAATAAATAGAAATAATAGCCTTTTATTATTTCAAATTCGTGGAATTATAATAAAAAACAACATTCATTTTTCTTTCATATGACTAAATTGGTAAAGCTCTATGACCTATCCCTATAACCACTTCATCTAGGTGTAGCAATCCTATATTCAAAAATATGCAAACTGATATATGCTCTCCACCTCTTGCAATTCCAATTTTTCCTCCCACATTTTGACCATTAGCTCTATTAGCAATTTGAATTATTGCATCTCTTGTTGCTCCTATTACAGCTCCCTCATGCAAATGTTCTTCTCTAATTAGCTCATTTCGTTTTGCTGCCACCAATGCACTTTCAAGTATTTTGGATATTGATGAATTAATATTACCGCCTATATTTACTGCCGTAACTTTAATTCCTTTTTCATTATATAACTTCTTTAAATGTTCTTCTTCATGTCTATCGCAAATGGCCATTTTAGTAGCAATTTTAGCAACTTTTGTACTATTACTATCCATAAGTTTACCCTCCAATTAGTTTTATAAGGCGCATAAAAAAATAACAAGTCCAAAATGTCATGATTATTTTTTTGATTGTACCTTAATATTATATCACACTGCTATCTCTTCAATTCTAGAAACACTAATCTAAAAAGAAATAAACATTAATAGCAAAAAAATATGCACATTAATAATAGTGAATATTTCACTTTAATAATAGTGCATATTTTTCTTATATAAAACGTCTATTTATAATTCAATTAATAAAAATTCCCCATTTTTCTGAATTTATTATATCTTTCACTAACTAAAGTATCTAAATCTTTTCCTTTTAATTCTGATAAAGATTCTACAATACTCTTTTTTATATTCTCAGCTATTTTAGCTGGATTTTTATGAGCTCCGCCTCTTGGTTCTTTTATCACATCATCAATTATGTTAAAATCCTTGAGATTCTTAGCCGTAATTTTCATAACTGCAGCTGCTTCCTTTGCACGACTGGCATCTTTCCATAAAATAGATGCAAATCCTTCTGGTGAAAGAATTGAATATATAGAATGCTCAAGCATGAAAATTCTATCTGCAACTGTTAATGCCAAAGCACCGCCGCTTCCACCTTCTCCTGTAACAAAAGAGATTATCGGAGTTTTTAGTCTGCTTAATTCAAAAAGATTATTAGCTATAGCTTGCCCTTGACCTCTTTCTTCAGCTCCAACTCCGCAAAAGGCCCCTGGAGTGTCTACAAAGCATACAACAGGTCTTTTAAACTTTTCCGCCTGCTTCATAAGTCTTAATGCCTTTCTGTATCCTTCTGGATTTGGCATTCCAAAATTTCTTTTTATATTTTCATTAGTGTTAGAACCCTTGGTTATCGCTATAACTGTAACGCTTAAATCATTAATTGATGCTATTCCTCCAATTATAGACTTATCATCTCCAAAATTTCTATCACCATGAAATTCTATAAAATCCTTAAAGATAGTTTCAATATAATACTTTCCAGTCGGTCTGTCTTTATGTCTTGCTATTTCAACACTTTCCCATGGTGTTACATTACTTTTTATAAATTCTTTATCCATTACTTCTCACCCCATGTAAAATAAGAATTTTATATATACATGCTCTCATGTTTTTTCTTTCAACAATAGCATCGACAAACCCTTTTTGCATTAAAAATTCAGCCTTTTGAAAATCATCTGGAAGACTTTCTTTAATTGTATTTTCTATTACTCTTCTTCCTGCAAAACCAATTAGTGCATCTGGCTCACTTAATATAATGTCACCTTCCATAGCAAAACTTGCTGTTACACCACCAGTAGTTGGATCAGTTAACACGGAAATGTATAAAAGACCAGCTTCATCATGCTTTGCAAGCGCTGCACTTACTTTAGCCATTTGCATAAGCGAAAAAATACCTTCTTGCATTCTTGCACCACCAGATGCAGTAAAAACAATAACTGGAAGTTTATTTTCCGTAGCATATTCTACAAGTCTTGTAATTTTTTCACCAACAACAGTACCCATGCTTCCCATCATAAAGAAACTATCCATGATTGCACAAGCCACTTCTATTCCATTTAGTTGACCTACACCTGTTACAACTGCTTCTTTACTATCAGTTTTTCCACTCTTCAGTTTTTCCTCATAGCCTTTAAATTCTAATGGATTTGTAGTTTTTAAATCTCTCCAAAGTTCTTTAAAAGTATCCTTATCAAATAGAATTTTCACTCTTTCTTTTGCATTTATTCTGAAATGATGGCCACAAACTGTACAAACATGTTTAGTATTTTCTAAATCTTCACCATATATCATTGCGCTACATTTGTCACATTTCACCCACATTCCTGACGGAATATTAGGTTTTTCCTGTGGCTCATTATGTCTAACAACTGAAGGTCTGACGGTTGCATATTGTTGTTTTTTTATAAATAGGTCCTTAAGAGACATCCTTCTTCACCATCTTTTCTGCTAAAAATGAGGTATCATAGTCACCTTCTAAGAATTCTTTAGTTTCAAGTATAGATAATTCAAAATTAATATTTGTTTTTACTCCGCCAACTGCAAATTCTGATAACGCTCTATTCATTTTTACAATAGCTTCATTTCTATCATTTCCAAAAGTAATTAATTTAGCTATCATTGAATCATAGCAATGAGGGATTTTATACCCACAAAATATTGCAGAATCTATTCTTACTCCCATTCCACCTGGAACACAAAGTTCTTCAATAGTTCCTGGACATGGTCTAAAATCATGGTCTGGATCTTCTGCATTTACCCTACATTCTATAGCATGACCTTTAATTTTTATATCGTCCTGAGTAAACTCAAGTTTTTCACCAGAAGCTATCTTTAACTGTTCTTTTACCAAGTCTATTCCTGTAATCATTTCAGTAATCGGATGCTCAACTTGTATTCTTGTATTCATTTCCATAAAGTAAAAATTATTATCTTTATCGAACAAAAACTCAATAGTTCCAGCATTTTTGTAATCAACTGCACTGGCAGCTTTTTTCGCAATTTCACCCATCTTAGTTCTTAATTCTGGGGTTAATACATTAGATGGAGCTTCTTCAAGAACTTTTTGGTTCTTTCGTTGCATTGAGCACTCTCTTTCTCCTAAATGCACTACATTACCATGTTCATCAGCCAAAATTTGAAATTCAATATGCTTTGGCTTTTGAATATATTTTTCTATATATAAGGAATCATCTCCAAAACAAGCTTTTGCTTCTGATTTTGCAGTCTTAAATCCCATTAAAAATTCTTCATCATTCTTTGCGATTCTTATACCTTTTCCGCCGCCACCAGCAGATGCTTTTATCATTATTGGATATCCAATTTCTTTCGCAATTTCTAGAGCATGAGCTTCATCTTTTATCTCGCCTTCATATCCTGGAACTACTGGAACTCCAGACGCTTTCATTATCTCTCTAGCTTTGGCCTTATTTCCCATCATTTCAATAGTTTCATAATCAGGTCCTATAAATTTAATGTTACATTGCTTACACATCTTTGCGAACTTTGGATTTTCTGATAAAAATCCAAATCCCGGATGTATAGCATCAGCACCAGTTAAAACACACGCACTTAAAATATTAGTTATATTTAAATAACTATCTTTTGGCATTGCAGGTCCAATACATACTGCTTCATCTGCTAATTGAGTATGAAGTGCTTCTCTATCAATCTCTGAATAAACAGCAACTGTACTTATTCCCATTTCCCTACAAGCTCTAATTATTCTAACTGCAATTTCTCCTCTATTGGCAATTAGCACTTTCTTTAACATTCATATCACCTATCCTATAGCAAAAAGTATCTCTGCTTCACAAACTGTCTTTCCATCAACTGAGGCAATGCCTTTTCCAACTCCTATAGGCCCTTTTATTTTTATTATTTCACAATATAAATCTAATTTATCTCCAGGAACAACTTTGTTTTTAAATCTAACTTTATTAGTTCCGGCAAACAGTGGAGTTTTTCCTTTGTACTTTTCCATAGAAAGAATGGCAACTGCTCCTGCTTGAGCTAATGCTTCAATCTGAAGCACTCCTGGCATAATTGGTTCTTGTGGATAATGTCCTTGAAAATAAGCTTCATTAGCAGAAACATTTTTATATCCTTTTACAAACATTTTATCTTCAATATCCATTTCAACAACTCTGTCTATTAACAGCATTGGATATCTATGAGGTATAATCTCTTTTATTTCATTTATATTTAGCATCCTTTATTCCCCCTTAACCTTAAATAAAGGCTGACCGTATTCTACCATGTCTCCATCGTTAACTAAGCGCTCAACAATAACTCCGCTATATTCGCTTTCTATTTCATTCATAAGCTTCATAGCCTCAATTATGCAAATAACCTTGCCTTTTGAAATTGTGCTGCCTACTTCTACGAAAGGCGAACTTTCTGGTGATGCAGAAGAATAAAATGTTCCTACCATTGGCGCTGTTATAGTATTAATATTCTTATCATCTATAATTGCTTCTTCCACAACATTTTTAACTTCCTCTTTTTCAACTACATTATTAGCAGTTTTTGTGCTTTGTATAGTTGAATTCACTGGTGCACTAGCACTAGTATTAATTGGGTTATTAGCTACGCTTACTGCAGCTGCACTACTATCAGTTAATCCCCTGTTTAAAGATTTATCCATTTTTATATGATCATTGTTACTTTGAAGCTCAAAAAAGGCTAGGCTTGATGAGTCAACCAATTTAATAAGCTCTTTTATTTTTTCAAAGTCCATAAATATATCCTCCTTTATTCAGTTAAAAGTTAACAGTGCACAGTTAACAGTTAGGGTGTAAATTCCTGCGGAATTTGAATAAAAATATTTTTAGAAATTCTGTAAGAATTTCATTCTTAACTGCTAACTGTTAATTGTTAACTGTTAACTGATTTAAATTTCTTTAAAAGTAAAGTCGCGTTATGTCCACCAAATCCTAGTGAATTAGTGAGGGCATATTGTAACTCTTCTTTCCTTCCAACATTAGGTACATAGTCTAAATCTAATTCTTCATCCTTTGTTTCATACCCAATTGTTGGTGGGATAAATCCTTCCTGAAGTGCTTTTGCACATATAATTGCTTCTATTGCTCCAGCTGCTCCAAGTAGATGACCTGTCATAGATTTTGTTGAAGATATTGGAATATTATATGCATTTTCTCCAAATGCTGCTTTAATTGCTGCCGTTTCAAATTTATCATTTAATTCTGTAGAAGTCCCATGAGCATTTATATAAGAAACTTCTTCTGGTTTAATCCCTGCTTCAGCTATAGCATCTTTCATAGCTCTAGCTGCACCGCTTCCATCTGGTGCTGGTGAAGTAATATGATATGCATCACAAGTCGAACCATATCCAACTAATTCAGCTATTATGTTTGCTCCTCTTGCTTCAGCATGTTCTAAAGATTCAAGAATTAAAGCACCTGCTCCTTCACCCATTACAAAACCACTTCTTTCCTTATCAAAAGGAATAGAAGCTCTCTCTGGATTATTGTTTGAATTTAAAGCCTTCATACTATGAAACCCGCTAATTGCAAGTCTTGTTATTGAAGCTTCCGCTCCACCTGCAAGCATTACATCTGCATAACCATGCTTAATTGTTCTAAATGCATCCCCAATGTTATTAGTTCCTGTAGCACAAGCAGTTACTGCTGATGTACAAGGTCCTTTTAAGCCATATTTAATAGCTACATTTCCTGCTCCTAAATTTATTATTGCCATAGGAATAAAGAATGGTGTTACTCTCTTTGATTTTCCAGTAGCTAATTTGCTACATTCGGTTTCAATAGTTTCAAAACCACCTATTCCAGAACCTAACATTACTCCAAATCTATCTAAATCTTCTTTTTCTAAGTCTATTCCTGAATTCTTTATTGCTTCGTCTGCTGCAACTAAACCAAATTGGGCAAATCTATCTAATCTTTTACACTCTTTTTTCCCAATTACTGCTTCTGGATCAAAGTCCTTAACTTCAGCTGCAATTTTTACATCTATTAACTCTTGGTCCACTAAAGTAATGAAATCTATTCCTAGTTTTCCTTCTTTTGCATTATTCCAAAACGTACTAACATCATTACCTATTGGAGTTACAGCTCCCATTCCTGTAATAACAACTCTTCTTTCCATGATTTTATTATTCCTCCATTACATTAACATTCCACCATCAACTTGGATTACTTGACCTGTAACATAATCCGCACCTTCACTAGCAAGGAAAGCTACAACATTTGCTACATCTTCTGGTTTTCCAAATCTCTTAAGTGGTATATTTTTCTTAGCTTCTTCACTAACTTTTTCGTTTAAAACATGTGTCATATCAGTTTCAATAAATCCTGGTGCTACTGCATTTACAGTAATTCCTCTTGAACCAACTTCTCTTGCTAGTGACTTTGTCATTCCAATTACACCAGCTTTAGACGCTGCATAATTAACTTGGCCTGCATTTCCTGTAAGCCCTACTACTGATGAAATGTTTATTATTTTTCCAGATTTTTGTTTAATCATTATTGGAGTAATAGCCTTTAAACAATTAAATACTCCTTTTAAGTTTACATCAATAACATTATCAAAATCTTCTTCTTTCATTCTAAGTATTAAATTGTCTTTTGTAATTCCTGCATTATTTACTATAATGTCAATTTTACCAAACTTTTCTTTAGCTGCTGTAATAAGATTTTCTACTTCTTCTACTTTAGAAATATCTCCTTTTATACTTAAAACTTCAACACCCATTTTTTTGATTTCATCTTCAACTTCTAATACTTCTTTTTCGCTGCTTCTATAATTTAAAACCACATTAGCTCCAAGAGATGCAAGCTTTAAAGCAATTGCCTTTCCTAAACCTCTTGACGCTCCTGTAATAATTGCACATTTTCCTTTTAGCATAAAAATCCCCTTTCGACAATTTACAATTTGCAATTAACAGTTCACAGTTATGGAACAAATTCCAAAGGAATTTGAAAAACATATTTTTAGAACTCCTGAAAGGAAAAGTGAGATTCCAAATTTTATATTTGGCTTCTCGAACTTTCTCTTTAAGTTCCACCCTAAACTATAAATTGTTAACTGTTAACTGAGTTGATTGTATTCTTTAATGATTCCATATCTTCTACATTTAAAAGTGTTGCACTTTTATTTATCTTTTTAACAAATCCTCTAAGAGCTTTTCCTGGCCCAACTTCAATGAAAGTATCAACGCCACTGTCAATCATATGATTTATGGTCTTTTCAAAAAGTACAGATGACCTTATATGTCTCTTAAGTAAATCTTTAACATCATCTTCTTTATCATAAGGAAGTCCTTTAACATTTGAATACACTGTTTTATTAACCTCTTTAATATCTACAGTTTTAATTGTGTTAAAGAATTCTTCACTTGCTGGCTCAAGGAGAGAACTGTGGAATGGTCCACTAACTTTTAATGGAATTCCAAGGCCGCCTAATTCCTTCGCAATTTTAACTGCCTCATCAATTGCATTATTTTCACCCGAAATAACAACTTGACCTGGACAGTTAAAGTTAGCACCTTCTACTATTCCAAATTCGCCTGCTCTAGTTAATAATTCTTGTATTTTTTCATCACTTAACTTCAATACAGCAGCCATTTTTCCAAGACCTTCTGGTAGAGCGCTGCCCATAATTCTTCCTCTTTCTTTAATAAGTAATAATCCTTCTTCTAAAGAAAGTGCTCCCCCATATATTAATGCTGCATATTCTCCTAAACTAAGTCCTGCTGCATAATCAGCTTTAATATCATTAATTTCTAATGCTTTCAATGCTATTAAAGACGCAACAAGAATTGTAGGCTGAGCATTTTCAGTTGCTGTAAGAAGTTCTTCTGGTCCTTCAAACATCATCTTTTTTATAGGCATACCTAAAATCTCTTCACTACGATCTAAAAGTTCTTTACATTCTGGTATATTATCACAAAGCTCTTTTGCCATTCCAATAGTTTGAACTCCTTGACCTGGGAAAAGAAATGCGGTTTTATTACTATTCATGTTTTCCTCCAAAACGCTCAAATATTTTATCTGCTTCTGTAAATAATTCTTCAATCATTTCCTTACATGTTTGTTCTTTACAGATAAGTCCTGCTATTTGACCTGACATGATTGATCCATTTTCAACATCTCCATCAACAACAGCCTTTTTAAGCGCGCCTACCCCAAGCTTTTCTAGTTCTTCAATAGATGCTCCTTCTTTCTCTAATTTTAGATAATTTCTTGCAAGCTTATTTCTTAGAACTCTTACTGGATGACCTGTTGGTCTTCCTGTTACTTCAGTATCTATATCATTAGCCTTTAATATTTTCTCTTTATAATTTTGATGTACAGTACATTCTTTAGCTACTAAAAATCTTGTTCCAACTTGAACCCCTTCAGCACCTAACATAAATGATGCAGCTACACCTCTTCCATCTCCTATACCACCAGCTGCTATAACTGGAATACTAACTGAATCTACAACCTGTGGCACTAATGTCATAGTTGTTAATTGCCCTACATGTCCGCCTGATTCAGTTCCTTCTGCAATAATAGCATCAGCCCCTGCCTTTTCCATTCTCTTTGCTAAAGCTACTGAAGCTACAACTGGTATAACTTTAATTCCGTGAGCCTTCCATTTCTCCATGTACTTTCCTGGACTGCCTGCTCCAGTTGTAACTACTGATACGCCTTCTTCACATACTAAGTCAGCTATTTCATCAACATTTTCTGCTCTTAGCATAATATTGACACCAAATGGCTTACTCGTCATTTCCTTAGTCTTTTTTATTTGTTCTCTTACCCATTCAGTTGGTGCTGCACCTGTTATTATTCCAATTCCACCAGCTTCACTTACTGCTGAAGCTAAAGAAGCATCTGCAATTCTTGCCATACCGCCTTGAAATATAGGATATTTTATTTTTAACAGTTCACATACTCTATTTTTTTCCATAAATATATTTCCTCCTACCATTATCAAACTACAAATTATTCCTTAAACTAGCCTTTACTAACACAATAATGGGTTAATTATTTCATTTTCAATTACATATAAATGCTCTTTGGGCAAAATAACCTATTATGATAAGTAATTTTACTATATTTAGGATGTAATTATCAATTACATCCACCAAAAATTAAAAATATGTTCATATTCTAAAAGACTTTTTATCTATTTTTTTCTACATACTCTACTGCGTCTTTTATGGTTTTTAACCCTTCAACCTCTTCTATTTGAATATTGTATTTTTCCTCTAACTCAATTACAATTTGAAATAAATCTAAGGAATCAGCACCTAGATCTTCAAATGTTGTTTCCATGCTTACTTCTTCTTTTTCAATTCCTAATTGTTCACAGATAACCTCTCTAATTTCCTCGAATAACATAATTTTATACCTCCATACCCCTTTACTTTTTCAGTTAACAATTATTCTTAAAAGCATAGCCTTTAGATTATATATTTAAATCTCTGTTGAGATTTTTAACTTGATTTATTGATTAAATTTCAAATACTTTACCATTCTACTAGTGTTGATGCATAAGTTAATCCCCCACCAAATGCAACAAAAATAAATTTATCACCTTTATTAATTAAGTTTTTTTCATACATCTCATTCAAAACTATTGGTATTGTTCCTCCTGATGTATTTCCAACTCGCTCTAAATTTAAGTAGAATTTCTCTTCATCAACACCTAATTTATTCGCTGCTGACTTTATAATTCTGTAGTTAGCTTGATGTGGCACAATATATTTAATTTCATCCAATGAAATATCTGTATCTTTTAATATTTCATTAACAGCCTCTAATATAGCTGTAGTGGCAAATTTAAATACTTCTCTACCATTCATCTTAATTATTCTATCTTTTAATTTTGCTTCTTTGGAAAAAGGTGTATTGAAATCGGCTGCTCCTATAGTTAGAGCATCTCCCTTTGTTCCATCTGATCTTAAATACGACTTTATGATTCCCCTTGTTCCATCATCTTCTTGCTTAAGCACAGCTGCACCGCCACCGTCTCCAAAAAGAATACATGTAGCTCTATCATTCCAATCCATTACCTTTGAAAGAACTTCTGCACCAATTACCAATGCATTTTTATAATTCATAGATTTCATCATTGATTTTGCTATTTCAAGTCCATATAAAAAACCTGAACAAGCAACACTTATATCAAAACAAGCTGCCTTATCCGTACCTAGCTTGCTTTGCACTATGCAGGCTACAGATGGTATAAACATATCTGGTGAAATTGTTGCTACTATTATTAAATCTAAATCTTCTGGTTTTACATTTGCTCTCTCTAAAGCGATTTTTGATGATTCAATAGCAATATCAGATGTATCTTCTCCTTCTGAGATTCTTCTTTCTTTAATGCCTGTCCTTTCAACTATCCACTCATTATTAGTTTCAACAAATTCACTTATCTTGTCGTTTGTAACTACTAAAGATGGCAGATATGCTCCAATTCCTGCAATTTTTATATTACTCATACTGTTCTCCTTTTTGCTCTAATTTATATTTATCTCTAAAAAAATCATTTATCTTATTTAAGGCTGAAATTAAGATTTCTTCCTCCTCTAAATTTAAGCCTTCAATTGCATTATTTATCATCTCTCCATGAAATCTTTGGTGGAGTCTAAATGCTAACTTTCCTCTTTTAGTCAGTTTAATTAGCACAACTCTTCTATCTTCCTCTATCCTTTTTCTTTCTACATAGCCTTTTTTTATCAGTTTATTAATAGCAGTAGTTAACGTGCTTACAGTTATTTTTAATTTTTGTGCTACTTCAGACATTGTTCTCTCATTATACATACCAATGGCTTCTATTGTATGAATTTCTGTTATTGAAATATCTGAAAGTATGCCGCTTTTTAAACTTTGCTCCTCAATTTGCAAAACATCATTAAATAACTGCACCAAAAGTTCATTAATCATTAATGTTGATTTATTCATTCATTTGCACTCTCCACTTGCCATCTAATTTTTCCATAAATGCAGACATTCTAAAAGTTTCAAAATCAAATAGTTTGATAATCAAAATATACTATACTAAAAATCCATTGTCAAATACTTTTCAATTTCTTCCATTTTACTGTCCTTTTATTTTCCATTCCTCTATGATATAATTAAATATACAACATATTAACTTAATACCTAAAAATAGGAGGTGTACATATCATGACTAGAAAACTTTTTTTAGCTACAGTTTTAACATTAAGTATTGCTATGGTTTCTTGTACTCCAAAATCTAATAATGGAACTGATACTACTAGTAATAGCAATGCAACTACTGTAGAACAAAAGGAAGACAGCAACAGCTCTTCTGAAGTAAAAGATAAGAAAGCCGATGAAGATGCAAAGGTAAATAAGATAAAACTTTCTATATACAATATAGATGAAAATTCTTTGGAACCTAATGAATCAAGCACTATTGAAGTGAACGCTAATTTAAGTCTGGAAGATAAATTAAAAGAATTATCAAAAGCAGTATCTGAAAAAAAGTTTGACAATTTGCCTATAGAAGTTAAATCAATAAGTACTGTTAATGGTAAAAAAGTTGCTATAATTAATCTAACTGATGGCAGCAATAGCAAATGGGTGCCAAAATTCCAAGGCTCAACTGGTGGTGCTGTTACAGCTAATACTTTGATTGAGAATTTTCTTCAATCTAATAATAAATCTAAAGGCGAATGGATTGATGGAGTGAAATTCCTATACAATAATCAACCAATTGAATACGAACATGTTGCAGATTTATCTAATATTAAATATAAAAATTAAGTTAAATTTTGTTAAATTAATTTAACTTAACAAAAAAAGCCAAGCCTTTAATCAAAGGTTTGGTTTTTTCTCTTATGTGATGTTTCTACTTTTTTGTATAATTCTTTATAAAATAGCTATATTCTTTAAGTGCTCTTATTGGATCTAATTCGCTATCCTTCTTCATATAATCTAAAAAAAACTCATTTAACTCTATACTCTTTATAACATCTTTTAGTGCTCTCTTATATTGTTTTATATTTACATAAAAACATCCTCTATTATAATATAAAAATCCTTCATTCTCATTTTCTTTTATGCCTTCACTAATTATCTCTATAGCCTTTTTGATATTTTTCTCTTCTTTATATATAATAGATAAATTTAAATAACTATATGGATAGTTTATATTTTTCTCTATTGATTTTTCATAATATTTCTTGCTTTCATCAGTTCTATTCAACTTATTTAAAATCACAGCTTTATTAAAAAGGACTTTATAATTTTTATCATCTACTTCAAGTGCCCTATTTATATAATTTAAAGCCTCATTATCCTTATTCATTTCTTCAAAAATGCATGCTAAATTAGCATAAGTCCACAAATCATTAGGATTAATTTCAATAGCTTTTTTATAATTCTCTATGGCTTTAGCTTTATCTCCATATTCATCATAAATATTTGCTAAAAAGAAATACGCTTTATCATAATTGGGGTTCCTTTCTATTGCTTTTTCATAGTATTCCTTAGCTTTTTCCAATTCGCCATTATCATCATATATTATTGCTAATCCATAATATGCTCTTGCCTCATCTTCATCTAACTTAATTATTTCCATATACTTCTTTTCAGCCTCATCTGAAAATCCAATCTTATCATAAATTAATGCCATATCCATTAACAACTCTATATCTTCTTTTCCTATATTCATGGAATATGCTTTTTGATAAAATGAAAGAGCTTTTAATAAGTTATTTTCTGTTCTTAAGTTTCTTGCCATATTTAGATAGTTATTATATAAATAATTTTTATTTTCCATTTTCTTTCATCCATTCATTATGCAGATGCACTCTTATTGTTCTTTTATAGTAGCTATTATATCATTATAATCAATACTTATATAGGCATCCTATTTTAAAAATTATGCTTATATTACAAATACATTTATAAAAATAAAAAATAAGCCTTGAGTATTATTCATTAAATATAATGATAAGACTCAAATGCTTATTTAATATTTTATATTATTTATGCGTTCCTATATCTGTTCTACAGTAAGCCCCTTCAAAAGTAACATATTTAATATTTTCATAGGCATCAGTTCTAGCCTCTTCTAAAGTTTTTCCAAGACCAATTACTGATAGTACTCTCCCACCATTTGTCTTTAAAACTCCATCTTCTGCTTTTGCCCCAGCTAAAAACACTTTGTCTTTTACTTTTTCATCTATAGTGATTTCATATCCTTTAATAAAGTCACCTGGATATCCTTTTGATGCTAAAACAACGTTGATGCAAACACCATTATTCCATTTAATTGTTGTCTTATCCAATTCTTCTCTTAATGCAGCTTCAATAACTTCTACTAAATCACTTTCCATTAAGTAAAGAACCGACTGTGTTTCTGGATCTCCCATTCTAACGTTATATTCTAATAGATAAGTTCCTTTTTTAGTTATCATAATTCCAAAGAAAATAATTCCTTTATAGTCAAAACCTTCTTCTCTAATACCAGTTAAAGTCTTAGCCATTATATTCTCTTCAAAGTCCTTCATTACCTCTTCAGTAACATAAGGGTTTGGAGCTAATACACCCATGCCTCCTGTATTAGGACCTTTACCACCATCAAATATTTGCTTATGGTCTTTTCCTGATATAAAAGGAATGATTGTTTTTCCATCTGTTATAGATAAAATTGAAGCTTCAACACCTTCAAGGAATTCTTCAATTACTATTTTTTGACCTGCTCCATTAAAGATATCGTCTACCATATAAGATTTTACTGCTGCTATTGCTTCTTCTTTATTTTCACATATAGCAACGCCTTTTCCTGCTGCAAGTCCATCTGCTTTGACAACTGTTGGATATGGGCATGTTTCTAGATATTTTAGTGCCTCATCTACATTAGTAAATGTTTCATATTCAGCAGTTTTAACTCCATACTTTTTCATAAATTCTTTTGAAAAACTCTTACTGCCTTCAAGCATGGCTCCATTTTCAGCTGGCCCAAATATCTTTAATCCCTCTTTTTTAAACTTATTAACAATACCTTTTGTTAAAGGATCTTCCGGTCCAACTATTGTAAGATCAATAATTTCCTTTTGTGCAAATTTAACCAATTCATCAAAATCTGTAATATTTATATTTTCACATTTATTTTCAATTGCAGTTCCACCATTACCTGGAGCAACAAATATTTTTTCTACTTTTTCACTCTTTGCAAGCTTCCAAGCAAGAGAATGTTCTCTACCGCCAGAACCAATTAAAAGAAGTTTCATAAAATCCCTCCGAATTTTGATTAATAATTAATGATTAATAATGAATAATTAAGGATAAAATTCCGTAGGAATTTATTCCTTAATCATTCATTATTCATTTTTAATGTTTAAAATGTCTATATCCTGTAAATACCATTGCTATTCCATGTTCATTACATGCATCTATTGATTGTTGATCATTCATCGATCCACCTGGTTGGATTATAGCTTTAATTCCGTATTTAGCTGCTTCATCTACTACATCTCTAAATGGGAAGAACGCATCTGATGCGAGTATTGTAGCTCCTTTTCCTCTCTTTAGAGCATCTTCTGTCGGCCAGATTCTATTTACTTGACCTCCGCCGATTCCAAGAGCTATTCCATTATGAGCAACAACTATAGCATTTGATTTAACATACTTAACTACTTTCATTCCAAATAATAAATCTTTCATTTCTTCATCAGTTGGTTTCTTTTCAGTTACAACTTTGATTTCTTCAATTAATTTATTGTCTTCTTCTTGAACAAGTATCGCTCCATCAACTGTAACCATGTATTTATCAGCTTTTGGTATACTATTAAATTTAAGAACTCTTAAGTTTTTCTTAGTTTTTAATACTTCTAATGCATCTTCATCATATTCTGGTGCTGCAATAACTTCTAAGAAAATCTTAACCATTTCTTCAGCAGTTTTCTTATCTACTTTTCTGTTAAATGCAACAATTCCTCCGAAAATTGAAGTTGGATCTACTTCGTAAGCTTTCATATATGCTTCATAAGCATCCGTACCAACCGCAACTCCACATGGTGTATTATGTTTCAAAGCACAACATGCTGGCTCATCAAATTCATTAGCACATTTCCAAGCAATATCACAGTCTTTAAAGTTATTATAAGATAATTCCTTACCATTTAATGTTTCAAAGGTATTCATTGCACCATCAAGCATTGTTGCTGAATAAACAGCTGCACTTTGATGTGAATTTTCACCGTATCTTAAACCTTGCATTTTCTTATATGAAACTGAAAGATATTCTGGATATTCTTCTTCATCATCAGCTAATAAGAAATTTGAAATAGCCCCATCATAAGCACTCATAAGATTGAATACTTTACCAGCTAATTTCTTCTTAGTTTTTAAAGATGTTTCACCGTTTGCTTCAATTTCTTCCATAACAACTTTATAATCATTCTTATCAGAAATTACTACAACATCTTGGAAGTTCTTAGCAGCAGCTCTAAGCATTGTAGGGCCGCCAATGTCTATAAATTCAACCTTTTCTTCAAACTCTAAATCTTCCTTAACTTTTTCAAAGAATGGATAAAGATTTACTACAACGTAATCTATTGTATGAATATCTCTTCCTTTTAATGTGTTCATGTGTTCTTCATTATCTCTTATAGCAAGAATTCCTGCATGAACTAATGGGTGAAGAGTTTTTACTCTACCATCTAACATTTCTGGAAAATTAGTAACTTCATTAATTTCAATTACATCTAAACCATTTTCTTTTAAGTATTTATAAGTTCCTCCTGTTGATACAATTTCAACATCTTTAGATACTAAAAATTTAGCAAAATCTAAAACTCCATCTTTATCAAATACACTTATTAAAGCTCTCTTTTTCACAAAAAAACCCCGTTTCTTCAGTTAACAGTTAACAGTTAACTGTTAACAGTTGTGGATGAAACTCCTTACGGAGTTTCTTTAATTTTTACTGATAACTAATCACTTATTACTGTAACTGGTTTTATTTTTTATTCAATAATATATAAAAATCCTAAACTTAAACTACATAATTTCTATTACTTCTCAACTTATAATTTAAAAATTACGCAGTAATTTTATCCTTAACTGTTAATTGTTCATTGTTAACTCTTAACTGATTCTCGCTTTTCCATTAACAAATTCAACTTTACCTTCACTAATCAATTTAATGGCTTGTGGTAATATAATGTGCTCTTTTTCTAAAATTCTTTTTTGAAGTGTTTCTGCATCATCTTCAAAATAAACTGGAACAACATCTTGAAGAAGTATTGCTCCACCATCTACTTCAGAGTTTACAAAATGAACTGTGCACCCTGAAAATTTCACACCGCTTTTTATTACAGCTTCATGAACCTTTAAACCGTACATTCCTGGTCCACAGAAAGAAGGGATTAAAGATGGGTGAATATTTATAATTCTATTGTCAAACTCTTTTAATATTTCTCCATCTAAAATAGCTAAAAATCCTGCAAGTACTATTAAATCAACTTTCCCCTTTGTTAATTCTAGTATCTTGTCTGAAGACCGCTCCACAAAAGTTTCTATGTTATGTTTTTCCGCTCTTTTTAAAGCATAAATATTATCTTTACTTCCTATAACCATTTCTATTTTAACATCTAATTCTTTATTCTCTACTGCATCTATAATAGATTGAAGGTCTGTTCCTCCCCCTGAAACTAAGACCGCTATTTTAAACAAATACCTTCACCTCCAGATGTTACATATCCTATTTCATAAGCTTTTTCTCCCATTTCTTCTAAAGCTTTTATAATAGGCGCTACATCTTTTTCATTAACAGCAAGAACAAAACCAATTCCCATGTTAAAAGTATTGTACATATGATCTTTATTTACACCTTTTTCAATTATTTTTTCAAATATAGCTGGAAGCGGATATGAGTCTTTATTAATTACTGCTGTAAAGTTTCCGCCATTGAACATTCTTGGAACATTTTCAATAAATCCACCACCAGTAACATGTGACATTCCCTTTATTTCATAACTTTCTAATAATTTAAGTACAGGTTTTACATATATTTTAGTTGGAGTAATTAATGTTTTCCAAACTTCTTCTCCATTAAATTCTTCATTTAAATCAGGGAAAATCTTTCTAATTAATGAATATCCATTAGAATGTACTCCAGATGATGCAATTCCTATTAACTTATCGCCTTCTTTAATTTTACTTCCATTTATAATCTTATCTTTATCAGCGATACCTACAGCAAAACCAGCCATATCATATTCACCTTCTGCATAAAAACCTGGCATTTCAGCTGTTTCTCCACCAATTAAAGCACAGTCTGAGTCTACGCATCCATCTGATATTCCTTTAACTAAATCCGCTGCTACTTCAGCTTCAAGCTTTCCACAAGCTATATAATCTAAGAAAAATAATGGCTTTGCACCATGGCATAGTATATCATTTACACACATAGCTACACAGTCAATTCCAACTGTATCATACTTTTTATTCTTAAAAGCAATTTCAAGCTTAGTTCCTACTCCATCTGTTCCTGAAACTAAAACTGGTTTTTCGTATCCAGATGGTAATTCAACCATTCCAGCAAAGCTTCCCAAACCGTTTAATACATACTGACTCATAGTTCTAGCCGCATATTCCTTTATAAGTTTAACTGATTTATATCCTTCTTCTATATTAACTCCTGCTTCTTTATAAGTAATCATTTATTAATCCTACCTTTCAAGATCTTCTACTGGTGCTGCGACTGGATAAACTCCATTAAAGCATCCCATACAAAATTCTTCTCTATCTCCACAACTCTTATAAACGCCTTCTTCACTTAGATATCCTAAATAATCTGCTCCAATCATATCTCTAATCTCTTCTACAGTATGATTAGCAGCAACAAGTTCACTTCTATAAGGCGTATCTATTCCAAAATAACATGGATACTTAACACTTGGTGATGCTAATAAGAAGCTAACTTCTTTTACTCCTGCACGTCTAAGTGATTCAACTAAATGCTTTGATGTCGTACCTCTTACTACTGAGTCATCAATAAGTATAACTCTTTTTCCTTCTAAGTTTGATTTTAACGGATTTAACTTTACTGCAACCGCTCTTTCCCTTATTTCTTGGGATGGTGATATGAAAGTTCTTCCAACATATCTATTTTTAATAAATCCAGTATCATAAGGTATCCCTGAAGCCTTTGCATATCCTATAGCTGCAGGTATCCCTGAATCTGGTACTGCAATAACAACATCTGCATCTAGTGGGTGTTCTTTAAATAGTTGCTCTCCTGCTTTTACCCTTGTTGTATGAACTTCAAGTCCGTCTATTTTTGAGTCTGGTCTAGCAAAATATATATATTCAAAAGCACATGTTTGACATTTAGTATTTTCTGAATATTTATATGACTGCACACCTTCTGAATCTATTATTACTATTTCTCCAGGTTCTATATCTCTTATATATTCAGCACCTATTGCATCTAAAGCGCAACTTTCTGAAGTTAGTATATAACCTTCTTCAATTTTCCCCAATGAAAGTGGTCTTATTCCGTGTGGATCTCTTGCCCCAATTAATCTATCCTTTGACATAATAGTCAATGCAAATGAACCTCTAACAGCTGACATAGCATCAACCACTGCTTTTGCTAAACCTTTTTTAGCACTTCTTGCTATAAGACATGCGATTACTTCTGAATCTGTTGTAGTATGGAAAATTTGTCCTCCATCCTCAAGTAATTCCTTTATAACATCAGCATTTACTAAAGTTCCATTATGAGCCATAGCTATTGGTCCCATTTTCGATGAAGCTAGTATTGGCTGAGCGTTTTCAATACCTTTTCCTCCAGCAGTCGAATATCTTACGTGTCCTATAGCTATATGACCTTTTAACTTATTTAAATCTTCCGGTTTGAATGCTTCAGTAATTAAGCCTAATCCTTTATGTATATCAATTTTTTCCCCATCTGCTACTGCAATTCCAGCGCTTTCCTGACCTCTATGCTGTAGTGCATAAAGTCCATAATAAGTCATTGATGCAACATCTATAGAACTATTTGCAAAAACACCAAAAACTCCGCACTCGTCTTTGAATTTATCATTGCTTGGATCCATTATTAATTCAAAATTTGAATTACTCATGTTCACAATCCTTTCATTAATTAATTTTATTAAAATTCAAACTCCAACGAAACTTAATGCACAATTAAGGATGAAATCCTCTTGGACTTCTAGATCATATAATTCTCTAAACTTTCCTCCCTCATTGTGCACTTTGTTTTTAATATAAAATTTGTTGTAAGTCTGATCTAAGCAAATATTACTTAGAAATTCTCTTTAATATTTCAACATAAGCATCTTTAACATTGCCTAAATCTCTTCTAAATCTATCTTTATCTAATTTTTCTCCAGTTGTTGCATCCCAGAATCTGCAAGTATCTGGTGAAATTTCATCAGCTAAAACTACTGTTCCGTCAGCTAATCTACCAAATTCAATTTTGAAGTCTATTAGGTTAATATTTTGCTCCTTAAATACTGCTTTTAATACATCATTTATTTTAGCAGTCATATCATAGATTACTTTTAATTCTTCAAAAGTAGTTGCACCAATTCCAACTGCATGGTAATCATTTATTAAAGGATCTCCTAGTGAGTCATCTTTGTATGATAATTCAAATACAGTAGTTTTTAATTGATATCCTTCTTCAAGACCTAATCTCTTAGCCATACTTCCAGCTGCAACATTTCTTACGATTACTTCAAGAGGTACTATTTCAACCTTCTTACATAATTGTTCTCTATCATTTAGTTTTTCTATAAAATGAGTTTTAACTCCTGCTTTTTCTAAAAGTTCAAATATAACTGAAGTTATAGCATTATTCATAATACCCTTATCTTCAATTTGCCCTTTCTTTTCTCCATTAAATGCTGTTGCATCATCTTTGTAATATACAATTACTTCGTCAGCCTTATCTGTTGCATAAATCTTTTTTGCTTTTCCTTCATATAACATTTCTAATTTTTCCATTATAGTTCTACCCCTTCCGCATTTTCCTCAATGAATTTTTTCTTCATATTTAATCTAAATTCTTTTAATTTATTTTTTAATTCATCATTATTAACTGATAACATTTGAACTGCTAACATACCTGCATTATAGCTATTATTAATTCCAACTGTTGCAACTGGAATTGATTTTGGCATTTGCACTATAGAATAAAGAGCATCTACACCTTCAAGTGCAGCTTTTACTGGCACTCCTATTACAGGAAGTATTGTCTTTGATGCTATAACTCCTGGCAGATGTGCCGCAAGTCCAGCCCCTGCAATTATAACTTGACAACCTTGTAACTCAATTTCTGTCAATGTTTCTTCTAATTTTTCTGGTACTCTGTGAGCCGAAAGAACAAATGCTTGATATTCTATTCCAAATTCCTTTAAGGCATTTGCAGCTCCTCTCATTACTTCAGTATCTGATTTACTTCCAAAAAATATTGCTACTTGCATTTTTAAACCTCCAATTTTCAGTTAACATTTTACAATTAACAGTTTACAGTCTAAGGATGACATTCTTTCAGAATGTCTTAAATATTTTTTAATCTCCAAACCTTTTACTGTAATTGTTACTTGTTAACCAATTAAAATATTATTTCTTAATATATAATCTTTTTAGAGAAGCCAGCGGCTTTTCCTCCCTAACTGTTACTTGTTAACTGATAACTGTTAACTGAAATAATTAACTCCTGCTTTGAATATCTTTTGATCAAAGTCTCCTGGAATGTTTCTATATAAATCTGTTCCTATTCTTTCACTATGTGCCATCTTACCTAAAACTCTTCCATCTGGACTTGTAATACCTTCAATTCCGTACATTGATCCATTTGGATTAAATGGCATATTTAAAGACACATTTCCTTCAAAATCAACATATTGAGTTGCAACTTGACCATTTGCAATTAAATCTTTAATCAAGCTTTCAGGTGCTACAAATCTTCCTTCACCATGTGAAATTGCAACTGAATGTATGTCTCCTAGATTAACTTCACTAAACCAAGGTGATTTATTTGAAACTACTTTTGTACTTATAATTGAAGACATATGTCTGTTTATATTATTGTAAGTTAATGTTGCCATATCTTCTTTTATATCTACTATTTCACCGTATGGTACTAAGCCTAATTTAATTAATGCTTGGAAGCCGTTACAAATACCAAGAGCTAGACCATCTCTATTCTTAAGTAATTCCATTACCGAATTGCTTATCTTTTCATTTCTAAGAGCATTGGCAATAAATTTACCTGAACCATCTGGTTCATCCCCTGCCGAGAAACCTCCTGGAATCATAAGAATTTGAGCAGTACTTATTTCTTTTGCTAATCTGTTAATTGATTCATTAAGAGCTTCTTTAGTAATATTTCTAAATACTACTTGAGTAACTTCTGCTCCTTCTTTTTCAAATGCTCTAGCACAGTCATATTCACAGTTGTTTCCTGGGAATACTGGAATTACAACCTTTGGCTTAGCTACTTTAATAGCTGGAGAAAGTTTTGACTTATTATCATATAAAACTGTTTCTAATTTTCCATCTACATCATCAGTCTTAATTTTAAATACTGAACTTAATTTTTCTTCGTAAGTTTTTTCTAAAGCTTCAACACATAGATTTAAGTCATATTCTTTAGAAACTATAGTCGGTTCGCTTATTGTCTTCCCAACCTCTTTATATAAACACTCTTTAAATTCAGCTTCTACATTAACACCATTTTTAACTTCTAATATTATAGTTCCGTAATTAAATGCAAATAATTCATCCTTTGTTAAGTTTTCAATTTCTGCACCAATTCTATTTCCAAGTGTCATCTTAGTAATAGCTTCTGAAACTCCACCATATTTAATAGCAGATGCTGAAATTACTTTTCCAGCTTGAATTAAGTTGTACAGCACTTCTAAATTTTTCTTAAGCTTTTCGATATTTATAGTTCCATCTTCTAGTTTTTCAGTTTGAAGTAAAACTAAGCTAGATCCTGCTTCTTTAAATTCTGGTGATATTATATGTCTAGCTTTTTCAACACCTACCGCAAATGATACTAGTGTTGGAGGTACATCTAAATCTCCAAAGCTTCCTGACATTGAATCTTTACCACCAATTGCTGCTGTTTCAAATGCCATTTGAGCTTCATAAGCACCAAGTAATGCTGCAAATGGTTTACCCCATCTTGAACTTTCGCTGCCTAATCTTTCAAAATATTCTTGGAAAGTTAATCTAGCTTTTCTATAATCTCCACCCATAGCTGCAAGCTTTGTAATACTTTCTATTACTGCGTAATATGCCATATGATATGGACTCCAAGTACCTAATTCTGGATTAAATCCAAATGTCATTAATGTAGCATCTGCGCTTTCTCCATCAAGAACTGGAATTTTAGCTGCCATTCCTTCTGCTGGAGTCTTTGCGTACTTACCACCAAATGGCATAAGTACTGTTCCATGACCTATTGTTGCATCAAATCTTTCTGATAATCCTTGTTGTGATGATACGTTTAATTTCTTTAAGTTATTTATCCATTCTTCTTTAACATTAATATCTGCTACTACATATGGATAATCAGTTGGCGCTTTAACTGTAACCTTTGTTTTTTGAGTAGCCCCGTTTGTATCTAAAAAAGTTCTCTTTAGGTCAACTATGTTCTTACCTCTCCAGAATAATCTAAGCCTATCTGTATCAGTAACATGTGCAACTAAAGTAGCTTCTAAGTTTTCTTCATTTGAAAGCCTTATAAATTCATCTGCATCTTCTTTTGTTACAACTACTGCCATTCTTTCTTGCGATTCTGAAACTGCAAGTTCTGTTCCATCTAATCCTTCATATTTCTTTGGAACTTTATCTAAATCTATATCTAATCCTCTGCAAAGTTCTCCAATTGCAACTGAAACTCCACCTGCGCCGAAGTCATTACATCTCTTAATCATTTTAGCTACTTTTGAATTTCTAAATAATCTTTGAAGCTTTCTTTCTGTTGGTGCATTACCTTTTTGAACTTCTGCTCCACATTCATTTATTGAATCTACAGTATGTTCCTTAGATGAACCTGTAGCTCCACCAACACCGTCTCTTCCTGTTCTACCACCAAGTAAGATAATAACATCGCCTAAAGCCGGCTCTTCTCTTACTACATTTTCTTTAGGTGCTGCTGCAATAACTGCTCCAACTTCCATTCTCTTAGCTGCATAATTTGGATGATATACTTCTTCAACTTGACCTGTTGCAAGACCAATTTGATTTCCATATGAACTATATCCATGAGCTGCCCCGAGTGTTATTTTTCTTTGAGGAAGTTTTCCTTCCATTGTATCTTCAACTGGTACTGTTGGGTCTGCTGCCCCTGTTACTCTCATTGCTTGATATACATAAGTTCTTCCTGAAAGAGGATCTCTTATAGCTCCACCAAGACATGTTGCAGCGCCACCAAAAGGCTCTATTTCTGTTGGATGATTATGGGTTTCATTTTTAAACATTACTAAATAATCTTCCATGCCTTTATCAGTTTCAATTCTTACATTAATTGAACATGCATTTATTTCTTCAGAAATATCTAAATCATCAAGTTTACCTTTTTTTCTAAGTTCCTTCATAGCAATTACTGCCATATCCATTAAAGTTTTGCTTTTTTCTTTATCTCCATAAACAAAATCTCTTGATTTTAAATATGCTTCATAACTTGCTTTTATTGGAGCTGTATATATATTATTTTCAATCTGTACATCTTCTAATATTGTTGAGAATGTTGTATGTCTGCAGTGATCTGACCAATATGTATCTATAACTTTTATTTCTGTTATACTTGGATCTCTATTTTCTTCCTTGAAATAATCTTGAATCATAAGAAGATCATCAATGCTCATGGCTAACCCTTGTTCACTATGGAATTCTTCTAATTGTTCTAAATTTTTATTGATAAATCCATCTAAGATTTGAACATCATTAGGTATGCTTGAAGGTGTTGATAATTCTCTACTATTTATATCTACTTCTCTTGAATCAACTGGATTGATATAATATTTCTTAATTTTTTCAATATCGCTTTGTGAAATGTTTCCTTTTAATACTACTATTCTAGCACATTTAATTTCTACTTTATCTTCTGCTGTTAAAAGTGCTAAACATTCAGAAGCTGAATCTGCTCTTTGGTCATATTGACCTGGTAAGTATTCCACACCAAAAGCCACTTCATCTTTACTTATTGGCAATTCTGACTCATGTACTATATCTACTGTTGCTTCAGAAAAAATTGTGTGCAATGCTTTGTTGTAATATTCTTCTGATATATCTGAAATAATATATTTATTAACAAGTCGCACATTTTCCAACGCAAATATCCCTAAGTTTTCTTTAAAATCATTTAATAAACTTTGGGCTTCTACATTAAATCCTTTTTTCTTTTCAACGAATACGCTTCTAATATCTAACATCTTAATTCCTCCAAAATATTATAAGATTTAGCCGAATCACTACTTCTTTGTAATGGCGAATGTTTTTAAACAACACTCTACTAACTTTCGTATCGATATCTTAAGGTTATCATTTAAGGCGGACGATGTCAACTTATATTCTGTTATTTTTTCATTAAATTTGCTTTTTGACGAATTATATATTGTTTATAGTATTTAATTATTCGTATTTATGTTTTAAGCTATATAACAGAAACTTTGTTTGCATATAACTCCTTCAAAGTGTCAAAAATATACACATATAAAAAAGTGCGAAGCGCAACCAAGAACTTATCGACACTTAGAAGGATTTTAAGCATCGATTATAATAAAATTGAAGATTCAGTATTAAAAAAAGCTATGGAAGTATTTAAAGATGGAGCACCAAAATTTTTTGATTTAGATTTGAAGATAACTGCTCCAGCGGAAACAGAAATAAAAAACATTGATATAAAAACAAATGCAATGGATTACTTATTCTACGCAGATAATAGAGAATATCTACATTTCGAGTTTCAAACCACTAAGAAGAGAGATGATATATCTAGCTTTCTATATTATGATGTGAATTATGCATAACTGGTCTTATAAGTACATTAAACCCCAAGTCTGTGCCTATATATTTTCTTTCATAATTAATTTTAATAGCATGAACTGTTCCTAAGAGTACTGAACATTCAGCAGATATATATCTTCCTGGCCCTATTTTAAATTCAATTTCATTTCCATGGCTTTTAGTCCACTCATATATTATTGTATCAATTTCTCTTCCTAACTCTTTTATAGCTAAAGGTTGTTGTCCCTTTTGCTTTTCATTTGGAATACCAAAGCCTCCACCCATATCAATAAATTCAAGATCTTCAAAATTTTCAGCTATAGCCAGCAAAGCTTTAATACTTTCTAATTTATATCTAAATATACTTTCTTGTGCACTACTTGACTTTAATTATTTCTTATCGTTATTATAAAAAGTTATTGTCATTATATACAGTGGCAGTTATACTTATTTTTATAATGACAGATTCTAAATTTGAGGTGGAAAATGTTAGAAATAGTATTTAATTTAAATAACGATAATAAAGAACCTTTATATATGCAGATTTATAAACATATTAAAGACGAAATCCTATGTGGGAATATACCTTCTGAAAGCAAGCTTCCTTCCATCAGAACTTTATGCAAAGATCTAAAAGTAAGTAAAAATACAGTTGAAGCAGCTTATGAGCAATTAATTGCTGAAGGATATGTAAAGCCAAAAAATAGATCAGGTCTATATGTTGAAAAAATGGAAAGCGGCTTTAGTAACTTGAAAATCATTTCCTCTGACTCATATAAAGAAAATATACCTAAAACCTCCTACCCACAGATAAAATATGATTTTAGCAGCGGACAAATTGATCTATCTTCATTTCCATATACCCAATTCAGAAAAATATTAACCAGATGTGTTGATGAATATTCTAAAGAATTGCTTTTATACGGAGACCACAAGGGTGATTATGGTTTAAGATACGAAATTGCTAAATACATTCACCATTCCAGAGGTGTCAGATGTTCTCCAGAACAAATACTAATTTCTTCAGGAACTCAAGAGTCATTGAATTTGTTATGTTTGATTCTGTTAAATTTACATTCGAATATAGCCTTTGAAAATCCAAGCTATATAGGTGCAAAGGATGTATTTAAAAATTTTAATTTTAATATAAATCCTATTAATTTAAATGAAGACGGAATAGATATTAATGCCTTAAGTAAGAGTAATTCGAAAATCGTATATGTTACTCCATCACACCAATATCCTTATGGAATGGTAATGCCTATATCTAGAAGACTAAAACTTCTCAATTGGGCTAATGAAAATAACGGAATAATAATTGAAGATGATTATGATGGAGAATTTAGATATAAAGGAAAATCAATTCCATCCTTACAAGGTCTTGATGAAACTGGAAGAGTTGTATATTTAGGAAGCTTTTCTAAATCCCTTATGCCTTCTCTAAGAATAAGCTATTTAGTACTTCCACAATTCCTTTTAGATGTATATGAAGAAAAATATAGAACTTATGAACAACCTGTACCTAGGTTAATTCAGAAAACTATTGAACTTTTTATGAAGGAAGGATATTGGGATAAACATTTAAGAAAATCAAAAGTTTTGTATAAGAAAAAACAAGAAATTTTAATAAACTCCATTGCAAAGTACTTTGGAGATAATGTAAATATTATTGGTGCTGATTCTGGTCTTCATATTTTAATACAAATAAACACAACACTAAAAGAAAATGAACTAATAGGTAAAGCTTTAAATGCTGGAATTAAAGTCCATCCAACCCTAGTTAGCTGGGTAAATCCACCTAATGATATACTACCAGTTATTTTCATCGGCTTTGCAGGTATACAAATAGAACATATTCCTGAAGCTATTGAAGCTTTAAGCGAATGCTGGCTTTAAATTACCACAAATTATTTTTATAAAACTCAACGAACTATATTTTGTGGCAAAACTATTACTATAAATAATTATGAAACGAAACATTCTCACTAATACCCATTTTACAAAGGAGAAGCAGATTATGAATGAATTGCATTTTTTTTACAAACAAAATCCTAATCTTAGGAAAGACCAAAAATCTAGTATTATCCAAGATATTTTTATAACTAATTTTGTAAGAATGAAATTACTCCTTGGTATATTTATAATAGTTGAAATTTTATTTATAATCTTTAATGATATACCTTATTTGTTCAACCCTTCTAAAAATATAATATGGAATGATAGTAGATTCTTTATCTTACATTTACTAATTTTATTTGTTTCTATTATTGGACTTATAATGATAAAAATCTCAACTAAAAATAGTCCAGATAAATTAAAAAACACATACAAATTATTAATTCCCGTTTTAACTATTTTGCTTTTAAGCTTAATGGCCATAATCAACGGTTTAGACCAACTTAAACCCGGAAACATAAGCAGCGTTTTTATAGCTAACCTTATTATATTCAGTGCCGTTATAATATTTAGATTCCCCTTAAACTTAGTTGTATACTCAATTCCATTTTTAACTTATTTATATGGATTACTAAAGTTTCAGCACAACACTGAATTATTAATTTCAAACATAATAAATGGATCCATCTTCTTTTTAGCAGTTATTCTAATTTCAACACTAATTTATAATTACCACTATGAAAAAACAGCTAAAAACATACTTTTGGAAGAAACTAATTCTAAGTTAAATTATATGTCCAGTCATGATCCATTAACAGGGCTTTTAAATAGACGAAGTTTTGGAACTCAGGTTTCTGAAAAAATGAAAAGCATTGCTAAAACTGAAGAACTCGCTGGTCTTATCTTAATAGACATTGATTATTATAAATATATAAATGATAAGTTCGGTCATCCTATAGGAGATATTGTACTTAAAGAAGTAAGCAATATCTTAACTGAACATATAAAAGCTACTGATTTAGTTACTCGCTGGGGTGGTGAAGAATTTCTTATATTTCTTTTTCAAACTTCAATTAATGAAGCTTACTCCTTAGCTGAAAATCTTCGGTTGGCAATTGAAAATAAAGTAGTATTAGCTGATGAATGCAAAATACAGGTAACTGCAAGCTTCGGTGTTTCACTATTAAAAGATAATTCTCCAAATTCCTTTGACATTTCATATAAAGCGGCTGATGCCGCTCTTTATAAAGCAAAAAATCAAGGTAGAAATCAAGTTATATTATCTTCAGATATTGAAAAAAAATAATTGGTTTATAAATAATATAAAAGAAAAGGCTATAAGAATATCTTATAGCCTTGTAATTTACTATCTGTCGAAGCTTCTATTGTTTCTTTGTTGCTTTCTAGCTTTTCTACATTCTGGACATCTAACTGGATCGTTATCAAATCCTTTTTCTTTGTAGAATTCTTGTTCTCCAACTGTGAAAACAAATTCCTTTCCACAATCTTTACATACTAAAGTTCTATCTTCCATTATAAAAATCCTCCCTTTTTCCAAAGATTATAACCTGATACCTAGACCCAATCTCTGAAACAGAGGCGAATGTACAGTATTGATTAAATCTTGAATTATCTTACTCTCTTAGAATATCACACTTTATCTTATAATTCAACACAAATCATTATAATAAAATTGTTAAATTTAAACCTTATTAACTTTTAAAATTAAAATTATTACTAGCTAAATTATTAAATTTAATAATTTAATAGCCCTCAATATAACAATTTATTACCTTGCAGAAAATTACTCATTTTCAAATATTAATCCATCCTGAAGCTTTCCTTTATCCATTGACACTATTCTATCCGCTACATTTTTAGCAAAATCCATATCATGAGTTATTATCATCATACTCATTCCCTTAGTACTTAAACTCTTTATTAGATTTGCAACCTCTCCAGTGAGTCCTGGATCTAGTGCTGAAGTTGGTTCATCAAAACACATTATCTTAGGTTCTAAAACTAGTGCTCTTCCAATGGCTACTCTTTGCTTTTGTCCACCAGATAATTCAAATGGATAATTATCTTTCTTTTCTAACAAGTTAAGAAATCCAAGAGTTTCTTCAGCTTTTTTAACTGCTTCATCCTTAGACCACCCCAATACTTTTTGTGGTGCTTCGATTAAATTTTCCAAAACGCTCATATGCGGAAATAGATTAAAGCTTTGAAATACTAATCCTATATCCTTTCTTATCTCCTTAAGTTGCTTTTTATCAACATACTTACCATTCTTACAGAGGTTCTTTCCGTTTATTTCAATGTCACCCTCATCACAATGTTCCAATGCATTTACACATCTAAGTAATGTAGTTTTTCCGCCACCGGAGTGACCTACAACAACTAATATTTCTCCTTTTTTTAATTCAAGATTTATACCCTTTAGAACTTCTGTATTTCCAAATTTCTTTTTTACATTACTAATTTTAAGCATATATTTTCCTCCACATTACTTATAATAGTCATATTTCTTTTCAACTTTCTTCAAAATTTGGCTTAAAAGTGCTATTACTATCAAATACACAGCTCCCACGATTAAAAGGGGAACTAAGGAAACATCTCTATTAGTAGCCATTTTCCCGATCTTCAATAATTCATCCATACCTACTACATAAACTAAAGAAGTATCTTTAACTAAAGTTGTAATTTCATTTGCAACTGGAGGAATAACTCTTTTAAAGGCTTGCGGAAGTATAATCCTAAAAAATATATCTTTAGAGCTTAATCCTAAAACTTGAGCTCCTTCAACTTGTCCATTATCTATTGACATTATCCCTGCTCTAAAAATTTCTCCAAAATAAGCTCCGTAATTTAAGGTAAATGCCAAGATCGCCGCTGGAAATCTGTCGAAGTTAATTCCAATTAAAGGTAATCCAAAAAAGATAACTATAATTTGCAATAATAGAGGAGTACCTCTCATTACAAGAATGTATGCTGCACTTATCTGCCTAATTATTAAAGATTTAGATATCCTCATCACAGCAACTACTATTCCTAGAGGAATAGATAATATCAATGTAAATGCAAATATTTCTAACGTGACTTTAAGCCCCTCTAATACTTGAGGCAAAAGTTCCAAAACATAATTCAAAGTAATTTCCTCCTCTTATTGCTTCATTATTTTATATTCTCATTAAAATAAAATTCTGTTATATTTATATAACTTTTACTGCTACTTAACAACTATATCTTGTCCAAACCATTTTTTTGATATTTCCCCAGCAGTGCCATCTGATTTTACTTCATCTAAAGCTTTATTAAAGGCATCTACAAACTTAGTATCTCCTTTTCTAATTCCAACTCCATATTGTTCATTTCCAAAATTATCACTTAAAATTTTATACTTCTCTTCTCCTCTAGCCTTCATATAATATCTAGCTAATATTTCATCAACAACAATTGCATCCAATCTTTTTGCTTCTAAATCCATTAATGCAGCATTATTATCTTCAAAAGTAACTAATTTTCCACCATCGAACCCTTTTTCTGTATTCCCATCTGCCTGAACTGCATCTACTGCAGTTGAACCAGTTTGCGCTCCAACTTTCTTCCCTGCTAAATCAGCTTTAGTTTTAATATTAGAATCTGCTAATGTAACTATAACTTGAGTATTATTTAAATATGGTTTTGAAAACTCAACTTTTTGTTTTCTTTCATCTGTAATTGAATATCCGTTCCAGATTAAATCTATATTACCATTGTTAAGTTCAGTCTCCTTCATATTCCAATCAATTGCTTGAAACTTTACTTTTTTATTAAGTTTTTTTGCAACTGCATTAGCTAAGTCAACATCAAATCCAACAATTTCTCCACTTTCATTTTTAAATCCCATAGGAACAAATGTATCATCAAAGCCCACTACTAACTCATCCTTATCTGATGTACTAGCTGAAGTTTTTGATTCTGTTGATTTACTTTCAGTATTTCCTTTACACGCTACTAAGCTTGTACCAATAGTCGCTATTATAGCTACTATAGCTAATTTTTTAATCAATTTATTAATTTTCATAAATTATTTCCCCCTGTATTGCTTTTTTCCTTTTATCACTTTACCATACTAAAGCAAAACATTCAAGTACTTTTTTTCGTTTTATAGTTTTATGTATAAAAAATTAAAATAATTATATTATATTGCATAAAGTCTTCATATTAATAAGTTCACCGTAAGAATTTTATTTGCATCTTTCCTAATAATTTAACAAAATAAATTATAAAAACATCATAATAAGCATAAAAATTTTGCCAATGAAATAAATATACAACTTTATTTCATTGGCACACATAAACTATTTATCTTGTTGAAGCTGCTCTATCTAAAGCTCTTTGCAAATTATTCATATGTACTTGAAACTCATCTACTGTATTTGTTACCTGCTTTTCATCTATAGGATTTTTTGCCGTGTCCACCCGATTTTTTGCATCCTCAACATTATCTTTAATTTGATTTAGCTTGTCATTAATATCATCAAACTTATTCTTTATATCTTCACTCTTTCCTTGAAAATCTGCGCTGTTTAGAGCATCAGTAAGCTCGTCCGCTTTATCATTTAATTCTCTCATAGTACGTACTGTATCACTATCAACATCATTACTTTTATCTGATAACTCTTTAGGTGTTGTCTTTAACTTATCCATTAAATCTTTTACCTTTTCTGAATCAAATGCTTCATTTATCTTATCTGATGAAGGTTTTTCATCGGTATTTTCTTTAGTTTCAATTATATAATCATCTTTAATACTGCACCCAATCAAAGAAAAAGAGAGTATTATGCATAGTATCGAAACTGAAATCATTAGCTTTTTCTTTTTCATTATTTTCACCTCAAATAATTTTTTATACTGCTTAGTCTATATTAATATTTTTTTGTTATGATTTCAATTACTATCACTAAATTCATTGCACCAATTTTGTTTTAACAAGTACTATAATTTAGATAATAGTCTCTTTTTATATTTTATACTAGCAACTTCGCTTATATCACTTATAATCTTATAATTAGCTATCCCGCCATAAATACCAACTATGGGGATCCCTTGAATTACTTTTGAGAAAAGTATATTTTCTGATAAATTCCTTGAAGTTATTACTATTATATTTTTAAGTTTTATATTACTTCTAATTCCTCTATCAATATTGTAACCAATCCTATCTATCTCATTTGAATATATAATTCTTTCAGCTGATTTATTTACACTCGCACAGATTATATTCAGAACGAAGGCTTTTTCTTCATCAGATTCGTAGGTATATCCGTAATTTAAGCAGATTTCATATACAGTTCTTAATATCATGCTTATAAACACTGGTATATCTGGCAATCCTATACCTAACGCTCCAAGCACCGCACCTTCTGCTGCTGTGATACCTTTATTAATAATTACACCTTTTCTTACTCTCTTATCAATTCTAGTTAAATTTTTATTATTAATTTTTTTTGATAAAATATATTCATTTATATCCGCTTCACTTTTTAATCTTTCTAAATTATAGGTCCTTTCTATTATTAGTGTACCTTTTTCAAATACATAATAGAATCCTTTTTCAAATGCTTTTTCAAATGTATCAATCATTTTTTCAGGAATCTTTTCTTCAATTTTTTCTTTGATTGGCGAAATTCTTTCTTTTATATATTTGTTTTCTTTTCTATTAAAAAATTTTTCTTCCCTCTTTATTAATTTTTTCATTTGAGAACTCAAAATCTTTGCTTTCTTACTTTCTATTTCATTTATATTCAATTTCTATTTTCCTCCGTTCCAAAAAGCTTATCATTTGTATTATTGTATGTTATTTAATATATTATTTCCATAAAGTTAAGTATTTTAATCAATAACCGACTCTTATTGTTACCAAAATCTTATTATATAGTTCATTAAAAGTCTCTTTAGGTAAATATTATCATAAACTAATTCATTTTGTATCTTTTATTATTCCTCTTTGATTTCATTTTTATGTTAGTATATAATTATTAGGATATACTTCCACTTAAAGTGTTTAATATTTACTGATGAAATTAATATATATTCTAAAATAATAGAACCTCTATCAATGTATTATAAGGAGTGATTATATGGATTTTATAAAAGTTGCAGCTGCCTGCCCAAAAACTAGAGTTGCTGATGTTGAGTATAATGTAGAGAATATTTTAATGTGCATAGACGATGCAGTTAAATCTGAAAGTAAATTTATAGTTTTTCCCGAACTATGTATTACATCTTATACTTGCGGAGATTTGTTTTTACAAGAATACTTAATAAACAAATCATTGAGCAGCATTAGGAATATATTAGATGCAACTAAAAATTTTGATATTTTAATTGCCGTTGGGGCTCCACTTCTATGTAATAGTGCCTTATACAACTGTGCATTCTTACTATTTAAAGGGAGTGTTTTAGGAATCGTTCCAAAATCATATCTTCCAAACTATAGTGAATTTTACGAAAAACGCTGGTTTACTGAAGGAATTTCTGTTGAAAATGAAAAAGTAGACTTACCGTTCCAAAAAGAAGTTCCATTTGGAACAAACCTGATTTTTTCAAGCGGTATTGTAAACTTTGCAATTGAAATTTGTGAAGACTTATGGGTAACTATCCCTCCTAGTTCTTATCTTTCTCTTATGGGAGCTCATATAATTGGGAATCTTTCTGCCTCAAATGAGTTAGTAAGTAAGATGGATTATAGAAAAAGTCTTATTTCAAATCAAAGTGCCAGAACAATTTCCAGCTATATTTATTCTTCTTCTGGCGTTCACGAATCTACTACTGATGTACTATTTAGTGGTCATCTTTTAATAAGTGAAAATGGTTCACTTTTAAAAGAAAATAATAGATTTCAAAGAGAGAATGAAGTAATCTATTCTATAGTCGACGTATTCAAATTGAAGGCTGAAAGAATGAAGAATCTTAGTTTTAAAGATTCTTCAAGGTTTATTAACAAAAAGCCTAACATGATTAAATTTGAATTTGAGAATGCTTCAATTAATAACTTTGATAGATATGTAGATAAACATCCTTTTGTACCTTCTTATGAAAAAGAAAGAGAAATGCGCTGCAAAGAAATATTTAATATTCAAGCTGCAAGCTTAGCAAAGAGATTAGAACACACTAAATCAAAGAAAGCAATAGTTGGTATATCTGGAGGATTAGATTCAACTCTGGCTCTGCTCGTAATAGTAAAAACCTTTGATTTACTTAATCTCGATAAAAGAAATATAGTTACTATTACTATGCCTGGTTTTGGTACAACTGATAGGACATATAATAATGCTATCAGCTTATGCAAGGAATTAGGTACAGATCTTAGGGAAATAAATATTGTTAAAGCTTCCCTACAGCATTTTGAAGATATTGGCCATAACAGCGACATTCACGATGTTACTTATGAAAATGTTCAAGCAAGAGAAAGAACTCAAATATTAATGGATATTGCTAACAAAGAACATGGACTTTTAATTGGCACTGGAGATTTATCAGAACTTGCACTTGGTTGGTGCACTTATAACGGAGATCATATGTCAATGTATTCTGTAAATCCATCAATTCCTAAAACTCTTGTTAGATACTTAGTAGAATATGTTGCACAAAATGAATCTACTAAAATTGTATGTAATACACTTATGGATATACTCGATACTCCTGTTAGTCCGGAGTTATTGCCTAAAGATAAGAATGGTGAAATATCACAAAAAACTGAGGATATTGTGGGTCCTTATGAACTTCATGATTTCTTCCTATATCATTTTATAAAACATGGTTCAACTAAGGAAAGAATATTCTTCTTAGCTAAAGCAGCATTTAAAGATGATTATTCAAAAGAAGAAATAGAAAAGTGGTTAGATAAATTTATGTTTAGGTTCTTCACTCAACAATTTAAAAGAAGTGCCCTTCCTGATGGACCTAAAGTAGGAAGTATTTCTTTAAGTCCTAGAGGTGACTGGCGTATGCCATCAGATGCCACTCCTTGGAAATAGTATTATACTAAAGACATAATCATAGTAAATTAGAAGAAGAACTTTATTAGGAGGCTTCTTCTTTTTTATATCTAAGATCACCTCAATAGAATTATATTTAGTTGAATCTCCCTATAAGAAAAGCAAATTAAAATATCTTATATTAATTCTAGGATATTTTAATTTGCTTTATTTTCAATAATTTCATTTAAAATAAATTGACTTTAAGAACATATGATTATGCCTAAAATAGTCACTTTGTTTCTGTCCAATTAAATAAACTAATATAATTGTTTTCTATTTTATCGAAAAATTTCAATTACTTCATTATGTCCTTGTCTCTTGGCTAAATCGATCGGTGTTATCCCGCCTCCATTTTGCGCATTCTTATTTGCTCCATACTGAAGAAGAATCTTTGCAGATTTATAATGCCCTGTCCATCCTGCCCAATGTAGTGGTGTTTCGTAATTCTCATCTCTTAGTTCAGTGTTCGCACCATTCTTAAGCAAATATTCTACAATATCAACGTTATCATATTCAACTGCCCAATGTAATGGAGCACTTCCTTTGCCACTTTGTATATTCACATCGGCTCCATTTTCAATCAAAATTTTAACCAAATCCAATCTACACTTTGCAACCATACATAATGGTGTTTGTCCTTCTGCATTCTTGGTATTTACATCAGCTCCTAGCTTAATAGCTTCTTTAAAATCGCTTACATTACCTGTTACAGACGCCTCACACAGCATAATATCTTTATCATTCATATCCAAACAATCCTCTCCCACATTTTCACAAACTCACCATAAATTATATAACACACATTAGTTCTAGGTCAAGATTTGAAATCTTTTTACACATATCATTTGTATTTTCCTTTTCACCTTTTCTATAGCGCTCAATAGAATATCATAAAACTTTTCGCCATTAGAAAGCAAAGTAGTCAGTAGCTTATTATATTTCTTTGATAAATTAACAATAACCTTTTGCTTTTTATACTGAATTGTGGAATTTTTTTTTAAGTAGTGCTACAATAGATGTTATTAAGTAAACAATGGCAATAGGCATAAATATTTTTAGCCAAAGCCTGTATAGATATGGAGGAATGGAAAATGGGGAAAAAAGCTGATATAGACTGGGGTAAATTAGGATTCGAATATATAAAAACGGATTTTCGTTATATTTCAGTTTGGAAAGATGGAAAATGGGATGAGGGACGACTTACTAAAGATAATATGCTTACTATAAGCGAAGCTTCTACTGTTATTCATTATGGCCAAAGTTGTTTTGAAGGACTTAAGGCATATACAACAAAGGAAGGTAAAATTCAATTGTTCAGACCTGACTTAAATGCAGAGCGTATGAATGAAAGTTGTGATAAACTGCTAATGCCACATGTTCCTAAAGAAAAATTTATTGATGCTGTTATGCAAGTTGTAAAAGCAAACGAAAAATATGTTCCACCTTACGGCAGTGGTGCAACTTTATATATCAGACCATATTTAATGGGTGTTGGACACAATATAGGTGTTAAGCCAGCTCCAGAATATATTTTTGGCGTTTTCTGTATACCTGTTGGTCCTTATTTTAAAGACGGGGTTTCACCATGTAATTACATAGTTCTGGACGAATTTGATAGAGCAGCTCCTCACGGTACTGGAGGCAATAAAGTTGGAGGAAACTATGCAGCGTCATTGCAAGCTCATGCGGTAGCTGCAGAAAAAGGATTTGCTGATTGTATTTACTTAGATCCGGCAACTCACACTAAAATTGAAGAAATAGGTGCTGCAAATTTCTTTGGAATTACTAAGAATGATGAATTTGTCACTCCTAAATCTCCATCAATTTTACCTAGTATAACTAAGCGTTCTCTACTTTACATTGCAGAGCATTATTTAAATATGCCTGTTTATGAGAAGGAAGTTCTCATAGATGAGATAGATCAATTTAAAGAAGCTGGAGCTTGCGGAACAGCTGCAGTAATTACTCCTATTGGAGGAATCCAATACAAAGACAACTTACATGTATTCTTTAGTGAAACTGAAGTAGGACCTATAACTCAAAAATTATATGATATACTTTTAGGAATTCAACTTGGTGATGTTGAAGCTCCTGAAGGCTGGATATATGAAGTAGAAATTTAATTCTTATACATTTAAAATAGTACTTTCTATTATGGTTAAAAATAGAGTAAAATCAGAAATTATAATGATTTTACTCTATTTTTATTATCTTTTCATACCTGTTAACTAATTAAAATGATTTAATAAAAACTCAAATTATTGCTTTATCTGAATTCTTATGGTAAAATTTTACTATAAAATATTAATATACATTACTTTAAAGCTTTCTTAAAAAAATACGATTATATAAATAACAATGCAAATAAAAGGAGGGGTATATATGCCTGATAATAAATTAAGTTCTAGTAGTTACACTGTAAGTAATATATCCAGCACTAATACTGATACTAACATAATAAGAAGGCCTTACGCCAATATACCCCTCTCTCCTGGTAAAAGGCATAATAAATCTAATTCATTTAGAGATACCTTGAATTCAATTGCTTCAAAAAGTTCACATAATTCTAATTCCGAAGACTTCTCTGATTTATTAAGTAATGAATTAAATAACATGGTAAGATTAGAAAGCACAGAAAATTCGAGACTGGTAAAAAGCAGCTTTGGAAATAATGCTTCAAATGAAATAAGCAATTCTAACTTAAATAGAGAGTTTGATGAGGCTGTAATTGAAAATAATGCGGCTTTATTATGTAAGAAAATTAGTTTATTAAATTCACTAAAAAAAGAATCTAATAATTAACAGAAGGATTGATGGCATGTTACTAAGTTGACTGCCATCAATCCTTTTATAATATCGAGCATTTATACAGCAGCCAGTTTATGTAGATTACTGTATTCTCCTTGCTTTTCCATTAACTCTTCATGAGTTCCTTTCTCTAGAATTCCTGTATTACCAAGAACTACGATTTCATCTGCATTTTTAATTGTTGATAATCTATGTGCCACTACTATAGTTGTCCTACCAGCACATAATTTTTCTAATGATTCTTGAATCACACGCTCAGTTGCATTGTCTAAGGCTGATGTTGCTTCATCTAATATTAATATTGGGGGATCCTTCAGAAAAACTCTTGCAATTGAGATTCGCTGCTTTTGCCCTCCAGACAATTTTACGCCTCTTTCACCAATATAAGTATCATATCCAACTGGCAGCGAAGTTACAAATTCATGAATATTAGCCATTTTTGCAGCCCTAAATAACTCCTCTTCACTTGCGTCTGTCTTTCCATATAATATATTCTCTCTTATAGTTCCAGTAAATAAAAAGACCTCTTGCTGAACTATTCCAATATTTTCTCTAAGTGAATTTAATTTTATATCATAGATACTTTTATTATCAATTAATATATCCCCACTTTCAACTTCATAAAATCTAGGAATAAGATTACAAAAAGTTGTCTTGCCTCCCCCAGATGCACCAACTAGAGCTAACATTTGTCCTTTTTTGATTTTAACAGATATATTATCTAGCACTCTTTTCCCCTCGTATCTGAACACAACATTTTTAAATTCAATTTCTCCATCTACATTTTTTAGTTCAATTGCATCATGCTTATCTTTTTCTCTTTCGGCCTCCATAATTTCCATGTATCTTTGAAACCCTGTAATTCCATTCTGAAATTGCTCCATAAAATCAATAAGCTTTTTTATAGGAGTAATAAATATTTTTATATAAAGCATATAAGCTATAAAATCTCCAATATTTATAAGGCCAATAAAAGTAAATATACCACCACCTATTAATCCTACGTAACTTAGGATATCCATGCCGAAGCCTGCTCCTGAAGAATATTCAGCCATTACTTTATACGCTTCTTCTCTTGCTTTAATAAAGTTAGCATTCCCTTCTTCAAACTTTTCTTCTTCAACTTTATGACTAACAAATGCTTTTGATATTTTTATCCCAGAAATACTGTTCTCTAAGTTAGCATTTACTGCACCTGTTTTAACTTTGGTATCTAAAAATGCTTTATTCATTTTCTTTCTTTCATATAATGTAAACCAAACTATTACTGGTATAAATGAAAAAATTAATACTGTAAGCGGAACATTTATAGAGCAAAGTATGGCAAATGATCCAATTAACATAACAATTGAAATAAATAAATCTTCCGGACCATGATGTGCAAGTTCTGAGATATCCATTAAATCATTTATAATTCTAGACATTATATCTCCAGTTTTATTGCTGTCAAAAAAACTATTTGGTAAACGTTGTAGATGTTTAAATATATTTCTCCTCATATCTCCCTGCATTCTAACACCAACAACATGTCCCCAATATTGCATAAAATATCCACATGCAGCTTTTGCAATGAAAATAAATAATAATGTGACTCCAAATACTATAATCATTCTAAAATCTTTATTTGGAATAGAATCATTAACAACATCTCTAGTCATTATAGGATAAACCAAATCACATAACGATGCTATTAAAGCTACTATTAAATCTAAAGCAAATAAAATTTTATATGGTTTATAAAATAGAATAAATTTTTTTACCATTATAAAATCTCCTTTCTTTTTTAATAAATTTCTTAAACTATAGATTTCCTTAATTAGGAATAAAATTTAAAGAGCTTGTATATAATTAATGTATAATACATAATTTTACAATTGTTAGGTGGTGAATAAATATGATCAAAAAGCTTTTTTATGCTATTAACCTAAGCTTAGCCGTACTATTACCTTTATTTTCATTAAATATAATAGTAAGCAAGTATAATCCAAATGATTTTTTTCCATTGATATTTATTTGCTTGGGTTTCTGTGATACATTACTTGGTATTAATTTATTAAATGCAAATAAAAAAGCATTAAGCGTATCTAGCTTTATACTTGCAAGCTTCTTATTCATTTTAGTTGGAAGTAAAGTTTGTATATATAATTAAATTATTATAGTTTGTCCTTATTATTGCTAAGAACAAACTATAATAGTACAACCATATCACAATCAATAAATTTTTCATTTAACATAGTGCTTACGCTGTATTTCATATAAAACATAATTTATAATTATGACTATATTAGATTATTTTTAAAATTTCATCCTTGCATTGTTCCAATTTATCATCAAATATTCCTGCAATTTGAACAGGTTTATTATTAAATACTATTATATTTCCTCGGAAATATATAGCTTCATCTAAATCGTGGGTAACTAATATTACCATTCTTTTTTGTTTATTTAATAAATTTTTGAATTCGTCTATTATTGTATACTTTAATTTATAATCAAGAGATTTGAAGGGCTCATCCATTAAAATTACTTTTGATGGCTTTCCAAAAGCTCTTGCTATATTAATTCGCTGCCTCATTCCACCGCTTAATGCCTTTGGATATTTATCTTTAACATCATAAATGCCCACTAATTTTAAAATTTCTTCAACCTTGTTGCCTATGAGTGACTTATCAAAATATCGTTTTAAAGAAATCTCTAGATTTTCCTTAACCGTAAGCCATTCAATCAGCCTATCTTCTTGAAATATATAGCTTATATCCCTCGTTGAGACTCCTTTAATCTCACCACTTTGAGCCTCTAATAATCCAGCAATAATATTTAGCAAAGTAGTCTTCCCGCAACCGGATTTTCCTATTATACAATTTATATGTTCATCACTGAAATTAATATTAAAATCTTTGAAAATTTCATCAGTATCATACGATTTATATAAATTTCTAATACTTATCTTCATTAGCTCCACCTATATATTTTATTTTTCAACACTCTATTTATTATTTCTAAAATTAAAGATATAAATACAATAATTATGATCCAAGCAAAAATTCCTGATGTATTGAAATTCACTTTTTCTATCTGTATTTGAGAGCCTATCCCAAATTTAGGTTGGCCATATACCTCTCCAGCAATTACAACCTTAAAAGTTAGTGAAAATGTTGATACAAATATGCTCATAAAATAAAATTTCATAACTGGAATATAAATTTTTTTAATTTTATCATTTAAACTCACTTCATATATAGTTGTCATATCAATTATTTTTTTATCTATTTGCATAAGATTATTTCTTATTCCTTCATAAAGTATCGGAAAAATAATAGCAAAACCAACTATAAATGGAGTTTTATCTTTATCAAACCATACTAACGAAAGAACTACTAAAACCATAGTTGGAATAGTTTTACTAAACGAATTTACTGGCTCCATTAAATATTTGAAAAAGGGATACACAGCTCCGAGTACCCCTAAAATCATAGAAAAAATTAATGCTAATATATAGCTAATTGTGGTTCTATATAAACTGCTAAAGATAACTTTTAATGAATCCCCTCCAATAAAAATATCCTTAATGGCACCAACAACTTGTTCTATTCTTGGAATGTATATATCATTATTAATTATTATAGCAATTAATTGCCATAATCCTATAAAAAATATAAACGACACTAACGTATATACTTTATTTCTCCATGAATATTTCGTCATCTGGTATACTTCCTCCAATTGTCTTTGGATCAAATTCATTAAGTTTCTCAAAATAAGTTTTATATTCTTTAATACTATCTTTTATATCTACATATTTTATATTGGATTTATCTATAGATTTTATTACTATAGGCTTTTTAGCTGAAACTCCTATTTCCTCACAATAAGATCCTACTGTTTCTTTATTACTATATATCCACTCTGTTGCATCTTTTACATTTTTCAAAAGGGCTTGAACAAATTCCTTATCCTTGTCTAACAACTCCTTCTTGACTATAAGAGTTGATTGTGGATACCCATACTCAGAATTATTTATTTTCTTCCATTCATCATTTAAATCTAACATTATATTAAATTTTTCATTTTTACTTTGAACAGTAGATAAAGCCGGCTCGGGAATCACAGCATATTGTGTCTTACCCGCTAAAATAATTGGTGCAAGTTCATTTACTGTATTCACATAACTAAAGTTAATATCTTTATCCACATCAAAGCCTTTAGCTTTAAGTATTGTCCTGGCAATTATATCAGGTGTTAATCCTTTGCCTATATTATAAATTTCTTTTCCTTTTAAATCCTGAAGATTTTGATTTTCATTGGTTGTACCTAGATAAAATGAACCAAAACCTATAGTTCCAGCTATTTTATACTCTTTATTTTTATTATATACAGTTGCTGCCACATTTGAAGGTACTACAGCAATATCTGGTTCATTCTTCATTACACTTGTAACTAAGCTATCTGAATTTTGTTCAATTGTATAGTTAATATTATATCCTGATTTTATTTCAGGTTTTTCTTTAATTAGCTTAGATATTGCTATAGCCGTAAGACCATCTGGTGTTACGAAGCTAATATCCTTAGTTTTTACAGCATTACTAACAGTTGCTTCTTGTGCTTTATTATTTCCACACGCCACAAGTATTATAATAGATAGCATTATAACTAAAAATAACGATATTTTTATTTTCATTCTTTATCCCCCTTCTGTAAATATCAGAAATTTTACAGAAAATAATATTCAACTTTTACATAAGTTAACTTATTTTCATAGTAATTTTAATTAATTAATACTTACTCTTAATTATAATATCACAATCAAATAAAAATACCAAATTTAGCTTTAGTTTGTTAAGACATCAAAGCTAATTTACAGGATTTTTTCATACTAAAAAGACATGAATTAATATTGAACTTAACTCATGCCTTCATCGGCTTATATGTAACAAAACTAATCATTCTTTCTATCTAATAATAAAATAATAACTTTATAAATTTTTATTTTCTTGCAACGCTAAAAAGCTCTTTAGCCATTTCATTAATTAAATCCGCTAACTCAAGTTTAGCAATCCATTCCTCAGGTATTGAGCTCACCCCTAATTTTGCTCCCATTATATTTCCACAAATAGCTCCTGTACTATCACTATCTCCATCATGGTTCACTGCTAATTTCAATGCCATTTTAAAATCTTCTGGATATGATAGTGCACAATAAACTGCAATCGCTAATGCCTCCTCTGCAATCCATCCTTCGCCCAATTGTGAAAGTTTTTTAGAGCTTGGATCTCCTTCCTTAGCCAGCAATGCAGCTTTATTTAACGCCTGTATAGTTTCTTGACTATATCCCATAGTTTTTAATGTTTGTATTGAATTTAAAACAGCTTTATCTAGTGGTACATCAAGACACAAATCTGAAATTATACTTGAAAGTGCTCCTGAGGATAGATATCCTGTAGGATGTCCATGTGTAATTGCGGCTAACTCACATCCCAGGTTAAAAGCATCTTTCTTTCTATATACATAATATAATCCTGCTGGTGCAGCTCTCATCACCCCGCCACAGCCTTTACTGTTATTTATCACATTCTCTAAAGTCCCAAATTTATCATTTTTACTCTTTTGCAGAGCTGTAATGCAGCTATTACCAGGAAACCTCTGGTCATATAATTGATTATACTTTAATAGCCTTGAATCATTTTCATTCATTAAATAATTATATTCCTTTGAAATGGTGCATCCTTGAGTATATAGCCATCTCATGTATGAGTGAAATATACTCTTTTGGATATTTTTTTCCTTTGCAAACCTACTTGTATATTCATAATCTAGTATACCTTCAATAGTAAATAGTGTCATTTGAGTATCATCAGAGATTTGAGCTTTCTTTGAAATAATGTCTAATTTCAGATCCTCTATACCAGTTTTTCCATATGTCCAATGTATTTCAAATAATTTCATAAATTCTACTGGAAAACCAAGTGCATCCCCGATGCCCCCTCCTAGTAAGCATCCAATAAATCTGTCCCTCATATTTATCATAATTATCTCCTTTTTAATACAATTATATCACTTCTCAGGTAATATTTTAAATTAGAATTGACATTTATATAAAAAAAATTGTATAATTATGATAACGAATACATAAATGGTAATTCACCTCATATACTAATATATACCTTAAATTTTAAGAAAAGGAGTTGAGTATGTATGTGTACTCCTTATGAAAAATTAATTTTAGACTCTTATGTTGAAGGAGTTTTTGCTACAGATAAACTAATTGAAGTAATTGAAGATAACTCCCAAATATTAGAATGTGAAATTTATAGAGGAATATTCGTACCCAATTTCGTGTTAAAAATTGGAAATGATATAAATAAATATCATCCTACTAAAATTATGTCTTTTTCAAAAAATATAAAAATAGCAAAGAGATTTTCCCAAAAATCTTTTATTGATGAATATGTTTTTAATTATTTAAAACGTGATGGTTATAATGTAAACCATTATTATAAACCAAATGATAATTCTTTCTTTTCTAGGGTAATTATAAGATTAAAAGATTATAAGTGCTTTGATTTATATGCTCACTATGAAAACAAGGCATATGAACACGAAAAAGAAGTATTAGTTATTACTGAACCACTTTATATACAAGCTATAACCGAAGAAAATGATATGACTATTGTAGATTGTGTTAATGAAGCAGAATTTGCTAAAAATTTTATGATAAGTGTATAAGTTATATCATAATCCATAATTATTGTTTACTGTAAGCTAACAATAATTATGGATTTATTATTATTTTCAAATTAATTATTAACAGCTTCAATGCATCTACTTTTAATGCTTCCGATACGGTAAAAAAAACTCCTTATGTTTTTCATTTTCTCACCTTCCTTTCAAAATGTCATAATAAGCACATCATAGTGTTATTTAATAAAAAAAAGAGACTTAGAATTTCATCATAAAAATGGAATCCTAAACCTCTAGCTTTCTAGTCAGTTTATGTTAATTAATATATCTATTATACTTTTTAAAATTAAACATATATGTTTACTATACTTATATAATACTCTTCTTTCATAATTGTGTCAATACTTGAATTTAATTCTTATTAAATTTATACGAATTTTCTAACTTTTAGATTCAGATTATTCTTTTTGCAAAGTTCTCTGCATTTATTAACTTCATCTTCTCCGATAACATCTACGACTGTTAGCGCTACGTTTTTCATATGCTTCTGGCAGCTCAATGCGAACTTTAGCAAGGCTTCATGTGACTTAATTCCAAATTTGCTTTTAGTAATTTTCAAATACTCTTCAGGATTTGATGCGTTTAAACTTATAGATACATTATCTATATTAGGTGCTAGTAAAGGTGCAATTTCTTTTCCATTTATTAGATCGCCTAATCCATTTGTATTAATTCTTATTTTTATATCTTTTCTTTCTTTTAAATAATTTGAGATTTCAAGCACTTCTTCTAAACGTGTTAATGGCTCTCCATATCCACAAAATACTACTTCTTTATATTTAGATAAATCATGTTTTTCAAATTCATTTATAACTTCTTGCACAGTAGGTTCAACCTTGAGCCATAAATCATCAAATTCTTTTATTTTATCAGAACTTCTAATACAAAAGGAACAAGCGCAAGGGCATTTATTCGTTAAATTAATATAAATACTTTCTGGTATTTCCTTATCTTCTTCATAATTAATATCGCTTAGCTTAATGTACTCACCATCCCTATATGAATATAATATAGCCATTTTTCTCCTCCCTTTATAAAACAATTATGATTAAGAACTAAAATTCAGATAATAGATTAAATTCATAATTATTGCAAAAGCCCTACTATTATCTATTTCCCATCATAATATTATTCTTCTCGGATATAAGTGAATGGATCCTTCTCATACCATTCTTTCTTATAAGGAAGCGGCTTATATTTTGAAATATTCTTATTAAATTGGTTATTTTTAATTTTTCTATTTAGCCTTCTAGCAATTTCAAATACACCTGCGTATCCCATATAAATATTAGTAGGTCCAAATAAAGGGAGTATAGGTAATCCTTGCTTTGCAGTAACGTTATTAATCCCAGCATGAATTACAATCACATCTGGCTTTAATTTATTAACAATATTAACCTGTTCAAAAGGCTGCTGAGTCGCTACACTAAATACTACATCCTCAATATTCTTAAGTGCTTCAAAGGTCGGTTCAATAAATTCATCAATATGGTGTCCTTTTAACCCCACTATCTCTAACCCTAAATCCTGCATTACTTCAGCTGTAGCAACTATTCTTATTGCACCCCCACCTAAATACACTTTTTTACCTTGTAGATTCTTTCTATATGGTTCAAGACTTTTATCCAGTAATTCATCTTCCTTTTTCAAGAAAACTGTTGCCTCTTTTTCTAAATTAAAATGCTTAGCAATATTAAGTACCCAACGCGCTGTATTCTTTCTTCCAATTGGAATAGTATCAATAATAAAAGGAATTCCAAATTCTTGTTCTAAATATTTAATAAAATAGTCATCATGAGTTCCACATATGCTGACATTTAAAGAATTTTCTAAAGAATAGGCAAAATCCTTTGGTGCTGAATAACAAGGTAAAAAAGTTACGTTTAATCCAATTGCATTTAATAGTCTCTCTAACTCAAGTTCATCAGCTCTACTCATGGAACCAACATTTAGTATGTTTACATGCTTGCTTAATAAATACTTCCTCTTTATTTCTTCAAAATCGTCTTCTACTAATCTTTTTTCTCTGCCGACGCCTTTAAGAAGTTTTTTCATTATACCATTATATGCTGAATCATATGCTGTAGCCATTACTTTTGTTTTAAAGCCTTCACATGTAACAGGAATTAGTGTAGCCGCAACTTCTGTTTGCAGATGAGCCAATATGCCATCAATATCATCTCCAATTAAGGCTGGAACGCAGCCGCTTACAGCAATAATTATTTCTGGTCTAAATTCTTTATCAGCATATATAATTGTTTCTCTTAATTTTTCTTCTCCTCCGTTTATTACGTCTGACTCATCTAAATTAGTACTTAGCCATATTGTTCCTTCAGATTTAGGGTCCCTTAAGCGCTTAAATCCAGCCCCTTGCCCTGATGAACCTGTCGTTGAAGCACCACAGCCTAATGGTGAATGCATTACAACAACAGCATTTCGTAATGTATTTAGAATTCCAAGGCTTAAACCATGCTGACACCCATATGTCTGAGAAAAACTACGGTTTGAACCATTTAAACATCCTTTACTCAAGCAATTTTGCAATTCTTTACATGTTCCACCATATGCTATTCCTGCTTTTAATCTTTCTTCACGAGCTGGTGCTGTTGTACTTAATTCGATTTTCATACATCTTCCCTCCTATCTACCTGTAACTAACGAACTCAATATATCCTCAGTTAGAGTTAATCCGCCATTAAACCCAATATAGGATCTATTTAAAACAATTCTATTGGTTATGGGATATGAAACTGTAACCAATGGCGAATTAATACTAGCTGCTAAATCTTTTTCATATACGCTTCCTATAACAACAATTGGTGTCATAGAATCGTAATATCTTTGATTATTATTCGGCTCCCACACTTCTCTTAAATATCTTTTAACCGAACTTGTATTACTGTCGAATTTAACTGTTGGTTCTAATCCTGATTCAAATCCTTTAAATTGCTCTGAAATTTTATTTTTTTCGCTATCATTTAATAAATCAGTAATAACAGCCAACTCTGGAAGCCAGCCTAATTCATCTGATACAAAACGTGCTAAAGCCGGTGCATAATTTGCATCTCCAACTATAATGGAATATCTTTGTAAATCGGCATCTGTGTATATATCAAGAAATCTTTCAAAATAGTCGTAGTAAATATTTCTTTCATTTTCTAGTGCTTTATCAATTACTCTTTTGGATATATTAAAATATTTACCTACTATTCTAACGAATTTTTCTGTTTGAATATATCCAATTGGAAGTTGCGTTGTTATATATGGAATATTATGAGTTTCTTTATAGCTTTCTGCCGCCTTTTTTCCATATATATCGGAAAGAACTATGTTTAAACTTGCACCAGCTGATTCCTTAATATCATCTAGGGTTTCTCCTTCTCCAAATAAAGTATTTGCTTTAATACCAATAAGCCCTAAAATACGCTTGATTTCTTTTAAATTACCTTTCCAAAATACATCTTGTCCTGGTACGATTCCTAGAATATTAACTTGTTTCTTAATCTTTTCTTCCTGTGGTTTAATATATTGCTTTATTAGCCCTTCTAAAAGAAGGTCATATCCGTAGTATGAATTTCCTTTAAAGCTTGGCGTCGGAACAACAATAACTGGCTTTTCTACTTCGCCAAAATCTTTTACAACTGCCACTACGTCATCGCCAATCATTTCTACCATACAACCTGTTACTACAACATACAAATCTCCATCCATTACTTCAAGAGTACTTTGTATCTGTTCCTTTAACCTTTCTTCTCCTCCAAAGACAATATGTTTTTCGGTTACATTTGTACTTGGCAAAGAGGTTGCTCCACAATATCCTCCACCTAAATATGCTGAACCTGCATTAGTTGCATTATTCAAATTGTGTCCACAGCCAGAAGATGCATGTATAATAGGTATTGCTCTAGGAATAGCTCTAAGTGTAGATAATGCGCCTCCTAGCGCACATGTATACCGCGGTCTTTCAACAAAATTGCTCATATTTCCTCCAATCTGCCATTTGGCCAGCTTATATTTTCTAAGTTAAAATTCAATTTTATCTATTCTATCATAAAGGTCCGTAGAGAGATATCTCTCCCCTGTATCAGGCAACAAAACGACTATATTCTTTCCTTCAAATTCTGGTCGTTTAGCTATTTGAGTGGCTGCAAAAGCTGCAGCTCCAGATGAAAAACCAACTAAAAGCCCTTCTGTTCTAGCTAAATCTTGGGCTGTTTCAATTGCTTCTTCATTTCTAACCTTATATATTTCATCAATATTTTCAAATTTAACTAGCTCTGGAATAAAGTTTGCTCCTATTCCTTGGATTTTGTGTGGACCTGGCGTGCCTCCAGACAAGGCAGCCGAATCATAAGGTTCAACAGCAAATATTTTTATATTGGGATTCTTTTCCTTTAGAGCTTCGCTAACACCTGTAATTGTTCCTCCCGTACCGACTCCAGCAACAAAAGCAGCTATTTTTCCATCTAAATCATTCCAAATTTCCACTGCTGTTGTATCTTGATGGATTCTAGGATTTACCTCATTAGCAAATTGCTGAGGATTAAATGAATTTTCAATTTGAAAGGAAAGCTCTTCTGCTTTTCTTATTGCTCCCTTCATTCCATCCTTTGCTGGTGTTAATATTAATTCTACATTTAATGCCTTTAATAATTTTTTACGCTCATCACTCATGCTTTCAGGCATAGTTATTATAATATGATATCCTTTTGCAGCTGCTACAAACGCTAATCCTATTCCCGTATTACCACTAGTAGGCTCAATAATTACAGTATCTTTATTTAATAATCCTTTTTTTTCAGCATCTTCAATCATTGCCAAAGCAATGCGATCTTTAACTGAACTTAAAGGATTAAAATATTCAAGTTTTGCTATTAAATTACCTCTTATTTTCTTTTCCTTGTTATAATCAGTTAACTGTAATAATGGTGTATTTCCAACTAATTCAGTTAATTTACTAGCAACCTTACTCATATTTCATCACTCCTTTATATAATAAAATTATTTACCAAGGTACTTCATATTCATAAAGAGAATGTACTTTTTATTTAATACTATTTTCTTATGTCCTTTAAGGATTCATGCTCATCAATTTTTTTGTAATATTTTATTATCTTCTTTACAGCATCATCAACTTTCATATTAACTGCAAAGACAGATATATTGTTTTTCCCTAATTGCTTTTCTGAACCAGGGCCGCATCTAAAGCACAACACACATTTACAATCTAAAATATTCTCAGCTTTTCTTTGTATAGCTGGATCATTGTGCCCCCCGCAAGAATGCCCGCATGAAGATTCACCACAGCTTGTACTAATATCATTATTTTGATTATCCAATATAATTCTTTCTCCTAAATTTTCGTAAGTACCATCATCATTTACTTTTATTATAAAAAAGGAATCTGAAGATCCAAAGTGTTTATCAATGTTTATTCCATCAGTAGAAGCAACTGCAATATTGTAACTCATTAATATTTCATCTCCTTATTCATATATTTGATTGGCATAATTTTTTCTAATGTATAATTCTATGGATTAGGTAATCTGCTATTAGATACATCTATTATGCATCAAGTAAACCATATTCAGATAATATTTCTTCCAATCTTTCTTGTGTCATTGGATTTGGTATTACAAATAGCTGATTTCCTTCAATTTTTTTAGCTAATGTTCTATACTCATCTGCTTGCTTTGCCTCAGGTTCAAATTCTATAACTGTTTTCTTTCTTATTTCTGCTCTTTGTACCACATTATCTCTTGGTACAAAATGAATTAATTGTGTTCCAAGTTCTTTTGCAAAAGCTTCTAATAATTCTAATTCTCCATCTACATTTCTGCTGTTACAAATTATGCCTCCGAGTCTTACTCCTCCCTTTTTAGCATACTTTTGAATACCTTTCGAAATATTGTTAGCTGCATATAATGCCATCATTTCTCCCGATGCTACAATATATATTTCTTGTGCTTTTCCTTCTCTTATTGGCATTGCAAATCCACCGCAAACTACATCTCCTAGTACATCGTAAAATACATAATCTAAGTCCTCCGTATATGCTCCTAATCTTTCCAGTAAACCTATTGATGTAATTATTCCTCTTCCTGCACATCCTACTCCTGGTTCTGGTCCACCTGATTCAACACATTTAGTATTTCTAAATCCATTTTTTACAACAGCGTCTAATCCTATATCCTCACCTTCTTCTCTCAATGTATCTAATACAGTCCTTTGAGCTAATCCACCTAGTAATAATCTTGTCGAATCTGCTTTAGGATCACAACCTACAACCAATACATTTTTTCCAAGTTCAGCCAACCCTGCTGTTAAGTTTTGTGTTGTTGTTGATTTTCCTATTCCACCTTTTCCATATATAGCTACTTGCCTTAAATTTTTTTCACTCATTATTAACACTCCATTTCATTTAATTTTATAAAAAATAAGAGGCAAGCTTTTCCTTTATTTAGGAAAAAACTTAGCCTCTAGATTTCTAGTCAACCGTTTCTTATATAAAATATATCGCAAACCATATTTACTCTATATGTTTACTATGATTTTAATTATAATAATACTTATTACTGTTGTCAATATCTCTAACAAAAAAGATGTTATCATGCAGATTTGTTATTATTTTGTTTTTTAATCTTTATTAAAATTAATGTAACTACAACAAATGCTGCCAGTATTCCTGCTATATATATTATTGTTATACTACTTCCAGTTTTTTGATCTTGAGATACTTTACTATCCTTCATTGCGCTATCATTATTTTTATCACTGTGCATATCTTTCATAGTACTATCATTATTTGCATCAGTGCTGTTTGTTGTTTTAAGCAAAGTAGCTGCTTCTTCATCTGTTGCTTCTTTTAAACTAGTCACATCAATAACTGGATAGGTTACTCCTTTTAAATTGATTGAATCTTTAGCTGTTTCTTCAACCTTTCCTGTAACATCAACGGCAAAATGATTTTTCTTTGTTGACGCAGCAATAAGATCATACGCAGTTTTTTGCCCTTCAGTACCATCCAAAGCTTTTACATCAGTAAAAAACTTTCCATTAAAATAATAGAATTTATAACTTCCATCCTTTTGAGGAACAGCAATTCCATATCCCCCTTTTATACAATCATCCATCTGTAAACATTCTTTCGTATCCATTCCTGGATTATCACTTTTATGTTCAAAACAATGTTCATCAATTAAGTAACCTGTTAATTTTATACTTTCATTTTTTGAATCTTCTGCTTTTGCTGCTATAGAATTTGCAAAATATAATGATAATATTATTGTAACAAAAACAATTGTTATTTTATAAAAATATAACTTTACATTTTTTATTGTCATATACCTCCACCCAATTCAATAATATTTATTTTTAATTAAAAGCAATTTGAAAAGCTTGTTCTAAATCCTTAATCAAATCCGTTGGATCTTCTAAACCTATTGAAATTCTTATTGTATTTAAAGGTACTTTAGCATTAATTAACTCTTCCTCAGTCAGTCCAAAATGAGTCGATTTTGGAGGATTAGTTACTAAAGATCTTGCATCGCCAATATTAAGTTGGTAGCTAAATATTTTCAATGAATTTAAAAATTTATATACCTCTTCTTTATCTCCTTTAGTTCCAAAGGCAAATACTCCTCCAGCTCCTTTAGGAAAATACTTTTTGCTTAAATCTTTATATGAGCCATTTTCTAGACTAGGATAACTTATCCATTCAACATTTTCATTTTTCTCTAAATACTTTATAACATCAATTGTGCTTGCTATTGTTTTATTTAATCTTTCAGATAAAGTTTCCAATCCTATAAGAATTAAATATGCATCAAATGAACTTAATGATGCACCTAAATGCACAGCGTAATCTGTATTAACTTTAGCCAAATAAGGAATTTCAGGAAATGCTTCTAAAAAATTTCGTGCACTTCCCTTATCATCTCTTAATGCAAAACGTTTCTCATGAAATTGGTTAAATTTTTTATTTTCAGTCCACTTAGTATCTTTTCCCTGAATAATTAGACCTCCTATTGCACTACCATGACCACTTATACCTTTAGTAGCTGAATATACAACAATATCTGCACCAAATTCAAAAGGATTTAATAAATATGGAGTTGCTATAGTATTATCAACAACAAGAGGAATATTATTATCATGAGCCAATTTAGAAATTTTCTCTATATCAACTGGAATTACAGTAGGATTACTTATAGATTCAACAAATATCACTTTTGTATCTTCTTTAATTACCTTTGCATATTCATCAATATCAGCATCAATATTAACTACATCTACCTCAATACCAAATTTCGAAAACAAATAAATCAATGTACCAAGGGTGCCACCATATAATTGATTGGTAGTTATTATCCTTCCTCCACCCTCAGCTATAGCTAACAACGCATATGAAACTGCTGCAGCTCCAGAAGAAGTTGCTATTGCTCCTGAAGCTCCATGTAATTCAGCAATTCTCTTTTCAAGAACGGCTGCAGTTGGATTTGACATCCTTGAATATAAAAATCCTGTTTCTTTATGAGTCCTTATATTGTCTACCTTTTCTGGTCCGCCAGGTTCATAAGATGCTGTTTGATAAATAGGAACTTGTACAGAATAATTATGTTCACTCGGATTATATCCTCCTTTTACTTTTAATGTGTCAAAATTATAACTTGAATTTCCCACTATTTTTTCCTTCTTTCAAAAACTAGTTAAATCTTTTTAATACAACTGAATAAATATCTTCTATTAACTTAAGTCCACCATCATATCCGACATAAGTACTATTCACTATGAGTCTTTCTTTAATTGGCCATGAGATATTAAGATAATGGCCATCTACCTCTTTAGCTAATCGATGTTCCCAGCTGCTTCCTACAATGAGCGGAATTCCAAAGAAATCTTCATTTTTTATTTCTTCACGAATTATATAACCATCTGTTTCAAAAGCTACTTCCGCCTTAATATTATCACTAAGCTCTTTGAATTCATTAACAATATTATCTCTGTATTTATCTGGTGTATCATCAGTAATATACTGTTTAGCTGGTATTAATCCAAGATCATTAACAAAAAATTTAGTAAATGCTAATGAATATTGGGAATCTGATACTACTGCAAATCTTTTAGACATAGATCTAGTCTCAAGAAGTACATCTGCAAAACGTTCAATATAATAATAGTAATCATCCTCTTCTTCCTTTATTATATTTTCTACTATTTCTTTATCTACATTAGCAAATTCTCCAACCTTTCTTAAAAACTTGCTACTTTCAACAGCACCAATTGGAAGTATAGGGTAATGTAAAAATGGTGTACCAAACTTACGCTCTAAAAGCTTCACATTTTCTAAATCCACCCAAGGTGATACGAGCAAATTAAATTCAGCTGATGAAATTTTGTTTATATTTTCAAGCCCTCTTTTATTGCCAAAAATAGTATTTGGTTTTAAACCAAGCTTAGCAACAAGCTTCTCTAAAGCTCTTAAATTTCCAAGCCAGAAAGGATCATGTTGGGGAACCCCAGCCCAAATATTCACAAGCCCTTTTTCTATTTTATCTGCCGGCTTTAAATATTGATTTATTATTGCTTCTATAACCCATTCATGTCCGCGATAATTATTTCCTTTAAATCCAGGTGTTGAAGCAAAAACTACAGGTTTATTAACTGCTGCAAATTTCTTACTAATTTCGCCAGCATCATCACCAACAATTTCCGGAGTACACCCTGTTATTACTACATATAAATCTGCATCTATTACTTTCAATGCATTTTCTATAGTACTTTCAAGCTTATTCTCACCTCCAAATACAACTTCCTTTTCACTTATATCTGTACAAGGAAATATGTGTGGTGAAAAGTATCCTGAACCACCAATATTTTCTGACACTTTTGATGCACATCCTGGCCCTGAGTGAAGAATTGGTATAGTTCTTGTTATTGCATGTACAGTTTGAATTCCCCCTAAAGCACATTTATACCTTGGTTGATCTAAAATTTTCGCCATCTTACTGTTCAACTCCCTCAAAAAATTTGTAATTATTTTGTTCAAACCACCACTTTGTATAAGGCAGCTTAACTCTAGCCGCTAAATTTTTTTCAAAGCTTCTATTTGTTACAGTATTTAAAATTGTTTGTGCAAAGCTCAATGTATTTTTGTAACCAAACATCATATATTCATCAACTACACAAATTGATGGAACGCCTTGCTTAATGGCCCATACTGTACTTCCAGGATGACGACATAAGTATAAGTCTGGTTTATATTCGTTTAAAATATTTAATATTTCATGATTTTGTAATTCAGTAACACTTAAGTTGTAGCTATCCGTTATATTTTTTTCTAAATAATCAACAGCAGCTGGTAATTCTCCATTATCATGGCGTTGATCATAATGCCATGAAGCATGCCATACTATTTCTAATCCTAATTCTTGAGCTACACGGGCAACCTCAAACCCAAAACCTGGTCCCATAGCAAGAACTACCCTTAAACCTTTTAATTTTTTCTTTATCTCTTCAATTTTAAAAATATAAAGATCTCTTTGTTCCTTTATATATTTCTCAACCGCTTCACTTTTATTGATTACTTTCCCAATTTCCCTTAACCAAGTTTCGAACCCTATTACTCCTGATGGACTTAAAGTATTAACATACGGCACACCATATTCTTGTTCTAATCCATTTCCAAGATAAGTACTTAGACTTCCACATATACTTACCGTTGCAAGAGACTCAGATAACCTGCTTAATTCTTCTATTGTGGAGTTCCTATATAAAAATAATGGTTCTACCCCAAAGTTAGCAAATATATCAATTATCTCTTTTCGTTGCCCTTCACAGAAATTTTTAAAATTTATAACATTGCGTTTTTCCTTAGGAGGCTTAACAATTGCCCTTAATACAGCATGATCTGCAATTTCAAATCCAGATCCCCATATACGTGATTTAAAGCCTTCACAATGGGCCGCTACAACAGGAACAGGCACCTTTTGTTGAATTTCATCGACAATACTATCGATATCTTCACCTATAATTCCTGATACACAAGAGGTTGTAATGAAAATTGCCTTTGGCTTGTATCTTTCATAACTAATTAGAGCTGTTTCAACTAGTGAATCCCCTGCACCAAATACAGTATCATTTTCATTTAAATCTGTTCCTACTAATGCGGTATTTGTCTCAACACCTCTTTTTTCTGCAAGTAATCTACCAGTATCTTCTATTGTAGGCGCTAGAGCAGTACAGCCTGCGGGTGCATGATTTATTACAAGTACATCTCTTATTCCAGAAATTTGCGATATTGCACAACCAGCCAAACATGCACTTGCTTGTGAATAGCATCTACCCTTTCCCTTTAACTGCCCGCACTTTGATTTTTCAACAATGTCATGTAAATCTCCAACATAACCTGTGACAGAACCAAGTCGTTCTTCTCTAGCTGCCAAAGTAGAACTATTAATATTGATTGCCATAAACTATCTCTCCTTATTTCCTATATTAATTTTGTAAGTTATTATTGTTCCAAGTTTATCCTCCCTAGTGCCTAATACTGAATTTCTAACATTAGTATCCATATTATCCCTCCTTGCAAATTTCAAATTAAAAAAGAGGTGAAACTTATATATTTATAAATCTCACCTCCGGTTTTCCAGTCAGCTTTTTCAATAATTTATTCATTTTTTCTAAACAATTCAGTTGAAAGGTATCTTTCTCCTGTATCAGGTAAAATTACAACAATTAATTTACCTTTATTCTCCTCTCTTTTTGCAATTTCAGTTGCAGCATGTAATGCCGCACCAGATGAAATTCCTACTACTAGTCCATCACTTTTAGCTATTTCTCTAGCTGCATTAAAAGCTTCTTCATTTTTCACATCATATATCTCATCAATAACATCACCATTATAAATTTCAGGGATAAATCCTGCTCCAATGCCCTGTATTTTATGCGGTCCCACTTTTCCGCCTTTTAAAACAGGTGATGCTTCTGGTTCTACAGCAATGATCTTTATTGCTGGATTTCTAAACTTTAAGCCTTCTCCAATGCCAGTAATTGTTCCTCCAGTACCAACTCCTGCAACAACAATATCCACTTGTCCATCAGTGTCTTTCCATATCTCAATAGCCGTAGTTTTTTTATGCATATCAGGATTAGCAAAGTTCTTAAATTGCTGTGGTATAAAAGAATTTTCCGTATTAGAAGCTATCTCTTCTGCTTTTTTTATAGCACCTCTCATACCTTCTGCTCCTGGAGTTAATACAATTTCTGCTCCCAAGGCTTCTAGTAAGTTTCTTCTCTCAATGCTCATTGTTTCAGGCATGGTTAAAGTAATCCTATATCCTTTAGCAGCTGCAATATAAGCAAGAGCAATACCAGTATTACCACTTGTAGGTTCTATAATTACTGAGCCTTTTTTTAATATTCCGTTTTCTTCAGCATATTTTATCATAGCAAAAGCAATTCTATCTTTTACACTTCCACCTGGATTAAAATATTCAAGTTTAGCTAAAATTTTAGCACCAAGTTTTTTTTCATTATTATAATTGGTGATTTCCAATAATGGTGTTTTACCAATTAAGTCTGTAAGACTTTTTGCTATACGACTCATTTTCATACCTCCTTATTAAAATTATTTTTGTATTTCCTCTCTCCAGCTAAATGCCCTCTTTTCTACAGTCGTTAAGATATAATTTATTATTACGCCTAATACTGCCATTACAATAATTACTGAATACATTGCTGGAGTTTTAAAATTAGCTTGATAGAAATATAGTGCATATCCTAGCCCTTTGCTGGCTCCGAGCATTTCTGCTCCTATTAAAACTAAAATTGATGTAGTTGCACTTATTCTTATTCCTGTGAATATTGATGGAAGCGCGCCTGGGAAAATTACTTTTAAAAACAAGTCCCTATTAGTAATCCCCATAGATCTCGCTCCTTTAATTATTAATGGATCAACATTTTTAACACCAGCTATGGTATTAATTATTACTGACCACAAAACTCCCCAAAAAATAACTGCAATTTTCGATACCTCTCCAATACCAAAAATCAATACGAAAACCGGAAGTATAGAAAGTACTGAAAGATTTCTAAATGTCTGGATTAAAGGATCTATAAATCTTTCAAATTTCTTAAACCATCCAATTAATAAACCTAAAGGAATAGCAAAGGCCAATCCAAGAAAAAATCCTGTTAAAGATCTAAAAAGACTAATTCCTATATGTCCTAATAATTCTCCAGTTCCAATCAATCTTATTAATTCTTTAAAAACAGTAGTAAAAGATGGCAAGAATATTGGGCTTACTATACCCAAATTTGATACTAATTGCCATAACAACAAGAATGCTACTATCGATAAATAACTATAAATCCAACTTCCTACCCTTCGAACAACATTCACAACCATATTTACACCTCTCTTATTTTGGATTATAATCCTTTGGAACGAATTCATTAGTATATATCTCATCTTCTGTAATATCTCCATGTTTCCATAACCCTATTTCTTCTGAAATATCATACCATTCCTTGATGTACTCAGGATTTATATTTTTTTCATCATCATACCAAAATACACTTAAATCATCTGGCTCTAAATTTAAATATTTAGCTACTATTTTTTTTGCTTCATCCTGATGTGAGTTTATCCATAATCTTGCTTTGTACATAGCATTAACAAAGCCTTGAACTTGCTGAGGATGCTTTTGAATGAAATCCTCTGTAAATCCTCTACATGAAAGCCCTGCACCTGGTGAATGTAAAATATCCCAGCTAGTTGCAATTTGACGTGCATTTCCAGAAGCTAATTCCTTACCTGCATAAGGTGGATGTGACGTTGTAACTTCAATTAATCCCTGATCTAATGATTGTTCTTCTTGACCAGGTTTTGAAAGAGTTACCCATTCTACATCCCCTTGAATATTATTTTTTTTCATGTAATATTTTAAATATCCATCCAAACAAGGGCCTGTAGCTGATATCGCCACCTTTTTCCCAACAATTTGATTTAGTGACGTTATTGGACTGTCTTTTTGCACTAAATATCTAACATGTGGGAAATCAGGATTATCAACCATTCCTGGCGCAACTATCTTTACTTTAACCCCAGCAAGCCTTGCTTGAGCTACTGATGGTGGGTGGCTTCCTACAAATGCATCATTAACCCCTTGTTCAACCAGCTGAAATTCAGTAACGCCTTGACCTAAAACTCCAGTATACTCAATTTTAATTCCTTCCTCCTTAAAGAATCCAAGTTCATCAGCAACATTGATTTCATTAAATCCTGTTTGAGTTACTACCCTTATAGGAAATAATCCATCCTTTGTAGCTGTTTGCTCTGTTTTTTGACATCCCATTAATGTCACCATAAAACTTAATATTAATACCACTGACATAATTTTTAACTTTATCTTCATTTTTTTCCTCCCCAAGTAATAAAATTTTTATAATTAATCTATAATCTATATCACAGCAGATGGCGATATCTCTTCTCCAACATCCTTACTATTGTAAGCTTTTTTATCCTCTTTCTCAGTTTCTTGAAGAAGTTCCCAGACATTATTTGTAATCCAGCTAAAATCAGTAGAAATTCTCATATCCGCATTAGTTCTAGGTCTTGGTAAATCTATTTCAACTACTTTTTTTATTGTTCCAGGGTTTCTAGTAAGAACTACAACTCTATCTGCAAGTAGAACAGCTTCTTCAATGCTATGAGTTACAAATATTATTGTTTTATTTGTCTTTTCCCAGATTTTTAAAAGTTCATCCTGCAAGGTCTCTCTCGTTTGTGCATCTACAGCTGCAAAAGGTTCATCCATAAGCAAAACTTCCGGTTCATACGCAAGTGATCTTGCAATTGCAACTCTTTGTCTCATTCCTCCAGATAACTCATGGGGATATCTTTCTTCAAATCCTTTAAGTCCTACCAGCTCTATATATTCTTGACTTATTTGAGCCCTTTCTTTTTTAGGAACTTTTTTCAACTCTAATCCAAATTCCACATTCTTTCTTACTGTTCTCCATGGAAATAAAGCATACCCTTGCATTACAAAACCTCTATCAAGTGCCGGACCTGTAATTGTATTTCCGTCAATATAAATATTTCCCGAATTAGCTTTAGACAACCCTGAAATAATATCTAACAATGTTGATTTACCACATCCACTAGGGCCTACTATTGAAATAAATTCTCCTTTACCTATTGATAAACTGAAATCTTTTAATGCAGTAAACTTTTGTTTTTTAGCATTTTCTTTTGTTCTGATGTAATAGACTTGTGATAAGTTATCAAGTACTATTTTAGTGTCACTTTTTTTTGCAGCGTTTTTAGAGATCATTTTTTACTCCTCCCAATCTTTTATAATTTATAAAAAAATTGAAGACTTACGAATATCTTAAATTACTTAAGACATTTAATAAGTCTCCAATTTTTATGGTCAACTTTTTAATTCGGATTGATTTGATTTAATACCGACTAAACATATCTTTTATCTATGTTTTATATTTAAGAACATATTATTACCATTTTTATGATTTGTCAACATTTATTTGAATTTATTCATAAAGATTTTAATTCCAATATGGTAATACATCTGCAAAACTATTTTTATAAAATTCATCTTCATTAAGATTATCTGGCAGTACCCCGATAGTCCTTTGAATCTTAATATATGATTTTAAATTATCCTTTGCATATTTAACACTTGGCATCCACATATATTGTTTTATTATCTTATAATTTTCATCATAGTTTCCAACTATGTATCCATCATTTACAGCCTTTTGCAGACACTCTTCCTTATTTTCTTCTACTCTATTAGTTCCCTTAATCCACGCACGCAATATGCCTGCTGTTTTTTGCGGGCAAGTATCAGTAATTTCTTTAGAAATTCCAGCAAAACTAATATAAAAATACTCACTTCCATGGTGACTATGCCCAAAAGCTGAGGCTGAGTCAATATCACTAGATTTATATATGGTTTTAAATTCATTATTTTCATTATCATTTTGCCACAATACAATACTATCAACTGTCCCTTTTCTTAAAGCATCATACAATTGATTTTCATCTAAATATACTAAATTAGTATCTTTCACCAAATCTATACCATATTTACTTACTACCGTTTTGGCAGCAATCATAATCCCGCTACCTTTACCAACAACTCCTAATTTTTTATTCTTTAAATCATTTATTGTCTCTATTCCACTTTCAGAACTAGATAAAATCTCTATAGAACCTGAATGAAGTCCAGCACCAATTTTTATATTTGCACCTTCTTCAATATTTTTTATTATTCTATAATCACAGGTACCTCCATCAATAGATTTATTATTTATGCTATTTACAAAATCCTTGTAATCAAGTTTTACAAGTTCAACATTTAAGCACTCTTCTTTAAAATACCCTTCTTCAAATGCAGTAATTAATGGTAATTCAGTGCTATCTCCAAAATAGGCAAGCCTAACCTTATCATTATTTTCATATGATTCTTTACAACCTGTTACAAAAAGACTTTCAAAAATAATTAGAAAAAATATAATGATACTTAACTTACATATTCTTTTCACTGTATCACCTCCCTTAAGTTTTAATAATTGCTATTTACAATTCCTTCAGACTCAAAAATCACAAACCTTTTTTCAATTGAAACCATAATATAATCCACAATAAGTGCCACAAAAGCAATTATAAGCACTGCAGCATACATTTCTGTAATTCTAAAATTTTCCTGACTGTTTATGATAATATATCCAAGTCCTGATTTGGATCCCATCATCTCTGCTGCTGTTAACATGAGCAGAGAATATCCAGCTGCTAGTCTTAATCCATTAAATATTCCTGGTGCTGTCGCTGGTAAAACAATTTTTATAAACATGGAAACTCTTCCAAGTCCAAACGTTCTTCCAACTTTTACAAGTTGTGGATTTACATTATTTATTCCACTAATAGTACTAAAGATTATAGGCCAAAGGCATGTCCAAACGAGTATTGATATTTTAGAAAATTCGCCTATACCAAAAAACAATACTACTAAATGAAACATTAAAAATGGATTAATTTGAGAACATACTTCAAGTAACACGTCTAAAGCCAATTTTAACTTTCTAAACCATCCCCCAAGAAGTAATCCTAGAGGAATTCCAATGAATGAAGCTATAACAAATCCCGACATAGCCCTAAAGATACTTATTCTAAAATTGACCATAAATTCTCCTGTCCTAATCATTTTTATAATAACTTCTATCACTTTAGAAAATGGAGGTAAAAAAATTGGACTTACTATATTCAAACGAGTCGTGATTTCCCATAATAGTAAAAATATAATAACCAGTATAAACTTACTTAAAAATTTCTTTATATAATTCAAATAATCACACCACCTATTCAACATATCCAAATCCATTTTTAGGATTATTCTGATAATCATATGCTTTTTGTACTTGAATACTGCCCTGTATAAAGATAAATAGAAATACTAAAATAATACAAGAAACCTGTAGTTTACTAATTCTTTTTACCTTTCTTGTCTTAATATCATCAAACACTTCCACTTCTTCCTTCCAAAACAATAATCTTTTTTGAAAAGAGACTAAAAATAAATTTAATATTACGCTTATAACTACAATACATAATCCTCCAGCATAAAGACGTGGAATCAGAAAATTCATCCCAGCATTGTGAATAATATATCCTAATCCAGCAGTAGATCCGGTCATTTCCGAAGAAGTTAAAATAAAAAATGCCATTTGAACTCCTTCTCTAATTCCCCTAAAGATATATGGTATAGTTGCAGGTATGATAACTTTATAAAATAGCTGAAGCTTTGAGGCTGACATTGAATTTGCTAACTTTATTAATACGGGATCAACACTTCTAGCAGCCGAAATTGTATGAAACATCATTGGCCAAACGGAGGTCCAAATTACAATGCCTATCTTTGCTTCTTCGTTAATTCCAAGAAATACTACAAATAATGGGAAAAGAGAATAAGGGTTAATTTGACCAAAAAAGCGAAGCAATGGATTTAATTTTTCACTAAATTTATAACAAAAAAATCCTAAACTTAAACCTAAAATAGTACTGATAGAAATTGATATAACAAGTCCTATCATAACTCGCCATATGCTTACCATTATGTTCATATATAAATAACTGCCATTACTTAATGAAAATAATTCAAGTAAAACCCTTGATAAAGGAGGTAAATAATCTGAGTTAACCAATGATAATCTAGGTAACACTTCCCAAAGAATTAATACAACAGTAATACCTGTATATCTTAGTAATTTTCCCTTTATAACATCCTTCATAATTCACTCCTCCTTTATCCGTTATTCATAAATTGTTATAACTCCACTTAACATTCCACACCAACTACTATAATTAACTTCTTTTGCCTCTTCAGGTGTAAAGTTAATTATATTTTCCCCTTCATGAAGCTCAACCTTAACGTCATATTCTTCAATTACTATAGTAGAAGTACATTCGCCCACATATTTTTTATCTACATTTATAATCCATTTAACAGGTATTCCTTTTTTAAATGCCACATTATAAAATTTCTCATTTGTAAATTCAGTAATTAATACTTGCTCATCTCCTTTTACTGTTGCAGCAATTGAGTAATTATTTTTTGTCAATAGCTGAGCTGCATCCACTTTAACTCCCCATAAATTTAATCCTCTATTAACCATAAAAAATCCCATAAATATCAAAACAACTGCGCTTGATTTTAATGCTACTTTTGTAAATTTAACATTTAAAAAAGTACTAAAATATCCAAACAAGAATAATACAGGTACAGTTCCAATTGAGAATATAAACATTGCCAAAGCACCCTTAATAATACTTGCTGTTGCTAAACTATATATTTGCACAGCCTGCATTGGTCCACATGGAAGCACTCCGCTCATCAATCCGATGAAAAGCATATTTTTATTCTTGCTCTCAAATACTTCACCCGGAAAAAATTTCTTAAGTGAAAAACTAATTTTTATTTTTTTAAGAATACCTAAAAAATTTAATCCCATTATTACCATTAAGATTCCTGCAACAAAAGGCAAACCACCTTTTAATGTTCCTGATAAAGCTACAACTGAACCAACTCCTCCAGCTATCCCTCCAATAACTGTATATGAAATTATTCTACCCGCATTATATAAAAAAGAGGTTTTTATATTAGCTGCTTTATCATTGTTTATAGATAAACTACCAGATAGAATAAATCCACCACACATACCTATACAGTGAAAGCTTGTCATGATTCCATATAAAAATATAACCCAATAGGATGCTGTATTGTTTGTAATTGAGGTAAAATCTATACTCATATACATCTCTCCTTTCTGTTCTCCACTTTAAATCTCTTTAAACTTAGTGAATTTAAAACTACTGAAATCGAACTTAACGCCATACATGCACTGGCTAATTCTGGACTAAGCTTCCCAAAAGCTGCAAATGGTATTCCAATAGCATTATATACTAGAGCAAAAAACAAATTGCTTCTTATCTTATTCATTGTTTTTTTAGATAAATCTAATGATAGGGGAATCTGTTTTAATTCATTTCCAACTATTACGATATCGCTGCTTTGAATAGCGACATCTGTTCCTACACCAATAGCAAAAGCAACATCTGCATGTGCCAAAGCTGGAGCATCATTTATTCCGTCGCCAACCATCCCTACAAATTTATTATTTTTTTTCAATTCTTTTATTATTTCTGCTTTATCTTTCGGTAAAGCTTCATAATATATCTTTGCAATTCCTATTTTCTTACCAATTCTTTCTGAAACCTCTTTACCATCTCCAGTCACCATTATAATTTCAATTTTTTTATCATTAAGCTTATCGATAATATCCTTTACGCCTTCTTTTATCTCATCATTCAATGTAATAATTCCTTCAAATTTATTGTCTATGGAAATATAAACTTTAGTAAACTCCACACCAACATTTTGAGTTACAGGGATTTTGTTTTCCTTCAAGAATGATTTGTTTCCAATAATGACCTCTTTCCCATCAATTATTCCTTTAACCCCTTTTCCAACTATACTTTGAAAATCTACAACTTGCTTCAACTTATAACCTCTTTTAATAACAAATTCACTGATTGACTTTCCTAAAGGATGTTCTGACTTATTTTCTAAGCTGCCTGCTAAAGTTAAGATATCTTCTTCATCATACTTACTGTTTTCATTTATTTTTATTAATTCTTTTACTTTTGGACTTCCAACAGTTATTGTTCCAGTTTTATCAAATACCATGGTATTTATTTTATAGGTGTCTTGAAGTCCTTGGCTGCTTCTTATAAGAATTCCATTTTCCGCTCCAACGCCAATCCCAATACAAATTGCTGTTGGAGTTGCAAGACCTAATGCGCAAGGGCAAGAAACCACCAATACTGCTACGGCAAATAATATTGGCTGTTCGATATAATAACTTGATCCATGGTACACATAAAAATACCAAAAGCAAAATGTAGCAATTGATGATAAAAGTACAAATGGAACAAATAATACACTTAGCCTATCCACTAGTTTTTGAATATTTGGTTTTGCACTTTGAGCCTCTTCAATTAAATGTATTATTGAAGAAAGTACTGTGTCTTCTCCTATTTTTTCTACTTTAAATTGGAAGCTCCCTGTTGTATTTATTGTTCCTCCAATGACTTTATCCCCAATTTCTTTATCTACCCAAGTGCTTTCTCCTGTTACCATTGATTCATCGATGACTGCGGTTCCGCTAATGATTGTGCCATCTAATGGAATTCTTTCCCCTGGACGAATAATTATTATTTCTCCTACACATATGTCTTCAATTTCTTTTTCTATTTCAAAAGTATCCCTTAAAACTTTAGCTGTCTTAGGTTGTAATTTAGATAATGCCTCAATACTGCTTAAAGTCCTTTGTTTAGCTAACGCTTCTAAATATTTGCCAAAAATCACAAAGGTTATTATCATTCCTCCAGCTTCAAAATATAACTGTTTTCCATCAAAACCAGGATGTTTCAGTGAAATATATAAACTATATCCAAAGGTCGCCCCTGTTCCGATCGCCACAAGTAGATCCATTCCAGGCATTCTTGAAATAATTGAATATAGCGCATTTTTATAAAAATCAAACCCAATAATAAATTGAACTGGAAAAACTAATATTACCTGCAATCTCCAGTCATGAATAAAGTATAATTTATATCTTAAAGTTCCAATTATATTAAAAAGTTTAATTGAATAATCAGGATCAAATAATATAGCCAAATTATCAAACCAGCATATTATCATTACTATTAAAAGTGGGGAAATCAAAATTAAACTGATAATAACCTTCCACTTGAGTCTTTCTAAATGTTTTTTTGCTTCTGTTCCTTTTTCATCATCAATAGCAAATCCTAGTGAATCAATGATTCTATCTATCTTATCTTTATTACAAAGATTGTCATCATAAATTATAGTAGCTATCTCTGTGGCGAAGTTAACAATTACTTCTTTTATTCCAGTAGTCCTTTTTAGTTTGTGCTCTATTTTGTTAGAACATAAAGTACAAGTCATACCGCTTATCTTCACTAAGATTTTTTTATCCAATGATTTTTCCCCTTTCTCACTAAATTTTAAATTTAATACATTCCATAATATAAAAAGAGGATGGATTTCTTTAAATTGAAATCCATCCTCTGGTCGACCAGTCAGAATTAAATTTTATCCAGGTATTCTTATATGTTTAATAAGAATTATATTTCTTTTTATTTTCATTGTCAATATATTTTAGCTAACAAAAATGTTTTTTTATCTAAATTATTTATCATATGTTTATATGCTTTGCTCTTAGCCCATTTTCCACTTTTAATAAATATAAATAATATAATATAGAAAAAAGACTAACTTATCCCGTGTATATTTTTATGGAATAAATTAGTTTCCAGTTTCTTTAGTGAACTTGTTTAGTATAACTTGGTTTTATCTATATATATCTACAATCAAACCTTGTATTTCATCTATTGTCGATGCAATATTTATATTTTCTTTTTCTTCAGATAATAGTGAGTTAGTAAGTTCTTCGAGCTTTGAGTCAATGGTATCAACTGTAATAAAATATTGAGTTTGCCAAAAACTAATATCTTTTTTTGTATCATACATAAACTTTAATATTGACTCTAAATACTCTTTTATCATCTTTTTATACATGACCACATCAACATAGGTTTTTGTAGTAACAAGCTTACTTCCTCTTTTTTTTATATCGTCTATCATTTTATTGAGTTGTTCTTCTGATCTTTTATGTCTTTCTTGGTTAAAATTCCCAGAAAAATCCTTTTTCTCTGAAACTATTTTTCTTTCAGATGTTACGGTCCCTCTTCTTACTCTCCCAATCTCCATATTACTCAATCCTTTCTCAACTTAAGTATACAGAAAATGTATAAAAAACTTATATAATGTAACACATTATATACTAATTATTTTTTCATATACTTAGTTAAGTATATCAAATTTCAGCCTTTTTCTCTACTTATATTTATATTCCCACTTATAATTTCTTTTTATTTTGTAATATTACGTTATTGGAACTTGTGCAAATTTGCTTCTCGATTCATTTGAAATGCTTATTATTATAAATAATGCCTAACTAATAAAAAGTATTATAACTTAGTACTATTTTAATTAATATTTTTTATGAATTATGCCAAAATTTTTTATCTTCTTAATTTTAGTTGAAAACGAATACTATATATAGTAAAATTTATTTATACTAAGGGATTTTAGGAGGTAACAAATATGATAGTAAGATGTATAGATAATAACCTATGTTCAAGTTTAAGTTTAAATAAGGAATATGTAGTAATAGAAGAGGCTGCTGAGTATTACGTAATACTAGATGATTCGAATGAAGAAACAACTTGCAGAAAATCTAGATTTCAAGTTATTGAAGATGGCGATTTAACTAGAAAGGCAAAAGCCACTATTACAGAATTATCTTACCAAATAGAAAATGATTTTAAAGACATAAAACACTTTTCAATCAGAAAAAATTCTAAAGGTGAAATTAAAGAAATATCTGTTAAATTTAAATATAATTAATAACTATTTATGTACACAAATAGAAAGAAAGAGTAGTCTGTTACTCGATTGCTAGAGAATATAGCTGTGGATTTCTACCAGTAGAAGTTGCACCATTACTGCATGCCTCAAATATAAAATTTGAACAAGCAGTAATGGAACAACTTCTACTGAAGAAATACCTACAGCTACATTCTCAATGCAACTCTGCGTAAAAGACTACTCTTTCTTTCTAGTGTATATAATTATTAAACGATATTATAAAGTCTTCTTGTTCATATTCTATTTTAATAAAATATTTAATATATATATATTTTTTTATACTTAAATTTAAATTAATAAATTTACATTATATTCCTCAAGCCAAATGTTTACTTGAACTAAATAAGCTATAAGCTGAGGTCCTGTCATTAGCTGACCATACCATGGTACTTTATATGATTCTCCTCTAGTATCAACTATTTCCTTTACTATCTTTTCATCTATAATATCATGAATTGGAGAAGACTTTTTATTTAAAATATCATTCATCATCTTACACACTATATCTGTATAAATAGGATTGTGGGTCTTAGGATATGGACTCTTTTTTCTATATATAATGTCATCTGGGAGGATACCTTCAAGCGCTGCTCTAAGTAAGCCTTTTTCTCTTCCTTTATATAATTTTATTTCTGCTGGCAGATTAAAGGCGTATTCGACTAACCTTATATCTGCAAATGGTACTCTCACTTCTAAACTATTACTCATACTAGCTCTATCTTTCCTATTAAGAAGATTAACCATAAACCATTTCAAATTTAGATAAGAGATTTCTTTCATTCTATAATCCCTTTTACTTTCATTATCAAGATGAGGAACTTTACTTAATGATTTTTCATATTGAGTTTTAACTAGTTCTTCTAACTTCATATTTTTTAAATCTTTATTTACTATGGCTTTTCTGTCATTAACAAATCTTGCCCACGGAAAAGTGTCTAAATAAAACATTTCATCCCTAGTAAACCATGGATATCCTCCAAAGATTTCATCTGCACATTCTCCCGAAAGTCCAACTACGAAATCTTTACGTATTTCTTTGCAAAATAACAGCAATGAAGAATCTATATCTGCCATACCTGGCAAGTCTCTTGATATAACAGCATCTCTTAGAGCTAATGCCAAATCCGAATGGTTTATAATTACTTTTTTATGATTACTTCCAATAAATTTGGACATAGTATCTGCATAATATGCATCTGATGTTGGCTGAAATAATGATGATTTAAAATACTTATCATTATCTTCATAATCTATAGAATAAGTTGTAAGCTTTTTGCCTTGTCTATTAAATTCCTTAGCTGCAATAGCTGAAATAGCTGAAGAATCTAATCCACCTGATAAAAATGTACAAAGTGGTACATCACCTACAAGCTGCCTGTTTATTGCATCTATTAATAATTCTTTTGTATGCGCTATCGCCTCTTCTGCTGTTTCTTTACATTCTACTGCTTTAACTGACCAATACTCCCACCTTTTTATATTATTATCACCAGAGATCAATAGGCAGTTTGCCGGAGCTACCTCTTCTATATTTTTATAAACAGCACTTCCTGGAATTGTTGCTGGTCCAAGTCCAAAAATTTCAGTTAATCCTTCTATATCAATTTCTCTTTTAATTCTTGGATTAGCTAAAATGGTTTTTATTTCTGAACCAAAGACAAGAGTATTATTATGCATAGTGTAGAATAAAGGCTTAACCCCCATTTGATCTCTAGCTAAGAAGACTTCTTTTTTATCTTCATCAAAAATACCAAACGCAAATATTCCTATTAGCTTATTAACACATTCTTTCCCCCAGCAGATATATGATGTAAGTAGTACTTCAGTGTCGGAGTAAGAATCAAATGAGAAACCTTGTTTTTTTAATTCTTTTCTTAAGTCTTCAGTGTTATATAATTCTCCATTGTAAACGAGTGTATATTTTTTTCCTTGAAATACTTTTGTCATAGGCTGTATTCCGCCTTCAGGATCTACTACTATTAATCTCCTATGGCCTAGCAATACATTTGGAGAAATATAATATCCCTTAGCATCTGGCCCTCTTTTAGCTAAGGTTTTAATCATATCATTTAATATTTCTTTATCTTGAACTATATTTTCCTTAAAGTTTACTAACCCCGCAATTCCACACATTCATTTCACCTTCTAATAGTTTTTATATTATTAAAGTATGCACATTAGAAAAAAGTGCGCTAGCACATTTAAGAACTTTTAATTTAAAAAAAGTGCGCAGCACAATTAGGATCAGTTCACCTATAAAAAGAGCACTAAGTGCAATTCGGAACATTTAAGCAGAATTAATAACTTATATGCGTGGCAAATATGAATACTATTTTTCATTTTTCACATACTACCTATATAAGGCACAATCAAAAAATAACAAATCCATCTGCCAAGCCTATTTTCCATCATCAAAGGAAGTTAAATTGCATGCGCAATT
>NZ_AUUU01000248.1 GCF_002760435.1 Clostridium sp. LS
CTACTCTCTTCCCCCTATAATTTGGCGATTACTGGTTAAGCTTTACGCGCATGGTTATGTATCTATAGTGTATTACACACTAAAAATTCCACCATGCATTAAAAGGAAAATTTAGCTCTGAATCTAGTGATACAGTTTTGCCAATTTGGGGAACTATTAAATTAACTTCTGATTTTTTTGCCTTTTTTATTGCTCTCTCTATTGGTTCTTTCCAACCATGAAAGGCTAATGTAAATGCTCCCCAATGCATTAACATCATATTCTTTCCCTTTACGTCTAAATGAGCCTGAACAGCTTCTTCTGGTTTCATATGTACCCAAGGCCAGCGCCTGTCATATTGACTGCCTTCAATCAAAGTTATATCAAAAGGTCCATATTTATCTCCTATATTCTTAAAATGTTTCTCATAACCGCCATCTCCGCTGATATAGACACGAGTATTTTTTCCAAGGACAGCTAAGCCGCCCCATAAGGTTGTATTTCTATTAAGGATCCCTCTCCCTGAAAAGTGTTTAGATGGTGTTAATGCAACAGTTAAGCCTTTAAATTCTGCTTCATCCCACCAATTGAGTTCTGTAATTTTATCTTTTGAAACGCCCCATCGAATAAAATGGGGACTAACTCCTAATGGAACAAAAAAATGCGATACCTTGCTTTCCAATTTTACTATTGATTTATAATCTAAGTGATCATAGTGGTCGTGTGTAATAAGAACTGCATCAATAGGAATCATTTCTTCGATAATATTTAACATATCATGAGTGTATTTGTATCTTCTGCTTCCTATAAAAGAAACTGGTGACGCAATTTTGGTAAGCATAGGGTCTATAAGTATTTTTTTATTATCAATACTAAGTAAAAACGCTGAGTGGCCAAACCAAGTCAAACTATCCTTTTCAGTTTTAATTTTCTCCCAATCAACCACAGAAACAGGAATTTTTCCATTTGGATTCCTATCTTTAATATGTATAATAGAATCCTTAAGCATTGACAGAAAATTGGGCAAATTCATATTTAAACTTGTTTGAGTCTCATTCACAAATCTCTCATTAACATAATTATCATAATGGTTATAAAATTCTTTTTGTTCTTTACTTGGACTTCCACCAAAAACTGGATTTAAATTTATAAACAATACAATCCCAACAAATAATAAAACCAGAAAACTAAATAAATATATCATAACTTCTCCTTATTCCTCCCGTATTGCCCTTTTTCATAATGTTTCTTTGAGTAATTGATATTTACTAGTTGTTATTATTTGCTTATTTTACTAAACAATACATTATCAAATAGTAATCAATTTAAAAATATATTTATAAAAATTCTAGTTTACTAAAGGCTCTTCTAATTATTCATTAAAGTCCTCATCGTATATTGCTTTTGCCAGTGGAAATGGCTCAAGAGCTCTTTCCAAAATACCTTGAACATATCCTATTAACACACCATAGTTAACAATTGGAATTTCGTGTTTAACAGCATTATCAATTCTTGAAAGCATTGCTGCTCTATTTAACATACAGCCTCCACAATGGATTATAAGCTTGAATTTTTTCACATCTTCAGTGAAGGAATTTCCAGAGGAATATTCAAAATTTATCTGCTTTCCAGTCATTTGACGTACCCATCTTGGAATCTTTACTGTTCCGATATCATCACATTGTCTATGATGAGTACATCCTTCTGAAATTAATACGCTGTCCCCATCTTCAAGACTTTCAATTGCTTTAGCTCCTTTTACAAGTTCAATAAGATCGCCCTTATATCTAGCTTGTAATATTGAAAATGATGTAAGCATTATATCTTTAGGTGTATCTGCAGAAGCCTTTAAAAATACTTGTGAATCAGTTATAACAAGTCTTGGTTTTTTCTTTAAGTTTTCAAGAGTTTCTCTTAATTCATGTTCCTTTGTTACAATAGCTATAGCATCACTTTCAATAATATCCCTTATGGTTTGCTGCTGCGGAAGAATTAATCTTCCTTTAGGAGCTGCTTTATCAATAGGTGTTACTAGAACAACGATATCTCCAGGACTTATAAGATCTCCAACTAGTTTAAATTTATCTTCATTATCTGGTATTACATTTATAATTTTTTGCTTAAGATCATCTATACCATTTTTATTTAAAGCTGAAACAGAAACAACAGTAGCACCAACTTCTTTCTCTATGCTGTCTAGTTCTTCTTTTGTTAAACTTTTTTCATCTGCTTTATTAAAAATACAAACAGTCGGTATTTTCTTTTCTTTTATTTCCTTTATTATAGCCAAATCATTTTCAGTTAAACCAACAGTGCTGTCTACCACTACTAAGGCAACATCTGTCTTTGATAGTACCTCAAGGGTTTTCTTCTTTCTTGATTCTCCTAATTCACTTTCATCATCAAGACCTGCAGTATCAATAATCATACATGGTCCTATAGGCAGGATTTCAATTGCTTTATAAACCGGGTCAGTAGTTGTCCCTTTAACATCTGATACAATGGAAATCTCTTGATTTGTAAGTGCATTTATAATACTGGATTTTCCTGCGTTTGTCATTCCAAACAGAGCAATATGTACTCTTTCCCCTGATGGTGTTGTATTTAAACTCATATATTATTACTCCTTTTGAATTAATTTTAATCTTTAGGTATTCTTTTAAATACTTTCTTCTATTATAATATAAAATATTAATATGCATATTGCAAAAGTAATTCTTATTTAATTTTTATTTTTTAATAATTATTGAATGGAATATATATTAAGAAGTTAAAGTGAAAGTTTTAAATGCACAACATGAATTTACAGTATAGTATAAAAAGTAATTTCAAGAAAAGTCCCAGACTGTTCCTCCTTAACTGTAAACTGTGCACTGTAAACTGTAAACTGATTAAAGGAGTGTTGACATGAATTATAGATTAGAACAAGATTTACTAGGTGAAAAGAATATAGATAATTCTACATACGGCGGAATAAATACAGCAAGAGCTTTAGAAAACTTTAATTTAGGCGGAAAGACTGTAAACTTAAATCTTGTAAAAGAGATTGCTCTTATAAAAAAAGCTGCTGCTATGACAAATAAAAAATTAAAATTGCTTCCTCCTGAAAAAGCTGATGCAATAATAAAAGCAAGCGAGGAAATTATAGAAGGAAAATTTGACGATGAATTTAAAGTTAGTGCTTTCCAAGGTGGCGCTGGTACTTCTACAAATATGAATGTTAATGAAGTTATTGCTAACAGAGCAATTGAATTATTAGCCGGCACTAAAGGGGATTATGATTTAGTACACCCCCTTAATCATGTCAATATGTCACAATCAACTAATGACGTTTATCCTTCTGCTCTTAGAATTGCGGCAATAAAATTAATTAGGAAATTAAGTAATTCCTTATCAAGCTTGCAGGAAGCTCTTCAAATTAAAGAAAATGAATTTTCAGATATTATAAAGCTTGGGCGTACTCAATTAATGGATGCCCTGCCAATGACAGCAGGTCAAGGTTTTGGAGCATACGCAAAGGCAATAGAACGAGATAGATGGAGAATATACAAGGTTGAAGAAAGATTAAGACAAATTAATCTAGGAGGTACTGCAATAGGGACAGGGCTAAATGCAACAAATAAATATGTATTTATGATGACAGACACTATTCAAACTCTTACCGGCCTAGGTATTGCAAGGTCTGACTATCCTATGGATATTACGCAAAACTGCGATATATTTGTAGAAACCTCTGGTTTATTAAAATCCTGCAGCGTGAATCTTCTTAAGATCTCAAATGATTTGAGACTTTTAAATTCTGGTCCTCGAGGAGGAATAGGAGAAGTAATGCTTCCTAATATGCAGGCTGGTTCAACAATTATGCCTGGAAAAGTAAACCCTGTTATTCCGGAAATGGTTGCACAAGTCAGCCTAAGAGTAATTTCTAATGATAGCGCCATAACTATGGCAAGTTCCATGGGGCAATTAGAACTAAATGCATTTACTCCACTTATAGCAGAATGCTTACTAGAATCTTTAGAACTTCTTGATAAAAGCGTTATTATTTTTAAAGAAAAATGCATAGATGGCTTACAAATGGATAAGGATAGGTGTTTAGAAAACATAGAAAACTCTTTAGTTTCAGCTACATCTTTAGTTCACCACGTAGGTTATGATAAAGCCAGCTTAATATCAAAAAAAGCCTTAGCTACTGGAAAAACTATAAGAGAAATTTTACTTGAAGAACAAATATTACCTGCTGATGTTATAGATAAGATATTATCACCAGCTGAGTTAATAAGAACCCATATACCTGGAAAATAAAATACCTTAAAATAATAGACTAACAACTGGTCTATTATTTTTTACAGAAATCATAATAATTAACGGGTGAATATTATTCACTCGTTAAAACGCTTTACATGAAAAATCCATTTATATTATTCCGTTTTTATGTAGAGAATACCAAATATTAATTACTAATGCGATACATGTGACTACTATAATTCCAACTGCTATAGGCAATGTTATTTTCAGAGAACGCTTACCAATTATGTAAAATATAATCGCATCATTTAATGTAACGACTAATACACTTCTAATAATAAGTTCTTTTAAAATATTCATAGTATTAACTCTAACTCCTTTATATAAAATATCATACTAATAATGTACTATATTATACTCTACTCTAATTATATCACCAATAAAATTCTCTCGGTTGAATATCTGAAATTAAAGACTAAGCATTTGCCATAATGCTACCTCCGAGTCTTTTATATGGCTCAATCATACACATCTACATATTTCTATCAAATTTTAATATTTATTCAAAATATAACCTAATAAAAAACCAACAGAACAAATATAACAATACTGTATAAATGTTCTGCTAGCTTTTTAACCGTAAGGGGATAGGGGTTTTAACACTTCGGAAAAAATGGTTTACTATGCTTTCAGCTTAATGCTTATCTTAAGCCTTCTTCATAGCTTTCTATCATATGTTTTACCATGAAACCGCCAACGCTGCCGTTTTGTCTTGAAGAAAGGTTTCCTTTATCTTGACTTTCATAGTCTTGTAATCC
>NZ_AUUU01000249.1 GCF_002760435.1 Clostridium sp. LS
TAGGAACATCAGCAGAACCAAACTTAACAGTTTTATGGTCAGATAAGCTTCCAGAAAACTTCAAGAAATATTGTGCAGAAATCTCAATTAAAACAGATTCTATTCAATATGAAAATGATGAAGTTATGAGACCAATTTATGGTGATGATTATGCAATAGCTTGTTGTGTATCTGCAATGAAGGTTGGTAAACAAATGCAATTCTTTGGAGCTAGAGCGAATATTGCTAAATCACTTTTATATGCTATAAATGGTGGAGTAGATGAATTAAAAGGCATTAAAGTAGTGCCAGGAATTGAAAAACTTACAGATGAAGAAATTCTTGATTTTGATAAGGTAAAAGCAAATTACTTCAAAGTATTAGAGTACGTAGCTAAGGTTTATGTAGATACAATGAATATAATTCACTTTATGCATGATAAATATGCTTATGAAGCAGGACAAATGGCTCTTCATGATACAGCAGTAGAAAGATTAATGGCCTTTGGTATTGCCGGACTTTCAGTAGCTATAGATTCATTATCAGCTATAAAATATGCAAAAGTTAAACCAATAAGAAATGAAGAAGGAATAGCAGTAGATTTTGAAGTTGAGGGAGATTTCCCTAAATACGGAAATGATGATGATAGAGCAGATGATTTAGGCGTAGAATTAGTTACTAAATTCTCAAATGAGCTTAAGAAACATCCATTATATAGAGATGCAAAACA
>NZ_AUUU01000250.1 GCF_002760435.1 Clostridium sp. LS
GCAGGATGATGGAAAATAGGCTGGCAAATGGACTTGTTATTTATTTGATTGTGCCTTATTAATCCCTTAGTAATTTTTCTTCATACGCTGCTGCTATAATTTCTTCTTTAAGTAGTTTCATTCCTTTTTCAATTTTCTCTTTATCTGTTTGATAAAATCCTATTCTAAAGGAATCTTGTCCATCGTCCTTTGATGTAAAAAACATTGCCCCTGGAGTAATATATACATTTTTTTGTCTAAGACGTATAAAAAGTTCTTTAGTATTAACCATATAATCTTCTTTTAAAGTTAAGTAAAAATATAGTCCTCCTCTTGGGTCTATGTAGGTTAATATATTTTCAAATTCGTTATCTAGTATTCTTTTCATAAGTGTATATCTTTGAATATACTCACTATTTAAATCCTTTATGTTCTTTTTCCATTTCTCACTAGAAATGTATAGTTCCAAAGCTCTTTGCATTAGGCTTGAAGTTGTAATATCTGTATTATGTTTTGAACTTTGAAGAGTCTCTCTAAATACAGCTGGTGCAACTAGATATCCCAATCTTATTCCTGGAAGAAATATTTTTGAAAAACTCTTTATATAAATAACTCTGTCATTTCTATCAAGCCATTTAAATGGAATATAATCTAAAGAATTCTCATATATAAGTTCTGATAAATAATCATCCTCGATTATATAGAAATCATATATTTCTGCAAGCTGCAATATTCTTTTTTTCTTTTCTAAACTATAGCTTATTCCAGTTGGATTTTGAAAATAACTCATTGTAAAAAAACACTTTATATCATTTTTTTGAAGTATTTTCTCAAATTTATCTAAATTCAATCCGTCCTCATCCATTGAAACTTCAAAAATATTTACTTTTCTCCACTTAAAAACCGACAATGCACCAACATATGTCGGTTTTTCAACTATAATATTATCATTTATGTTTAATATTCCTTTTGATGCAATATCAATTCCTTGTTGTGCTCCAGACACAATTAATATATCTTCATTATTTAACTTTGAATCCCAAAATACTTTGTTAATGGTATAAATAAGATTACTATATCCATTCCTATTATCTGAAAGAAGAGCATTAGCTCCGTCTCTTTCTAAAACTTCGTTTATTATATTTTTCAAATCATCTATTGGAAATAATACTTCTGCTGTAGTTTCTCCTGTAAAATCGACAACATCTGATAAATCCTTCGTAGATAATTTTTTTAGAGTATTTGAATATTCTCTTCTAAAATTCGAAACAACTTCCTTCCTTTTTGCATAACTCCCGCTGCCTACCTTTTGGTAAGCATATCCTTCAGCCTTCAGTTTATTATATGCGCTTACTATTGTAACATTATTTACGCCTAAACTTTTTGATAAATCCCTTATAGTTGGAAGTTTGTCTCCTTCTTTTATTTTTCTCTTATCAATCAATTCCTTTATATAATCAGCTACTTGAACATATTTGGGTATTTCATTATTCTTGAATTTAAAATTCTTATAAATATCCATAAAATTTCCCCTTTAACAATGCATTAACCCTTGTATGAATATACATTCTCTCTTAATAATTTTTCATTAGAAGGCAAATCTAAATTTCTAGTATCCTTATTTATTAATTTTCTTTTATATAACTCTTTTAAAATCTCTTCTATTTTTATATCAAATTCTTTAAATAACTCATTATTTTTTATCTCAAAAGAACTTAGAAATGCGTTTTTTTCATATAAATAATTTAATAAAAATTTTGATGCTTCATTTATATTATCGTCTAAAAACCCTTCTATGTAATCTACAGTATTTTGTATATTTTCATTTATACATTCACTGTTAAATAAATTTTCAATTACCATATTAAACTTATAATTTAAGTTTGTTACCATCCTAACTGCATCCTTGCTTACAGTATATCCATTTAAATTTAAATAAAGTTTAGCAAAACTATCTAATGCTCTAATTAGGACTTCATAAGATGTAAATATACTATTATTTTGCAAATACTTCTTAATTACTCCAATATCCTTAATAACATTACCTAAGTAAACTAAATTCCATATTTCTCTATATTTATCTAAACTATATTTAGCTTTATTGAAAGCACTTTCTATCTCTTCATCTCTAGAAAATATAATTTTAGAAGCTATGAGTAAGTTTCTTACAAAACCTTTCTTTCCACCACTTTCATATAACTCTAAAAATTTATCTTTACTGAGCACTTTCATATGCACAGGTATGTCGAGGACCTCAGAATATATATCCCGGACATCATCAAATACATCTTTGTAAACAACAAATATATCTATATCTGACTCCTCCCAAAGATCCCCGCTTATTATACTTCCAAATGCAAATATTGCTAGCACTTTTTTATTTACTTTCAATTTATTTATTAGTTTTTCAGAGGATTTTTGATAATCCATTATGGATCTTGCCATCTTATTCCACCTTCTTTTGCCCAAGGCATTATATCTATACTTTATTTTAATAAAACTCATTAACATTATAACTTAAAGAAATATTTATTTAAAGGTAATACTTTCTTACTCAATATTGATCTTACAACTTATTAAATACAATCAAAAAGATCCTTAAATAACATTATCTAAGAATCTTTGTATAACCTAATAGTTGAACTATTTTCATAAAATATAGCCTCCTAATAATATACTTATTCTAGTATATTATTAAAAGGTTATATTTATTATACATTAAGCCAGTGAGCTCTATACCTGTGCATATTCCTGTGTTTTATTAAATACTTCATCATCAACTTCAGCGACCATGTACGTGCCATTATCCTTATACTCTTCTTCAAGTATTCTTGCATTTCTGTGTAAAAATGATTGAATATCGCCTTTTTCATATGGAATTAAATATTCTACTTTTTTATAATTATAAGGTAGCTTTTCTTCAATTATTCCTAATAATTCTTCTAAATTTATTTTTTCTTTAGCTGAAATTTCTATTATATCTTTATTGCCAATTATCTCTTTTATCTTTAACATTTGTTCTTCAGTCGCTTTGTCTATTTTATTTAATATTAAGACCGTTTCCTTTTCAAGTACACCAAGTTCATTTAGTACTTCATTTACAGCTTCGTACTGCTCAGCAGCCGTATCAGAAGACGCATCAATTACATGACATAATAAATCTGAGAATATTACTTCCTCCAAAGTTGATTTAAATGCCTCTACTAAATCATGGGGCAGCTTTCTTACGAATCCAACGGTATCTGTAAGAGTTATTATTCCCTTCTTACTTAATGTTAACGCTCTTGTTGTAGTATCCAGTGTTGCAAAAAGCATATTTGCTTCAAATACTTTTTCCTTTATTTTATTTTCTTTCTTTGCTGCTATATCACAAAGGACATTTCTTAATGTTGATTTTCCTGCATTAGTATAGCCAACTAAAGATACTTTAGGAATATTCTCTTTATTTCTTTTTTCCCTTTGAACATCTCTAGTCTTTTTAATTTTCTTTAGTTCATCTTTTAAGTCATATATAGTTTCCATTATATGTCTTCTATCTGTTTCTAATTTCTTTTCTCCTGGACCTCTTGTTCCTATTCCTCCTCCTGTTCTAGAAAGAATAGTGCCTAAACCTTGCAATCTGCTTAATCTATATTTAAGCTGGGCTAACTCTACCTGTATCTTAGATTCCTTACTCTTAGCTCTAGTTGCAAATATTTCTAATATTAAAGTAGTCCTATCAATTACTTTTGCTCCTAATGCTGCTTCCAAATTTCTAACTTGTGACCCTGAAAGTTCATCGTCGAATATTATAACATTTGCTCTTTCTACTTGCCTCATTGATGCAATCTCTAGAACTTTACCTCTTCCAATATAATATGCAGCATCAACTTTACTTCTGCTTTGAAAAACAGTTTTTAATACTGGTATATTACAAGCTTCAGTCAATTCTGCTAATTCTTCCAGGCTTTCCTTTGTATCGGAACCTACTAATATTGCTTTTTCCTCTGTATCTTCTATAACATCGTTAGTTTTTATTAAATTTTCAATAAATCTTATTCTATCTAATATATGTATAGATGTTATTTCCTCTAATGAAAGATTTCTCTTTTCATCAGTTTCTAATTTATTATTATATAATGTAAGCATTCCTAGGGAGAAATCTATTATCTTTCCATCTAATATTGCTACTGATACAATTGCATCTAATTTTAGCTTTAATAATGCAGTTAAATCTAAGGCTGAAAGATTACAATAGCCATTTGGATGAGTATGAATTACTCTTATTCCTGATAATCTTTTTTCCTCTATGTCTATTATTGGAACCTCCACTGACGTTGAATCTCCAATAGCAACAGAAGTTACATTACCTTTTCTATTTATTCCTACACTTACTTCCCTTTCAATAAAACTAGAAATTCTAGAAATAATATTTAAAATTTCTATATCACATACTTCGTCTTTTAAAGTTCTTATAGAATAAATACTTTCCAATTCATCTATTATGGATTTTTTTATTCCTTCAATATTTCCATATATCATATAAACACCTCACATAAGCCATGGATGGGATACTAATTAAAAAAATACTGATACTTTAAACAGTTTTAACTGAATAAATCAGCATCTATATCCCTATCTTGACAACTTTCATATAATTTTATACTATTAATTCATTAATTATAACTTATATAATTAACAATTGACAATGTACAATTCACAATTTTGGAATAAGTTTCTTAAAAATAAAAAGTATAACATATATTAATGTAATAAATTTTTAGAAATACTATTTTAACTACATATTTTGAATTATGCAATAAAATTTCCAAGTGAGCTGTACTAATTAAATTAATCATAAAAGGAGTTTTAACAAAATGGAAGACAAGAAACGTAACATTCTTTTTTCTAAAGAACAAATTAATTCAAGAATTGAAGAATTGGGGAAAATAATAACTGAAGATTATAAAGGTAAAAAACTTTATGTTTTATCTTTACTTCGTGGCAGTTTTGTATATGCTGCTGATTTAGTTAGAGCTATTGACTTGAATACAAAAATAGGATTTATGACTACATCAAGTTATGGTCATGATGAAACATCTTCTGGCTCTGTTCAAGTAGTTCATGATATTTCCGATGATATTGAAGGATGGGACGTTCTTATTGTTGATGATATTGTTGATACTGGAATAACAATGGATTTTGTTGTTAATCATATAAAAAAATTAAATCCTGCTTCTGTTAAGACTTGTGTGCTTCTTGATAAACCATCAAGAAGAAAAATAGATGTAACACCTGATTACTGTTGTTTTGAAATTGAAGATGTTTTTGTAGTTGGATATGGATTAAACTATGGTGATTTTTATAGAAATGTGCCTTATGTATTTAACTGGGAATAAAAAAATCGCAAGCGACTGTGGAGCTGTAGATTTTTTTCACGCATCTGCCTTTTCGAACGCATGTGAGAAAAATCTGGCAGGCG
>NZ_AUUU01000058.1 GCF_002760435.1 Clostridium sp. LS
AGCCAAAGGCTTTTCTTCCTTAATCATTCATCATTCATTGTTCATTTTTCACCACTTAACAATCCAAAGCGTTGATATCATTAACTAGTTAGTTTTTGTTTATATTATTACTTATTTTATAAAGACTAACGCAGCTTTGAATTCTTAAATATGAAGAATAAAGTCCAGCTATTAATACTAAAACCAGAAATAAATTCAATATTACACCCAAATTATTAACTTCAAAATACTTATATATGCAAGCAACTCCAGGTATAATGAAGAATATTACTGATACTGCTCGTCCAACTTTATCAAAAACAAAAGGATTATCTGATAGATTATTTTTTTTCTTCATGAACTTTGATGTTGCAACAAACTCTGAAAATTTGAAACAGATAAATCCTAAGAACCATACCGGTAAAATTTTTACATTTATTAATGTTATATATGAAAGGATTATATATAGTAAATCAGCGAAAACATCAAGGTGCGCCCCTATAACTGAAACTGAATTTGTTTTTCTAGCAATTCTTCCGTCTAATAAATCCGAAATACATATAAACAGAAACAATATAATTAATTTAAGACTTCTTTCCTGACCATATATAAATTGCTGGGTAATAGTATAAGCAAATAAAAATGATATCACTATTCTTGTTGATGTAATTATATTAGGTAAAGATTTAACCAATAGTTTCATTGTGCCCTCCAATAATAATTCTCGTTTGTATTTGAATCTATCTATGTTGATTTTATAAGTATAACATTAATACCTTAATTTTTGCTGAATTTATACATATACTTCCATAAGTAATATGTTTTTCAAAAACAATCTACCATTATTATGAAATTTTATTAATCTAAATTGAATTCCTCATAATCAATAATGTTCCTATTAAAGATTCTTTTGGAATATACGAAATATATTGTATAATATTTATCGACAAATTTGCTTTTTAAAATACATATAGCGTAATATATCTACACAATTTAAGGAGGCTAACTTAAGTGAAAATGGCTTTTAAAACGTTTTTATCATACATTTCTTATTTTTTAATTCTTTCTGGATGTTATTTTTTAACAAAAGAGATTCCTTCGTTCACACCTCCTGTTTTACTTGTTATTAAGTATTCTTCATTTATAATATTTGGATTAGGCATTATATTAAGTGTTCGCTTTAATAAAGGCAGAGTCTTTTTAATTATTTTGCTGCTCACATTATTCCAAATACTTTTAAGCTATTATTTTGAATTATCAATAGAGGACACTACTTACTCTCAAGTCCTTTATCCAATAATATGCATTCTTATTCCTATTAACATAGCTATATTATCTCAATTAAAGGAAAGGGGTATATTTTCTTTATGGGGAAAAATACGTATTTCTATTATATTAGTCGAGTTGTTTTTGATCTATAAAATTACAACATATAATAATTATCTTATAAAAGACATATTATCTTATAAATTTATTGATACCCATTTAGCAGAAAACATTATTCCTCAACCAGCCTTACTTATATTCTTTTTAACACTCATATTTTTTAGTATAAAAGTTTTTGTTAAACGAAATGCATTTGAAGCTCGATTAATCGGTGTTATTATTGGTGTTTTAGCCGCTCTTTACTTTATTAATGATAATCTATCTTTTTCTAGTTACTTAAGTGCAGCTGGCTTAATTTTGATTATAAGTGTTATTGAAGACTCCTATTCTATGGCTTATCTCGATGAGTTAACAGGAATACCTTCTCGTAGAGCTCTTAGGGAAGATTTAATGAAATTAGGAAATAAATATGTAATTGCAATGCTAGATATTGATTTTTTTAAAAAATTTAATGATAAATACGGACATGATGTCGGAGATGATGTCTTAAAATTAGTAGCTTCTAATTTGACCCAAGTTACAGGTGGGGGAAAAGCTTATCGTTATGGAGGTGAAGAATTTACTATATTGTTCCCTAGCAAATCAATAAATGATGTAATACCACATTTAGAAAACTTGCGGGAGCAAGTATCTAAATCTGGATATACTAGAAAATCTACGAAAAGTAAAAATTCAAAGACAAAACAAGGAAATTCAAGTCAGCTTTTTGTTACTATTAGTATTGGTGCATGTGAAAAAAGCAATAAATATAAGGATGCAAGTGATGTAATAAAAGGAGCTGATAAAGCATTGTACAGAGCTAAGAAAAAAGGAAGAAATTGTGTAAGCAAATAATCACGCCCTTAATTTTAGCATTTAATTTACTTCTTCAAGGCTATATGATTACCAATACAATATAATACTTATTTGGTTATTGGCGCATATAGCTCTTTTGTTTCCTTAGTAATTACTTTAAATTCATAGCCATGGGATTTATAATACTCAATTATTTTAGGAAGAGCTGTGCAGGTATTTTGATTAGAACCAGTGCAATGCAAAAGTAATATAATGCTATCTTTATTCTCACTGCCACTAGTGGCTTTAGTAAATAACTCATCTGGCGAGTTCTGTGGTTTTAATCCATCACAGTTGTCCATATTCCAATCGTAAACCTTAAAATTATTATCATGCAATCTTTTTAGCAAATTCCTGCTCATTCTCCTATAACTCCCACCTGGAAATCTTATAATATCAGGCGAAATTCCTACAACTCTTTGTATTTCCTTACGACAATCAATCATTTCTTTTATAAAACTATCATCATTATCATAAAGTTTCTTATAATTATGAGTATAGCTATGAAGCCCAAGGCTATTTCCTTCGTTATAAATTCTCTTTACAATATCTTCTCGACCTTTAATTTGATTGCCTATAAGAAAAAAAGTGGCTTTTACTTTTTTTTCTTTCAATATGTCTAAAACATTACTTGTTACTTTATGGCTGGGACCATCATCAAAAGTTAAATAAACTATTTTTTTCTTATTATTAGTAACTATCTTGTTCTCCTCTGGCTTTTCTTTAGATTCTTCATTAGGGGTTTCATCAGATGTTTTATCCGGTATTTCATTAGTTGTTTCATTTGAGTTTTTGTTAGCTTCTTCTTTAGTTATTTCATCAGATTTTTCCAAGACCTTCTCATTACTAGATTCATTTAATGGAACAGGCACATCCTTTGTACTTTTTTCAAACATACAGCCAATAAGAAACATACTAAAAGCAAGAATTAAAATAAACCTTAAACTATTTTTCATTTTGTTTCCTCCAATTACACCTTGCTTTTTAATTTGATAATCTCTTTATTACTTAGTATCTGCTATTTTGTCTCCTTTATTTGTGGTAAAATAAAACACTTATTAAAATAATGCTAATGATTACTTATTTTTACTATTCACCTTGAAGTTTACCAATACTTACATATGGCAGTTAATACCCATTTAACTTTAACTTTAAGCCCCCTTTACAATGTTTCATTATTATATTGTTGTAGTCAAATCTTAATATTGCTCTAATTACAAAAGAAAAGGGGAAAACTAATGAAGAAAACTTTTTTACGAAAAATTCTAAGTGCAATTATTGTACCAGTAATGATTACAATTCTAATGCCACTCGGAGTATCTGCACAGTGGAGGGAGAACACTGATAAAAGCTGGAGTTACATTGATGGAACATCATTAGCTAAAGACTGGCGATATATCTCTGGTGTATGGTACTACTTCAATTCAGATGGAAAAATGAAAACAGGCTGGACCTATGATAAGGGTAATTGGTATTTTTAAATAATTCAGGAGAAATGCAAAAAGGCTGGGTTTACGTTAATGAAATTTGGTATTATTTAGGCAACACAGGTTCAATGGAAACTGGTTGGATAAAAGATAATGGACACTGGTATTACTTAGATAACACTGGTGCAATGAAAACAGGAATTATATACCTGGGTGATAAAATTTTTTCTCTTAACAAATCTGGTGAATTGCAGCAAACTTTAAATAATTCAAATTATGTATCTAATGCAGCTTATGTAGATTCTATAGATGTAAACGGCTTACCTAAATTACCGCAAAACTATTCTATAAGTTTGCAAGTATCTGCTGAAAATAAGATTCTTCAATTAATGAATGAAAAAAGAACAGAGGCTGGTCTATCTCCATTAATTTTAGATAATACTTTATTACAAATAGCAAGGTATAAAAGCAATCACATGATACAATATAATTATTTTGATCATACAACACCGCAAGGAAATGACTGGACAAGCTGGCTAAATACTATTGGGTACAGATATGCTACTACTGGAGAAAATATAGCGTACAACAATTTTGACCCAGTTGAATTATTTAATCAGTGGTGGAATTCCTCTGGACATAGAGCTAATATGATGAATTCATCTTATACCAAAGTTGGTATAGGAGTAATTTATGGCGACAATAAATATATGGGAACACAAACCTTTTCTAATTAACATAAAAATAAACATGTTAAAAATCCAAGGCTCATGAAACCTTGGATTTTTAATTTTTTGTAAACAAGCTCCTATCAATGCATTTTAGAGTTTAAAGATTGATACACTTTCTAGAAGCTTATTTGCACATTGTTTTGTCTTATTAGTTTGCTCTACTACTTCTTCCGTTAAATTTACAACTTCGTTTGATTTAGTAGCAATTACTGTTGTTCCTTCTGCACCTTCATTTGTTGCCTGTGAAACTTCATGTATAGAAGTAATAATATTTTCTGTTGAATTAATTAACTGATTTGATATTTCACCAATAGTATTAACTAATTTGTTAAATATACTCGCATCGCTTTTATAATTTTCCCCAGTATCAACAAGCTTATTATAATCCTGAACTACCTGATTTCCTATAAAATTAACAGCTTCAATTGAAGTTCCTTTAAGACTACTTACGGCTTCAACCACATCTTTATTTATTTGCTGAATTTCTATAGTCGTTTCCTTTGATATTTCAGCAAGATTTCTTATTTCATCTGCAACAACAGCAAATCCTTTCCCTGATTCCCCAGCTCTTGCAGCCTCAATGGCTGCATTTAGTGCAAGCAAATTAGTTTGATCCGTAATTTCTAATATTCTAGACGTTAACTCATTAATCTTATTTACTGCATTTGATTTTTCAATTGCCATTTTTAGATTATCTTGAATTTCTAATGTAATCTCATTAGATGTCTCTTGAGATTTAATTGCATCTGATTTAAGCTGCACCGCTTTTTCTTCAATTTCTTTTGCTGTTTTTTCTCCATTCCCAACACTTGTGGTCATACTTTTTAGTACACTTTCCATTTTTGAAGATAATGAATTTATTTCAGCTGTTGATGCTGCTGTCTCTTCCATACTAGCGGATAATTCTTCAGTTGTAGCAGAGACATCAGATATTTTAATGTTTAAATCATCTATTTTATCTTTAGTAACATTTATTGAATCTAATACTATACTGCACTCATTCTTAATTCCAGTTATTATATTCCGATAGGATTTTTGCATCTCACTCATAGATTTGAACATTTTACCTATTTCATCTTCTTTTTCTAGGTACTTCTTTTCAAATTCTACTGTTAAATCCCCTTGTGCTAGTAATTCAATTTGTTCCTCTGCATATTTTATTCCCTTTGTCATTTTTCTGATTACAATACCTATTATTAAAATAATGATTACAAGTGATATTATTCCAGCTGTTATAATAATATTAAATATTTTATTATAACTTTCTAGTATTTTTTCTTTAGGGATTTGACTGCATAAAATCCAATTTGTATTTGTATTTTCTAAATTCACAGGATATGCCACCATTAAAACTTCCTGATTCTTCTTTACTGAATTGCCATATATAAAAAACTCTTTACCTTGTGAAGTTTCACTTATAATCTTGGCCCAAGTATCACTGTTTTGCTTTGCATCTTTCATTTTTAAGCTTGAATCTTCACCACTAGCTATATAAATTCCTTTATTAGATATTAAATCAACAGTTCCTCCAAGTGGCGTTTTCTCCAGCACCATTTTTTCCAATGTATCAAGTTTATAATCTAGTGATATTACTCCTAAAAACTTTCCACTTCCATCTAAAATAGGCATTGCTAATGATACCATGGATACGTCTTGTCCATTAATATTATAAACTGTTGGTTCTGTAATATAAGTACCTTTTAATTCTTTAGGTTTGTTATACCATGTCATGTCTGTTTGGTCATCATACGCTGGACCAACTACAATTTTATCACCATCTCTACTGGCATAAGGGATAAACATCCCGCTTTCTGCAAATTCTTTTTGTCCTCTATAATATTCATCTTTTCCATCAAATGCATTTTTTTCAAATGCAACAGTTACACCAAATACTTCTGGATGCGAATTTAATATTTCTTTTTGCATTTCAATAACCAAATTTCTATTTTGTGAATTAAGCTTAATTTGATTAATTACTTCTCCTCTTAAATCCTTTCCTATAACTTCTAACTTTTCAAAATTAGATGTTATTTGCGTTGCATATGATAATGATATTTCCTTTGCTAACGTTTCACTATCACTTATGCTTTTTGATTTCACTTGTATTAATATACATGAAAATACCCCAACATAACAAATAAGCATTATTAAAGCTATAATAATACTTATTTTAGTTCCTAAATTGAATTTTTTTATCATAATTACTACTCCTCCTTAGCTGCGTTTATAATTAGAACATTTAAATCAATTTCATGATTTCATACTATATTTATCGTCGAATTTTATCATATATTGAACTATTATATACAAAAAATTATTTTTAACTAAATTTTAACTTATTTTTAAAAAATCAGGCTTTAGAATAATTAAACTTTCACCATTCAATTATTCTAAAGCCTTTGCTTATTAAATATTTAGCTAACATATTGCATTTACTTTCTTTATAATCTTGATAATGTTGTAGTTCCAGAAAGCAGTAGTGCATCTTTCAAATTTAGTGGTACAGTTGAGAAAAACGAACTCACAAATGGAGTATATAACATTCCGCCAAGCATTGCTACACAGGCAATAGCTGAAATATTCATATATTTATTCTTATCTCTCTTACTAGTCTTGCAATTATATACACTTGTTATTTGTGATAAAACTAAATTAACAAACGCCAATGTCCTTGCCTTTTGAATAGTAGCTCCAAATAATATTGCTCCTTTGAATATTCCAAATGTTGTTAATCCTGTTATTATTCCTGTTTTTAGTATTTTCTTTTTAAGTTCTTTATTAACAATTTCATCATTTTTTGATACAGGCGGATAGCTCATTATGTCTTCTGGTGGATTCTCTAAAGTAAGTGATGCTCCTAATATTGATTCGGATATAACATCTGTCCATAGTATTTGTAATGAAAGAAGTAAAGGTATTCCAATAAACATTGATGCAAGCGATATCGCTAATACCTCACCTAAACATCCTGTAAGTAAATATCTTACAGAATTTTTAATATTCAAATTTACTCCTCTTCCCTCTTGAATAGACGCAACTATCGTTGCAAAGTTATCATCGGTAAGAATTATATCAGCTGTATCTCTAGCAACATCACTTCCATTCTTACCCATGGCTATTCCTATATCTGCTTCCTTAATTGCAGGAGCATCATTTACTCCATCTCCTGTCATTGCAACCACATTTCCAGCTCTCCTAAAAGCTCTTACTATCTTATATTTTTGTTCAGGAGAAGTTCTAGCAAAAACTTGTATTTTATTAATTATAGCAGTTAATTCATTCTCTGTTATATCATCTAATTCGCATCCGGATAATACAATTCCATCTGTTAAAAGTCCAATCTTTCTTCCTATTGCAGCAGCAGTATTCTTATTATCCCCTGTTATCATTACCACCTTTATTCCTGCATCTCTGCACTTTTCAATACAGTCTCTTACTTCTTCTCTTGGAGGATCCTCCATGCCCACTAAGCCTAAAAAGACAAAATTACTTTCTATATTTTTATTATCGTTTAATACCTTTTTATACGAAAAAGCTAAAGTTCTTAATGCCTTTAATCCCATTTCATCCACTATCTGCTGTAGATGATCTTTATCAGCAGGAGTAATTAATCTTTCCTTCCCATCTTCATAAATTCTTGTACATTTATCTAGCACTTTACTTAGCGAACCTTTGCAAAATGCCTCCATTTCATTTTTATACTCAACTAGAACTGTCATAAATCTAGTTGAACTATCAAACGGAATCTCACTTATCCTTCTGTACTTATTACTTATGTCCTCTACTTTTATTCTATTTTTATAAGCAGCAGTTAATAGTGCACCTTCTGTAGGATCACCATGAATTTCCCACTTTCCATCACATTGAGAAATACTTGAGTTGTTACATATAACGCCGGCAGTTATTATTTTATCTAATGAATCCTTTTTCTTTACTTCTCCATGTTTAAGTATTATATCTCCTTTTGGATTATATCCTGATCCACTAATTTCGTATGTATTATTATCAACATAAATTTCTTTTACTGTCATTTCATTCATAGTTAGAGTACCTGTTTTATCACAACATATTACATTGGCACATCCCAAACTTTCAACTGCAGGCAACTTTCTTACAATTGCATTTTTTGATGCCATCCTATGAACTGATAACGACATAGCTGCAGTTACTACAGCTGGCAGGCTTTCGGGTATTGCTCCTATAGAGAAGCTGACTCCCAAAACAAATACTTTGATCAATGATGAACCTCTTAAAAGACCTAAAGCACTTATCCCCATGCAAATTGCAAAAGCTAGTTTAGTAATTTTATTGGTAAATTTCTTTATTTTACGCTCAATAGGCGCACACTCACTTTTTATATTTTGAAGCATGTATGCAATTTTTCCCATTTCAGTATTTATTCCTGCGCTTACTACTACTGCCTTTCCTCTGCCTGAGAGTATATTTGTCCCCATATAAATCATGTTATGTCTATCCGCTAACTCCGCATTACTATTGCAAATATCACAGCTTTTATAAACTGGCGTACTTTCTCCAGTAATGGTAGCTTCTGAAACCTTAAGCTCACAACACTCTATTATTCTAGCATCTGCTGGTACTTTATCTCCTGCTTCTACAATAATCACATCTCCAAAAACAAGATACTTCGAATCTATTATACATCTCTTTCCATTACGTATTACTGTTGCATTGCGCCCCATCATTTCTTTAAGATAATATAATGATTTTTCTGCTCTATGCTGCTGCACTGTGCTCAAAATTGTCTCAACGGCTGCAATTCCCAAAATGGCTGCTCCATCAATAATTTGCCCTAGAAAAAAAGATAGAAAACCTGCGCCTACTAATAATTTGGTAGAAAATTCATTTATATTTTCAAAAAATCTTGTGATTAGTGATTTCTTTTTAGCCTCAGAAATTACATTTAATCCAAGCATCCTCAGTCGTTCATCTACCCTAGATTTAGATAATCCATTTATATAATCAGTTTTTAACCTTTTTTGAATATCATCTATTTGTGTGGAATGAAAATTATTAATGTTCACACTTGCATTCTCACTTTTAATCTCTGTGTATTCTGATGATTTCATTATTTTTCTCTTATTCTCTGAATCAACATTTTCTCTATCAAAAAAAGAATTTGCACCTATAGTTTCCATAGATGATTGGGGGAATATTTTTTTTGTTACGAATCTATATATTTGTCTTTTTATAGTATTCTCACTTACTATTTCCTCATCATATGTAATTAATAAATTTCCTGTAAATTGATTTGCCTTACAATACTTAACGCCCAATATACAACTAATTAATTTTTCCATTTCTATAGACTTATCTTCATTTCTATAAATATATTCCAAATGTAACCTTATTCTTTTATATAAAATCTCATTATTAATTGCATTATAAGCTAACGACATTTCTTTCCTCCTACCATTTTCATTGTTAATTTTATGTTAACTATTCGTTAAAACATAAATAAAGTATTTCCTGCAGATAAATATTTATTCATAAAAAGATTTGTCATTAACAATTTCCAATACTTACATGTAGCACTTAATATTTTTTTAACTTTAACTTTAAAAGAATTTTACAATAGTTTTATATGCTATTACTGTGATCAAAATATGAATAGAGGCAGGTGTATAGACTATGAGTATTGAAGAAAACTATGTTAAGATAGAACATGTTTATTTAACAGAAGAGAAATGCATACAATTAATAGAACAAGAACTGGATTCTTTTTTTGAAATACGCCTAAAATTAATCTATTCAATTTGTGATTCATATATAAAAGGCTCCATAAAAAATTCCGATGGTATTATTAACTTTCTTGATCCATCTAATGATGAAGTGAGAGCTTTTACTGAAACTATGATATATAAACTAAATAGTATAATTAATGCTAATTTTCCTAAGGATAGTATATATTCTAATATCTATACTACTAACCAATATCATATTAATATTGAAGATAGCATTGATAAGTTTATAAAAACTGAAAAAGTATTGAATCTTTGTGAGAGAATATTAGATAAATCTTTATCTAATATATTTGAAACATACTGCAAAAGTGGAATACTTAATCACTTTTTAGTTATTCAAACTTACCTAAAAAAATCCTTGGCAGCAATAGTTTAAAATACCAAAAACAAAAACATTGTGATATTTTATTTGAACAGTTAAAAGGTTATATACTAAACCTAAAATATGATTTAAGAAATAATATGATTAAATCCGCCATTCTTCTAATTAATTCAACTTATAACTATGACAAAAAGTCTATAATAGCTTAATTAGGCAAATGAAAATAAAAAACAAGTCCAAAGTAGCCATGAAATGTTCTGTATATGCAGCATAGCTGCTTTTTACTAAAATGTTCTGTATATGCAGCATAGCTGCTTTTTACTAAGGTGTATATTTTTCATCCTTAAACCCTTCCCATAAATACTCTAATTATTCCCAAAATTAGACCTATAATAAATCCGCAAATGGCACCATTAACCCTTATCCACTGTAAGTCATCTCCAATCCTATATTCTATCAATTCTATAAGAGTATCAGTATCTATTTTTTCAATATTTTCTTTAACAAGCTTACCTATCTTCTCATGATTATTATTGATATATTCTGATACCTGTTCTTTAATATAATGTTCTAATTTATCTATTAGCTCAGTGTTAGCTAAAATCTTATCTATTAAATTATTTAAAAAAGGTAATATGGTTCCTTCTATAAAATCATTATCATTAATATATATCAGAATTGTAGTTTTTGCTTCACTTAAAGTTCTCATCAGGTAATGATTTAACTCAGCATTGTTGACTAAGCTACTTTTATATTGATCTATTTTTTTTACTATATCTTCATTTTCACTTACACTCTTAATACTATCTTGCATAAACTTTAGTATCATAATTCTACTTGAATTATCTAGATTTCTTAAATCCTTTAGCACTAAAAAAATTAAATCTTGAACTATAGCTCCTATCTTCTCTTTACCAATAATATTTACAATTGTATTCAGCGTGTATTGCTTAATTACATTTATCTTAAGATTTTTAGTAGAGGTAAATATTATGTTTCCAAATTCATTTTTTATATCTTCCCTTTTTACCAAACTTTCACATGCATCAAGCAAATTATTCATGATCTTTTGTTCATAATTATTCTCTAAACACATGCTAGTTAATGCTTCTAGTAAATTTTTAGAATCTAATTTGTTTAAATAACCTTCTATTAAACTTAGTAAATATGCGGAAACCTTTGGTATAGAAATATAATCTATCCCACTCCTAATAATGAATACTATTTTCGATTTAATTTCATTAGAATAAACACTATTTTTAAATAAATTTAAAAACCTTGTTACAATGCTTAATTCATTTACCTTATTAAGAATGCTGGATTTATTGAGCAGGTTGTTTTCAACAATTGAAACTAATGCTGTCGTTATTCTTTGACGATTCTTTGGCAACAATGCTGTATGTGGCACTTTAATACCAAGAGGATAACGAAAAAGTGCTGATACTGCAAACCAATCAGCAATTCCGCCAACCACTCCTGCTTCAAATCCACTTTGTAATATCATAATAGTAATTAAATTATTTGAAAACAAAGTGAACAGAAAACCTATAAACATTATCATTAGAGATATTGATGCTTTTTGATTAGTTTTTATTTTCATGGTATATCCTCCTCTAATTGTCAGTATGTAAAAATATTGAAGAATTTATACTACACATAATTTAAAATTTTTATACATAATATTTTTCAAACTGGATACAATACAAGTTAAAATCAAAAAAATTATTTGGAGGAATAACTGTTATGGAAAATTCAGAAACTTTAAATCAAGAATTTAATGAACTTAAAGAAAAATATGACTCACTAATTCAAAAGGTCAATAATCTTGAAGTGGAAAATTCCCATAGGGAAAATAGTGTTAAACAAATGGAAAATAGTTTTGAGGTCATAAATAACAATATTAAAGAACTCATGGAGAAAATTGATTCCATAATTGAAGACAAAGAAACAAGCAAAATGTTCAGTAGTGTTAGAAGAAGTAATTCTTCAATTATGAATATGATAACAATGCCTATGAGAAAGGCTACTGTTAATACTATGCGTGCCATCTTCTCAGTAGCTGATTTTGCATCAGAAAAAGTGGCTACTGCACGTGAAAATTTAGAAGATATTGTTGCAGAAGCTCAATACGAAAATAAAAAAAGAAGATCTTCAATGATAACTAGTGAGCAAGGTTAAAAATTATAACTATGAATGTAAAAAAAATATCTTCAATTCCAGGACGATTACGCTTATGCATAGAAGGTCTCAAATGGAATTCTAATATGGCTTTCAATATTGAAGACATTCTAAGAGATTTTTCCAGCATAAAATGTATCAATATCAATACCAAAACTGGAAATGTGTTGTTATTTTACGATTTATATTATATAGATGAAGATATGATATGCAGTATCATATCTTCATCATCAATTAAAATATATAATTTAGCTAACGCAACATACATTGAACCTAATACAAAAATCAATTCTATGGAAATATTCAGAGAGACAAGATCCTTATGTCATGGACTTCTAGCATTATCAATTTCTATGACCGCAATTTTATTATTTACAGCTTCACCCGTGTATGCTATTAGTTCTCTAATTTTAGGTTTTCCAGGCATATTATTTCTTACTTCATATTTTTCTACAAAATATACTTTAATTAAGGCACATTATAATAATGTCTATATTAAAGACTCAAATTCTATTAAACACATTAGGAATATAAAAAGTATTTCACTTCATCAAAATATAGTATTTAATAATGATGGCTTAGAAAATTTAAAATCATTGAATTATTTTAGAATTGAAAGCTTCATAGCTACAAAGAAAATAAAAGATCCAATTAATGCGGACGTTAGAAAACTAATAAAAGATTTGAGATCCATAGGAATTAATAATATAGATATTATTTCAGAATATGAAAATAGTAATTTAGTATTATATGCAAATAAAAGCCTTGGACTTTATGACAATAAGAAAGATCAATATCCTAAAATAATAATCATAAACGAAAACAACTTTAAAAGGACATATGCAATCGATAACATTATTGTCATAGGAATATCAACCGTTAAATTATTTTATAAAAATAATATCAACATAATTTGTAATGGACTTCCTAAAATTTCATGGTTGATTAAAGAATGTATAGATAACCAAGAATACTTAGTAAGAGCTCAAGCTATTGCTGTAAGTATTAATGTAGTCGGAATTTTTCTTGCTTTTATTAGATATCTAAATTTAGGTGGCGCTATTCTACTCTATTTTTTAAATTCATTAGGAAATTTATTTTTTATTAAATATAACATGTTAAATAATAAAAAATAATAGCAAGGAGTTACTATTATGGATAACCAAAGCACTTTAAAGAAAATTGAAATGGAACTATCAAATATAGAAAAAATGGTTGATGAAATAATAACCTTTAGCTTAAATACAATAAAATCAGAGCCTTCCCTTGAAAAAGATATATTGAAAATATTTATGAGTACATCTACCAGAATCACTAATTATTTTATGAAAGAAACTGAAAATACAAATACTGAGCATGTAGGAAAAAACGTAATAAAATATGCAATGTTTAAAAAATTTTAATGTTAGTTGCCTTCATGAATAAAACTTGCTTTATTGGAGATAATTTGAAAATACATTTTATATTAATGGAGGTATTTAAGTGATATCAAATAGAAAACAATTGTTTTTCGGGATAGCTTTAGGAATTCTCGGAAATTCATTTTACCACTCAATTAAAGAACATAAAGATAAATTTTATTATATGAAAGACGATATATCAAATCAATGCATCAGCACTACTGATTTATCTAAAAACTCTACAAATGATGAAATGATTAACTGTATTAAAGAATTAAAAGAACAGGCAAATTTGCTTCAAATTAAATTAAATCAGTTGAAAAATTAATAATAATTTTATTTAATATTAAAGGGGTTGATTAACTTTGGAGTGTTTAAGTGCTTTACCAGGAAGGGTACGATTTAAAGCACAAAATATATATCAGAATACAAATATCTCTGAATACGTAGAAAAATATATTATCAGTCTTTATGGAGTAAAATCCGCTAAGCTTACAGTACATACTGGCTCAATCTTAATTACATATGATATTCAAAAAACTAACTTACTTACACTAAAAGAAAATATAGAAAATGCTCTTTCTACCACCTACGCTAGAGATGATGTTAAATTTAATAATTTTAAAGAATATTTTGCTGTGATAAAGAACAAAAATAAGGCTAAAAGAAAATTTTTATTTTGGAGCTTGTTTTATATTCTACTTAAAATTAAAAATTCTACTTACGGAAAATTTTCATTAAGTAGAAATTTAACTGTACTTAAGGTTGCTTCCTTGGTGACTATTGTTGGTGGCTACCCATTACTTAAAAAATTATACAAAAAATATGCAAAAAACATGCCGACAAATGAAGATATTTTATTAGAACTTTCCGCCTTATCTTTTACAATAATGAGAGAAAGCTCTAAGGGTGTTTTAGTTCTTGTGTTAAAAGCTCTAAATGATTATATTAAATTTTCCGCTGAAGCTGAAAGCAGGAAAGCATTATTAGATTCCTATAATGCTAACTATAAAACGGCTTGGACTGAATCACTTGAAGGAGGTAAAATTTTAGTTGCAAGAGATACATTAAAAGTCGGAGATTATGTATATAACTATACCGGAGAAGTTGCATCTGTAGAAGGGATTGTAGAAGAAGGCAGCGCTGTTGTAAATACTTTATATTATTCTGGTCAACCAGTAATTTCTCATGTCGGAATAGGCTCTAAAATTCATGAAGGAACCGCAATAATTTCTGGCAATTTAAAAATTAAAATTACTAATTTATTAGATATAACAGAAAAAAATGATATTTCATCTAAAAAACTTTATCTTCATAACAAAACAAAAAAGTTTGAAAATAAAGTTACTCGTTTAGCAATATGGACTGCAGGTTTAAGTTACTTATTTACGCGCAATATATTAAATGCATTTTCAGTATTTTTAGTATTAAGCCCTAAAGCTACTTCAGTAGCTTTAAATTCTGGCATCAAAAACTACATATGTTTATTGAACAAAAATAATATTTATTTAAGAAATGCAAATAGATTTGAAGATATATTAAATGTAAATAAAATTATTTTTGATAAAACAGGAACCTTAACCTATGGAAAATTAAATATCATATCAATAACTTCATTGGATAATACGTACTCAGAAAAAGAATTACTTAAAATATGTGCTGCATGTGAATCTGAATACGTTCATCCTATTTCAGTAACTTTGAAGGATGCTTGTAGTGATCTTGAAATTAATAACATTAATAATTCTATACTTATACCATCTCAAGGAATAAAAGCAATTTATAATAATAAAGAAGTTCTAATTGGTAACATGAAGTTAATGGAAGATAATAAAATAAACATATTTAAAGGTGCGAAACAATATAGAGATTATCAAAGAAAATTATTAATTCCTATCTTTATAGCTATAGACAAAAATCTTGTTGGTATGATAGTTTTAGATGATATTATAAGGGCAGATTCAAAAAACTTAATAAACACATTAAAATATAATGGTATAGATAATCTCTCTATACTAACTGGTGATTCTTATTATAAAGCTCAAAAAATAGGTTCTGAGCTTGGAATAAGCAAAATATATAGCAATATGAGCAATATTGGAAAAGCTAGTTTAGTTGAATCTGAAAGCGCTAATAATACTGTAATGATGGTTGGAGATGGAGTAAATGATGCATTTGCCATGAAAGCTGCAGACATTAGTGTAAGTTTTGCCAATGGAGCTTGTGATATAATAAAGCTTCATTGTGATTGTATAATATATGATGATAATTTAACTCGGCTTGCAGATTTAATATATATTTCTAAAAAATCTTATGCTGCAATTACTCGAACTATCCTTTTCTCAAATATATATAATGTAACTCTTGGTTTTATTGCATTTATGGGCGGTTTAGATATATTTGCAGCAAAATCTTTAAATACACTAAATTCTCTATTAGTATTACTTCTTAATCAGAGGATCCGATATATTAAGCCAAATAGAATATATAAAAATTTTTATTTAAATAATTCTAATAGTAATATAATAAATCAAAAAAATATTCCCTAAAAAATAAACTGTTTTTCATGTAAATCTCATGTAAAACAGTTTACTATATTAATTAACCGATTTTATTAAATAACAACTTCCAGCAGAATGTTTAACTTCCTTCTTAATAGCTGCTACTGATATACCTACTTCTTCCGGATTAGAAAAATTATTAAAATCACCATACATACCTGCAATTGAAAGAGAAGTTATTGGAAACTTATCTTTATTTCCACGTCTATCTACTGCCTCAATATATTTATTTTTTCTATCCTTCTCATTAAAAAAATTTAAGATTTCTAAATCAAAGTTTTCAATTATCTTTTTACATAATTTTTCACATTCTTCAAGTGAATTCTCTATTATACTTACAAAATCATCTCCACCTACATGTCCAATAAAACCATTGTAAGGGAAGAGTGATTTAATTTCCGAATTAATTAAATCAGTTGTATATTTAAGGATTCTGTCACCATTTTCAAATCCATATGTATCATTATAAATCTTAAAATTATCTAAATCAAAATAAAGAATGCAGCATGTACGTCTAGTTTTTATTATACTTTGAATTGTTTTCTGAATAACTACATTACCTGGCAGTTCAGTAAGTGGATTAAGTTGCCTAGCATAATTACACTCAAGCATTGTAGTATAGTTTAACAGAGATTTTATGGAGACAATTCCACAGTATTTACTATTTTTAGTTATAATAATATAGTCATATGTATTTTCTGTTCTTCTAGACATAGCCAGCCTTGAAACTTCATCAACTGATGTATAATAGTCTACTATTAAAGGATTAAGATCCATTACTAATGAAACAGGGCGTTTTGTAAAAACAGCTACACCATATTGTGTGGCTAATGCTGAATCCAAAGTATGCTTCATAATAAGACCTACTGGAGTATTGTCTTTATTTACTATACAAGCTCCTGTAATATCATTATAATCAAAATATTCTTTAATATCCTTGCAATGGGTTGAAGGACTAAAAGGCTTATCTTTTCTTACAATTTCACCAATGTTATTTGACTGACAGCTATAGTAAAAATTGTCTTTAAACTTATTACATCTTACAATTAAATTTTTCACATAGCTTGGTATATCCAAAAAAGTTCCTGCTGGACGTCCTATAAGGAAGCCTTGTCCACCATATACACCTAAACTAATTAATGTTTTTAACTCTTCCTCAGTTTCTATGCCTTCAGCAATAAGCCTCATATTAGTTGCTTCTGAAAGCTTAACAAAACATTCTATTAGTGATTGCTTGAAAAAATCCTCATCAACATTTCTAATTAAATCCATATCAATTTTTACGTAATGCGGTTTTGTTTCATTTAGCATTTTAAGGCCAGAATAGCCTGATCCGGTATCATCAACTGCAATCTTATATCCTTGATCTATATAATTATCTAAAGCCTGCTTAAAACTTTTATAATCTTCAATACATGTCTTTTCTGTAATTTCAAAAATTATACAGTCTGGTGACATATTATGTGCTGCAAGAAATTCCTTTGTAAATCCCTTTTTAAACTTTTCATCCTTAAAAATATGTGGATCTACATTTATAAAAAGATATTTATTCTTTTCAATATCAGCTGCTCTTTCAATAGCCTTTATTCTACATAGTTGCTCCAATTCCCAAGTTTTATTGTAAATTTGGGCAGCTTTGAACAATTTGTCTGGCCTCTCTAGAGGCGAACCTACAGGTCCCCTGCTTAAAGCTTCATAACCTATAATAGTTCCATCCAAAAGAGAAACTATAGGCTGATATACTGTGGAAATATTTTTATTCCTAAATATCTTCTCTAATTCCTCTGCCTCGTTATAATTCGAAATATTATCAAGTGAATTTATCATAATTAGTCTCCTCATAAGTGTTTTAAATTACTTAATCTCAAGTAGTGGGAATATAGTTCGAATATAACACAAGGTTATTAAGAATTCTTATTATTTATGTTAATTTTATGTAAAATTAGTAACTATAATATAATATGGAATTCTGATTAGCAGACGCTGAAAATATTAACAAAATTTTAGAACAGTAAATAGTTTTCCACAAGAACTATTTACTGCCCCAAGATTAATAATCTATATTTAATTATTATTTAATCCAAGCTCCATTAGCACCTAATTTATATCTATCAATGACAGTATTATAAGCCATTATACCTTGTGAATTTAAGTAATACCAAGTTCCACCTACTAACTGCCAGCCTGTTCTCATGCCGCCGTCACTTCCCAAGTAATACCAATTCCCGTTATAAAGCAACCAACCTGTAGCCATATATCCATCAGCTTGTAAATAATAATTCTTTCCATAATTTCTGTCATAAAACCAAGAACTTTTTACAGTTTTGCCTGTTGAATCATTATATTGCCATCTTCCATTAACTAATATCCATTGATTGGCTTTTAGTGGTTGAGCTATTCCACTGTTGTCAGTATTGGTATTAGCTTGTCCTCTATTAATATTTAATGTATAGGTCCTCTTTTCATTATTATCATCCTGAACTGTTATTTTTATTTCATTTTTGCCCTTATTTAATGATACTGATTTTTTAAATTTATCATTTTCATCAACTGTTGTTCCAGCTATTGTTACCTCATAATCATCATACTGATCACTATCACAATCTGGCTTAGCTGTTACTTTAACTTCACTCACAGATTCAGCCACATTTACATTATAAGTAGATATGTCTTTTGAAAAATTTAACTCTCCATCACTTAAATAAAGACTCTTTAAATATACATCTCCATCTGATTCTTCATCATTTGAAGAACTGGCTGTACATTTTACTTTAATAATATACTCACTAACATAAGACTCATCATCATACCTTACAGTGCCTGGATCATCACTATATGTCCTTATAGTTAGTGTTGTTGTTGATTCCGGTGTCAAATCTATTGAACTACTTGTTTTTACTCCTTTAGTTGAACTACGCTTTCCTTTAAATATTCTAACATGACTTGAACTCACGCCATTTGTACTTATTTTTATTTTAGATGATGAAGTTTTAGCATAATAAGTTTCTTTGTCGTCCATTTCATCATCATCTACTTCATTTTTGCTTTTATAATCATCATCACTGTATGTTTTTATTGTATTTCCACTAGAATTTTTTATTTTTATACTTGTTAAGTCGCCGCTTGCTGCATAAGCTTTTGTAGTAATTAGGTTTAAATTAGCCGCTGGTGCAACTGCGCCAAAGGCACTTACTACAAGTGCAATCGCAACAATCTTTTTAATATTTTTATTCATATTACCTCTCCTTTTATCTTTAACAAACTTAACTATTTCCACTTATCATTCACCGGTGACTTTTTCATTTTCACTTATAAGTTATCCCTTAACATCGTATATACTTATTATATAATACAGTAACAAAAACTATTTTAGGTACGTTTTTCCTTAAGAATCTAGAAAATATATAACAAAAATAAGCATTATAATTTCCTTACTTTGTTCTCAATTATAAATGCTATAATTTATTGAATTTAACAATAATCGAGTAGAAGTTAAATTATATTTTACCCCTACTCGATTATATAAATTTCTACACTATTAATTTGTATAGCTTATTCTCTCTTTAACTACCTTTATTAATAATAACCCAAATAATTATTTCTTTGTAATTCCTATCCGCCATAATTCAGGCCCTTGTTCTAAGTACTCCCATTCAAATTGATTTGGGCGCTCTACACTAAGATGATCATAAAGTGGACGGGGGTCATGGTCATTTATCAGCTCCATAGTCTCACCAGAGGCTAACTTGTCAAAGGCTTCAAAAATAGCCGGACGCTTATCTTTAGGCAAATAAATCCTAACATCTACAGTTGTAGTAATGTTCATCATATTTTATTCCTCCTTGCTTATTAGTTTATAATAGTATATCCATATAAATATATTTTTAATGTGATTTATATCACGTCATAAAATGAATTTATTATTTTAATTAGAAAGCACGTCTTATGTTATAAAACTTTAACATAAGACGTGCTTTCTAATTAAATACTTTACTACCTATTGCTAATTCTAAATTCAATTGATATATTTTGATTATATCTATACTAAACTCTTAATTTTTGTCCTATTTTGTTCTATCCTCTGATACCTCTTCATTTTGTAGTACACTGTGCTTTCTACCATATACAAAGTATACTATAAGTCCTATAAGAAGCCAAACTATAAAACCTATCCAAGTTATTAACTTTAATCCACATAATAAAACTATACAGCATATTATAGATATTATTGGAGTAAATGGCACTCCAGGAGTTCTAAAAACTCTTTTAAAATCTGGCATAGTTTTTCTAAGCACGATAACTGCTAAAGACACAGCTATAAAACCTAATAACGTTCCTGTACTTAAAAACTCAACAATAATATCTAATGGTATAAATCCTGCTATTATTGCAGCTATAGTTCCAGTTATTATAGTTGAAATATGTGGTGTCTTATGAGTTGGATGTACCTTTGAAAATATTTTTGGTAAAAGTCCATCTCTTGACATAACCATAAATACTCTAACTTGGCCATATAGTACTACCATCATTGTTGAAATCATTCCAAGTATAGCTCCTGTTCCTACTAGTGCTGCTCCCCAGTTTATACCAACTCTAGCTAAAGCCCCTGGTACCGCATTTTCTGAAATTATTTCATTATAAGGCACCATTCCTGTAAGTACAACTGCAACGGAAACATAAAGTGTAGTAACAGCAATTAAACAAATTATAAGTCCAATTGGAATGTCTCTCTTAGGATTTTCAGCTTCCTCTGCTGCTGTAGATATTGCATCAAAACCTATAAACGAGAAGAATATAGTAGCTGTTGCTGCAAATATTCCACCAAACCCAAATGGTGCAAAAGGTGTATAGTTAGCTGTATTTATATGTCCTACTCCTAAAACTACAAATATAATAATTATAGCTATCTTTATTCCTACAATAAGATTATTAACTCTAGCACTTTCCTTCATACCATAATATAATATGTACGTTATTACAGCTATTATTAGTACCGCAGGTAAATCTACTATTCCACCTTTGCTAGGTGATGTAATTAACGCAGTTGGCAGTACAACTCCTATGGATTTTAATATTCCAACAAAAGTACCAGACCATCCTGATGCTACTGCACTGCATGCAACCAGATATTCTGCAGTAAGGCACCATCCAATTATCATTGCTACTATTTCACCAAATACTATGTATGAATAAGAATATGTACTTCCTGCTACTGGAAACATAGTTGAAAGTTCGCAGTAACATAATGCGCAAAGACCTGCTACTATTCCTGCTAAAATAAATGAAACAATTACAGCTGGTCCTGCTAAATGAGCACCTGTTCCTGTTGCAACAAAAATACCTACTCCTACTACAGCTCCTATACCAAATGCAGCAATATCTTTTGCCTTAAGATTTTTCTTTAAAGCTGTTTTCTGCACTCCTTCCAGTATTTTATCTACTGATTTTTTCTTAAAAATATTCATAAGGGTCCTCCTATTAAAATAATATATGCCCCAAAAAATCATGTTTAACTAAGCTAATCTTTTATTCTCTAATTCTCTACTTGAGAAATCATAAAAGTTTTAACAAACCAAAAGTTATTTTAACACATTTCGATAATAATCGGCAAGTTATTATTATTTTGATAATATAAGCAAAATTCATCATTTTTAATTATTCATTTAGTTAGATTATTTAACTTAAAGATCCCAAACGGCATATTTCCACTCCTAAAGCATTGATTTTACTCGATTTATTGTCTATATGTCAATCTTAATACAACTGCTAATTAGATTTTTATTATCATAATCTGCTCTTTAATCTCAGATAATATTTTTTAATTTTATATATATATTTTTAAAAATTTCTTTATCTCACTAGAATATAACTAGTATCCCTCCAACAATTGTTTTTATTACAAATATAATATTGTATATAAAATATTAAATAAATTCATGTATAGATAAACATCCATGCGCGTAAAGCTTAACCAGTAATCACCAAATTATAGGGGGAAGAGAGTAG
>NZ_AUUU01000059.1 GCF_002760435.1 Clostridium sp. LS
AATTGCTGGTTTACTTAAATGTATTTATCATATTCTGTTCAATTTTCAAAGATCTTTCAGTCTCTCGACCGCTTTATTATGATAACATCCTTAGCTATTATTGTCAACATTTATTTTCATAAATTCTTAAATAATTTTTGCTAATTTTGTTCTTTTCGTTAGCCATTTTCCGTGGCAACGAATATTATAGTATCACGTTTTTCACATTCAATTCACCAAATAACACTTATGTATATAATATATCCTGCTATTACTCGTTTTTTCTTTAAAATTCTATCTATCTTACCCAAAGACACGCCAGGAAGCGTTAACTTTATTACAGAAAGATATGATTGAGTTATTAAATTATTAACTGCACTTTACTACTATTCAGATTTATTTTAGTATTAATATTGTAGACTTATTAATTTGTTAGATAGAGAAAGTATATAAAATTATTATATAGTTGTGCAATCACTTAACAAACTTAAATATCAGAAAACACTCTATAGAATCTATACATATTATACGAGAATATATATAAATACGTTTTACTTAAAGTCATTAACAATTCTATGAGTAATATAATTTTAGTTTAGGGAGATTTTAATAATGAATAAAAAAATACAGTGCTTATTACTATCAATTACTATAGTTTCTTTAATGGGATGTGGAAATGCAGCAACTTCATCCTCATCTGCAAATTCTGCTTCTAATTCCTCATCCGCAAAATCAATACAGGTATCTAATTCTACAACTACTGTATCAACACCATTTACATTAACCGATAATAATTCTTCATATTTTTGTCCATTTGTTTTTAATGGAACTGATTTAATATTTCCTAATCCAGATGAAAACAATCGAATTTCAACAATTCCTGACCCATTGCCAAAGGATATTCTTCAAAGTAAAAATGTTACTAACTTTGCGGATTATTCTGCAAGCAATATAGCATTAATTGATAAAATGATTTATTTTTCTAATGACTCAGAAAACGGTGCACTATCTTCCTTTAACATTGCTGACAAAACATATACTAAGATAAACACTCATTCTATAGATAGCCTAATAGCTATTAATACTGACTTGTTCTACAAAAACAAAGATGATGGCAATAGGGTTTATAAATATGATACAACAACCTCTAAGGGCCAGGTAGTATCACGTGATAGTGTTGGTTCCTTTATGGTTAATGGAGACTTTCTTATCTATCAGAACTTAAGTGATGGCGCAAAACTTTATTCAATCAAAATAGATGGTACTGAAAGACAAAAACTTACTGACTATACAGCTAATAGTTTTGTAGTGTATGATGGACAAATATTATTCTTTAATTCTTCTGATAATAATAATTTATATTTAATAGATCCTTCTACATTAGATTGTAAAAGAATTTCTATAATGAATGGGTCAGAGTTAAAAATTATTAATAAATCTTTATATTTCATTAATGGAAGTGATTCAAATAACCTGTATTCACTATCAGTAGATACAAAGAATTCAACTGCAACATATAAAGCAGAAATATCTCAAGGCATTAATGACTATTATTTAACTTCGGCAGGTATTTTTTATAGTCCAAGTATTAATGTAAATAATATTTACTTCAAAAAGTATTCTACTTAAAGCTAATACATAGAAAAGATGGGCGGAGATTATTAATAAATATTTTCCACCCATCTTTTTCACTATAATAAGTACCACTATAAACTTCTTACTATTTCTTTAAATTTATTTCCTCTTACCATAAAATTAGGATACATATCAAATGAAGCACAAGCTGGTGATAGTGTTACAATATCTCCTGACTCAGCTGTACTTTTTGCAATATTAACAGCATCTTCTAATGATTCTGCTATTCTTATATTAATCTTTATACCTTTCTCTTTTTCCAGCTTATCAAATACTTCCTTAATCTTGTCTTTTGTCGCTCCTATGAGAATCAATTCTTTTATATAAGGATATCCTTCATAGGCTAATGGTTCAAATGGAATATGCTTATCATATCCCCCCGCAATTATTATTACTTTTTCATCAAATGCTTTAAGTCCAGCTAAGGTCCTAGTTGGGCTTGACGCGATAGAATCATTATAATACTTAACCCCATCTATTTCTCTTACAAGCTCGCATCTATGCTCGACACCTGTGAAACTTTGTGCTACTTTCTTCATAATTTCAGTAGAGACATCATCTTTAGTTGCTAAGAACGCTGCAAGATAATTTTCAACATTATGCATTCCTTTAATTACTATATCATCCTTTTTACAAACTTCCTTACCATCAAGATAAAGAACACCGTCTTTATAATATGCCCCATCCTTTATCTCTCTTTTAGAGCTAAATTCCCTAACAATTCCTTTTGCTTCTTTTAAAAACTCATGCGTGATTTCATTTTCTCTATTTACTATTAAAATATCATTTGAATTCTGATATAAAAATATATTTTTCTTGGCATCAATATATTCTTGCATGTCTTTATGCATATCCAAATGATTAGGTGCTAAATTTGTGCATATAGCGATATCTATCTCTTGAGTCATAGTCATAAGTTGAAAACTCGATAATTCTAATACAACTCTATCATCTTCATTTATGCTTTCTATTTGTGAAAATAATGGTGTTCCTATGTTTCCTCCAACCCAAGTTTTATAACCTTGTGCTTCAAGTAACTTAGAAATAATTGTAGTTGTAGTCGTCTTTCCATCACTACCTGTTATGCCATATACTTTTCCTTTAGTATACCTAACAAACTCTTCCATTTCAGATGTAATATATGCACCTTCCTTCTTAGCTCTGACTAATGATTCGCTATCAATTCTCATTGAGGGCGTTTTAAAAATCACATCAAATCCAGTAAGTTTATCTAAATATCCTTCTCCAAGTTCTAAGGCTACTCCTTTTTTATTGAAATCAACTGCTACTTCTCCAAGTTCTTCCTCGCTCTTTTTATCAAAGGCTGTTACAGTTGCACCTAAATCTAACAAAAAATTGATTAGTGGAATATTGCTTACCCCGATTCCAACAACACCAACCTTTTTTTGGTCTATAAATTTTTTGAAATTTGCAAAGTCTTTTTTCATCTTTATCCTCCAAAATCAAATAATGTTCCTCTACCTGCTATAAATATTACCAAAATCTGTTCTTTTATATATTAATTATAGCACTTAGGTAAAAAAAATAAACTGACTCAAAAGAAATTATCTTGAGTCAGCCTTTGTCTTTTATATTTCTAGAATTCTAAACTTGATTGAATATAATTTTCTATTTCACTTATCTTAATTCTTTCTTGTTCCATTGTATCTCTATTTCTAATTGTAACTGCTTCATCCTCTAATGTCTCAAAATCAATTGTTATACAATAAGGAGTTCCAATTTCATCTTGTCTTCTATATCTCTTACCTATGCTTCCTGTTTCATCAAAGTCAAGATTAAACTTTTTACTTAACTCTGCATAAACATCTAAAGCTTTTTCTGAAAGTTTTTTAGAAAGAGGTAATACAGCTGCTTTAAATGGAGCTAATGCCGGATGCAAATGTAGTACTGTTCTGCTATCCCCGTCTTCTAACTCTTCTTCATCATATGCTTCAATTAAAAATGCTAATGCAACTCTGTCAGCACCTAACGATGGTTCTATTACATATGGTATATACTTTTCATTAGTTGTTTGATCTAGATAGCTTAAATCTTGACCTGAATGTTCTTGATGCTTAGTCAAATCATAATCAGTTCTATCTGCTATACCCCAAAGTTCACCCCATCCAAATGGAAATAAGTATTCTATATCAGATGTTGCATTTGAATAGAATGATAATTCTTCTTCACCATGATCTCTCATTCTTAAATTCTCAGGTTTTACATTTAAATTAAGCAAGAAGTTCCAGCAATAATCTTTCCAGTACTTATGCCATTCTAAATCAGTACCTGGTTTACAGAAGAATTCTAACTCCATTTGTTCAAACTCTCTTGTTCTAAATGTGAAATTACCAGGAGTAATTTCGTTTCTAAAAGATTTACCTATTTGTGCTATTCCAAATGGTACTTTCTTTCTTGAAGTTCTTTGTACAGCCTTAAAGTTAACAAATATACCTTGAGCTGTTTCAGGTCTTAGATAAATTTCTGACTTAGCATCTTCAGTAACACCTTGGAATGTCTTAAACATAAGATTAAACTTTCTTATCTCTGTATAATTCATCTTTCCACATTTAGGGCAAACTATATTATTACTTTCAATATATTCTTTTAGTTGTTCATTAGTCCATCCATCTGCACTTGCTACTTCAGCACCATTTTCTGTCATATGATCTTCAACTAACTTATCAGCTCTAAATCTTGCTTTACATTCTTTACAATCCATTAATGGGTCTGAGAAACCACCAACGTGTCCTGATGCAACCCAAACTTCCCTATTCATTAAAATAGCAGAATCTAGCCCAACATTATAAGGACTTTCTTGAACAAACTTTTTCCACCATGCTTTTTTAACATTATTTTTAAATTCCACACCTAAAGGGCCGTAATCCCATGAGTTCGCTAGACCACCATATATATCTGAGCCTGGGAATACAAATCCTCTATTTTTACAAAGAGCTACAATCTTATCCATTGTTTTTTCTACTGCCATTGTTTTATCCCTCCAAATATTTTTGATAAAAATAAAAAGGCTATAAGCGCAAAGGGACGAAATTTAAATTCCGCGGTTCCACCCTTCTTGGCTCAAGCCCATCTTTCTTCTTTAATAGACGTTACACTCAAAAGCTCCCTTCATTCTAAATCAATAATGATTTACACCAAACATCATCTCTCTTTGATCGATTTATAAATTACTCTTCTTTTTCAACGTGTATATTAAATTTATAAATTAATTTTAACAAAATCCCTTTATATGTCAATAGTAAAATACTTTCTTAAAAAAGTATAAAAAAATGGCTCCGCGAAGAGGACTCGAACCTCCAACCTATCG
>NZ_AUUU01000251.1 GCF_002760435.1 Clostridium sp. LS
TTATTATTTCTAGTTAAGATATCCACATGAAGATTTAGTAAATATGTAAGTATATTTATATACTAAGTCCGATTATAATGTTGGATATCTATACAATAAAATCTATAAAACACTTAAGCTTCATAGTGTTTTTTTAGCACAAATCATATATTAGAACAATCTTATATTAAGTATCATATTATAAAGCATAAATACTATTAGGAGAGACTTTCTCGTGAAAAAGAAATTCAAAATGTTAACTGCTTTATTGATTTCTAGTGTAACAGCTATATCTATGTTTGGTTGTAGTAATAATAGTAGCAAAACTACTGAAGGTAAGGTGACTGTACGTTTAAATGAAGTAACTCGTTCTGTTTTTTATGCACCAATGTATATTGCAATGAAGGAAGGTTTTTTCGCTGACAATGGAATTGAGATTGATCTTCAAACAGGTCAAGGTGCTGACAAGACTATGCAGGCAGTTTTAAGTAAATCTGCAGATATTGGTTTTTGCGGCCCAGAGCAAACTATTTACATCAATAATCAAGGAAGAGAAGATTACCCAGTGCTTTTTGCACAACTTACTCAAAAGGATGGTTCTTTCTTAGTTGGAAGAAGCAAAGAAGATAATTTTAAGTGGGAGAATCTTAAAGGAAAAAATATTATAGGTGGAAGACCAGGTGGTGTTCCTGAAATGGCTTTTGAATATGCTATGAAGCATAATAATATTAATCCTAAAACTGACGTAAATATGGTTACTAATATAGATTTTGCAGCAACTGCTGGAGCATTTAAAGGCGGTACTGGTGACTATGTAGCACTTTTTGAGCCAACAGCATCAGTGCTTCAAAAAGAAGGAAGTGGAACTATTTTAGCTTCAGTTGGTGAAGAGTCTGGCCTTATTCCATATACTTGTTATTTTACTACAAAATCTTATATGGATAAGAATCCAAAGGTTATTCAAGGCTTTACAAATGCAATTTATAAAGGACAAGAATGGTTCTTCAGCCATAGCACAGAAGAAGTCGCTGACAGTATAATTGATTACTTCCCAGGTACAGATAAAGAAATAATCATGTCAGTTATAGATAATTATAAAGAGATTGATGCTATTGCACATACTCCAGAAATAAAGGAAGAAAACTTAAACAGACTTATGGATATAATTACAGACTACGATGCAAGCTTAATGCCACAAAGACCACAGTTTAGCAAGATAGTAGATAATTCTTATGCTGAAAAAGCAGCTAAATAGCAATAACATAAAGATGAGAAGGTGGTGATTGTATTTGAGTTTGTTAAAAGTATCAAATATATCCATGAATTATCATTCTATTAAAGGTGAAACACAGGCTTTAAATAATGTTAACTTTGAAGTGAATGATGGTGACTTTATTTCTATTTTAGGTCCTTCAGGGTGTGGAAAATCTACTTTGCTAAATATTATGAGTGGACTACTAGAGCCTTCAAATGGATATGTATTATACAAAGGTGAAGATATAAAAAAGAACTTAGATAAAATAGGGTATATGTTTCAAAAGGATCATCTTTTTGAATGGAACACTGTTTGGGAAAATGTAATCTTAGGTTTAAAAATAAAAAAGCAACTAAATGATGAATCGAAGAATAAAGTAAATGAACTACTAGATGCATATGGATTATTAAGATTTAAAAATCATTATCCAAGGGAACTTTCAGGAGGAATGAGGCAAAGAGTTGCTCTTATAAGAACATTAGCTTTAGATCCTGAAATACTTTTTTTAGATGAACCATTTTCAGCATTAGATTATCAATCACGACTTTTAGTGTGTGATGATGTTTATAAGATAATAAAATCAGAAAAAAAGACAGCAATAATGGTAACTCATGATATTGCAGAAGCTATTTCAATGTCAGAAAAAGTAATAGTTCTGTCAAAAAGACCATCAAAAGTTAGAGTAGAAGTTCCTATAAATTTTGAAAGTGATGATTTAACTCCATTTCAAAAAAGAAGAGATCAGGAATTTTCTGATTATTTCAATAGGCTATGGAAGGAGTTGAATGAAGGCAATGAATAACAATATTTCAAAGGAACATGAAATATACTTAGGCAAAGTAAAAAGAACTAAAAGAAGAATAGTAATAATTAGAATCCTTATACTAGTTATTTTTATTGCTTTATGGCAAATAGCAGCCAATTTAAAGTGGATTGATCCATTTTTGACTTCAAGTCCAACAAGAGTAATTCAGTCATTTGTATCCTTATATGAAAGTGGTAGTTTGTTTAAGCATATAGGTATTACCTGCTATGAAACTATTTTGGGATTCTCATTAGGCACTATTTTAGGAGGATTAATTGCAGTAATATTATGGTGGTCTCCATTTGTATCTAAAATATTAGATCCATATTTAGTAGTATTAAATGCGCTTCCTAAAGTTGCTTTGGCTCCAATTATAATTTTTTGGATCGGTAATGGAATGCCGGCAATAATTGTTATTGCACTTTTAATATCAATTATTACAACAATTATTAGTATTTTAACTGGGTTTAACGAAATTGATCAAGAAAAAATTATGCTTATGAACACCTTTAGAGCATCTAAAATACAAATACTGCGATATTTAATATTTCCATACTCTATTCCAATTTTTATTTCAGCCTTAAAAATAAATGTTGGGCTTTCCTGGGTCGGTGTAATTATGGGAGAGTTTTTGGTAGCTAAAAGTGGATTAGGATTTTTAATAGTTTATGGGGGGCAAGTTGCTCAGTTAGATATGGTAATGATGAGTATTGTGATTCTTTCCGCAATTGCTTTTGTTATGTATGAAGCTGTTGCAATTATAGAAAAGAGACTTATAAAGGACAAGAACTAAAAGTAGTATAAAAAGATATGAATAATACTTGCAGAACTAGGGATATCTAAAAATAAAAAATAATACGATAGTGATGGTCTTAGAAGTATTGTATTAAAATTTATTTATAGGTAAGCCCTAGTTTCATATTTTCGTTTTAAATAAGGCTAAATATACCAAAGAGGACAGATTTCATCTAAAAGGTAACCTTTACTTAAAGTGAAGAGTAGTTTTACTTATTGCATTAATAGTGGTAAATTAAATTATATGAAAAGATTTAGAGAATATACTTAAGAAAAATGGAGGATGGCAAAATTGAAATTATTTAGAGAAGCGTTAATTATACTTGGAATCTATTTGCTTGGAGAATTGTTATCATCATTACTCCATTTGCCAATACCAGGAAATATTTTAGGTATGGTAATATTATTTATTTTATTATTAGCTAATGTAATTAAAGTAGAGAGTATTTCCACCGTAACAAATTTTTTATTAGATCATTTAGCATTCTTTTTTATTCCAGCAGGAGTTGGGCTAATGACCTCAATTGGGATAATAAAATCAACATGGTGGCAATTACTAGTAGTATGTTTGTCTACCACTATAATAGTTATTGGAACGACTGGAGTTATTGTTCAAGTAATTTCTAGAAAGAAAAAGCAGAAGTGAGGTGAATTATATGGATGTATTAGTGAATAATGTTTTATTTGGTTTAGTAATTTCTTTAGCTGCCTTTGAAGCCGGTATATTTATCAATAGATATACAAGGATACCAATTCTGAATCCATTATTAGTTGCAATAATAATTGTAATATGCTTTTTATCAGCATTTCATATTGATTTTGATACATATAATAAGGGTGGTCAATTTATAAATATGTTTCTTGGACCATCAACTGTAGTACTTGCAGTACCTTTATATAAACAACTTGATTTACTTAAAAAAAATGCGAAGGCAATATTAACTGGAATATTAGTAGGCAGCATAGTAGGAATTTTTTCAATAATCGGAATATCATATTTAGTTGGACTAGATACGAGCATAATAAGATCATTAGTTCCTAAATCAGTAACAACACCTATAGGAATATCAATAAGCAGTCAATTAGGAGGACTAGTTCCAATTACTGTACTTGCTATAATAATTACAGGAATAATGGGGGCAGTTTTTGGACCAACTGTTTGTAAAATATTTAGAATAAAAGATAAAGTGGCAATAGGAGTTTCCATGGGAACTGCTGCTCACGCAGTTGGAACAAGCAAGGCACTTGAACTAGGAGAAGTAGAAGGGGCCATGAGCAGCCTATCAATTGGAATAGCTGGAATAATGACCGTAATTCTCGGACCAGCTGCATATCATTTAGCGGTTATTGTGTATCATATGATCAAATAATAGGTAACAAGCATTGTAGACCACTGAAAAATGGAATTTTTCAGTGGTCTTCATCTATTTTAAGATCAATTAAGTTAATTTTTTAATATACAGATATCCAACATTATAATTGGACTTATTATATGAATATACTTACATATTTACTAA
>NZ_AUUU01000060.1 GCF_002760435.1 Clostridium sp. LS
GCTATGAGGGCAACTTGCCTCCTTACCTGATGAAAAATATACACCTTAGTAAAAAGCAGCTATGCTGCATACACAGAACATTTCATGACAACTTTGGACTTGTTATTTATTTTCATGTGCCTTATAAAATACATAAAGATAAAAGAAAACCCTAGAAGTTTGGTAAAGCTCCTAGGGTTATTATTTATACTGCTTTATTATCTAAATTTGCACCTGTAAATTGGCTATTATAAAGGTCTGCATAAAAGCCTTTCTTAGCAAGAAGTTCATTATGGTTACCCATTTCAATAATACTTCCTTTATTCATAACTAGAATTAATTCTGCATCTCTAATAGTAGAAAGTCTATGAGCAATTACAAAACTTGTTCTATTTTTCATAAGTTCTGTCATAGCCTTTTGTATATAAATTTCAGTTCTAGAATCAACACTGCTTGTAGCTTCATCAAGTATCATAATAGTTGGATTTGCAAGTATTGCCCTTGCAATTGTAAGTAACTGCTTTTGTCCTTGAGATATATTTGTAGCTTCTTCATTTAAAACTGTATTATATCCGTCAGGAAGGGTCTTAATAAAATGATGAGCATGAGCAGCTTTTGCGGCTTGAATAACTTCTTCTTTTGTTGCACCTTCTCTGCCATAGGCAATATTATCAAATATAGTACCGTTAAATAACCAAGTATCTTGAAGTACCATACCAAACATATTGTGTAGTTCTCCACGCTTAATATCTCTGATATCAACACCATCAATTGTTATAGAACCGGAACCTATTTCATAAAAACGCATTAGTAAGTTAACTAGTGTGGTTTTTCCTGCCCCTGTTGGTCCAACAATAGCAATTGTATGACCTTGTCTAACATCAATATTCATATTTTTTATAAGTGGTTCCTCAGCTTTATAGCTAAAGTCAACATTATCAAATTTAACTTCTCCCTTAGGATATACAATAACTTTAGCATCTTCAGCGTCAGGTATTTCTTCAGTTTCATCTAGTAATTCGAAGATACGTTCAGCTGAAGCTACTGTTGATTGAATTATATTCGCAATGTTTGCTGTTTGAACTATTGGCTGCGTAAATTGGTTAGAGTATTGAATAAACGCTTGAATATCACCAATGGTAACTTTGCCCTCTATTGCTAAGTAGCCACCAACAACACAAACTATTACGTAGCCTATATTACTTACAAATCTCATCATGGGCATGATTATTCCTGAAATGAATTGAGCTTTCCATCCAGCATGATATAATCTATTGTTAATATTTTTAAAGTGTTCAATAGAGTCACGTTCATGACCAAAAGATTTAACAATTTTATGGCCTGTATACATTTCTTCAACATGACCATTAAGTTCACCAATTTCTTTTTGTTGAGCTGCAAAATACTTTTGGGAGTGTTTTGCAATGAAAGCTGTTACCCCAATATATAATGGCAAGGTCAATAATACAACTAATGTCATTAATGGACTTATTGTTAACATCATTATAATGATACCAACAATAGTAACAATAGAAGTAATAAGCTGTGTAAGGCTTTGCTGCAGTGTAGTTGCGATATTATCAACATCATTTGTCACACGGCTTAGAATCTCACCATGAGTTCTTGAATCGAAGAATTTAAGTGGCAAACGTGAAAGCTTATCTTCAACATCTTTACGAAGATTGTATACAGTTTTTTGTGCTACTCCAGCCATAATATATTGTTGAAGAAATCCAAAAAGTGTGCTTACTAAATACAATCCAAGTAATAATAAAAGTGTGTTTGCTATATAAGGAAAATCTATACCAGGGATTGGAATATTGGCAGCTTTTCCTGCTTTAAGTAAAGCTTGATTCTGCCCCATAGCTGTAAATTTTGCTACAATACCTTCAACCAATCTAGTTATTGCAAAGCCAGAAATCTTAGGTCCGACTATAGTAAAAATAGTACTAAATATAGCAAATATAAAAACTAAGATAAAATTCATTCTCTGGGGTTTTAAATAACTTAAAAGTCTTTTTAGAGTACCTTTGAAGTCTTTTGCTTTGGCTACTGGACCACCTGCAAATGACCCCATGGGTCCACCGCCTCGGTGTCCCATTCCGCCGCCCATTTGTCTACTGGTGTTTCTGTTTTCACTCATGATAATTCCTCCTCCGAAAGTTGTGAAGTTACAATTTCACGGTATACTTCACAATTTTTTAAAAGTTCTTTGTGAGTTCCTATACCTGTTATTTCACCATCATCTAAAACTATGATTCTGTCAGCATCCATAACTGTTGCAACTCTTTGAGCTATAATAAGGACTGTGGATTCTTTTACTTCATCTTTTAATGCTGCACGAAGTTTTGCATCAGTTTTAAAATCAAGCGCTGAAAAACTATCATCAAATATATATATTTCAGGTTTTCTAACTAGAGCACGTGCGATAGATAAACGTTGTTTCTGTCCTCCAGAAACGTTTGTTCCACCTTGAGCAATAACATGGTCATAGCCTTTGTCCATATCATTAATAAAATCTGAAGCTTGTGCTACTGTAGCAGCATGTTTTATTTCTTCAAGGGTAGCATTATTTTTACCATATCTAATATTGTCAGCAATAGTTCCAGAGAAAAGGACAGTCTTTTGGGGAACAAAACCTATCTTTGATCTTAAGCTTTCCTGACTCATTTCTCTTACATCAACACCATCTACTAGGACCGAACCACTACTTACATCGTAAAAACGTGGTATTAAATTTACTAGGGTAGATTTACCTGAACCTGTACCACCAATAATAGCAGTTACTTCACCAGGCTTAGCGCTAAATGTGATATTACTTATTGCTGGCTGGTCTGCACCAGGGTATTTAAAGCTAACATCCTTAAATTCAACATGTCCACTTTCTTTATCTGCTAATACTGCATTTTGTGGATCTACAATATCTGGTGCCATTTCTAATACTTCATTTATTCTTATTGCAGAAGCTTGTGCTCTTGGAATCATTATAAATACCATAGAAAGCATTAAGAAACCAAATAAAATCTGCGTTCCATATTGTATAAACGCAATTAATGAACCAACCTGCATGTTTCCTGCATCAATTCTAGTAGCCCCAAACCAAATAATTGTAATTGTTGTAACATTCATAATCAGCATCATTACTGGCATCAAGAATGCCATAATCTTATTTACTTTTATTGCATTATTCATAAGATCTATATTAGCATCATCAAATCTAAGCTTTTCTGTTTCAATACGATTGAAAGCTCGTATTACTCTAATCCCAGTAAGTCCTTCACGTAACACAAGATTTAATTTATCTATTTTTACCTGCATTAATTTAAATAATGGCATAGCATATTTTAAAGTTAAAGCAATTATGATTCCAAGTAATGGTACGACTACAGCGAAAATCCAAGTTAATTGAGTATCTTCTCTTAAAGCCATAACAATACCACCAAGGGCTGTTAATGGAGCGAAAAGCATAATAGAAAATATCATTACAGTTACTGCCTGAATTTGGGTGACATCATTTGTAGTTCTTGTTATAAGAGTTGCTGTACCAAGTTTATCAAATTCATGTAGCGAAAATCCTTCAACCTTAGTAAATAATTTATCGCGAATAATCTTAGCAAAGCCTACAGCAGTTTTAGATGAAAGGAAGGATGCTAGAACTGAACAGATTACACCGCCAGCTGAGATTAAAAGCATGATTCCCCCTGTTCTAATAATATAATCTATTCCTTTGTAAGAACCGCTTAGTCCTAAAAAAGAAATAGTTTGAAATACATCTTTTTGCACTATACCTTTATCAACTATATCTGCCATCAAAGTTGGCAGGTATAGATTAGCAAGCACTTGAGTAAAGATTAATAAAAGTATGGCTATTATTTGAAAGGTATATTGTTTTAGAAATCTAAATAATTTAATCATTAACTCATCTCCTAATTCGTTATTGTGTGATTTTTATTTTTGTTGCTCATTTAAGAGTTTTTTTAGTGTGTTTAGTCCTTCAAAAATTTTGTTGAGTTCCTCTTCACTTCCTTGGCTCATTGCATTTTTTATAGTATTTTCAATATGCTCATGAAAGGATTTATGTATATCTTCAAATTTTGGAGATATACTAACATAAACGACTCTCTTATCTTCTGTACTTCTTTCTCTTATGACCATTTCTTGTGCTTCAAGTCTATCTATAATTCCTGAAACTGTGCTATTAGATAAGCAAAGGTGACTACTAAGCTCACTAATTTTCATTCTTTTATATTTGCTTAATAACCCGATAACCATACCCTGCGGTGCAGACATACCTGTTTCACCGATTACCTTCTTCATATTATGCCTAAATTGGTGCATTACTTCTTGGAAAAGTCGTGCAACTTCAATGCTTTTACTTGAGTTTTCCATTTTTATCTCATCTCCATATTAAAATTTATTTCGTTTATAAATATTTCGTATTAGAATATTTCGCTTACGAAATATATTTTATTCCTATAAGTGTTCTATGTCAAGATTAATTTAAATGGCAAATTTATTTAATATGCTGAAAGTGAGTCTAGAATACTTTAACATATATAAATTTATAGTATTTATATAGCAGAAATAAATTTCACAAGTTAGAAATAAATTAGGGAAAAGAGTAGCGAATATTGCAGTGAAGATCGGAATTATAGAAAATAATTATATTTTTTGAATAAAAGAAAGCAGAATTTGTAAAAATTATAAAGGAAAGATAATAGATGTTATAAAACTTTATAGAATAATTTATTTAGTAATAAAATGTAAAGGAGAAGATATAATGGATGATAATAATGTAATTTGTACATGTCACAATGTTACTGTAGATGATTTAAATAATGTAGTTAAAAATGGCATTAAAACTTTTGATGAAGCACAGGAAATTACAAAGGTTGGAACTGGATGTGGAAAATGCGTAGCCAATAATAAAGTATTATTCAATGAACTTTTATTAGCAAATAAAATAAGTGAAAACCCAGTAATATGTGGATGTAAAAACGTTACAGTACAAGATTTAGACAATGCAGTTAAAAATGGGGCTAAATCCTTTGAAGAAGTGCAGGAAATTACTAAAATAGGAACTGGTTGCGGACATTGTATTGAAAAAAGTAGAGAATTAGTTAATCAATTATTATCTAAATAGAAAAAATGGTTATAGAATTTTTATTGAATATAAAAGTTGTGATGTCAAACATAAATTAAAAATCTGTGTTATGAATGTTAAAGAAAGTTTTACATTCATAACGCAGATTTTATTATTTTATTCTTAAATTAGTTTTTCTTTTCATCATATATTAACTGGTATATAATGAAAATAGACTTAGAACACGTGTGCATTTATTATTATAGTAAATAAAAAATAAAATGAAAAAAAGAAACCATAGTAAATATACAGGTAAGAAAAAGTATTTGAGGATAGGAGAACACTTAAAATGATAAAGTATTTACAATCAAAAACATTTAAGATGGCTCTATCAGCAACGATAGCAGTAACAATATCAAATTATATAGGATTAAAATTTGGAGTAACTTCAGGTATTATTGCTATACTCAGCATTCAAGAAACAAAAAGGGAAGCTTTATTGGTTGCAGGCAGAAGAATAATTGCTTCAGCGTTAGCCATACTTTTGTCATTTATACTATACTTATTACTCGGGAATAATCCTCTAATATTTGGATTATTTCTAATTATGTTTATTCCTGCAACAAAGGTTTCAAAGATAGAAGAAGGTATGGTTGTAGGAGCAGTATTATCTACGCATCTTCTATCGAGCACAAATATAGATGCTTCTTGGATTATAAATGAAGCACAGTTAACTATAATAGGTATTTCAGTTGCAATGCTGTTTAACTTATATACAGCGTCTTTAGAAGATCAATTTGAAAAAAATAAAGAAAGAATAGAGAATTATTATAGAGCTATGCTATCAGATATGGCAGTAACATTAATTACTCAGAGTGTGCCAGTATATGAACATGATATATTATTAAGTGTTGAAGAGTTAATAAAAAAATCTAAAGAAATGGCTCGGATAATTAATAATAATCACTTATTTAAGAAAAATGATTACTATGTAAGCTATATAGACATGAGAATAATACAGTTAGATGCAATGAAAAGAATGAAAAGACATTTTTCAAGATTTTATATGACTTATGAACAAACAAATATATTATCGAAGTTTACCAATGATGTTGCTATGAGTCTGAAAGAAGATAATGATTGCATTGAACTTATTAATAAATTAAATTCACTCAGAAAAGATTATGCAAATATGGAATTGCCAAAAAACAGAGATGAATTTGAAAATAGAGCATTATTGCTTCAGTTTCTAAATGATTTAGAAGATTTTTTAGTTGTAAAAAAAGAATTTATAGAATCAGTTCATACAATCAAAGCATAGAATATGAACATAATATAAGAATATTAAAAAAGGTAATTTATAGCTGTTTCAAGTAGATTATTAAAATGGATTTTGATAATTCTAATGGTAAAATTACCAAGATTATTGTTGAAATTTATGGCAAATTAGGGTAAAATATAAACATCATATACATTGATAATAGCACACTTATCGAAAGGTAAGGTCGCAAAGCCATGGGTCTAAAGAATTTTTCAATGATTGCCAGGTTGCCAAAGTGTAATAATAAGCATGTGTTCGTAATTTTGCTTATTTTTGGTGCCTATTTATAATAGGCACCTTTTTTATTGAAATGATTTGGAAATTGATATGTATGTGGTAATAATAAAATATATGAAAAAAGGAGGTGTAATAGGCATGAAGAAGTATCAAATGTCTGTGGACAAGGGTAAAAAGGAGATGAATATAAGAGTATGGGGAATGTTTGAGGCCAGCGATGCTAATAGTTTTATTGAAGATTTCAAAAAGGAATTATCTTCTATACAAACTTCAGAATTTATCTTGGCTTTTGATGCAAAAGATTTAAATGTTTCAAAGCCAGAGATGTTACCAATGTTAGAAGGCTGTTTTAAAATGTATAAAGAATGTAATTTCAAGAAGGTTACGGCAAAGGTAGAAAATAACGTTACATTAAAAATGCAATTATCAAGAATAGGTAGGAATTCTGGCCTTAACATTGAAGTAATTTAAATTTGCAGATAAAAAAGCATTGGCGGGATAATTTATTCACGCATATTAACTGAGGAGATTTGTATGGGAGTAAAATTGAGTTTTGTTGATATTTGTCATGCTTCTAAAGTTGTCTCAAATGATTTTTATTTAAAGCATTTTAAACAACAAGATAAGAATGTAGAACATTTATTAGCAGAGGTGATGGGTAGAGATAGGAGATTTATGTTTGATGATGAAGAGGAAACGACATTGTCATTGGCTGTAAAAGCTTCTAAATCTGTGTTGGATAAAGCAAATTTAACTGGAGATGATATTGATGTATTGGCCTATTCATCAATACTATCAGAATACATAGCACCATCAACATCAATCCTGATTCATAAAGAATTGAATGCTGGAAGAAATGTGATGTGCTTCGATATGAATGCAAATTGTGCTGGTATGACAATTGCTTTAGAAAATATTTCGAATTATTTAATGTCATCAAAACGTGCAAAAAGAGCGCTAGTTGTAGGATGCGATGATGTACACTCATTAACTGATCCTGATAATGAACTTTGTTATGGAAATTATGGACATGCTGCATGTGCAATTATTCTCGAGAAAGTTGATGAGGAGTGTGGAGTAATTGATACTGAATATTATGTAAACACGGAAGAAAGTAATAATATTATGTATCCAAGCTGTGGTTTTTCTAGCTTTTTTAATTCAAAGAATATAGAGGAGCTTAATTTAAAATGGCTGCCATTTGATGGTGGAGCCTGCGTTTATCCTGCTGTAGACATTATAAAAAAGATGTTGAAGGAAAATGGATTAACAAAAGACGATATTAGTATGTTTTGTTTTTCGCAATTCGCATATGTAAATATAAAAAAAATAAGGGAACTTTTAGATATAAGTGAAGATAAAAGCATATATATAGGTGATAAATATGGTTATACTGGTACAACTAGTCCATTAATAGCATTATATGAGTCTATTAAGAAGGGTACGATAAAAAGAGGAGATTATATAATTTTTTGGACTATTGGTGCTGGATCACAAAGTATAGTAGTATTATATAAATATTAGATTAAGCAAAAATAAAAATGTAAAATGTAAATGTATAAATATGTAAAAGTGTAAAAATGTAGAGTAAGAATATAACTATCCGATTAAGTAAAATTAATTGGATGGTTATATTTTTTATATATGCTGAAAAAATGAAGTTTTCAAAATAGAAAAATTGAAGGATTTAAATAAGATTATAAATACTAATCTTATTTAAATGCATTTTTCATCATTACGTCCCAACCATTTTAATATGAAGTAACTACCAATACCTATTAGTACCATTGCCAGCAAAAAGACAGGATACGAAATCATCCAGTTTTCAGATCCTGTCATCATAGACCATTCTGACATTCCTCCAACTCCTGCAAAAAAGGATAAAGGCATAAAAACGGTTGTAACATATGTCAGACGCCTAACAGAGGCATTTGTGCGATTGGCTGACTTTGACATTTCGATGTTAACTAAAGCAAAATTAGTTTGCATGATACCTGAGAGCATTTCACGACATTTTTCTGTTTCATCATAAAATTTATTTACATGGTTGTAAATATCTTTATAGTGAATAATTGCATTTTCAGGAACGTAATGTGTATCCATGCGGCAAATTTTTACTAATATTTCTCTTTCGTGAAAGAAGCTTCTCCTCAAAGATAAAAGATCATTACGTATTCTTTGAAGCTCAGAAAGGTCAAAGTCTAGTGCGTTGTTTAACATATCATCTTCAATTTGCATTAGTTCATCTTCGATTGCTTCAATGGCATCAAGTTTTTTATCAATAATATGATCAAGAATGCTATGTACAGCGAAAGCAGGTCCTTGTTTTGCTATACTGAGATCACTTTCAAAGACTTTTTGCATATCGCAAAGGGGCTGTTTCTTATCGGAAGAATCCCAAATAACTGTGACTAAAAGGTTTTTATTAAAAAACATATTAACAGGCTCCACCGTGATTTGCTTATCCAAATATGAAATTGCATTGCATTGAATATAGCAGTGCTTTGGATAATCATCAATTTTTGGCACATTGTTTTCATCAAAAATATCCTCAATAGACATAGGATGAAGCTTAAATGGTTCAATTAATGTGGTGAATTTATCGATAGTAGGGTTGTTAAATGACAGCCAGACAAATTCACCCTGATTTAGTTTTTCCAAGGCAATTTCTATAGTTGAAGTTTTAACAAGCTTATTTTTCTTTTGATCATAATAAAAACTAAGAAAAGTCATATAAGATTATTCTCCTTTATATTTTTGTTAAAAGACGAAAAAACTATTTAATAAGGTTTTTTATTCGGACTTGTAATTACTACAATATATATCCAACATTTACATTATAATATATTTTTTTTATTCAACAGGTTAAATTAATATTAAGAATTGTAAAATAGTAAAGTAATTTAGCAAATTATTTTTAAATTTCTGTTGTGATATATAAGGAGTTTTGGTGAATTTATGTAAAAAGTGTACAGCAAGAATATAACTATTCTGTTAAGTAAAATTAATTGGATGGTTATATTTTTGTATAGTTAAATTTATGGAATGTATAAAAATATATGGGTTTTTATGGTATTATATATTATTGTAGTATATAATAATTTTTTGGATAAGCAAAACTATAATTTAAAGGGTGGAGTTGGATTATGATTTCATTTATGGTGGTTTTTCTTTTAGCCATATTAATACTTGGTATAGTATGGTTGGATATTATTAAAAAAATATCATTAGTTAATAAAAATTTTATAAGCATATATCTTATTTTTGTTCCCCATATTATTCTGTTGGGATACTTTTTTATAGTAAGAGATACATTTATTCTGGATAATATCATAGGTAAATGGATTGTTTTAATAGAAATTTTAATTTTTATTTCATATGTTTGGATAAAGTTGAATATAGCCCCATATAGTAAAAAGCCATTTGTAAATGTTAGATTAAGGGTAATGCTAGGTGGAAGATATCTTGTACTCTATGGACTATATACATCACTTATTCAAACGTTATTATATTTAATTTGGTCAGGTGTAATGCAAGGCAGAGATATTCCAAATCATATATTTGTATTAGATATAATTGTAGTGATTCTTAATATACTTACTTTACTTACAAATGGAATGTTGCGTATCTTATATACATCAAGAAGGTTAAATATTGTAATAAGACTCATTGTTGCCTTTATGAGTTTTATTCCAGTAATAAATATTTTTGCAATGCTATATGCATGTCATTTGGTAGCAAGTGAATATGATCATGAATGTTATAAAGTAATAAATAACAATGCTAGGGTTGATTCAGAAGTATGTAAGACAAGATACCCAATTATATTAGTACATGGGGTTGGTTTTAGAGATCTAAAATACATAAATTACTGGGGGAGAATACCCAGGGAATTAATTCGTAATGGAGCTGCAATTTATTATGGTAATCAAGAAGCGTGGGGAACAATTGAATATAACTCAGAAGAAATTAAAAATAAAATTTTTCAGGTGTTGAAAGAAACAAAATCAGAAAAAGTAAATATTATTGCACATTCAAAAGGTGGATTAGATGCAAGATACATGATTAGTAAGCTAAATATGGGAAAATATGTAGCATCACTAACAATGATCTCCTCACCTCATAAAGGGTGTAAATTTGTGGACTTGGCATGCAAAATTCCGGATAAGATTTACAAAGCTATTGCAAGAATGTTTGACAAGTACTACACTTTGCTAGGTGATAAAAAACCTGATTTTTATGCAGCAAGCAGGCAGTTCTCAACCTATAATAGTAAAAAATTTAATGAAGAAGTAAAAGATGTGCCGCAAGTGTATTATCAAAGCTATGCTTCAGTAATGAAGAATATGTTTAGCGACTATATATTGACAATACCTTATATTTTAGTTAAATTGACAGAAGGAGAAAATGATGGACTTGTGTGCGTTGAATCAGCTAAATGGGGAAATTTTAAAGGTGTGTTAAGAAATAAATATAGACGTGGAATTTCCCATGGAGATATTATTGATATGAGAAGAGAAGATTATAAAGATTTTGATGTAATAGAAAAATATGTGGAAATAGTTTCGGAACTCAAAAAAATGGGCTATTAATTAATAATAACATATAAGGAGGAAAGGTTTCAGAATGTATGATTATCCATTATATAGACCACCTAGTGAGCGTAATAGTCTCATAATGCAAGTAACTTTAGGATGTTCCCATAATAAATGCAGTTTTTGCAATATGTATAAGTCGAAGACATTTACAATAAAATCTTTGGAAGACATTAAACGCGAAATAAACAATTTTAGGCAAATGTATACTTATGTAGAAAAGATATTTTTAGCAGATGGAGATGCTTTAATTATTCCAATAGAAGCATTAAAAGAAATACTAATATATATAAAAAAAGTATTCCCAGAATGCAACAGGGTCACAATGTACGGATCACCTAAATCTATTTTACTTAAAAGTCAAAAAGATTTAATAGAACTTAGAAATCTAGGTTTATCAATGGTATACATGGGAGTTGAAAGTGGAGATGACGAAGTTCTAAAAGATATAAATAAAGGAGCAAGTGTACAGGAATTACTTAAGGCTTCTAAAATGATTAAGGATGCTAATATTTTATTATCAGTAACTGTTATAGCTGGTATTGGAGGAGTAGAAAAGAGTGAAAATCATGCTATTAAAACAGGGGAAATAATGAGCAGCGTGGAGCCGGATTATTTGGGAATATTGACTCTTATGATTGAAAAAGGAACCGCTCTACATAATAAAATCATAAATAAGCAATTTGAAGTGTTAAATGACAGAGAAATACTAAATGAAATCAAATTGCTTATAGAGCATATTAATGTAAATAAATCGCTAGTTTTTAGATGTAATCATGCATCAAATTATATTTCATTAAGAGGAAATTTACCAGAAGATAAGGAAAAGTTAATTAATGAAATTAATTACTATCAACAAATGAATAAGTTAAAGGGAGAAGAATATAGAAGCTTATAAGGATTTTTATATTATAATGTCTCAAAAAGCAGCTCTTTATTAATAAAGGCTGCTTTTTTTGTCTCTAAATTTCTATTTCGTGTGTATAATTAAAAGATCATTTTATTACAAAAGTGTGAAAGGTACATGAAACATACATAAAGGATTTCAAGTCTAGGAATAATAAATTTATTATAACAAGGTTAATTAGGGTATAAATATAAGATATATAAGGAGTGTGCAATATGGATATATTTAATACAAAAGTACTTGATAGTGCTATTCGTTTAATTGAAAAATGGTACTATGTTATTTTAATTGCTATATTAGCAGCTGCTTCTTTCAATATATTTTATAATTTAGGAATCGTGCCTATCTATAGTTGGGACGAAGCAAGACATGGGGTTAGTGCTTATGAAATGATTAAAAATAATAACTATATAGTAAACACATATGCATATAAAAATGATTATTGGAACCTAAAACCCCCAATAAGTTATTGGGCTATAATTTTAGGATATAAAATGGCTGGATTTAACGCTCTAGGATTAAGAATTATTTCTGGAGTTGCAGCAGTAATAACTATCTTAATTATTACAGCTTTTAGCTTGTATATGAACGGAAGACTAGCATCGTTGATTTCAGCAATTGTTTTATCCACAACAATACCATTTATTACAGAACATTGTGCAAGAACTGGAGATGCTGATTCAATATACGTATTTTTTTTTACTATAGCAATGATTTCTCTTGCATTAATAGAAAAAAGTGAAAAATGGTTATATGGTTTTGGATTTTCTTTTGCATTAGCATTTTTAACAAAAAGTTTGCATGCAGGTAACATTATGGTTATTGGAATAGTTTATCTAATATTCAGCAAAACCTTTTTTAAGTTAAAAATTAAACAAATAATATTATTAATCCTAACGTGCTGCAGTCCTATTTTAATTTGGGGTATTTTAAGATATAGGGAAGATGGCATAGAGTTTTTTAAAACTATTGTTAAATTCGATTTAGTGGCAAGATCATCAACTGTTTTGGAAGGGCATATTGGCGGATACTGCTATTATATTGAACATTTACAATGGTCATATTTTTATTGGAATTTGATTTTTGTAGGTACCACTATGGCATGTATTGTTCTACTTTACAGATATAGATATGCAGAACATAAGACAATCGTAAATCGTATTTTGATTATTGTGTTATGGATTGGAGTTCCATTTATATTGTATACCATGGTAAAAACAAAAATTTCATGGTACTTGTTACCAGTGTTTCCTGCTATGGCATTAAGCATAGGTTCAACATGCAGCCTTCTTTTAAAAGAGAAAAATAGAAATATAATTACCCAAATTGTTTTGACAGCTATGATAATAATATCCATATGCAAAAGCGAAGAGGTAATAAAGAGTAGAATTTCTAATCCAGAAATGGATTTAAATCAAGAATTGATTCAGGATCTAGGGGAATTACCGGAATACAGAAGATGGATAATATATATAAATCACTACGAGCAAAGTTATTGGTTGAGCAGTGAACTCTATGCTAGCTTGGCTCCGGTAGAGGGCGGAGCAGAAGGTTTTTTGGAGGATAACCATGATAATACTTTATTATTTATTACAAAAGAAGATGCAAGTGTACTTGGAAAAGAAAAGGATAATTTAAAGGTTGTACTTGAAAATGAATCAGCATATATTTTCGCAAAGTAAATGTAAATTGATAACGCCATAAAATTTATACTATTCTAAATAAAATCTCCTAAATCAATATTTAATGAAAGTTTTGATTTAGGAGATTTTATGTTTAGGAGATAGGCTTGAATATTGATGAAAGGATATTTTATGGATATATTGCTCTTAACATTTAATTTAATGTTAAGAGCAAGTAAGCTCTGAGAGTTACATAAAGAGTTAATATTATAGAAATAATAGAAGCAGTATTATATTATTTGGAAAAACAAAATGATGCTTTGCATTGACGAAATTGACAGAGGATTATACAATGGAAAAAGTGTTTTATTTAATATTATATATAAAAAATTAAAAAAGGAGATGATTATTGGTGAAAGAATCAAAGATTGGTAGAGAGGAATCTGATATCCCAAAGGGCTTAAAAAAAGAGATAGGATTGCTTGAGGCAATTACAATAGTTATTGGAATAGTTATAGGCTCTGGCATATTTTTCAAAGCATCATCAGTTTTTAAGAATGCAGGTACTCCAATGTTTGGTATAGCAGCATGGGCAATTGGTGGGCTTATAACTATAGCATCAGCTTTAACTGTTGCTGAAATAGCTGTCGCAATTCCTAAAACGGGTGGAGTATTTGTTTATATTAAAGAATTATATAATGAAAAGTGGGCATTTTTATTTGGATGGGTGCAAACTTTGATTTATGTACCGGGAGTAGCAGCAGCATTATCAATAGTTTTTGTTACCCAAGCAACTTATTTTATCCCTAATATGACTTCAATGGTACAAAAAATAATAGCCATAGTAATTTTATTTTTTGTAATGGCTTTAAATGTTCTATCAACTAAGCTTGGAGGGAAGGTGCAGGTAATATCAACAATTGGAAAGCTTGTTCCAATAATTTTTATAGTGTTATTTGGATTAATAAATGGTACAGCTCACGATTTCACATCTCCAATAGTTTCTTCGCCTTCATTAGGAGCAGCGGGATTTGGTGCGGCAATACTTGGAACCTTATGGGCCTATGATGGGTGGATCAGTGTAGGAAACATGGCTGGAGAACTTAAGAATCCAGAAAAGGATCTACCCAAATCTATAATTATTGGTTTGATAACAATAATAGTAGTTTATATATTAATTAATATTGCAATAATAAATGTTATGCCGGTGAAGGAGGTAATAGCTTCATCTAAACCAGCCTCAGATACTGCCGTAATACTATTTGGCGACGTAGGTGCAGCTTTAATAGCAGGAGGAATAATGGTTTCTATCTTTGGTGCTTTAAATGGATATTTAATGACTGGAGTTAGAATTCCATTTGCCATGGCAACTGATAATCTATTCCCTTTTCCAAGATTCTTTGGAAAAATTAATGAAAAATTTGAAACACCTATTAATGCATTTGCATTTGAAGTTATACTTGCAAGCTTATATGTATTAAGCGGATCTTTTGATACATTAACCAATTTAGCGGTTTTTGTAATGTGGATATTTTTTGTTATGTGTGTTTGTGGAATTTTTATTTTAAGAAGAAAACATAAAGAATTAGTATCATCGTACAAAGTGCCCTTATACCCTGTTGTTCCATTAATAGGCATAGTAGGAGGCATGTACATATTAGTAAGTACATTTATAACAGATTTTTCAAGTGCAATATATGGTGTAGTTATAACTTTGTTAGGCCTTCCTGTTTATTTTTATATAAGAAAGAAGTATAATAAACTATAATATTTTCGGAGTAGCCGATTAAATTAAGTTGAAAATTTAATTTTTATAATTGACAACGATTGTTCTAAGTGGTATTGTTTATTTATTAAGGTATTTATTGTAAAATACAATAAATATTATGAAAGGAGAAATGTTTTATGAAAGCAAGTGTAAAGGTGATTGCTTGTTAAAACTAAATATGGGCGAAAATGTGATTTTATAGAGGGGTACCCCCTTTGTTTGTTATGCATTTTTGCGGCTATAATAACCTTTCATAAATATACTGACTATTAAGGAAAGTTTTAATTGTATTTAAGTGAAATATAAATTTCATTTAATTAGTTTTATTAATGTATCCGTGGATAGCAGCCGTTTTTGAGGTTGTGTCTGCGGAATTTTTTTGCCCATTTTTAAGAATAATTAAGCAATCAATGAAAGGAATATGTAATATGAAAAATTTATATCGTGATAGAAAAAAATTTTAATTATGGCACATTTAATTAAATGATTGGTTAAATGTAAATCCCTATTATTTTCTTTCATGTGCCTAATATGGAGGAAATAAATGAATAATTATATAAGACAATATGGATATGACGACTTTTTTGAAAAACAAGTAGATGGGCTTAATATATCATCAACTGATTTAGTACCTGCAAGGGTGATTGAAGTTCAAAAGGATCAGTATAAGATTGTGACCGAGTATGGAGAAAATGATGCGAAGTTAAAAGGGGCTTTATTCTATAATGCTAAGATATATAATGTATATCCTACTATAGGTGATTTTGTTCTAGTGAAACACAATGCGTTGGGGGAAGATATTATATATTACGTACTTGAAAGAAAGAGCAAATTTTCAAGGCTTGATTCTTATAATAAAGTGGAACAGATTGTAGCTGCTAATTTTGATTATGTATTTATAATGCTTTCACTAAACAATGATTTTAATATCAAACGAACAGAAAGATATTTAGCAGCAGCGTGGCAAAGTGGAGCTTCACCAGTAATTATAATGACAAAATTGGATTTATGTGATGATTATAATTCATATAGAGAAAAAATTGAAGAAATAGCTCCTTTTGTACCTATAATAGGTGTGAGTTCAGTTACAGGCGAAGGCTTGGAGGAATTATGGACTTATATTGGAGAATCTAAAACTATAGTGTTCTTGGGATCTTCAGGTATAGGAAAATCATCACTTGTAAATGCACTTTCTGGTGAAAAAATAATGAAAGTTAATAATATTCGTGAAGATGATAGTAAAGGACGTCATACTACAACTCATAGGCAGCTCATAAAACTTAAAAATAATGCTATGATTATTGATACACCAGGTATGCGTGAACTAGGATTGTGGGATGTATCAGAAGGATTAGATATAGCATTTGATGATATTGAAGAATTAGCTAAAAGATGCAAATTTAAAGACTGCATGCATGATAAGGAACCCGGATGTGCTGTAAAAGCTGCTTTAGAAACTGGAGAATTATCTAAGAAAAGGTGGAGTAATTATTTAAAGCTTAAGAAAGAAGCAGAGTTTGCTAAATATAAAGAAAATATGAGCTTACGTTCAAGAGAAAAAACTCAATGGAAGGGTATCTCTAAATTACAAAAGGAACTGAAAAGGAAATTTTAATATTTCGGTGAAGTGTTAGAATATATATTATATAAAATATATTATTATAAATGTAGTTAAATTAAAGTAATCCCCTAAGGTTTTATGTGCTTAGGGGATTATTATTTATTTAATTTTAGATAGTTTTAAATTATGCTCCCTTATCAATTTTTTCATTCATGGTATTAGTCCATTTTCCACATCTATCTCCAAAACAGCCTATTATAATATCTTCATTCTTTATTCTTACAACTTCACATCTATTGGAGCAGCCTTCACATTCAAAACTACTAGAAATGAAGTTGGAATCTGCTATATCAAAACCTCTAAAATTAGTTACACCTGTTTTATCAACTGTTTCTTTAGCAATAATTGCAGCGCCAATGGCACCCATGACATTATAATGTTCAGGTACGTACACTTCGCTGCCTAAAGCTTTTTCAAAAGAAAATTTCATTCCTTTATTAGCAGCAACACCGCCCTGAAAGAATATTTTAGAACATATTTCTTTGCCTTTACCGATATCATTAAGATAATTTCTAACAAGAGCTTCACACAATCCGTTTATTATATCAGCTTCGTTATAGCCAAGCTGTTGCTTATGTATCATATCGGATTCTGCAAAAACCGCACATCTTCCAGCTATTCGAAGTGGAGTTGTTGAGTTTAATGCATAATCACCAAATTCTTCTATTGGAATTCCTAATCGTTCGGCCTGCCTATCAAGGAAAGAACCAGTTCCGGCGGCACAAACATTATTCATAGCAAAATCTATGGCAATACCATCTTTTAATATTATTATTTTAGAATCTTGCCCACCTATTTCTAATATTGTTCTAACGTCTTTATCTATTTCTAATGCTGCACATGCGTGAGCTGTAATTTCGTTTTTTACTGCATCTGCACCGATTATAAATGATGCAATCTGTCTTCCGCTGCCTGTAGTTCCAACTGCATTTATCTCTTCATCTTTATATTTTTCCTTTAGAATTTTGAAACCTTCTTGAATTGCATTTATTGGCTTTCCTTTTGTTCTCAAATATAGTTTTTCAACTACATTCATGCTACTATCTAAAAGAACAATATCAGTACTTACTGAGCCAACATCAACACCTAGATAATACATTTTGTTTTCTCCTTTCTAATAAGTCTAAAAATGCTTCTATCCTTGTAACATATCCACCTTCTCCAGTCATTTCATCAACTACAAGAGTTAAGATAGGAAAATCTTTATCTTTAGATATAGTAGGAAGCATAGCTTTGCATACAATTTCAGGCATGCATCCCATTGGGAATATTTGAATGGCGCCATCAAATCCTTCTTGCGTAGCCAGTACTGCTTCCCCAATACATTCCCTTGCATGGCCGCCAATATATAATGGAAGATATTCTTTTGAGGCTTTCCGTATATCTAATGAATTAATTCCAAGAACTGACATGAGTGAATCTTTTGCCCACCAACTTGGAGTAAGCCTTCTTTGAGTTGAAACTCCGTATTCCATAAGTTTATCTTCAATAAAGAGATTTGAGAATGGTTCTATTATTGTATAAATTTCGCCTATAATAGCTATTTTTAATGGATTCCTATCTTTATATATTTCTATGGAACTAAGACTTTTATCATAAGTATTTAATATTCGTATCATTTCATTTGGATTATTACTATTTGCTGCATCAATTCTGCATTTATTTAGCAATCTTTTACATTCTCCTTTGTTTTTTTCATATCCAGCTAAATAATGCGCTTTTGCCTCGATTTTATCAATAAGATTTAAAACCTTAAATCCAACGCGTAAAGCATTTAATTTTTGAACCGTAGTTTTATTACTATTTGAAGATATAAAGGATATCCTATTTAAAAATTCTTTTAAACCTATTTCTGAGGGCTTATCTAATACAATAAAATTTAAATCATGACCTAGTTTTTTTAAGATATTGATTTGTAATTCACAATATTCGCCATATCTGCAAGGGCCGCAGCTTCCTGTAATTATTATTGTATCTGCTCCGTTTTCAATTCCTTGAATATAATTTCCCATCATAAGCTTAAATGGTAAACACATATCCTCAGGTGAATACATGGAACCTATTTCTAATGATTTCTTGCTGTTGAATTCTGGGATTAGGTAATCTACACCAAGGGCATCAAAAGTAGCCTTGGCAACGAGATATACATTTCCAAGGTGAGGTGTCATAATTTTCATGTTATTGCCTCCTTTCTAACATGTCAACAAAAGCTTCTATTCTAGTATCAAATCCAGATTCTCCAGTATGTTCGTCAACTTTTAATATTAAAAAAGGAAAGTCTTTAGTTTTTTCTTTTATTAAGTCTATAACTACAGAATCTATGCCACATGCAAAGGATGATATGTATACTATGCCATCTACTTTTTTATTTTCTGATAAATATGTTGATACTCCATATGCATTTCTTGCAAAAGTCCAAAAAGGTCTTTTAAATAAATCTTTTGTTTTAAGAGAGATAGAATCTTCATCTATAAATTCTTCTGTTATAATTCCGACGCCAAGCATATTGAGTTTTTTTACTAAATTCATATTAATAAAATTGTCATAAACATTATAGGGGTGGCCAATTAAGGCTATATTTATTTTATAACCTTCACTTTTTATTCCTATTTGAGACTTATTTTGCTCGTTTAATGCTTCATAATAGGCTCTCTTAATTTTTTTCTTATTATTTGTTATCATGCTTCCAGTAGAAAGCACCCATTTATATAATTTTTCCTTTGATGTTGCATAAATAGGAGCCATAGTAACTTTGGGCATGTTAGGTACACTATTTACAATCATTTCTGGAAGTCCACAAAATTTAGGGCAAATAAATTCATGCTCTGAAAGCTGCATTATTCTTGGTATAACGATAATATCGCATTTATCTTTAATAGCCGCTACATGGCCATGGAAAATCTTCATTGGTAAACATGCTTCATTTACACAATGTTTTACGCCTGCATCTAAGATTTGTTTGTTTGTATCAGGGGATGTAACTATTTCTGCTCCGAGTTCATAAAAGAATTTTTCAAGGAAGCCAGAATATTTATAATTTAATAGTCCTTTAGGAATTCCAACCTTCATATGTAATTCACTCCTATAAAATTTAAGCTCATTTTTGTATTTTTCACATAAATTACAAAATTATTCATGTTAATAAAAAAATTATTAAATTAATAGAATATAGAATTACTAATATGGATTCTATTTTATGAGAAAAGCTTTATATATTGAAAATAGGAATTAACATTAATAATAATTTATATTTTTTAAGAAAAAAGCCTTTGGTTTTCCTAAAAAATATTTTTAGAAATTGCCAAAGGCGAGTTTCTCCTTAACTTTTCACTTACCACTTATAACTTGTTATTTCTTCTCTGATTTACAGCTAGTTTTAGTCTATATACCAATTCCCAGTAGCAACTATCATAGCTAAAAGTTTTAGTGTATTTTCATAAAAGGTACATTTGCTTATTGGTTTTTGTATTAAAGTTTCCCATAAGGAAATAGTCCAATGATCGTGTTCTTTTTCTATAAGAGAACTAACTAGAAAAGGTGCAATAAATGATAAGTTGTTTTTTGAACCAAAAGAAGATCCGGGAGGCCCATTAGCTATATAATAGCCAGAGCTTATATTTTCTGGGTCATATGAAGTATTTTTTTTAATCCAATTATTGAGAGTATGCAATTCTTCTGTTACCGGGGTTTTATTTATAATAATATCCATAGAGTAACGCCAGGGAATTCTACAGCTGTTAAAGTAATAATCTCCGTCATGAACAGTTTCTAAGATTTTGATTTTAGGTGCTATATAAGTATCTTTATACTTTATGAAAAAATCGGGCATAAGCCCGTTTGATTTACTTTCTTTCTGCATTTGTTTAGAAATTATTGAGTCAATCTTATTAATCACCATTTGCCATTTATGACTGTTTTGTACATCAAATTTACAAAATTCCCGGATATGATACTTTAAAAAATCTGAACTTCTAGTTACATATTGGAATTTATTAATTTTCGATCCCTTTACCCAATCTCCCAGAGTTAAGATATAATCATTTTCATTTACACAGCTATCCATTAGAGCATTAATTCTTTTGATTGCTTCATTTTTGTAGCTGATTTTATCATTTTCTCCCCAAATTTTATGTGCAAGAAGCAGTCCGTAACTAATGTCCATATCCCCGTCAGTTGCAGAAGAGGTTTCAGCTTCAGCATTAATAATATTACCATTAGAATCTTTAATTTGTTGCCATGCCATTAAATTGGGATTATAAAAACTTTGGTAAGATTTTATATAATTATATATTGCTGTAAAGTGAATTTTAGCAGTAAGATCAAATTTACTCATCAGCGGGAATATTATCATACCATAGCCCATTGCCTCTGAAACTGTAACAGCATTTTTAGGAGCAGGCTGATCCAGCGCATAAAATAGATATTCCTTTAGAGTAGGAAAATCATTTGTAGGCCTTAAGTAGCGTATCTTCCAATCATTATAGAAAGATAGTAACTCTAAATTTAAGTTGCTTTGGGAATAGTAATTAACTAATGTGTCATTATAAATTATGGTCACCGCCTTTCTATTAATTTATTTAATAATCAAGATGCATTTACTGATTTAAGGATATTATCTAACATATCATTGGTGAAATCGCCATTACTTATAACAGATAATTTATTAATAGGGATGTATTTAAGGTAATTTATAATTTCTTCTTGGGTTTCCTTGTCACCCGTAATCAATTCAGCTATATTTTGAAGTATTGGTTCAATAACAGCTCTGGCATTTGGGTTAGTTAAGAATTCGCCAATTAGTGTATTTTCAGCATATTTAGGAACTGGTACATAAGCTGATTGAATGTATATATTTTTAGATAGTGCTATATCCCTTGAAGACTTACCAATTAATATTTCATATGGACCACTTTCTACAACCCAAGAGTTTGTTGCTCTATCGTAGTAGGAGAAATCTCTTGTACTAAGATAGAAGGTTACTTCTTTTTCTTCTCCAGGGAAAAGAGGTATTTTTGTAAAGGCCTTCAGCTCCTTTTCAGGTCTTGGTGTAGAACTAATTATATTTCTTACATAAAGTTCTACAACTTCTTTACCAAAATATTTGCCGGTATTTTTTACTTTTAGTTTTACTTCAACAATATCAGTATCTCTTACTACATCTTTGCTTAATGTTAAATCACTATAGTTAAAGGTAGTATAAGATAATCCAAAACCAAAAGGAAATTCAACAGGAATTTCTTTCTTGTCATAATATCTATAGCCAACAAAAATTCCTTCTCTATATTCTAGATGATTTTCAGGACTAACATTATCTAGGTAAGTAGGAGTGTCTGACAACTTCATGGGAAATGTAGATGATAACTTCCCAGATGGAGTTACTATTCCAAATAAAATATTAGCAATAGCGCTTCCATTTGCCTGACCTGCAAGCCATGCCTCTAAAATAGCATCAGGGTATTTAGACCATGATGAAGTAGTTAGCGGTGAACCATTGTTAAGTACTAAAATAACATTTTTGTGTATTTTGCTAATTTCTTTAATTAGCTTTATTTGATTTTCAGGTAAATTAGCATCTTTGTTATCTTCATTTTCTGCATCATAGGAGTCAGGAGTCCCTGCAAATATTATAACTACATCAGATTCCTTGGCAACCCTCTTTGCTTCTCTATGGAGAGTATTATCATCTTCGCCTGTATCATCAGAGGAAGTATTATATCCTTTTGCATAATTGATTTTGATTGAATTTCCAACTAATTTGGTTATTTCGTTATAAGGATTTTCAAGTATCGTAGGGACGACAGAGGAAGTACCAGTACCTTGATATCTTGGATTCTTTGCATATTCTCCAATTATAGCTATTCTCTTATTTTTTAATCTTTCTCTTTTTAGTGGTAATATGTTGTGTCTGTTTTTTAGAAGGACCATACAATTTTCAGCAGCTTCTCTTGCTAAATCATGGTGCTTCTCTTTATCATAAGTATCATATGAATTTTGATTATGAGCAATTCTAAATACTATATTTATTATATCTTCCACAGCCTTATTTAAGACTGCTGGGTCTAAAGCACCATTTAGAACAGCATCAACTATTGATTTACTATTAATGTATGAATCAGGCAATTCTAAATTTAAACCTGCCATTAATGAGTCTATTATCGAATCTACACCATACCAGTTTGATAGCACTAATCCATCAAAATTCCATTGATTCCTCAAAAGATCAGTTAATAAAAGTTTATTTTCTGCACAAGGCATTCCATTTATATTATTGTGAGCTGCCATAACTGCAAAGGGATGTCCTTTTTTTACGGCTATTTCAAAATTATATAAATAGATTTCATTTAATGGTTGATCACCAATAATATTGTTAATATTTTGTCTGTGGTATTCTTGATTGTTTCCGGCATAATCTTTTATACAGGCACCTACACCTTCACTTTGAAGTCCTTGAATAAAAGATGCAGAAATTTCCCCACTTAGTACAGGATCTTCTGAAAAGTATTGGAAGTTTCTCCCGCTTAAGGGAGAGCGTTGAATATTCATAGAAGGTCCTAAAAGTAGATTTACATTTTCTGCTACGCATTCTTCTGCAATAGCTTTACCAACAGCATAAGCTAAGTCTACATCCCAAGATGATGATAAAGCAGAAGGTGTAGGAAAACACGTTGAAGGAATAATGTCAGAAAGGGTAGCAGATCTTTTTACAAGACCATTTGAGCCATAAGCTAAGGTTAACGAAGGAATCCCTAGTCTTTCTATATCTTGAGTTTCCCAAATATTTTTGCATGAGCACATCGATGCTTTTTCTTCAAGTGTCAATTGATTGATAATATTTCTTATATCCACTCAAGTATCACCTTGTCTTTCTTAATAGTATTTATTTATAATTTACAATTAAACTTCAACATAATTAAAAATTAATGCCATTATTATATTATTTTAAAGAAACAATATATATTACCTTTGATGATAATAAATTACAATTAAATTAATATCAGTGGTTAAAAAGAACCTGATAATATTTAACGATTTAAAATTTCAGGTATTTTCTTTTTTTTATAAGTTATTGTATTATGAAGTATAGGAAATATTATTTTGGCTAGGGGGAAACATGGAGAGAAAAGCAGTTTTTTTTGATATTGATGGAACTTTATATAACAATAAAATAGGCGTACCAGAAAGTGCAGCTCAGGGAATTAAAGAATTAAAAGATAATGGACATTATGCATTTATATCAACAGGAAGAGCAAGGGCAATGATTCCACAGGATTTAATAGATTTAGGTTTTGATGGAGTATTAGCAGCTTGCGGTGCTTATGTGGAATATAAAGGAGATGTCATTTATAATATTGATTTAGAAAAAGAAATAGCTAATAATGCCATTAGCGCATTAAGAAAGCATAACGTACTTTGTGTATTGGAAGGACAGGATTATTTATATATGGATGAGGATGATTTTTCTCAGGGGGGATTATTTTCTGTGGCAAAATTTAAAGAAAAGCATGGGGATAAGATAAAACCAATTACTGGAGAAGAGTATCACATTAATAAAATCACTTGCAGAGTTACCAAGAGTAGTAATTTTGAGGAGGCATTTAAAGCTATTGATAAAGAGTTTGATTGTATATATCATAATACAGAATTTATTGAGTTAGTTCCTAAGGGATTTACAAAGGTAAAAGGAATAGAAGCAATAATAAAACATTTGGGTGTATATATTGATAATACATATGCATTTGGAGATAGTTTAAATGACATTGATATGCTTAAGTATGTAAAATATGGAATTGCTATGGGAAATAGCAGTCCAGAGATTCTTAAAATTGTGCAATATAGAACAGATACTATTGAGAATGGTGGAATTTATAAAGGATTAAAACAATTTAAATTAATATAGATAATAGTAAATAAAATTTTTAAGTAATAGACTGTTAAAATGGAAATTGTTTAGCAGTCTTTTATTTGCATAAATTTACATAATAAGTTAAAAAATAATACAATGATTGACATTTTATACTATAAAGCATTACAATTTTAATTAGAAATATAATCATTATTAGATTATTCTTAAATACTCTAGTAGTTATTTTCACGAGGTTAAAGTATGCGATTTTAATTCAGAAAATTCAGAGAATTATCAAAGAGGAAAGGAGAAGTCCCAAAATGCAATTGAATATAGCTAATTGTATTTTGTAGACAACATAATAATACTCAATGTAGTTATAATTATAAAATGGATTTCTAAGTAAGTTAATGGTAGGAAAAATTAAAATTGTTACTAATTTAATGAATTATGGGTATGAGGGGGAAAGAAGTATGAAATGGTTTATTAATCTAAAAATAAGCAGAAAATTAATATTAAGTTTTGTTGCAATTTCATTAATTTTTGGATTTATGGGTGCTTATGGAATTTATTCCTTAAATGCAGCAAAAACTTTGGATAATGAATTATATGAAGATATGACAGTTCCTATTTCAGAAATGGGGCAAATAGCAGCAATATATCAAACCTTGAGAATGGATGTACGTGATGTAATTATTGCAGAATCACCTAGTGAAATTTCGGCTATTACAGATAGAATCGAGGAGAGAAGGGCTAATATTACTAAATTAGCAGACTCTTTTGATAAAACCATTACATCAAGTGATATGAGAAAGGAATTTAATGATTTTTTAGAGGCAAGAAAAGTATTTAAAACTGAACTAGATAAAACATTAGAACTTGCTAAAGCTAATAAAGATAGTGAAGCGCTTGCTATGAATAATGAAGATGGCGGACTTGGGAAAGCTGTAAAGGCTGAACAAAATCTTATAGATAACATAATTAATATGAAGGTAAATGAAGCCAAAGAAAAAAGTGATGAAAATAATAAAAATGTTATTAGAACTATATTAGTAATGGGTGTAGTATGCTCATTAGTTATTATTGCATCTATATTAATTGGATTATATATTTCTAGTTTAATTACTAAACCTATAAAAAGAGTATTACATATGATTGAAGAAATGAATAAGGGACACCTTGGGGAAAGAGCAAATATTAAAACAAATGATGAAGTGGGTCAAATGGCTAAAGTTATGGATTCTTTTGCAGATAGTTTACAGAACGATATAATTGGTGCAATGAATAAAATCGCTGAAGGTAATGTAAATGTGGATATACCTATGAAAGATGAAAATGATGAAATATCACCGTCCTTAAACAAAATGGTAGAAAATATAAGAAGTCTAGTATCAGATGCTAATATGCTTGCAAATGCTGCTATAGAAGGAAATTTAGATATAAGGGCAGATGAGACAAAACATAATGGGGATTTTAGGCATGTAGTTAGAGGGGTAAATCAATTAATAGGAGCAATGGTTAATCCAATTAAAGAAGTTGTAAATGTTATGGGGGAAATTTCTAAAGGAAATTTAGGGATTCCTGTAAGTGAGCATTATAAAGGCGAATTTGGAATATTGGCTAAGTCTGTTAATACTACTGAAGAGATTTTAAAACATGTAGTAAACGAAATTTCAGAAATATTAGGACAAATATCCGAAGGAAATCTTATGATTGATACAGTAAGAGAATTTAAAGGAGATTTTAAAAATATATCTATTTCATTAAATAAAATAATCGATTCATTGAATGCTATACTTAGTGAAATAAATGCCGCTTCAGATCAAGTCTTTACTGGTGCTGGCCAAGTTTCAGATGGAAGTCAGGCATTATCGCAGGGAGCAACAGAACAGGCAAGTGCTATTGAAGAATTGACATCTTCTATAACTCAAGTGGCAGCACAAACTAAAGAAAATGCTGCTAATGCAAATTCAGCCAAGGAACTTGCTCTAAAGGTAAAGGAGAATGCGGAACAAGGAAATAAGCATATGAATGAAATGCTTAAATCTATGGGAGAAATCAATGAATCCTCTGCTAATATTTCAAAAATAATAAAAGTTATAGATGAAATAGCGTTTCAAACTAATATTCTTGCACTTAATGCTGCTGTAGAAGCTGCAAGGGCAGGTCAGCATGGCAAGGGATTTGCAGTAGTAGCAGAAGAAGTAAGGAATTTAGCGGCAAGAAGTGCAAATGCGGCCAAGGAAACTACAGCTCTTATTGAAGGTTCAATAAGGAAATCTGAAAAGGGAACTGAAATTGCCAATAATACTGCACAAGCTTTAAATGAGATAGTTGATGGAGTATCAAAAGCAGCAATACTTGTTACAGAAATAGCAGCATCCTCAGATGAGCAGGCAAGTGGGATACTACAAATAAATGTGGGTATTGAACAAGTATCTCAGGTTGTTCAAACGAATTCTGCAACAGCTGAGGAAAGTGCAGCGGCAAGTGAAGAACTTTCAAGTCAGTCAGAAGTACTAAAGGAAATGGTTTCTAGCTTTAAGCTTAGAAATAATAAGAATGAGTTATTAAAAAATTATAGAGTGAAACAAACCTATAATATGAATGATAGAATTTCGTATAAAGAGGCAGCTGCAACATCTAACCGTTTTAAAATAAATTTAAATGATGTTGAATTTGGTAAGTATTAATAAGCTTGTTGATTAATATTTATTGTCTAATAAAAAGAGGAAAGTGATAAATAAGAAATTATTTTTACTTTTCTCTTTTTTATACTATTTATCCTTATTAAGGAGGGATGAATTAAAGTATATTATATAAGTAAGTGCAGAAGACTATATTATAATTATAAAAGTTTAAGTAGCAGAAAAGATTATTAATTAATAAAATACTTTGTTATAGAATAAGAGAAAATTATTTCTTTTTTTTAATTTAAGATGTATAATTATTTGTAGATAATAATTATTGTTAAGAAATAATTATTAGAAAATTTAAGGAGGAATTATATGAAAGTTATTGTAATAGGATGTACCCATGCAGGAACAGCTGCTATTGTTAATTTAAGAGAATTATACCCAGAAAGTGAAGTTATAGTATATGAAAGAAATGATAATATTTCATTTTTATCTTGCGGAATAGCTCTAAGTATTGGTGGAGTTGTTACTGAAACGGAAAAATTATTCTATAATTCTCCAGAGCATTTAAGTGCTTTAGGAGTTACGACAAAAATGAAGCATGATGTTTTAGATATAAATTTTGATAATAAAACTATAAAAGTGAAAAACTTAGCAAGCAGCGAAGTATTTGAAGATAATTACGACAAACTTGTTTTAACATTGGGCTCTTGGCCAATAGTTCCTAAGTTTGAAGGCGGAGATTTAGACAATATTCTATTATGTAAAAATTATAATCATGCAAAAGAAATTGAGGCAAGAGGCGGCGATGCAAAAAACGTAGTTGTAATAGGTGCAGGATATATTGGAGTAGAACTTGCTGAAGCCTTTAAAATGAAAGATAAGAATGTAACTTTAATTGATGCTGAAGAAAGAATAATGTCAAAATATTTAGACAAAGAATTCACAGATATTGCGGAAGAACAATTTAAGGAACATGGAATTAATCTAGCATTAGGAGAAAAAGTTAAGTTATTTAAGGGACAAGATGGTAAAGTTTCTCATGTGGTAACTGAGAATAGTGAATATGAAGCCGATTTGGTTATACTTTGTATTGGATTTGCACCAGCAACTGCCCTTGTAAAAGGAAAATTAGAGACCTTGGAAAATGGTGCGATTATGATTGATGAATACATGAGAACAAGTAAAGAAGATGTATTTGCGGCAGGAGACTGCTGTGTTGTAAAATATAATCCTGCCGATGACACAAGGTATATACCACTAGCTACTAATGCGGTTAGAATGGGGACATTAATTGCACATAATATAGTTGAGCCTAAACTTAAATATATGGGAACACAAGGTACATCAGGAATTAAAATATATAAAAAATGTATAGCATCTACAGGATTAACTGAAGAAGTTGCAAGGAATACTACATCATTTAATATAGATTCAGTTTCAGTAACTGATAATTATAGACCTGAATTTATGCCTACTTTTGAAGAAGCATTATTAAAATTAGTGTATGATAAAGACAGCAAAAGAATATTAGGTGGTCAAATAATTTCAAATTTAGATTTAACACAATTTATGAATACATTATCAGTAGTAATTCAAAACAGAATGACGGTGGAAGAGCTTGCTATGACAGATTTCTTCTTCCAGCCACATTTTAATAAACCATGGAGTTTATTAAATATAGCTGCACTTCAAGCATTAAAAAATTAATTAATGTAAAAATTACCCGACCACACACATTAGTGTGGTCAGGTAATAAAAATATAATTTCAGCTATTATTTTCTAAAATTTTAATATTTTTTCCAATTATTTTGATACCTTTTTTAATGTCATCATCTTTGACTCTCCCAAAGCCAATTCTAAAAGTGTCACTGCCTTTTTGGACGATTTTATTGTGGCTAGCAAATTCACTTATAGTATCATTAACTATTTCTGAGTCGAAATTTTCATAAAATATATCACCAGGCATAAATAATACATTTTCTTTATAACAAAGATCTAGAAGTTCGCGGGCATTTATGTTATTCTTCAATTTTACAAATACATGAAGACCACCCTCACCAGTTATATATTCATAAGGAATATATTTTTCAATCATTTCTAAGACAAGGTTATATTTATCTCTATAATACTTTCGTACATTTTTAACATGTCTATTAAAAGCACCGCTTTTTAAATAATAGTAAAATACACTTTGATCTAAAAAAGAAGAATGAATATTCTTTCCTCTCTTCACGCTTTCTAAAACATCTATAAGTTTTTCATCTCCAAATATCCATCCAATTCGAAGCCCTGGGAATAATATTTTAGAAAGGCTTCCAATATAAATAACTCCATTACCACTTCCACATAGTGAGGCAATAGGGTCAATAGGTGAACTTGAATATAATAGTTCTTCATTAAAACCGTCTTCTATTATTGGGACAGAGTATTTTCTAAAAAGTTTGTATATTTCTTTTCTTCTTTCAGTTTTAGTTACAATCCCTGTTGGATTATTATATGAAGGAATTAAATATCCAAACCTTGGATTATATTTGCTTAAGGCATTCTCCAAGGAGTCTAAATCAAGTCCTTCCTTATCCATTTTCACTTGGACAACCTTAAGACCATAGGCTTTCATAAGTTTTAGAGCAGTATTATGAGTTGGCTCTTCGCATAATATAATGTCTCCTTTTTTAGTTAAGGAACTAATAACTATATCGAAGGCTTCAGTAAAACCATTTGTTATAAGGATGTCTTTATTAACAGTGATTACACGTTTTTCTTCCATATAATTAAAAAAATAATCTATTAAAGGCTTATAACCTTTCGCATATCCGTAATTAAGTAAATTGGACTCTTCATAAGTCCAAGCGTCCAAAAGAGCTCTTTTAAAATCATCGAGATTAAATAAATGACTTTCTGGAGAGATAGACTTAAAAGATATCATTCCTTTTTTATATGGTAATTCATTTTTTATAATATCAAATTTTTTTAGGGTATCTCCGTAATTGTTCATAATACTTAAATAGTCTACATTATATTCATAACTTTCATTTTCACTTTCAATAGAGATGAAAGTACCTATGCCTCTTTTTGTAGTTATTATTCCAATGCTTTCAAGTTCTTCATAAGCTGAAATAACAGAGTTTCTACTTATATTCAAAAATTTACTCACTTCTCTAGTTGAAGGAAGTTTACTATCTTTTTTTAATTCCCCATTTTTAATTCCTAACTTAATATGTCTTTCGATTTGAATGTAAATAGGTTCTTCTTTATTTAATACGAGATTGGAAAATATCAATACTAAATCACCTCTTTAGAATAAAATAAGTTTTATTAAGATTACATTAAGTGACGATATTTAGGTATATCATCATCAATTTGAGTAATAGAAATTAGATATTTATAATATCAATACTCAATAGAATTATCATACAACTTATTTTGTATCAACTCAATAAAATGGTTTTAGTCTGTATATTTATCTTAATAAAAGGATTTATATTCTCTAATAATATTAATTATTTTTTGTGAATCTCTTATTAACAACAAATTGGTATTAATGTATAATTAATAATGAGAATAAATTTATAAGCAGAGTAAGCTTGATTAAAATAAAGTAGGAGGAGTAATTTATGAAGGGGACAGTTGTTTCGACTTGGATGAGAACTAATAGTAAACTATTCGGAAATTCAGTTGTTAATGATGCAATGGATAATGTTGGCTGGGGAAGCAACAAAATATTTTCACCTATTGAGAATGTTAATGATGATGAGGTTAAAAAAGTAATATCATATATAGCTCAAAAACAAAACATGGGGGTAGGTGAGTTATGGAGATTAATTGGGCAGGATAACATAAAAACTTTTAGTCATGACTACCCTGCATTTTTCAAACATGATAATGTTTATTCTTTTTTAAAGTCAATGTTTGATGTACATATAGTAATGACAAAGAAATTTTCAGGAGCAAAGCCACCTTTAGTATTAATTGAACCTATTTCAAATAGAGAAGCTATATTTAGTTATAATTCTTCTAGAGGAATGTTTGACTATTTTCTTGGAATGTTAAATGGGTCATGCGAACATTTTAACGAGAAAGTAGATATAAAAGAGGTTTTAAGAACTGATACCGAATTAAAATTAAAACTCACTTTTGATAAAGATATATATTATAATAAGAAATATTTCTTTAATAGATTATTTTCATTAGGATTTATTAAGAATTTTGGAGCTAAAATAGGATTATTTACATTTGTATTGTCAGCGGTGGTACTAGTACCTATGTTAGGCATGGACAATATTATTAAGAGTATTATTGGGAGCATTGTAGCCGGCTTTGGGTCTTTCATAGGAGCTTCTCTAATGATGTCTCCTTTAAGTCAAATAAAAGAAGAAATAAATAGAATTATTAATAATCAATATAATATTGATGGTAGTATTGCAACAAACGATTTTTTTGAGGAAATATTTAAACTTCTTAAAGAGCACAAGAAAGTTATACAAGCGGATTTTGTAGGATTTAAAGGTGTTACAGATGAAATGAGTACTTTTGTAGATACTATTAATAAGATATCCGATACTATGAATCATACATCTAATGAAATAAGTGGTGTTGTTGAACAAGTAGCAGAAGGTGCTATTACTCAAGCGCAAAATACAGATAGCGCAGTACAAGCACTTAATGGAAATATTCAGGCACTAAGGAGTATAGTTAAAAATGAAAATTCAAATAAGCTAGAACTTGAAGCGGCAATGTATAAAATAAATAATAGTTATGAAAATGTAGATAATGCAAGCAAAAACATTTTAACTTCTCTAGAAAAATTTGAAGACGTTAAGGCTAAAGGAACACACCTTGAAGAGAGAGCTAGAGGCATAACGCAAATTGTTTCAATTGTTTCAGGAATATCTGAACAAACTAATTTATTAGCATTAAATGCGTCTATTGAAGCAGCAAGAGCTGGTGAACAAGGTCGAGGTTTTGCTGTTGTAGCTGAGTCAATTAGAAAATTAGCTGAACAATCTAAAGATGCAGTTTTAGAAATTAACTCTAATTTAGAGCAATTTGTAAAAGAAATAAAATTACTAGTAGGTCAAATTGATAATCAATATGATATATTAGCAAAAGAGACTGACAGCTTAAAAACAGTTAGAGATATAAGCTTTGAAGCTAATCAGTCTGTACAAAGTGTAGCTGGTTCTATGATAGAAACTATAAATAAGTTAAATACAGAAGCTGATTCAATCTCTAATATTTATGATGGTATTGAATCTTTAGCTGCAATTGCAGAAGAAAATTCAGCATCATCAGAAGAAGTAAGTGCTAGCGTAATAAATTATACAAATGAAATTAAAAAACTAATAGAAAATATATATGACTTTAAAGGCATAACTGAATCCTTTAAAAATGATTTAGAAAAGTATAATATTTAGCTTACGTATAGACATAATACATGTTAACTTGATTAATGTGGTAGCTTACCGAAATAATAAATATTTTTATTACGAAAAGCTATGAAAATAT
>NZ_AUUU01000252.1 GCF_002760435.1 Clostridium sp. LS
GATGGTGAATGTTATTGCTTTGATGAACATGGAGGATTATACATGAACTGTACAACTCCAGATGGCTACAAAGTTGATGATACAGGAGCATGGATTCAATAAATTAAATAATTATTTTGGCAAGAGTTTTAAGGGTATGGGAGTTAATCCTGTACCCTTTATTTTTATGTTTATTAATATATATTTTATTTTCATATAATTTATTTATATACTTAAAACTAAGTCATAATGAGGCATCAAAAATAAATCTAAACAAAAAAGGAGTGAAATTTTATGTTTTTTATACTTATTTATAATTTATTTAACTAAGTATACTTACAGGATTTGTAATCCCATAAGCCTCAAAATTATTTTGTAGCTAGTACCAATAAAATCAACATTGAGAAAATCCATAGTACAAGCAAAACAAAATCTTGAGGATCCTTAGTATTAAACACAAAAATCACTCCTGAAATCTCTATTTGGTTTGATAATATTTTATAACTTATAAGTTCAATATTCAAGTAGAAATATTTTGACCTATTATTTAGCTACCCTTTATTTTTATTTGTGGAAACCTTGTCCACATTGTAGTATTATGTAAATATAACCAAATAAAAAGAACCCATGCGACTACCAATCAATCATGGGTTCTTAGTTGTAATAGAGTTCGATTAAGTTACCTCTATTATAACATAATTTAGTGAAAATATAAATATATAACGGAGGAACAGAACATGAGGCATTTTGTATACTTAGATACAGATACATTAAATTCGTATTTATCGCAAATAAATGGAGGATTGTTAAAATCAGCGGTTAATGAGGTTAAAGATGAGGTCGCAACAACTCAAAATGAAAATACAATTCCAGGTAAAACTAATTTTACTACTGAGATTGGATTAAAACCTATATTGGGATTTAAATTTTCAGAAGATAAGGAAATAGTTAATACAACCAATACGTTATCACAAATTGAAACTGGAAGAGAATTGATTGAGAAAATATTACATGACAATGCATATGATCAATTTGTTGCTTATCTGAAAGATAATACCTTAATTGGCGAACTTGAAAACAGCGCTATAGGTAATTATGTGAAAATCGAAGATAATTTTATAATTAGAGATTTAAATTACATATTAAATATATTTTCGCAGGATTTAGCTGAATTTATTGCTGAAGAAACAGTAAAGCCATTTAGAAACGAATTAAACAATAATAAGGAAAAGTTAAATGCTAATGGAATAAAGGCGGCAGGAAAAAATATTGAATCAATTAAAAGTAATGTACTCAAGGAATATGCTGATTATAGCAAAATGTTCAACATAATAAAAACTATACTTCCATATTCAGAGTTCGTTATTTGTAATAATTGCTTAATTCCAATAACAAAAAAATATCTAAGGGAATCTTTGAACCAGATTAGATTTAATTATTCAGAAAAAATTAAAATAGTAGGAAGATATACAAGCACATTGAAAGACTCTTTAGATAGGGAAAAACAAGTTAACAATTCTTTTGATGATATGTTTAGTGTTTTAGATAAAAGCTTTCAAGAGTTGTATGTAAATACTCTTGGATTCAATGAGGATATGAAAATAGTTATACCTATAGCTTTGTATTTTGAATAGATTTTCTAATTTCAGATATTCTGGATTGAGATGATGATATTTTGTTGTTTAAGTCTTTTGAAAAATCAGAATTCTTCTTATTTATAGCAGCCTTAGCACTATTATTTTCAGAATCAAAATTTTGCATTCTATTAAACTGACTATTTAGAAGATTTTTAATTTCCTTAAACATAATATCACTTCCTTAATAAAAGAATTAATTTTATAATTAAATTATAATACAGTATAAATCTATATACAATGTTTTTATGATTAAGCAGTAGCAAGGAGCAATCTAACTACTGCTTATTTTTTATGCCATTTTACATAATTTATGGTATAATTATGTAAAAGTATATATGAAAGGATGAGATTATGGGGAGTGCAAAATCAAGTTTAATAAAGTCAGCATCAGGATTTTTTCTAGCTGCAACGTGTATAATGTATCCTCAACAAGTTGGTGGATTCGTTGCAAAAGCTTTAGGCATGTTTGGAAATCTATTTAGCAGTATTGTTACACCTATATTTCTAAAAGCTATTGGCTCTTAATTATACTCAAACAAAAAAGATGCAGTCATTAATTTGGCTGCATCATAAAAATATTTAAAAAGATAAGTAATTTGAATTATATATTATAATAATTGACACAATATAGATAAAATATACAAGTAAATTTTTAAAATATTTATAAAAGGTAGATTAGGTAGAAATACTTAGTCTACCTTTATTTTTTTGTACAAATTCTAATAGTAAAGTATTTACACAATATGATATAATTTGTTCATAATGTAATAAATTAGTATATGAAATATTTGACAGGGGGAAATAACGTGAAAATTAGAAAATTTAAAAAGATAATAGCATTAATAATATCTATATCAAGCATAGTACCTATAATACCTAACAGTTTAATTAACGCAAATGCGGCAGAAACAGGTTGGATACAGGGTGAAAGTTATTGGCATTACATGGATGCGACAGGCAGAGTCGCAACTGGATGGTTAAAAGATAATGGATACTGGTATTATTTTGATAGTAAAGGAATTATGAAAACCGGATGGGTATATGTAGATGGTAATTGGTATTACTTTTATTCAGATGGCAAAATGGCTACAGAAACAACTATTGATGGGTATTATTTAAATTCAGGTGGAGCATGGACAAACAGCAAACCCAACAATCAATCTTTGGAAACTAATACCCTAACGTGGAAAGACGTACAAGGTACTCATAGTATTAAAGATGCTGCTCCAATGCAAGTAGATTACGATGCAGAAAAACTAGTATCCTACGAAAATATAGAAATAAATGATGATGACAATACACTAATGAAATTACTTTTTTATCATTTAGATCACGAAGTATTATCTTTACCAGAAGCAAAATATCAATGTGTGGGAAAGACAATTGGTGGTAAATATTTAATTAAAGATATTAAGTATTTTCAGAAAGACTTGCAACCTGCAGAATTTAATTGTGACCATTTTAATGCGCAGGCAATAGCAAATTTTTTAAAGCAAAGTAGTATATATAATTATAAGTCAACATCCCCCTATGTTTATGATACAGGTATAGCTATGTTAGTAGGAAATGTTAACACACATTGGGAAATTGTAAGAATGGTAGTAGAATTTGAGGCAGTATAAGAATGATAAGAACATGTAGTCATTAATTTGGCTGCATATTTTTTTACATAAAAAAGGCAGTAACCGAAGTTACCGCCAGTCCATTTTGCAAGTAAAGTAAGCTTTTACTATAAGGATAAAAAGCTTTTAGGAACAGCCAGTGGAAGTGTAAATAACTTTGAACCAACAGATGCTAAAATATTTTCAGCAATAATGTCTGAGGACTTTAGTAAGGCTGCAAATACTAAAGTTCAAGTTGATACATTAGTACAATAAATTTAAAAACATGGCTAGGATTAGATTTCCTAGCTTTTTTTATTTACAAAATAATCAAAAAGTAGTAATATATAATCAAACAAATGTTCGTGCGAATTAATATTCGTGTAACAAGGGGGAGAATTTTATAGAGAACTATGGATGTAAACATGTGGTACATGCATACTTAATATGATTAGGAGTAAAGACAATGAGAGTTGTTTCTAAATCAATAGAAGTTGTAGCTTATTTTGATACTGATGGAAGAATAAAGCCTATAAAGTTTAGAATAGAAGAAAACGATGGGTATAAAGTAATAAAAATATCTAAGATTATAAGCACTGATTTAGAAAATAAAATGTTGGTGTTTAGATGTAGTTCGGTAATTGGTGAAAAAGAGATAATTTTCGAATTAAAATATGATCCTGAAAACTGCACGTGGATACTTTATAAAATATAAATTTAAAACAGGAGATGATTATTTATGCTAACAGAAAAACAGCAAAGAATATTAGATATTATAAAAAATTTTATGGAGAAAGAGAAAATCTCTCCAACAATTAGAGAGATAGGAGAAATGTCTGGGTTAAAATCTTCATCAACAGTACATTCGTATTTATCACGATTAGAAAAGAAAGGATATATTTATAGAACTAACAATTGTGCAAGAAGTTTGAGGGTAAAAGAGGGTAAATAAGATAATATATGATGTTATATAATTTATTTGCCAAAGTATTGTAATTATTTTACAATACTAATTAGAGGTGGTATTGTGGGGGTTAAGAATCGATTAAAAGAAATACGCATGAGGGAATACCTTATGGCTCCAGGAGAATTTGCTAAGCTACTAGGTATGAGCATAAAAACATATAGTGGATGGGAGAATGAATATAGTAGGCCAACATTAGAAAAAGCTTTAGAAGTTTCAAAAAAATTAAATAAAGATGTTAATGAAATATGGTATTTAGAATAAACTAAGTACCATATTTTTTTATAGATTTTTCTTGAAATTAAAAAATGTTCTTGTATTTTAAGAAATATTCCTACAAATGGAGCATATAGATATAACAAATGATAAATAAAGGAGTTAAAAGACATGATTATTGGTGTTGATTTAGGCAACTATGCAATAAAAACATCTGAAAAAATTCACTTTTTGAGCAAAATTTCCGAAATGGATAATTTTACGGGAGATAATAAGGTTATATATAATGGAAGAACAATTTTTATAGGTGAAGGTGAATTTTCTACAGACTGGAATAAAAGTCAAAAAGAAAGTACATTACCATTGTTATTTGCAGCACTAGCAAAGAGTACAAGCGATAATATAAACCAAGTTGTAATTGGGCTACCTATACAGCAATACAAGGTTAATAAAGAAGATCTAAAGGAATTGATAAGTAATAACAGATGTGCATGTATTAATAGCAGAAAAATCTTGATTGAAGATATAGAGGTAGCTCCAGAAGGTGCTAGTGTTTATTATAATATGCTATCTGAGGTTAGAGAGGAAATAGGAGGAAAGCAACTTATAGTGGTAGATATAGGAGGCAGAACTAGTGATATAAGTGTATTTGTGAATAAAAAGATAATAGATGTTAAGACAATACCTACAGGCATGTTAAATATATACCAAGACATAATTGATTATATTAATTCTAAATATACAGAGAATTTTACATTAGAAGATGGAGAGGTGATTCTTAGAGAAGGTTTATTCTTAAATGGAGAAAATAAAGATGTAAGCTTTATTAAACCAATATTGCATAAGCATTTCAATTCCATATATAAGGAGCTTCAATTAAAATTTAATCTTAATAAAGGATATGTTTATCTAACTGGTGGAGGAAGTAATGTTTTAAAATTAGCATTTAAAAATAGACTTAATAATTTAATTGTTAGTCAGGATCCTATTTATGATAATGCAAAAGGATTTAAAAAGGTAGGTGAACAACTATGGCTAGGAAGATAAGTATTAGTTTTAAAGAAACTGAGAAGGATATAAAATTATATAATTTCTTAAATGCTCTAGATGATAAATCAGCAGATATTAAAACAGTACTTAGAAATTTCTATAAAAGCCAGTTAAATGAAAAAGATATACCAGTTGAAAGTTATGTTAAGAAAGCAAATGAAGAGGTAGATGTATTAAATTTCTAGTAGTGTACTAATAGTGTACTATTGTCCACAAAGCCTTTAGAATTAGTAATCAAAAATATCCTAAAGAGAGTAGGGGAGAGTATGGTTAATGAATATTATGTAATGAATGGGGTAAAAGTTAAAGTGAATAGACAAGCTAAACCCAATACAGAAAGAGCTAGAAAAAAGGACGAAGATTTAAGAGCAGAACGTGTTGTAGTTCATGTTACTGGAACAGAAAAAGAATTAATAAAGGAATTAGCCAAAGAGAACGGAATGGATACGAGCAGTTTTATAAGGTGTTTATGCCTATATCAGTATAATAAGATGGCAGGGGGCATGATTAAATGATTAATCTATTTAGATACGAATTTCTAGGTTTAAACGGTGGATTTTGGTTTATTGCATTGCCTTTAGCATCTGTATGGATAAGTAGCAATTTATATCTTAAAGATAGAGATAAAAATTGTCTTAATGCTTTAGGGGATTTTGGAGTAATAGAAGATATAGAAGAATCAGAATTATTTAGAATGGAATTTAAGGTTAGTAAAGAAGAGAAATGGAAGATAGGACAAGTTTTAAAGAGATCAAAATATAATAATGTTGACGAGCTTGTCAGAAATTCTTTATACGAAGTAATTGAGTAGTTTACAAATTTTATTTTACAATCTATAAATTTAATTATAAAGAACTAGGGGATTAGCCTAGTCCTTTTGGTAGCTTCAATTTTATTTATATATTGAAATAACTTTTATCTAAATCATATAGATTTATTATATTGTTTAAAATATATTTAGGTGGTACTCTATGTCCATTTTCCCAATTAGCGATAGTTGTTAAAGCTCTATTAAGCTTATTTCCAAATTCACTTTGAGTAAGACCTAAAGAGATTCTTAACTTTTTGATTTTTTTACCTATTGTATTTTCTATGAGGTGGCTTGATAATGAATATGTAAGGAAAAAAGTATGATTTTCAAATACTATATTATATCTTGTCCTTTCGAATATACTGCATGTCCAGTATCGAGTAGAATTATATTTTCGGCAAACTCCTTTAAAGCATATTGTTGACATACTTTAGTACTCAATTTATCATAATTTATATCTTCTTTAGGAATTTTTAAAATTACAACTCCTTTAGAATTTAGCTCATCTCTAATTTCATCTGATAAACTTTCCTTTGCTAATTTACATGAACCAGAGAAAGCGCCTAAAATATCATCGCCTCTCTCACCTTGAATATCAGAAACACCACAGCGTTCACTAATGCTAATTCTCGGACCAAATGCTGGGCATCTTAAAACGCACATAGAACATCCATTTCCATAACGCATGCAATTCCCCATAGGACCAGTAGTTCCTGTTGTTTCAATGAATACATCTCCCTCAATATAAGTTCCATCACTTAAGTAAACACCTTTAATTTTTTGCCCATCAAAATCGATATCATTTACTCTGCTTTCCATCATAAGATTAATTCCTAGAGATTTTAAATATTTACTAACTTCTCCTTCAATAGTATTAACATTGTAAAGGGAAGCATGTTTATGACCGGGAAAATCAATATTTGTATGAGTTGATATTCTATCAGTAATTTCAATCAATTCTCCACAACCTAATGCAATCAATTCTTCAGCTGCGGTATAACGTCCATTATTACGCATTATGCCACCAACATTTCCAAGACCTAATAACAAATCGGTTTTTTCAATGATGGTAACATCTGCTCCAGCCTTTTTGCTTGAAAGAGCTGCAGCACACCCAGCCCAACCTCCACCAATAATAATAACCTTCATATAAATCGTCTCCCTTCAAAAATATTTCTTGGGTCAGCCTGTTCCTTGCAGAACCTTTTAACTCTATGCCCAGAAAATCTTGATGTACATGCTCCACAAATACCTTCACCACAGCACATTTTAAAGTTATTACAACAGGAAAGAGTTACGTCATTTCTGTCAATGTCATTTAAATAGTTAATTACTGAATAAGTCAATATATCTGCTCCAGCAATATGAATAAATTGCACTCCATCTTTGAGTGCATCCTTAATTTGTACTTTTGCGTGATCTGATAAATTTCCTTTATCTAATAATGAATTTTCAGTTGAATCTACCTTATATTCATTTAACAGTTCAGTTGCAAAATTAATATTAAATGGATTCTTATCAATTATAACTTTAACGTTATTACCCTGTGAAATAAGCTTTCTAATTACAGGAACCATAGGAGCAAGTCCAATACCCCTTGATAAAACTAAAGCTTTACTATTGTTTTGTGCTAATATATTCTTAATTCCAAATACGCCATTCCAATAAGGGCCTCGAATTACTATGTTTTGGTTAGCATTAATATTTAGTAATTTAGCAGTTTTTATTCCTCTAATTTCAACAGCAATAGAAATAATATCATTTTCTATATCAGAATTCATAATAGAAATAGGAATATCAAAATACTGATTCCCATCTGTTCTTATAAATATATAACTACCAGGTTTAACCAAATCTAAAACTAACTTATGAGGGGCATTAAATTTGATGATGATCAAATCTTTTTCATACTTTATTACTTCTGTAATATTACAATTATAAGTTTTGCGCCCATCTTTCGCTATAAAACCATTATTATAAAGTTCTTGATAAATGCAAACTCCCTTCCAATTTAAACAATCGCAAAAAACTTCCCTTTGGCACTGGGAACAAATTAAGCATTGTCCATATTCTGCAAGTTTGCATGGGCAGTATTCAGTTCCAGCATCTATACAGTCAATAGCTTCTTTTACCATTTTCTCTCCTCAGATAAAATTGCTTCTATAATAGCTTATTTAAAAAAATATAATTTGCTACAAATTCAGCTAATAAAAATAGATTTTAATTATATATTTATTACTAAAGTTGTTATTTGTTTTTAATAAATGCTAATAAAGCATTATAAGAAAGAATATTACTTATATTAAGTTATGACAATAATAAAATAATTAATAATTGGACAGTAATAATTATAAATCGACAATGAATTAATAATAAATTTAACTTTGTTTAATAAAATACAATAATCTTTTGATAAAATTGTAATAAAAGTGACTTGAATAGACATATTAATGATAGTAAACTATTACAGTCTATGTTTATGAAAAAAATTATTAGTTAAATAAATATAAGAATTCTAATTCTATGAAGATTTTTTTCTATTAATCAACAATTTTTAAATTATTGTTGGTAATAAGAATAAGTTTAAATTTAATACGAGGAGATACTATATGACAAAGAATGATAAACAAAAGAAATTGACTTTAATTACTTTAATTCTTATGATTTTTACATCAGTTTTTGGATTTGCAAATATGCCAAGGTCCTTTTATCTTATGGGATATGGTGCAATTCCTTGGTACATATTTGGAGGAATAACATACTTTATACCTTTTGCTTTTATGATGGCTGAATATGGTTCTGCATTCAAAGAAGAAAAAGGCGGAATATATTCCTGGATGGAAAAGTCTGTGGGGCCTAAATTTGCTTTTATAGGAGTGTTTATGTGGTATGCTTCCTATGTAGTATGGATGATAAATATTTGTTCAACAATTTGGATTCCACTATCGAATACTATTTTTGGAGTAGACATGACTTCTAAATGGGGAATGTTGGGGTTAAATTCGACTCAGGTACTTGGTATTTTGGGGGTATTGTGGGTTTGTACTACCTTTATTATTTCAAAAAGAGGAATAAGTAAAATTACTAAAATAACTTCTGTTGGTGGAATGGCAGTTGCTCTTTTAAATATTGTTCTTATAATTGGAGCAGCAATAGTTTTTGTACTAAATAAGGGACAATTTAAGGAACCTATTTCATCAGTTATGTCACTGGTAAATTCCCCAAATCCAGGATATCAGACTACTAGTTCAATATTATCATTTCTAGTATTTGCGCTATTTGCATATGGCGGTATCGAAGCAGTTAGTGGTCTTGTTGACCAAACCGAGAATCCAGAAAAAACATTTCCCAAGGGAATTTTAATTGCAGCAGCAATTATATCTGTAGGATATTCTCTTGGTATCTTTTTAATTGGAATATTTACAAATTGGGGAGCTAGTCTTTCTGGAGAAAATGTAAATATGGCAAATATTACATATGTGGTAATGAATAATTTAGGCTATACAATTGGTCAATTATTTGGATTAAGCAATGAGTTAGCTATACAATTAGGTAATTGGTTTGCTAGGTTCGTTGGATTATCTATGTTCTTAGCTCTAACAGGTGCATTTTTTACTTTATCATATGCACCACTTAAACAATTAATTGAAGGAACACCTGCAAAGTTTTGGCCAGGAAAAATGGGAATCATCGGTAAAGATGATATGCCAATAAATGCAATGTTAGTTCAAACAACAATCGTGGCTGTAATGGTTCTTTTTGTTTCAATGGGTGGAAGCAGTGCAAAAGTATTCTTTAGGCTTTTAGTAGATATGACAAACGTTGCTATGACTTTACCATATTTATTTTTAGCTATAGCATATATCTCATTTAGAAAAAGAGATAATATAATAAAACCCTTTTTAATGTTTAAAAATAAAAGTTTTGCAATGTTTGTTGGGTATGTAGTAGCAATAGTAGTTGGTTTAGCTAATTTATTTACGATTATTGAACCTTCACTTAGTGGAAACTATTCGTCCTCGATAGCTATGGTATCAGGACCTATAATATTTGTTATCATTGCATTAGTAATTTATGCTAATGGAGAAAAAAAGAAAGATTTATAAGGTAAAAGTAACTAGGGTAATTAAAAAAGCTCTAGTTATTTTTTCTTTTCTCATAACTTAAGAAAAAATTAAGGAAAACTTAGGATATCTTTTCTTGAATATATAAGTTTTTCCTAATATAATTTAAGTGTACTATATGATATAGTACACTTAATACAATTAAGGAGGAAGAAGTATGAAAAAATCATCAATTGTAATTATAATAGGCTTATTAATTGTTGTTACAATTTTACTTGGCACCAATAATAATAAAATGTATCAAAAACAAGTGCGTTTTAACACTTCAGATGAAGTTATTGAACAATTAAAAACAAAAACACTTATAGCTGTAGATGAAAATGGTAGTTTATCTGAAACTAATGATTTAAAAGAATGCTTATCGAAGAGAAAAAGATTAACTTACTCTGATTTTAATTTTGAAAAAATAGATATTGAAAAAATCGAAAATCTTAATGAAAAACAGAAAGCAGCTATTTTAGATAATTATAATTCGCTTAGAAATGAATTTACTAAAAGAAGTGAAATAACAAAAGAAGAACCTATTAGACTAGATATTAATGCATATAGTTCATATTATCAAAATAACAAAAAAATACTAAGTGATCCTCAAAAAATGAAACTTGATTTAGTTCTAATTGACGAAGGAGAAGGATTAGTTATTGATTATATAATGGAATATACACGCAATGAAGAGGATGGTAACGAAGATGCTTAGGGTTGATCCTAGGAGCAGTACTCCTATTTATGAACAAATTCAGCTAGGAATAAAGGAACTTATTCTAAAAGGAGCGTTAAAAGGCGGAGAAAAATTGCCTTCAGTTAGAGAGATGTCATCAATACTTACAATAAACCCTAATACAATTAGTAAGGCATATGGGGAACTTGAAAGGGAAGGTGTCATTGAAACTTTAAGGGGAAAGGGAACTTTTATAACAGATAATTATAAGAGGAAAGTAGATGAAAATAAGATGGAGTATATTTCAGAAGAATTAAAAAAAATTATACTTAAAGCTAATTATAGTGGAATAAGCAAGGAAGAATTTATGAAACTAGCACTTCAGATATTTACAGAGTTAGGGGTGAATGATAATGATAGATATTAATAATTTGTCTTTTGAGATAGAAGGCAGGCAAATTTTAAAAGATATTCATCTTAAAATAGGCGAAGGAAAGATTATGGGCATAATCGGACCAAATGGAGTTGGAAAAACTACATTATTAAGATGTATGACAGGAATTTATAATAGTACTAGCGGGTATGTAAAATATGATGAAGAAATTGTATATAATAATCCAAATGTTAAAAAGAAAATAGGATATGTGGCTGATGAGAATATACTTCAGACAAATTTTAAAGTTTGTGAAATATTAAAATATTACAAGTATGCATATGCTGATTTTAATGAAAATAGATTTAATGAACTTAACAAGATATTTAAAATTCCAACAAAAAAATATATTTTTCAACTATCAAAAGGAATGAAGATGCGGCTGTCTATAATGCTTGCATTTTCAATTAATGCTAAATATTTAATATTAGATGAACCTACCTCGGGTTTGGATGCAATATTAAAAAATAAATTATTGAAAATATTTGCTGATGAAGTATTTGAAAATAATACTACAATAGTAATAAGCTCTCACCACTTAAGTGAACTTGAAAGAATTTGTGATGATGTCGCAATATTAAATGATGGGAGAATATCCTATGAAAATTCAATTGAGAATATGAAAAATAAAATAAAAAAAATTCAAGTTGCTTTTGACGGTCCTGTTTATGAGGAGGACTTAAATTTAAAAGGCATTTTTAAATTAAGTAAAATAGGACGGGTTTATACAATTATTACTGATGAATATGATGATGAATTCATCAATGGGTTAAAAAGTTTTAACCCACTATTTATTGAAGAAATTGACCTAAGTTTGGAAGATATCTTTATCTATAAAGTTGATAAGGAGGAGAATAATGAAGAAGTATTTTAATAAAGGGTTGCTTTATGCATGGTTTAATTCAGCTAAGGCGCCAATAATTATAGGACTTTTAGTTTGGGGCATAGTAACTTATATAAATTTACAAAGAAAAATATTTAATTTAAAGAGTCAAATTGCTCAGACATTTACCAATTATTGTTATACTGAAAATCTTAGCAGTTATCTTATTTTAGGTATTATATTTATAGCAATATATTATATAGCACAAGGAACTAATAAAAGGAATATGCTAATGTTTTTATCAAGTGGGCCATACACAAAAAAACAAATTAAATATAATGAATTAATTAGTATATTAATAACATTAATACCGTTTATTATATTATATCTATATATATCAATTATGGGATATATAGGTAATAAAGAATTTATGCAAATTGTTGATGGTTATTTTAGTATGACTTTAATTGAAATAATTAGAATAGCTGCAATTGGAACATTATTAATATTATTTATGATTATAATTGATTCTATGTTTTCTAATTCAGTAATTGGATTTATTAGTATGATTTCTATTATACCAATTTCAATTATGATAATTATTACAAAAGTTCTTGAGACATTAAGATATTCTGGTATAAATATTGATTACAGTATATCATATATAATTAGAAGCTTGATGTCAGGAAATTATTCTGAAGGTTATAGTCCAAGTATTTTGCTTAACTCCATATCTATGAAATTTATTAGTATAAAACAATTGATAGCAGAAATAATAACATTATTAATTTTTATATTTATCATGCTTTTAATATTTAATATAATACAAAAGAAATACAAAATTGAGCATAGCAATAAAATATTTTCATCTAAAACTGATGAAAATATTATAGTTATATTAATATCAACAGCTTTAGGTTGTCTAGGATTTCTGTTATTTTTACAACCTTATATATATAGAATGCAGGGCAGATATGGTGAATATACACCATTATCTGGAATAAATCTAGTTGAATGTTTAGGTGGTGATATACTTTTTGTTAGTATTACAGGTTTTATTGTATATAAGATTATAAAAATGTTACTAAAAAATATAACATAAAATCTAAATTAGTGTTCATTACATCTCCTAAAGTATTTTTATTTTTGTCAGTAGAGAACCAAAAACAGAAAATTTGAATAATATATATTAACAAAAGAATAGGAGATGATAAACATGTCAAGACATTCTAAAGATTCTTGCTGCTGTCAATGTCAACCTTGTTGTTGCCAATGCCAACCTAGCTGTTGCCAAAGCTGTGGCTGCGGATGTGGTGGATTTGGTAATGGATTCGGTAATGGATTTGGAGGCGGCTGTGGAGGCTTCGGTAGTGGCTTTGGTGGCTGCGGAAGCTGGCTTTGGATTATACTAATTTTATCCTTCTGTGGCGGTTTCGGATGCGGCGGCTTTGGTGGCGGTTGCGGAGGATTCTTCTAATAATCTGATTAATATTAAGGAATCAACTGTATAGTAGCCTTATTATTAGATAATAGAAACGCTGGTTCCAGCGTTTCTATTATCTTTTATGTTTAAAAAATAAAGAAAGTTGTAATATAATACTTAAAAAGATATAATTTAAAATGTCAAAAGGGAATTGTTTTTAGATATTTTAACAATACGGAGTGATTATAATTATGGAAGAAAGATTACAGAAATATATGGCAAGTTGCGGAGTGGCATCAAGAAGAAAGTGCGAAGAAATAATACAACAAGGAAAAGTGAAGGTAAATGGAAAAATAGTAAATGAAGTAGGAATAAAAATAGATCCAGGTAAAGACATTGTAGAAGTTGATGGAGAAGTAATAAAAAAAGAAGAAAATAAAAAATATATAATGCTCAATAAACCTGAAGGATACATAAGTTCTGTAAAAGATGAAAAGGGTAGGCCAACTATTTTAGATATAGTGAAAACTAGTGAAAGAATTTATCCAATAGGAAGGCTGGATTATGATAGTTCAGGGTTAATTTTATTAACCAATGATGGAGAAATTTATAATAAAATTATTCACCCTAGAGTGGAACTTGTGAAAAAATATATTGCAGTTGTCAAAGGTGAAATATTACAAAAGGATATTCAGAAATTTGAGATAGGCATAGATATTGGAGGATATATAACAGCCCCGGCAACATTGAAAATAATAGGTTTTGAAAATGGAATTTCAACAATTGAAATTGGAATTCATGAGGGTAAAAACAGGCAAATTCGAAAAATGTGTGCAGCATTGAATCATGAGGTTTTATCTTTGAAAAGAATAGCAATCGGTGAAATTAAATTGGGTTACTTAAAAAGGGGAGAATATAGAAACTTAAGCAAGGATGAAATAGACTACATAAATGATTTATAAAAATAATAGTAAATCTAAAGCAACTTACAAATTTGTAATAATTTCTGTGAAATAACAGTTATTTATTGAACATTTGGAAATAAGATGATAAAATTAAAATAATATTATTCAATGTGATACAGGAAGGCAAAAGATGGATGAATTAAATAATGAAAATAGCAAAGATTTAATGAGATTAATTCAGGGTAAATTTATTAGGTTAAGTAAAGGTCAAAAACTGATAGCTGAATACATATTAAAGAATTATGATAAGGCTGCATTTATGACAGCTGCTAAACTCGGAATTTCTGTTGGAGTATCAGAATCAACCGTAGTAAGATTTGCAAATGAACTAGGTTTTTCAGGTTATCCTAAATTGCAAAAAGCTTTGCAAGAACTTATAAAAAATAAACTTACTACAGTTCAAAGATTAGAACTTAGAAATGATTATTTTTCAGATGGTGACGCTCTTAAAGGTGTGCTTAAAGCTGATATGGAAAATATTAGAGCTACTTTAGAGAAAATAAATCAAAATACTTTTGAAGATGTCGTAAAAAGCATTTTTGATGCTAAAAGAATATATATAATAGGCCTTAGAAGTTCAACAGCACTTGCGGAATTTTTAGGATTTTACCTTAACATAATACTGCAAAATGTAAAAATCGTAAGTTATGGTATTTCAGATGTATTTGAGCAAATGATAAATGTGGGTGAAGGTGATTTAGTAATAGGAATTGGTTTTCCGAGATATGCTGCTAAGACAATAGATGCTTTAGAATTTTCTCAAGATAGAGGTGCTAAGGTAGTTGCTCTTACAGATAGTTTATTATCACCACTAGCTTCTAAAGCAGATTATACTTTAATAGCTCAAAGCAATATGGCATCGTTTGTAGACTCATTAGTAGCGCCTTTATCAGTAATAAATGCATTGATAATAGCTGTAGGAATGAGAGAAAAAGAAAACATTTCGGATATATTTGGAAACTTGGAACAAATATGGCAGACTTATAATGTATATTCATATAATAATAGAAATGTGGCAGATGATTAAGTACAATTATGAGAGATAAGAACTAGGATAAGCTGTTCTCAGAAAATTTTGAGGGCAGCTTATTTTAATTAATTAAGTTTTTCATATAAATATTGGTATATAATTTAAATAAGTAACTTTATTTATAAAATTTATTTTAATAAATAAGGAGCTTATTATTAATGTGTTAAATTAAATGAGGAGATGAAATGATGCAAACATTAATAAAAATGCCAGCTGATGTAGATTATATTATAACTACTTTAATGGATAATGGATTTGAAGCATATATTGTTGGCGGATGTGTTAGGGATAGTATTCTAAATAAAAAACCTAAAGACTGGGATATAACAACAAAAGCTAAACCTGAAGATGTAATTAAATTATTTGATAAAGTGGTTTTGACAGGATTAAAACACGGTACTGTTACAGTAATAATAAATAAAGAGAGTTACGAAGTAACAACGTATAGAATAGATGGTGAATATGAAGATAATAGACATCCAAAAGAAGTAAAATTCGTTAATTCACTAAAAGAGGATTTATCAAGACGAGATTTTACAATAAATGCTATGGCTTATAATGAAAGAGATGGGTTAATAGATTACTTTGAAGGTATGAAAGATCTGGAAAAGAAAATAATAAAAACGGTAGGGGATCCAGAAAAAAGATTTAGTGAGGATGCTTTAAGAATGTTAAGAGCTATTAGATTCTCTGCACAACTAAGTTTTTCAATTGATGAACATATATTATGTTCCATAGGTAAACTTAAAAATCATATTATGAATATTTCAAAAGAAAGAATAAGAGAAGAATTTAATAAAATACTACTCTACAATCCTACGAAAATTGAGAATCTAAAGGAATGCGGGCTTTTAGATTTTATTATACCAGGAATTAGCGCTACGTATAATAAAAATCAAAATAATCCATATCATATTTATGATTTATATAATCATATAATTTTGTCTACCAATTCCATTGAGCCTTTACTTCATTTAAGGTTAACAATGTTACTGCATGATTTAGGAAAAATAAATGTTGAAACAATAGATGAAAAGAATATATCCCACTTCTATGGGCATGCTGAAGAGTCAGTTAAAATATCTGAGAAAATACTAAAATCTTTAAAATATGATAATGACACAGTAAATAAAGTTTTAACTTTAGTAAAATATCATGATTGCACACTTAAAAGCAAGTTATCAATAAAGAGGATGTTAAATAAAATAGGTGAAGATCTTTTTAGAGATCTAATAAAAGTCAAGAAAGCGGATATATTGGCACAAAATCCAATATATAGTGAAGAACGTTTAATTAATTTAATTAATGTAGAAGATAAATTAAACATTATATTAGCTGAAAATGAATGCTTTATGTTAAAAGATTTAAAAATCAACGGGCGAGATTTAATAAGTTTAGGTTATGATAAAGGCAAAGAAATTGGGGAAACACTACAGTATTTGCTGAATTTAGTTATTGAGAATCCAGAATTGAATGATAGGGAAAAACTTATTAATATAGTAAAAAAAAATTAGAAACGTGAAAAATACAATTTAAAGTTTTTCTTCTTTTTCAATTCTGTTGATATTTATTTTAGAAATTCTTACAAATAATAATTTAAAAATCTCCAATCTATACAGATAGTGTAAAAAGATGTATAATAAATATACAAGTAGTAATGATTTTATTAATATTCATTTAGTTAAATATTAGGAGGTATTGAAGCCTAATATAATTAGATACTTTTCATTTTGAATAAAATGATGTAAAATTAATGCTATGATTACTTTACATAGAAGTATGTGGATATAGTATTTAATTTTGATTTAAATAATAATTATTTGATTTGGGGGAAAATCATGGAGAATGTAATAAATTATATGGAAGTATGGGTAAGGGAGTACATGGAAATCTTATTAGCAAAAACAGATGGTTGTAAATGTGATAAATGTAAACGAGATATCTTTACTCTGTCATTAAATAATCTTAAACCCTATTATGTTGCTACACCTTTAGGCAAAATAATGGCCAAACTTGAGAGTACAAAACAACAAGTTGAAACAGATATAGTAGTACAAGTTACTAAAGCAATTAATAAAGTAAACAGCAATCCTAATCACGATAGATAATGATTAGGATTAAAAAATTATGCTTAATTAAGTTGAATATTGCAAGCAGAAATTTAAAACATATATATAATTATATTTTATTATTATGAAAAGATATAGTAAATAGAATTACCAATTTCCACTAGAGCCACCACCACCTGAAGAGCCACCTCCAAAGCCGCCGAAGCCACCTCCAGAAGAACCGCCTCTTGGTCCATTACCTCTGAAAAAACTACTCCAAAGAATAATTTGTAATAGCGAGTAGGATATTCTTCCTCTATTGAATATAAAATCTAAGATTAGTAAACATAATATGGTTCCACCAATAATTTTAACATTTGTGTTACTAGCAACGGAATTGGCAGCTGGCAGAGTAATATTCAATGATTTGTCCAAAGTTACATTGTATTCTTTAGCAATATAATCACAAAAAGTACTATAAGCATTTTGGAGGCCTTCTCCATATTTTCCTACAACAAAGCTTGGTTTTGCAATAGTTTCCATAACTCTATTACTTAACACATCTGGAATAGCACCTTCGAGTCCACGTCCGACTTCTACTCTCCAGGTTCTGTCTTTAATAGCTAAAAGAATTAATAATCCATTGTCCTTACCTTTTTGACCAATTCCCCAAGTTCTAAAAAGATTAATAGCGTAATCTTCAATAGGAGTTTTATTTGTTGAATTAATAATAACTATTACTGCTTGTGCACCTGTCTTATCTTCTAATTCTTTACCAATTGAAACTATGCTGTTAGCTTCTGTTAGATCTATTGATTTAGAATAGTCATTTATATATTTGTAATTTGTTGGAGAAGGAATTGTAGTTTCAGCATTTATAGGAAAATTTGCAATGAAAATTACTAAAAGAAGAAAATACAAAAAAGAAAATACAAATTTATTTTTTACATTTACTTTCATTTAGTAAAATCTACAGAAGGGACATTGGCAGCACCTTCAGTTGCTTTATAAAGTGGTTTCTCTTGAAACCCAAATAATGATGATATTATATTAATAGGGAAACTTCTTCTTTTAGTATTATAATTTGTTACAGCCGTATTATAATCTTGCCTAGCAATTGCTATTCTATTTTCTGTTCCCTCTAACTGAACTGATAAATCTCTAAAATTTTGATTTGATTTTAGTTCAGGATAATTTTCAACTATAGCAAGTAACCTTGAAAGAGAACCTGATAGCTGACTGTCTGCGTTAGCTTGTTCTTGAACATTAGTTGCACCAGCTAATCGACTTCTGGCATTGGCTATGTCTGTAAATATTGTTTTTTCTTGAGTAGCATAACCTTTTACTGTATTCACCAAATTAGGAATTAAATCAGATCTTCTTTGCAATTGAGTATCTATATTTGAAGCTGCTGCATTAGCAGTTTGTTCCAATGAAACTAATTGGTTATAACCACTTACAGGAATACCTATAACTATTAGTGCTACAACTACAATAATTGCAATTTTTGTACCTTTTTTCATAATAAAAGACCTCCTTTCATCCTTAAGTTTAGTATGTTCAGAAATAGTGATTTTTATATATTAAGAATGGATATTAATATTTAATTTCGACTGAAAAATATTAATTACTTGGTTTTAGATTATTATGTATGATAGAATATAAGAAAACTTTAGTAATAGGTGATTATTTTGATATATGTATTAAACAGTGAGACACTACAGGAGGATTGCATTGATAATATTCAATCAAGTAGAGAAAAAGCATTTCTTTGCAATATTACATTTGAACAACTAAAATTATATGCTGAAAGGTTGAATATTAATGAAAGAATACTTTATGAAAGCTTAAATGGGAAAACAACAAAGTTTGAAAGCTATGAAGGATTTGATTACATATCTTTAAAAATTCCTAAACTGAGTAATGTATTAGAACCTTCAAATAAAGTATGTATATTTTTCACCAAAAGTCTTCTTGTATTTATTTCTAATAACTTTTATGTTATTGATAATCTAATTAATAAAATACAATCCCAAGAAATAAGATGTACTAGCCTTAGCAAAGTTTTCTATAACTTTTTTGATATTCTTACACATGAGGATGCGAATTTTATAGATAATATTGAATATGAAATAACAGAACTTGAAGATGGATTAATAACTTCTAAGGATGATAACTATTTAAATAAAATAGTTATTCTAAGAAAAAAATTGCTAAAGTTAAAGCGTTATTATGAGAGATTTATAAGTATAGCCGAATCAATAGAAGAAAATGATAATGAATTAATTGATAAAAAGACAATTAAATATTTTAGAATGTTCACTAATCGAATTAACCGATTATATGAAGGAGTAAATAATTTAAGAGATTATGTTACTCAAGTTAGGGAAGCCTACCAAGCTCAAGTTGATATTAACCAGAATACATTGATGAAATTATTTACTGTGGTTACCACAATATTTTTGCCACTATCACTAATAGTAGGGTGGTATGGGATGAATGTTAAGATGCCAGAATATGGCTGGGATTATAGTTATCCAGCTATTATTTTAATAAGTATCAGTATAGTAGTTTTTTGTATTGTTTGGTTTAAGAAAAATAAATGGCTTTAAGTTAAAATAGTTCCTAAAAGGCAAGTTACTTTGAATAAGCCTTTTAGGAACTATTTTGATTTTATAAAATAAAGAAAGAAGCTGCAACAATTAAATATACTGCAAGAAGCTGCACACCCTCGAGCCAGTTGGATTCGCCATCATTTGAGACTCTGTTTACTATTAATACAGCAACTATTAGTGCAATTAATTCAAATTCATTAAATACAATGCTCATTGGAGTGAAAAATAAACTTAAGAATATTAAAATAGGAGCTACAAATAAAATTATTTGTAAGCTTGAGCCAATAGCAATTTCTAAAGCAACATCCATCTTATTTTTCATAGCCATAGCTACACCTGTACTATGTTCGGCAGCATTTCCTATAATAGGGATAATGATTATTCCAACAAAAAATTCGCTTAGACCTAAACTTTTCGTAATTGATTCTATGCCACTAACTAAGAATTCACTTTCTATAGCTACTAGTACTGTAGCTATAACTAATATTCCAATAGCTTTTTTTAATGACCACTTAGCTGTACCTTCTCCTTCAGTGGCAACCATATATATGTCCTTATGGGTAAAAAACGAAAAGATTAAACTCAATATGTATATTGAAATCATTATAACGGCAACAATTATGCTTAAGCCCTCGTATCTTGTATTTAAAAGTGAAGTTTCGACTGTATGTGTAAATAGTGCTGGCACGCATAATCCAACTACTGCAAATAATAACATACTTGATGAGACCTCTACTACTTTTTTATTAAAGGTTTGAGTCTTATGTTTTAATCCTCCTGCAAGCATACTTGCTCCAAGAACTAATAAAACATTTCCTATTACACTACCCGCAATAGAAGATTTAACAACTTCAAAAAGCCCTTGTTTGAGAGCAAAAAATGATATTATAAGCTCAGTGGCATTTCCAAAAGTTCCATTTAAAAAACCGCCTATTTTCGGACCTGCATAAAAGGATATTTCTTCAGTTCCTTCTCCCATTAGACCTGCTAAAGGTATTATTGATAATGCAGCTAACACAAACATTATAGATTGTGATGCATGCATAAACTCCGCTATAAAGCTTATTGGGATAAATATAAGCATATATTTTAATAATTTCATAAAATAAATTCCTCCTTGATTATGTAACGTACCTTTCGCGTCAACCATATAAACTTGTTTTATGTTAAATGATTTTTCTTATAAAAGTTATTATATAACTAATAAAGTTAGTGTTAAACAAACAAAAGTTATTTCTAAAATATACTTGTTAGGTTTAATAGGAAATCTCTTTTTAGAACCTTATGATAAATTGTTACTTTTATTATATTATAAAGTATTAATTAGTATACTGCTATATTTTACTAGCTAATAGAATATTTAGCAACTTATTCTAATAAAACTATTTTTATATAAACATTTGTATGTTATATTAAGGATAGGAAATCACTATAATTATATAATTATGGTGTAAAAATTAATGGAAATTACAATGTTATTAACTTTATTATTACGAAGGAGGTACTGATATGTCAGTAAAAATGTTGCACACATGCATTAGGGTTAAAAATTTAGAGGACTCTCTAAAGTTTTATAGAGATGCTTTAGGCCTAGCAGAAACTAGAAGAAAGGATTTTCCCGAGCATAAATTTACTCTTGTGTATCTTTCAGATGCTACAGGAGTTTATGAAATTGAACTTACTTACAATTATGGTGTAGAGAAATATGAAATAGGAGATGGATTTAGTCATACTGCTATAGGAGTAGATAATCTTGAAGAAATGAGAGAAAAACATTTAGAGTTAGGATATGATGTTACACCGCTAAAGGGATTACCTGGAGAAAAACCAAAATATTACTTTGTAACTGATCCAGATGGATATAAAGTGGAAGTAATAAGAAACTAAATATCACAAAAACATAAATTATATATTTTATATTTGCTATATTATTTTAGGAGATTGTTTTAAATAAGCAATCTCTTTTTAAAGCTCTTTACATATTGTGGTTATAATTATGATTTTGCGTAGTAAATTATGATATAATTTATAATAAAGATTTAAATGAAAAGGTATGATTTTATGGACAAGAAAAAAAACATGTATGTATTTCTTGGAGCGGGTATTGTTGTTATTCCATTTATTATATGTGTAGCAGTATTTTTTCTATATAATAATATGCATAAACCCGAAAATAAACTGGTAGAATATATGAACTTAATTAATTCTAAGGATTATGATAAGATGTACGAATTAACAGATGCTGAAACTAAGCAAAAGCTATCTAAAGATGATTTTGTCACTAGAAATAAAAATATATATGAAGGAATTAATGCCTGTGATGTAAAAATAGATGTTAAAAATATAGAAAAAAACGGAAGTACAGCAACGATAAATTATGATACAAGCATGAATACAATTGGTGGACAATTGCAGTTTTCTAATAGTATAACTATGACAAAAGGCATAGGCAAAGATTATGCTATAAGTTGGGATTCAAAAGTGATTTTTCCTGATTTAACTGATAACGATAAAATTAGAGTAAAGAGTATTAAATCTAAAAGAGGTGATATTCTTGATAGAAACGGAACTAAACTTGCAACAGATTCAGTCGCATCAAATGTAGGGATTGTGCCAGGTAGTCTTGGAGGAGATAAAGATAAAGCTATTAATGATATAGCTAAATTATTAGAAGTGTCAGTTGACTATATTAATAGTCAATTAAATGCATCATATGTAAAGCCAGATATGTTTATTCCAATAAAGACTATACCAAATGGAGATTCACGGATTTCTAGCTTACTTAAAATTTCTGGTGTTAAAATTACTGAAAAAGATGCCAGAGTATACCCATTAGGTGTGCAAGCAGCACATTTAACAGGATATGTACAAGCTATTAATGGCGACGAATTAGCAAAGCTTAAAGATAAGGAATACACTGAAAATTCAGTAATTGGAAAATCTGGCCTTGAAAAAACCTATGAAGATACTCTCAGAGGTGTAGATGGCGCAGAAATTTATATTCAAACAAATCAAGGAGAAAAAAAGGAGTCACTTATTATTAAGGAAGCTAAAGATGGAGCCGATTTAAAATTAACAATTGATAGTAATATGCAAAGCTTATTATATAATCAGCTTGATAAGGAAAAAGGAGCATCAGTTGCAATGAATCCTAATACTGGGGAAGTATTGGCTTTAGTAAGTGCTCCAGCATACGATCCAAATGATTTTGTATTAGGTATATCTAATGATAAGTGGAATACTTTAAACAATGACCCCAATAAACCTTTATACAATAGATTTCAAGCTACGTCAGTTCCGGGCTCTTCTTTTAAGCCAATTACAGCAGTTATTGGGGTAGATACAAAAAAAATTGATCCAAATGCCAATAAAAATATTACTGGGCTAAGTTGGAAAAAGAATAGCAGTTGGGGAAATTATTCTGTTACTAGAGTAAGTGACTATAGTGGACCATCTAATCTTTTGAACGCACTTGTCTATTCAGATAATATATATTTTGCCCAAGCTGCATTAGATATAGGAAAAGATGTTTTTAAGGATAAACTGGGTAGCTTTGGATTTTCAGAAAAAATTCCATTTGAATATCCATTATATAATTCTCAGTTTGCTAGTGATAATACATTTAAATCTGAAATTCAGTTGGCAGATAGTGGGTATGGACAAGGAGAAATTTTAATTAACCCAATTCATTTGGCAGCACTTTATACATTATTTGAGAATGATGGCAATATACTTACACCGTACCTTATTTATAACACACCACCTGAAAATAAGATATGGAAGGCAACTGTTGTATCAAAAGATTCAGCCAGCACTGTGCTACAAGATTTAATACAGGTTGTAGAAAATCCAAATGGTACTGGTCATCAGGCTTATACTAACGGCCTAACAATTGCAGGGAAAACCGGTACAGCTGAAATTAAAGCTACGCAGCAAGATAAAACTGGAACAGAACTTGGCTGGTTTGTTGGTATGACAACAAATAAATCACCTAATAATTTATTAGTTGTCATGATGATCGAAGATGTTAAAAGTAGAGGCGGAAGTCATTACGTAGTTCCAAGAGTTCAAAAAGCCTTACAAACGATAAAATAAACTTAAATTCAAAATCAACCGGAATAATGATCTGTAGGAAAATGAAATTTTGCACTAAGCACTAAATAGAGGGTTGAATCCGTTTTAGCTTGCTCCAACTATTCGTAGGACAAGCTAAAGTGGAACAACCCTCTATTAAGTACGTTTTACAGCTTATTTTCCAATACTCACTTTATATTATGATTCTTGCAGTTACAAACATTTAAATAATCCCTACGCTTGATTATGAGCTTAAATTTATTCACGAAAATTAAAATACTTCATTTTTGAGGAGTATTGTTAAATTAATTAGATAATTAGAATTCACGCTCAAAGATTTTTACTTTGTCATGATCTTCAAAATCTTTTACAGAATGTATATCTAATTTTTCTAATACTTGATCAAGGACTTTACTATGAACCGGCACTTTAATTGCTGAATTATATGCATAATCATTTGCCGCTTCTCTTCCTTGTTCTGGTGGGATGATTGCTTTTGGTCCACCAACGCAGCCTCCCGGGCAGCCCATTCCTTCAAGAAAATTTGCATCAATATTCCCTTTTAAGGCATTATCTAAAAGTTCTTTACACTCTTTTACACCAGAAGCATGAGTAGCTTTAAAATATTTGAATTTCTCTGGATAGAGTTCTTCAATAGTATCCGAAACAGCAGTTGAAACTCCGCCACTTCTTGCATATAATCTTCCACCCCTTGAAGCGTATTCAACTGAAGGAACTCCATCTAATTTTTCAAGGTCAATATCTAAGGCAGTGAATATTTCATCAAGTTCTTGAAAGGTTAAAACAAAATCTACTGCATCATTCAAATCCTTATCTTTCGCTTCAGCTTTTTTAGCAATACATGGGCCAATGAAAACTACTTTTGCATCTTTATTTAAACTCTTTATCATTCTGGCAGCAGCCACCATTGGTGAAACTGATGGTGATAAATCTGGAATAAGTTCTTTATAGACCTTTCGTAGCATTCCAATCCAGATTGGGCAGCAGCAGGAAGTAATTAAAAAATCATTTGGGCCATTTACATGTTTATTGAATTCTGCAGCTTCTTTAATTGTTAGCGCATCAGCAGCAAATGCAACTTCAACCATATCTGTAAATCCAATTTTAATTAATGCTGCTCTTATTTGATCCATAGTTACTTCATCACCAAACTGACCTGATATTGCAGGAGCTACAGCAGCATAAACTAATTCATTATTTTTAATCAAATCTAAAACAGGAAGGAAAAATACTTTATCTAAAATAAGTCCATCTTTGCAAGAGTCAACACAAATGCCACATCTTAAACAACGATCGTTATCAATATATGTATTTTTTGCTTTATTATCATAAAGGATTGCATCAAAAGGACAAGCCGCTTGGCAACTAAATTTTCCATTTTCATCTTTTGCACATGATTCGGGGCAGCCTTTTAATTTATCAATTAACCTGGTATTTACAGTGTACTCTGTTATTGCTTTTTTTAGATTGTATACATAATTATTATCAAATTCCAAATCAACTCCACATAAAGAGGTAATTATAGAAAAAGTTTCTTGTGGGGATTGTTTATGACAAACCATAATACGCGTAAGAGTTTCATCAAAATTACCATTATAATATGATTTTACTAGTTCATCAAATAAATCATTAAACTTATTATTCATGATACACCTCCAAGGTATAAAATATAGTGCTATATATTATTATATATACAAAAGCAAATATAATACTTAAATTAAATAATGCATCATAATAATTTTTTATACCAAGACTAGTATTTGAATTAAAGTAATGATTATACGATTCGAATAAAATAATATATTTTAAAATTTGGCAATATTTATAATACAAAGAGTAGTATAAATATTTTAAAAAATTAAAAAGAATTTTGAAATATTTGTAGAAAGAAATAAATAAGTAGTATATAATTATAAATAACTTGTAAACGTATAAATGCTTTTATGTGAGTATAGTAAATTACGGATTTAGAGGCAAATAAAGAAAATAACTGTATTATTTCATATTAATTTTTTTGAGGTGATGATTAAATGTTTATATATATTTTAAATCTTTTAAACGATGGTTTAAAAAGAACAAGCTGTTTTTGTGACCGTTCAGCTTTAGAAATTATAAATGACACAAAATATATTACTCAAGTAGCTGGCATTAAACCAAGATTTAATTTGAGTGAGATTGCAGGAAGAATTAGTAATATTATTAGTATTTTAAACAAATATAATTTAGGTATTAGAGAAAAATTAGACATATTGAATAAATTAATAATAAATAAAGACAATGATTGGTTAATTAAGCATATTTACAATAACAATGATATAGGCGAATCTGGGTTAAGTATAAATTCTATTTTAACTAATACTCATGAAAATAGAAAAAGTGAAGAGAATTACATATCAGAAAACAAATTAACTGTAAGGACAAATAATTTAGAAGAGATGAAAGAATATTACGTGAAATATTACAATGGCAAGGTAGGGAAGAAGAGAATAAATAATAAAAGAGGGATAACTTCTTATACTATTGTCTTTGAATCTGGAATAAAAATAAAAATTATGAGCAAGAAAGGTGTTAGTTGTAGTGATGATAAAAAATTAACACAAGAATCTACTCATATAGCTATATCTGTTGGCAATAAAGATTCAATATATACATTAACAGAAGATACAAGGAAAGTAGCAGATGAAACTGCTGTTAGAACAAATTTGGCTAATGATAAATTACAACTTGAAAATATTATGAGGGCAAAGTTTTAGTTTAGAAGGAAGCTTAAAATAGATAACAATTTAAAAAAGGAGCAGTATGTGCTGCTCCTTGAAAAAATTAAATTATGCTTTGTTTACTGAACCGAATAATTCCATTTTTTCTTTAACTGTAGCTTTTATAGCTTCGAATCCAGGATTTAATAACTTTCTTGGGTCAAATCCTTTTCCTTCTAAGTCTTTTCCAGCTTCAATATATTTTCTTGTTGCTTCTTGGAATGATAATTGACATTCAGTGTTAACGTTGATTTTAGCAACTCCAAGAGATATTGCTTTCTTAATCATATCTTCAGGAATACCAGTACCACCGTGTAATACTAATGGCATAGAAGTTCCTACAGCTTCTTCAATCTTAGCTAGCGCATCAAAATCTAATCCAGCCCAGTTAGCAGGGTATTTTCCGTGAATATTTCCGATACCAGCAGCAAGCATTGTAACTCCTAGTTCAGCGATTTGCTTACATTCATTTGGATCAGCAACTTCACCTTTACCAATGATTCCATCTTCTTCTCCACCGATTGAACCAACTTCTGCTTCTAAAGAAAGACCTTTTTCATTAGCTACAGCAACTAATTCTCTAGTCTTTTCGATATTTTCAGCTATTGGGTAGTGAGATCCATCAAACATGATTGATGAGAAGCCAGCTTCAATACATTTATAACATTCATCATAAGTACCATGATCTAAGTGTAATGCAACTGGTACAGTTATATTTAATTCACCCATCATAGCATTAACCATAGCTGATACAGTCTTAAATCCAGTCATGTACTTTCCAGCACCTGCAGATACACCTAATATAACAGGTGAATTATTTTCTTGTGCAGTTAATAATATAGCTTTAGTCCATTCTAAATTGTTAATGTTGAATTGACCAACTGCGTATTTTCCTTCTCTAGCTTTGTTTAACATTTCTTTAGCTGATGTTAACATTTTACGACCTCCGTATACTTCTATATTTATTATAATAACTATAATATCCCAAGAAAACTGATAATTTCATTTTACATATCAAGTTTCCTTTTTCTAATTTATTATACTCTAAAATTCACTTTATGAAAACAGAAAAATGAAAATTCTGCTTATACAGTATAAAATATAAAGATATGTCTATAAGAAATTATAAAATTACAAATCTAATTTCTCTTATTATTACCACTAACTATGTAAATTATGTTTTAAAATAAACTTAAGAAAAAGAAGAGTTCTTAAAAATACATATTAATGAAATACCCTCTATGATATTATGTGCTTATTTTAATAAAATAGTTCATAAAAAATTGAATTATTTTATTAATAAGTATATGATGAAAATTGTGTAGGAATATTGTTGTGTTGTACAAAACAATATTAACAATTATTGGAGGTATAATAATGATTTATGATAATATCAAAAACAATAGGGATTATTCAAGCCTTAACAGAAGCTTTATAAAAGCATTTGACTTTTTGAAAAATTATGATTTAAAAACTCTTGAACCAGGTGAGTATAATATTGACGGTGATAAAATATTTGCAAACGTTCAAGAATATACAACTCAATGGGAAGACGAAAAAAAATTGGAAGCCCATGAAAAATATATAGATATCCAATTAATTATTGAGGGACAAGAGATAATGGGCTTTGCACCAGTAAGAGATTTGGAAATTCAAGAAGATTTAAGAACAGAAAAAGACTTAATGTTTTTTAAGGAAATATCAGATTATTCTAGGATTCAATTTACTAGTGGAGATTATGCAATTTTTTTCCCAGAAGATGGTCATAAACCTGGTTGTGCATTAAATAAATGCTCTAAAGTTAAGAAAGTTGTAGTAAAAGTTGCTTGTAAATAGATTATGATAGTTTATTTTTAGCAGAAGATAAGACTCGATTCACTGTACACGTGTGCCTGAATCGAGTCTTAAAATTTATAATTTTAAATGCCAGTTGTCTTTACCTTAAAGTATATTTGAAGTATTATGCTTTAAGGCATCTATATAATTAATAATATATGTCTAGGACAAACTCATTTCATTAGAAGATTAAGGTCTTAACTATTATATTCAGCATATAAAGATTCCTTTTCAGCAATAGGCATATTCCAATTATGCCAGCTTTCTGTCTTATTAGTTTATTCCCATTTCTGCATTAAACTAATACTCATTACCGATATACTCTATTCATTATTATAATATAAAGCTTCGGAAAATTAATATTTTGAAAATATTTAATTAAAATTAGGATCATGTAGATGTGTGATAAAGTCACAGATTATAAAAATTATCTAAATTAAACTAAAGCTAAGAAGATTGGAAGGAGAGATTCTTATGAAGAAAAGGATTATTATTATTGGCGGAGTTGCTGGAGGAGCATCAACAGCAGCTAGGCTTAGAAGATTAGATGAAAATGTTGAAATAATCATGGTAGAAAAAGGAGAATATATCTCATTTGCTAATTGTGGACTACCTTATTATATAGGAGGAACCATTGATGAACGTGGAAAATTAATAGTACAAACAGTTGAAGAAATGAGCAAAAAGTTTAATTTAGATATAAGAAATTTAAATGAAGTAATAAGTATCGATAAAGAAAATAAGAAAATTAGGATAAAAAATCTTAGGACTAATGAAGAATATGAAGAAAATTATGATATTTTGGTCTTATCGCCTGGTGCATCACCAATAAAACCGCAAATTCCTGGAATTAATGATTGTGATAATTTATTTACTCTCAGAAATATACCTGATACAGATAAAATAAAGTATTACGTAGATAATATAAAGCCTAAACATGCAACTGTAATAGGAGGAGGATTTATAGGGCTTGAAATGGCTGAAAATCTAAAGACTAGAGGATTAGAGGTTACCCTTGTTGAAGCTAGTGATCAAGTAATGGCTCCTTTAGATATAGAAATGGCAAGCATAGTTCATGAACACTTAATTGATAAGAATATTGAATTGATTTTAAAGGATGGAGTAGCAGCTTTTGAAAATAATGGGCGAAAGCTAATATTAAGCAGCGGAAAAGAAGTCTGTACTGATATGATAATACTATCTATTGGTGTGAGACCAGAAACAACAATTGCAAGAAAAGCTGATCTTAAATTAAATGAGCGCGGAGCCATAATAGTTGATAAGCATATGAAAACTTCTGATCTAAACATTTATGCCTTGGGTGATGCCGTTGAAATAATGGATTTTGTAAATAAAAGACCTGCAATGATACCATTAGCTTGGCCTGCTAATAGACAGGGAAGAATAGTTGCAGATAATATATGTGGCAAAAATGTAGAATATAAAGGAACTCTTGGTTCATCAGTAGCGAAGGTCTTTGATTATACGGTGTCTGCAACTGGAAGTAACGAAAAAACTTTAAAAAAATTAGGTGTTGAATATAAGGCAATTCATATTCATCCAGGTTCTCACGCAGGATATTATCCTGGTTCGTTTCCAATAGCATTTAAGATGTTGTTTGATCCAAAGTCAGGAAAAATATTAGGAGCCCAAGGTGTAGGTATTGATGGAGTTGAAAAGCGCATTGATGTGCTTGCTACGGCTATAAAAGGTCAGCTTACTGTTTTTGATTTGCAGGACGTTGAACCTTGTTATGCTCCTCCTTATAATTCAGCAAAGGATCCAGTTAATATGCTTGGGTATTATGCTTCAAACATTATTGAAGGAATAACAGATATAATTCAGTGGAATGAAATAGATAATTTAGATAAAGAAACTTCAATTATAGTGGATATAAGAGAAGAGTTTGAATTAGTAACTGGTAAATTAGATAACTCAATTCATATTCCGCTGGAAGAATTAAGAGATAGGTTAAGTGAAATTCCAAACGACAAAAAAGTATATGTTACCTGTCAAGTAGGACAAAGGGGATATACTGCTTGTAGAATTCTTGAGCAAAATGGAATTAAATGTGTAAATATTGATGGAGGAATGAAGACATATTTATATGTTAAGAGAGCAGAAGAGTTCATTAAGAACCAATACAAAAATGTTAAAGAATTAAAAGAAGAGGTAGCAGTTATGAAATTAGAAAATTCAAATTTAACAGAAATAAATGCTGACATTACTTTAAACGCATGCGGACTTCAATGCCCAGGTCCAATTAAAAGAGTGTTTGAAGAAATAATGAAAATGGATAACGGAAATATTTTAAAGGTTAAAGCGAGCGATCCGGGATTTAGCAAAGATATAAAATCATGGTGTGATTCAACTGGAAATACTTTATTAAAATCCGAATTTAATAGTAACGAAAAAGCATTTGTAGCTTTTATACAAAAAGGAATCAATCAAGATTTAAATAGAAAAATAGTATCTTCAGATGTTGTTGAAAAAAATGGAGCAACTTTGGTAGTGTTTAGTGGAGATTTAGATAAAGCAATTGCTTCATTTATAATAGCTACAGGAGCAGCATCAATGGGTAAACAGGTAACTATGTTCTTTACATTCTGGGGATTAAATATATTAAAGAGCGAAAGTAAACCAAAAGTTAATAAGGATGCCATGGAAAAAATGTTTGATGTTATGCTTCCTGCTCATCCAGGAAAATTGCCATTATCGCAAATGAATATGATGGGCATGGGACCAGCAATGATAAAGCAAATAATGAAAAAGCATAATGTTGACAGCTTAGAAACTCTAATTAAAAATGCTATTGATATGGGAGTTAAAGTTGTTGCATGCTCAATGAGTATGGAATTAATGGGAATAAAAAAGGAGGAGTTTATACCAGGAGTTGAAATTGGAGGTGTAGCTTCTTATCTTGGTGCAACAGAAGGTTCTGACCTAAATTTATTTATCTAACTAGTGAAATTAAGAAATTTAAAATCACTGTATTAAAAATTATCCAAAAAAGTAATGTTTAAATGAATTTTTAATATACATTACTAAAGGATAATTAACAATAATACAGTGATTTTTTATTATATAAAATTTATTAAGATAGGAGAAATGATTAAATGATTAGGCCAAAACCTTTAAAAAAAGGAGATAAGATTGGATTAATTGCTCCTTGCAGTCCAGTAAACCAAGAGAGACTGGGAGCATCAATTAAGGCAATGGAGGATTTAGGGTTTAAAGTTGTTTTAGGAGAAAGCTGCAGATGTTATCATGGCTTTCTGGCTGGAGGTGATGAAATAAGAGCCAATGATATTAATCTTATGTTTCAAGATAAGAGCATAAAAGGAATCTTTGCCATAAGGGGAGGATATGGGTCAACAAGAATACTAGATTTACTTGATTATAACATGATTAAGAAAAATCCTAAGGTTTTTGCTGGATATAGTGATGTAACAGCTCTTCATAATGTGTTGAATGAAAAATGTAAACTAATAACCTTTCATACTCCTATGGCATCAACTGAGTTCTATAAGGGAGTAGACGAATTTACACTAGAATATTTTAAGAAAAATATTTTTTATGAAGAGCCACTAGGGGGGCTTAAAAATCCTGAAGGACAGGAAATCAAAACCTTAGTAAATGGCAAAGCAAAAGGAAAATTAGTTGGAGGTAATCTTTCTTTAGTAGCTGCATCTATGGGCACACCTTATGAACTTGATACAAAAGGAAAAATACTCTTTTTAGAAGAAATAGATGAATATCCTTATAAAATTGATAGGATGCTGCTCCAATTAAAACAATGCGGAAAGTTTAAAGATGCTGAAGGAATAATCTTAGGAGCATGGACAAATTGTGAAGCTAAAGAAGGGGATAATAGTTTAAATTTAATGGAAATTTTTGACGAACTAATTAAACCAGAAAATAAACCTACAGTTTACAATTTAGCTTGCGGTCACTGTTTACCTACTTTAAGTATTCCTTTGGGCTCAAAGGTAAAAATAAATGGAGATAAAAGTAAAGTAACTATACTATAATACATTGTAATAGGGGGATAAAATGAAATATGCAGTAGTTAAAAGCACTATTGGGTCATTAAAAAGTAAACCTAAAGAGTATTCAGAAAATGTTGATGAAGTTTTATTTGGAATGAATGTAAAGATACTTGAAGAACTATCGAATAATTGGTACTATGTATTAACCGATTATGTTTATGAAGGTTATATAAATGGAGATAATTTATTAATAGATGACGAAAATTCAAAAATTTGGGCTAAAGAAAAAAATACTGTAGTCATAAATTCCTTTGCAGATGTTTTAAATAAACCTGAAGCATCTGGGTATGTAATTGCAAGTTTAACACGAGGGGCCAATTTAATTTCGATTAATGAAATTAGCGAAAATAAACGTTTTGTAAAAGTTAAATTGCCAAATTCAGAAGTTGGATGGGTAAGAAAGAACTTCCTTTCAAACCTTAAAGACAGCTACGATGCTAAGGAAGAGGAAAATCTTAGAGAAAGCTTAGCTAGTACTGCGCTAAGTTATCTAGGGACTCAATATAGATGGGGTGGAAAAACACCTTTAGGAATTGATTGTTCAGGTCTTTGTTCAATGGCCTATTTGCTAAATGGAATTATTATTTTTAGAGATGCAAAAATAAAAAAAGGCTTTCCCATTAAAGAAATTCCATTTAACAAATTAAAAAAAGGAGATTTAATATTCTTTCCAGGTCATGTTGCCATGTATTTAGAAAATGGAAGATATGTTCACTCCTCAACAAGCAATGATATAGTCAAAATTAATAGCTTAAATGAAAACGATGATAATTATAACGAGTATTTAGCTAAAAATATAAAAAAAATCGGAAGCATTTTTTAGTAACTACGTATAATCATAGATAATAATCAAATAATAGGTTAAAGTATAAGTTAAATAAATAAAAAGCATAAAATTAACATGATTATTACCAAAGTTAAAACACATAATATAAGTGAAAATTTATTATGTGGAGGTAACGAAATGAGAACACTTTCAGAAGCAGAAATTTTATCCCTAACAGCAGTTTTAAAAATGGAAAGTGACGGATTATCAATGCAAAGAGCACTTAGTACATTAATATCAGATGATGATTTGAAAAGGCAAAGTGAAGCTAGTTTATTAGCTGCTGAAGGAAGAATAAAAGGAATCCAACAGTTTATGAATGAAAATGGAGTTCCAGTTGCAAAGGAGGTACGATAATATGGCAAATATTATTAGTAATATGATAAAAAGTACAGTAGATATAAATGATGAAACAATTGCATCAAGTATGTTATCTGCAGCTAAAGAAGGTGCTGATATGTACCTTAATGCAACATTAACTAGTAACACTCCAGAACTTAAGGCTATTTATTCTGCATCATTAGGGCAAATGGTTGAAGGCCACACTACACTTACAGAATTAAATGTTAATAAAGGTTGGATTAAGCCTTATGATACGCCAATAGAACAATTAACTCACTCATATTGTGAAGCAAAAGAAATAATTGATGAAATTAGAGAATAAGGCACATGAAAATAAATAACAAGTCCAAAGTTGCTAATATAAGTTCCGATGTTGT
>NZ_AUUU01000253.1 GCF_002760435.1 Clostridium sp. LS
AGGATCTAAGTTGCAAGTTGCATCCAATTTAGCATGCTCCCGCTTTCAGCGTGACAGGCTAAATCGGAACAACTTGCAACTAAGAACCTTCAACAGCTTATTTTCAAATGTTTTCTCCGCAAAAATATTTATGATTTCTGGTGAAGATATCCACATAAAAACTTGTTGGATATAGTTATCTAATAAGTCAGATTCTTGGGGAGGATATATATAGGTAAATAAACAAAAGATTGGATTTATAATTTATACATATTTCAGTTTATAAATTAACTTTTTAATAAAAGTAAAAAAGTAGTGAGCCCTGCTGTAATACATGTACAATAGAACCCACCACTATATAATTTAGTATATGCAGAATATGGATAATTGATTCATATGTTGAAAAAATTTGGGAGTTATATATAATTAGATTAGAAAAAAGTATAGTAGCATTACTTATAATATTGATTGATATGATATTGAAAAGAGTGTTTTAATATATTTGTAATTATGGAAGGAAAAAGGAAGCATATGAATAAGGGGAAAGTTATTATTTATTTAATGAGACATGGACAAACTATTTTAAATAAGGCAGGAAGGACTCAAGGCTGGTGTGATGGAGTTCTTACAAAAGAAGGTATTGAGGTAGCTGTAAATGTAGGGCTTGGACTTAGCAATATTAAATTTAAAGCTGCCTATAGCAGTGATTTGGGTAGAGCAGTAAAGACTGCAAGAATTGTGATAAAAGAGAATAAAGAAAGTTCAAATTTACAGTTAAAAGAGCTTGAAGGATTAAGAGAAGTATGTTTTGGAAAATATGAAGGAGAGCGTGAGATGGTAATGTTCAATGATATTTTGAATCATCTTAACGTAGGTTCCTTCAAAGAAGCTGAAGAAAAATATGATTTTCAAAAGGAATATTGTAATTCATGTGCTATTTTAGATGAAACCAAGGAAGCAGAAGATTATAATACAGCATTAGAGAGAGTAATGAGCAGCATAAGAGATATATGTGAAGAAAATTCATATGATAATGGAGGAAATGTACTTATAATTGGGCATGGAGGAATAATCAGGTTGATTATTGATTATTTAGATAAAAGTTTTAATGTGAGAGATATGGCGAATTCAAGTATATCTAAGATTATATATGACAATGGAAAGTATATTGTTGAATCTGTAAATGACAATAGCTATAGCGAAAGAGGCAAAGCTATAAAAATGTCAGTATAGTATACATTCCTTTTAAGCCTCCATTTCAAAATGTGTTCAGATAGAGTTTAAGTTGTCAGGCTGGGGGGATTGAGTACCGCTCTTGTAGTAGGAATTAAAATTCACCTTATCCATATATAAATATATAAGAAAAGTGAGGGGGGGAAGTTTTTGTTAATCACCACTTTTTTATAGGTTATGATATTAGAAAAGTACAGCTAATCAATCTCTTTTGATAACAGCTTTCATTATTTTTCTGTGGGCGTCTACGATTTTATCTCTTCCTATACCAAGCTTAAGCATTAACTTTACAAAGAAAGGAATTTTGATTATTGGTTCATTTGCTTTCTTTTCGGTTGATGTACTTATACGTTTTTGTGTAGCAAGCTCTCTGTCTGCCTGTGTGTAGGCAGTGAAAACTCTGTCAATTACAGGATTATTTTTTGCTTCTTTTATATTAGAATGGAACATCCCAGCAGACTTACGAATAAGAGTTCCGACCATTTCTGCTTCTGAGAATTTTGCATAAGTCTTAAAATAAGAAAAAATATTTTTGTACATCTCATCTTCTAAATTGTCATATACAATTAATGCTGCAAAAGGCTTTCCACAGATGTCATGATCTGTATGATGAAAGAATAATCCGCTTTTAGTGACATGGAATGTACTAACATTTGCAGTGCAGTAGTACCTTTCGATAAATGTCTTTAGTAAGCTTGAAATACCGAAGGTATAAATTGGTGTGGCAAACAAAATTAAGTCAGCTTTTCGCATTTTCTGGAAGATAAGGTTAACATCATCCTTATCATGAAATGCACACTTCAGAAAATGGTCTGGCCTCTGACAAACCTGGCAGTCTATACATCGATTAATCTTAAGATCTGCAAGATGGATAACCTCACATTCTGCACCCTTTGATTCAGCTCCATCGAATAGTCTATCTATAAGCACTTTTGAAAAACCTTTTTTCCCTCTTAAACTTGAATTGATAGCTAATATTTTCATTTAATTTACTCCTTTCCGTTTGTAGAATAATCTTTCTTTTGTATATAGGTTGTCCGATATAATATATGTAATAGATATTTAGTTATTTCAATACTTTTTAATTCAAAAGTAGATTATTTTAGCATTAAAAAAAATTTTAAATTATTTTTCTAGACTTAAATGGTAGCAGTATATGGGCAAAAGGTAAGAGATTCCTTCTCTGGAAGTAGTATTCAGCAGTTCATTTGAAATAATACTGTAATTTAGTTATGAATTTGATTATTGACAATTTAAAAAGTAGATGTTAATATACAATGAAATAAAACCGGTTAGTAATAATTTATTCAAAATAAAATTAAATACATTATTATCAAAGAAGGATGATATAAGTGGAAGAAGATAAATTAAAAAAGATACAAGAAGCAGCTGTAAAGGTTTTTTCACAAAAGGGGTATAAAGAAACAAAAATAGTGGATATAGCAAAACTTGCAGAAATATCTCCAGGAACAATATATTTATATTTCAAAAATAAGAAAGAACTATTTTCTAGTTTAAATATACCAGAAGCTGAGCAATTAAGACCAAAATATGATGAAAAAAGACTTGAAATTTTAAGGGTTGCATTAAGTATGTTTGGAATAAATGGATATAATGCTACTTCAATGGAAGCTATAGCTTCAGCTTGTGGTTTTTCAAAAGCAGTTTTGTATCAATATTTTAACAATAAAGAAGAGTTATTCACAGCAATTTTTGAAGAAGAAGTTATTAAAGAATTTAAGATATTATCAATTGATGATGAAGACAAAAATTTACATGAGATTCTTACAAAAGTAGCATACACATACTATGAATCTATAACTAGGCCGGAAAAGCTAAACCTTATTAGAGTTATTATGGCTGAGAGTGGGAAATTTCCTCAAATAGGAAGGATACTATATGATAATGCTATTAATGTAGTTGCTGCAAGGCTGTCAATTTATTTTGAAAAATTTAAAGAATCAGGAATAATTGATTGCTCTAATACGAAACTCTATGCTAGGAATTTTATGGGGAATATAATGTCGTTTGTAATAGTTGATAAGCTTATCAACCCTGAAAATAATGAATTTGATAAAGATGATATCTTAAAAAGTATTGTGAATACATATGAAAGAGGTATGGTTAAGAAATAAATAAAGAGATTAAATGATAGTGGACATACAAAAAAAGTATGTCTATTTTTTGTTATAAAAAAATAATGAATACTTATTGACAAGCAAAGGAAGCGGTGTTAGTATATAACCAAATGAATGAATAAAAACTAACTGGTTATTAATAATTCAGAAAAAATATTATATAAGAGGTGATGAAAAATGAAAAAAAGTTTAAGTAAGATAATTGCAATAGCAATTTGGATAAGTATCATAAGTGGAGGTATAGTACCAGTGTTTGCGGCAGAAACAATACAAAGTCAAAATGCAAATAATAGTGTAAACACACAAATTCAAGGAAACGTAAAACCAATTCTTACGCTAGATGAATCAATAAAAGCAGCTATTGATAACAGTGAAATATTAGAACTTGATGAAAAGAAAATAACTGATACTGATAAAACTAATGATGTTAATGAAAAAATTGATGATAATCCTCAATTAGTTGGAAAGACTGAAATACCTATGCCAGATGATAGAAAAGATCTCAATGAAGATATTAGAGAAATTAATCTTAAGCAGGTTAAGCAGCAAAAAGAATTTGATGAAGATAAATTAACTCAAAAAGTTACGACTGCCTATAATAGTATTGTTACCAGTCAAATGGGAATTGAAAAGGCAAAGAAAGATATAGAACTTAAAACAAAGGAGCTAAATATAGCAAAAGTAAAAAAAGATGATGGGATGATTACAGAAACAGATTTAAATGCAAATGAATTAAGAATAGAAGACTTAAAGGATAAATTAAAAACAAGTGAAAATACATTAAAGGATGCAGAAGATAGCTTTAAAGTATTAACAGGTAAAGATGTAACAAATTATAGCTTGGAGAGGGATATAAAGTTTGATAAGTTTACAATCGACGGTTCCATAGATGAATATTTAGACAATGTAATGGAAAATTATTTAAAATATAGTACAAAATTAGTTGAGCTTAATAAGGATTATTTTAATGACAGCGATCACAAGGTAGAAGATGTAACAGATGATGATAAACCATCAGATGATAAGCCTGTATTTAATGATGATGGAGACATTAATTCTTATAAAACGTATCAGGGTAGATTAGATGGGTATTATCAAGAAAGAGAAATGTATGCATTTAAATTATCAATGCGCTTAGCTTATTTGAATGCAAAGTTAGGTACATATGAAAGTGAAATTAATTTGAATGAAGCTAAGAAACAATTTAAAGAACAATTAAGAACTCTTTATACAAACCTTAATACTTTGGAAGATAATATTAATCTATTAAAGAAAAATATTTTATTAAATAATAAACAGCTCAGTATTGCACGGGTAAAATATGGAAATGAGTTAATAACCGAACTTGACTTTAATAATCAAGTTGTAAATAGCGAAGATTTAGATATTCAGTTAAGAACTGCAATTGATAGATATAATACTATAAAAGAAGAAATTCAAAAGCCTTGGATTGCATTTTCAAATAGTCAAAATAGCAAATCCATAAAAAACTAATAATAAATAATTTGATAAGTCAGGGGAGTAAGGTAATATGAAAAAATGTGTTTTAAGAATAATGATAATGATATTGTTAGTTACTTCTACTCTAGTTGGATGCAGCAGCAATAGCAATGACAATGCAAATGTTGATGAAACAGCTAGTGTTCAGGGTAAAGGAACTGTTTATTTTATGTCAGGTAAGATTCAAGCAGATGAAAGTGCAGTCATAACCTCTAAAATTAATGCCAGGGTTTCCGAGATAGGTGTTGATGTTGGGTCTATAGTAAACAAAGGCGATAACATAATTACTTTAGATACAAAGGATTTAGAAGCTCAAGTTGGACAAGCAGAGGCAGCTGTGGAGGTAGCGCAGGCAAACTTAAATAAAATTAAAAGTGGGTCAAGACCTGAACAAATAGAACAAGCCACAGCAGCACTTGAAAGTGCTAAGGCAAATTATGAAAATGCTAAAGCTAACAATGAGAGAAATAAAGATGTCTATAATGCAGGAGGAATGTCTAAGTCTCAGCTAGATCAAAGTGAGACAGCCCTCACCGCTGCAGAGTCTGGATGCAAATCAGCACAAGCAACCTTGGATATGTTAAATAAGGGTGAAACAGCTGAAAGTATAGCAATTTCAGAAGCACAGGTAAAAAGTGCACAGGCAGCTTTAAATACAGCACAAGTTCAGTTGCAAAATAGGGAAATAGTCTCCCCGGTGTCAGGTATTGTTACTTCTAAGAACATCAATAATGGCGAGTTAGCTGCAGTTGGCGCACCATTGCTTTCAATAGTTAATTTAGATTGTATTGTTATAAATGCATATTTACCATCAACGTATATTAATAAAATATCTGTTAATCAGGCAGTTGTAATTAAGGTATCAGAAATACCAGACAAAGAGTTTCAAGGTGAAATATCAGTTATAGATCCTGCAGTAGATTCAAAGAATAAGAATGTTTTAGTGAAGGTTAAGTTTGACGATAAAGATCCACTTTTAAAACCAGGAATGTTTGCTGAAATAGGAATAAGAGAGTAGGGAGTGAAAATCATATGAATAAAAAACGTAAAGTGTTAATGATTGGTATATTTATAGTTATGATTGGGGTACTTAGTGGAATAGGATTTTATTATTGGTACAATAATACGTATTTTGTAAGCACAGATGATGCAAGAGTTGATGGCGATCTTATAAAAGTTAGTCCGCAGATTGCAGGAAAACTTCTTGAGTTCAATGTGGAGGAAGGAGATAGTGTATCTCAAGATCAAATATTGGGAAGACAAGATATGACTAACCTTCCAGATATTAATGTGGATCAATCCATAATAAGGGCACCTATTAGTGGAATTGTTATTAAAAAAACAGGGCATGTGGGAGAAATTGAATCACCAGGACAATCTGTTGCAATGATTGTTGATCCACAAAAGCTATATATTACTGCGGATATAGAGGAAACTAAACTTGGAAAAGTTAAACAAGGACAATCGGCAGATATAACTATAGATCAATTTGAAGGAAAAATACTTACTGGAAAAGTAAAATATGTTGGTAAGGCATCAAACTCGGCCTTCTCAGTTCTTCCAACATCAACCAGCGGTACTTTTACTAAAGTAGTACAAAGGGTACCAGTTAAAATAGAATTTGATAAAAATGATGTTCAATTATTGCCGGGTACTAATGCTATTGTTAAAATCCACATAAAATAATGGGGGAAATAAATATGGAAGATAAAGAAGAAAAGAAGGTTGCCTCTAAATGGTTAATACTTGTGGTAATTATAATAGGTTCTTTTATGTCTACTTTAGACAGCAGTATTGTTAATATTGCTATTGCTAAACTAATGTCAGTGTTTGGTGTATCCTTAGATGATGTTAAATGGGTATTAACAGCTTATACTCTTACACTGGGTGCTGTAGTACCAATTACTGGATATCTTGGGGATACATTAGGAACAAAAAAAGTATTTTTGTTTGCTCTTATTACTTTTACTGCGGGATCATTTTTATGTGGAATGGCCTGGAGCAATACAACTATGATAGTATTTCGTATTCTTCAGGCATCAGGTGGAGGTATGATAATCCCTGTAGGTATGACTATGATGATGAAAATATTTTCTAAAGATGAAATGGGTATGGCTATGGGATTTTGGGGAATTGCAGCTTTAGCTGCACCTGCTATAGGCCCAACCCTTGGCGGATATATCATTGAAAAACTGGACTGGAGAATAATATTTTATATAAATGTTCCTATAGGTATAATTGCGATAATTATGTCAATATTTTTATTACCCGGTGCTAAGAGGAAAGCCTTTGAAAAATTTGATTTTATAGGATTTATAACTTCTACAGTTGGATTGGTTAGTACACTCTATGTTATAGGTGAATTAGCCAATATAGATTGGACAGATGTAACAAATCCTCTTTTATTAACACTTGGGATCTTTTGTCTTTTATTATGTGGCGTAAATGAATTAAGTCATAAGGATCCGATATTAGAGTTACGTGTTTTTAAAAACTTTCAGTTTAGCATAAGTCAAGTAATTCAATGTATATTATTTTTCGCATTAATGGGTGGAATGTATGTAATGCCGTTATATTTGGAAAATGTAAAAGGTTATACAGCTATGCAGACAGGTTTGATTTTATTACCATCTGCTATTGGAACAGCACTTATAATGCCGATTAGTGGAAAACTTTTTGATAAAGTAGGTGCAAAGATTCCAGGAATAATTGGACTAACTGTTATGTTGATAAGTTCATATCAATTGGCATATATAAATCAAAATACAAGTGAACTTTATATAGAGGCAATAATGACAATACGTGGTATGGGGTTTGCACTTGCCAACATGCCTATAACAACAGCAGGAATGAATGCTATTACTGATCCAAAACTCGCTGGAAAAGCATCAGCATTAAATAATACAGTTAAACAAATTGCAGGATCACTAGGTGTAACAATTATGACACTTATGATACAAACTAAATCAGATTTTAATTATTCTAGAATGGCAGAGCAGATAACACCATTTAACGAGACGGCTAGTAATACTATTAATACTATGCAGAATGTGTATATGATGCAAGGAGGGCTTTCACAAGCTGACAGCAGGGGGACAGCAATAGGTACAATCACCAAAATGTTATCTGGACAAGCACGTATTGATGGTATGGATTATGCATTAGCAGTAGCAGCTGTTGTTGGAGCAGTAGCATTAATTCTAGTTTTTTTTGTTAGTGGTAAGAAAAAGGAGAACGCAGGTAAGGCATTGGAATCGCAGGAAAATGAACACATAAGTTTTTCTTTAGAGTAAGTTGGGCTTTAAATATTTTATAGTCTAATTGAGTAGATAGGAGAGGAGTAAATGATCAAAAGTGTAGAACATATAATTGCTGCAAGTCTAGTAATAGGAGCTCTTTCGGGTAATTTGCCAATAAACAGCTTTATATTAGGACTTACAGAGGCTTAGGTATTAACCAATTTTGACATGGCAGTATTAACAGAAGATAGTGTGTCCCACTTAGGAAAGATACAAGAAAAATTGAGAGTCGTTGATCAATGGATGTATCATTCCAGATTATATAGAGCAGCAGCCTTTGCAGCAGATGAATTGTGTGTTGAAATGATTCAGTTAAATTCTTTTGGCTGTGGACTGGATGCAGTTACTACAGATCAAGTTTCTGAAATTGTATCGTCAAAGGGAAAGATATATACAGTTCTTAAGATAGATGAAGGCAGTAATTTAGGGGCAGCAAAGATTAGAATAAGATCATTAAAAGCTGCTATGGATGAGAGAAAAAGAAAGAATTACAAGGCAGTTGAAGAGAAAATAGTTTATAAAAATCCATTATTTACAGCTGGAAATCAAACAGGAGAAGGATGGTTTTTAACTGCAGAGATGATTGAGTTACTAGAAAGCGGAGTGAGTAATATAGTATGTCTTCAACCTTTTGCATGTTTACCAAATCATGTAACTGGAAAAGGAATGATAAAAGCTTTAAAAGAAAGATATCCAAGCTCAAATATTGTAGCTATAGATTATGATCCAGGTGCATCAAATGTAAATCAACTAAATAGGATAAAACTTATGTTATCAGTTGCATATAAAAATTTAGAAGAGGAGGCTGAATTTTATGAGGAAACTGAATTAATTAGGTGTATCTCATATGTGCGTACCTAAATCAATTGATGAATATATTTTTTTAGACATGGTATGGAATGTGGGTATAAGCATAAGGGAGTTAAATTTAAGTTAAAAAAAGGGAAAATATATAAGAAATGTTTACAAAATATACTATAATTGAGTTATAATAGGAATATAAACAGAAAATTTTGAAAATCTATTAATATAGGAAATGTATAAACTAACACAGTATCTAATAATCTTACATAAAGTTGTATTTGTTTAATATAGTAAAGTTAACCCAATATTATATGAAAGGTTGTAATATTATGAGTTATTTTGAAGATTTAACTAATTATTCATATTTCTTTTATGAAAATTCAAAAAATGTTGGTTGGCTAGATAAAACTTATACATATGCTAAAGGAAGGGTTAGTAAAGAATTTATAGATAATTTATGGGAGTATATGCAAGGGAATTTAGAGAAGACGAGAGGGTATCATAACTGCAACTTATGTTCTGTTTTCAATAAAGAAGTTTTTACTACTACTCATAAAGGAAATTCAGTAAAGCTAGGTTCGGGAGAAATAAGAGTTTTAAGCGAAAATGGTAAAATATCATATTCTGCTCCCAACTTAATTTATCATTATATTGTTAATCATGAATATAAACCACCAGATGAATTTGTCCAAGCTGTATTAAAAGGACCCAAACCAGGCTCATCTCAATACGAAAAATTTTTATCATCTTTTAGAGAGGATACTTTAGAAGGAAAGTATATTAAAAATATACATATAGTTCAAAGAGGTGGGGAAGACGATTATGTAGAAGCTGCTAGGGAATTTCATACGGCAATACTTCAGAATGATTTAAAGAGGGTAAGTGAATTAATCAATACATGTGAAGAGAAAATAACAATGATTATTGAACTTTCTAAATGGTTATATATAGCAGCTTCAGAGGGAAAATTGGAAGCTGTTAAATACTTAATATCTAGTGGTGTTAAGATGGATGTAAGTATTCCGGCAAATAATCCGTTGTTTGGTGCTATCTGCAGAGGGCATGTGGATGTTGTAAAGCTGCTAATTGAAAGTGGGATAGACACTAATGTTAAATATAGCAATGAATTTATGCGAAAAATGGATGCTCTAGCTTTAGCGGAACAAAGGGGGCAAGTTGAAATAGTTAGTTTATTAGAAGAGAGAAGATTCGAGAAAAAAATCAAATTTTTTGGAGAAGATTTTGTTGTTGATTTTTAATAAACAGGTAATGGGATATAATAGTCTAAGAATAGATGCAAATTTATTTTATTAAAAGCATATTGATATTACAGAAAGCTATATATTACTGATCAGAAAACTGAAGTAGTATATAGCTATATTTTTTTATATATGAACTTATATTGATTGGGATTTAAGAGAAATTTACAGCACCGCTGCCAACAACTACTATTGTATAACCATCCTTAAGAGGAATCAAATCAAACTTTTTAGATTGTGGTCTTAGTCTTATAGCCTGTAAAAAATTTGGTTTTGAATCAAAAATAAGTACATAAGCACGATCGGTAAAAGAGTTATTTTGAACAAAATGCTTAGTATCTGGTGATAAATTTAAATTACTAATTGAATAGAAACCTTCCTTAACTGCTTGTGAGGCAGCCAAGGAAGTTATTATAGTAGTATTAAATGATAGATATAAGCATAATAGAACAAAAACAAAAAATTTCTTCATAAAAATCACCTTTCAATTTATCATTCAGTGTATTTTAGGATATAACTATATCACCTTTTCCAACAATTATCATTTCATATCCAGGAAGCATAGGAGTTAAGTCATATTTATTTGATAAAGGAGGCAGTTGTATAAGTTGCTGAACAATCTGGTTTGCGTCAAATATAATTACAATAGCATATTCAGTGGGAGATTTGTTTTGTAAAGTATAGTTGTTATTTTGAGGTAAATTCAAATCCTGAATTTTATATATTCCTTGTTTAAAAGATTGCTGTTGAGCCATGGAAGATATTACAGGAAAACACAATGAGAAAGAGAAGAATATGCATAATGTAATAATAAATTTTCTCATTAGGTTCAATCACCTTCTTTACTACAGAATTGAAAAAACATGTAATTCTAATATTAAGGAGTAAAAGCCACCTCTCCATTGCCAATTACTACAATTGTATAGTCGAATTGAAGTGGTGCTAAGGGATATTTTATTGAGTTTATTTCTAATCGAATAGATTGTTGTATTTGTTGGTTACTATTAAATACAATAACAAAAACAGGAGTAGTAGAAGATATATTTTGAATATTATAACTAGTATTTGGCATCAAATTTAGATCTTTTATTCTATAAAAACCTTGTGAAAATGTTTTAGTAGATTCAGCTACAGCGGTTATTATATTAATATTAAATGATAGAAATAAGAAAATAGAAAATATAGCTATAAATTTTTTCATTAAACTAACCACCTTTATAATTATTAATTATAGTAAAAGACAAGAGCTTTAATTTTATTATGTGAAGGCTTTAAAAATATATTCAAACATATAAAGAAATATAAGCTTTTAGTAGTAAAGTCATTAATGGAGAGTATTAATAGTGCGACATATATTAATCAAAATTTAACAACTTGTATTTACAGAATATGCTATAATTAATTCAAAATATCAATTTTGGATGGTATAGTTAAAATGAAAATGAAAGAGGAATAAACTATGAAAATAGGTGTAATAGGATCTAATGAAAGAGGAATAATGCCTTTTATTGGTGAAATAGCAAATACAGAAGTTAGTGAACATTCTATGTTGAAGTTTTACTCTGGTATGCATGAAGGAATTGAAGTTGTATCAGCATTAGGTGAGGCATATAAGATTAATTCTGCCACTGCAGCACAAATTTTAATTAATAATTTTAATGTTACACATATTGTATTAATAGGATTTGCGGGGGCATTAAATAAGCAGCTTGATGTAGGAGATACAGTTATCTCAAGTGAAATTGCTTATTATGATGCAGCACATGATGTTTTAACAGAATATCATCCTTGGATGAGAGAAATATGTTTCAGATCAGATGCTAAATTGCTTATGTTATGTGAAAGAGTTGCTAAATCTTTATCTGTTTCAAGTAGATTTCATGTAGGAAGAGTTGTTACTGGAAAGAAATTTATTTCACATAATGAAAGAGATGATATTATAGAAAAATTAAGTCCATTATGTGTTGATACAGAGAGTGCAAATGTTGCTTATGCATGTTATGTAAATAGTATTCCGTTCATAGCAATTCATTCAATATTAGATAATGAAAACGAGAAAGATTCAGAAATATTTAAGCAAAATATAAAACTTACAATATATAATTCAATAAATTTAATTAAAGGACTCATTAAAAAGGTCAGTGTACTTGAAAGATAATTATTTGTTAAAAAACGACATTTCAAATGTCGTTTAAGAAAACTCCAATTGTGCAGCACCAATAATTAAAATTATGTCACCAGTATTGAAAGGTTTTAAAACATAAAGAGGAGAGCTAGGTTCCAGCCTTACAATTTGTTTAATAATTTGATTTGAGTCAAAGACAACAATAAGAGATTTATTAGAAGAACAAGTGTTTTGAACCTTATAATTAATTCCTGTTGAGAAATCTAAACTTTCTATTTTATAAATGCCTTGAGTAAAAGTTCTTGATCTATTAATGGAGGCATTTGCTAAATGAGTATTAAAACATATAAATAAAAAGAAAGAAAAAATAGTAATAGCTTTTTTCATTAGTATGCCGTCCCACCTTTCAAAGTTATTTAATTCTTTTAAATGGAATAACCGTATTTATTTTCTCCTTACTTATATCACTAGATTTATGAGGTTCAGTTTCTATTTCGTGAATAGTTAAGTAATCTTTCTCCCCTAATATTTTAAGAAGCAATAAGACCTTTTCTCTATAAGCTTGGAATGATTGTCTATTCATAAAAATCCTCCTTTGTCATAAAAAATAATTTAAAAATAGCTTATACAAATATAGTAATAATATTCAAGGAAAAATGTGATAATTATGTATAAGTGTCCTGTTAGCTTTTTATAATTAATTAAGAATAAAATAAGCTAACTTTTATATAATAGTTATATGAAAGGAATGAGAAAATGGGGAATAATGTAGAGTTAATATTAGAAAAAATAAAGAGATTACCAGTAATACAATCAGGTAAGAATTCTATCATAACCTTATCGAATAATGAAGCAAATTTAAGTATTAAGGATTTTAGTGAAGCGATAGAATATATTTGGGAGAAAGGCTTAGTAAAAATATTAAAAGTAGAACGAGAGCATGCATATATAGTGCGAATATATGCAGATGTCACCAAATGATTTATAAAACTATATTAATATTATTTCTTTTATGCAATGGATTAGTTCCTTTTGATATATTTACTATTTATGGCACATACTAATCACGTACTAGTATGTGCTATTAAATTAAAAAATTATTAGGAGGAGATAATTCAATATAGATCTCATTAATCGGTACTGCCAAAGGCGGATAAAAAATTACATATATCAAGGAAATCCCAAAATAAACATGAAAAGCATGGACAATGTGGAATAGAATAATTTCAATTAAATATTATTTATATTCATTATTGTTATGTCACAAAAATAATCAATTATCTTATGGAGGGTTTCATGAAAAAAAACATAGAAGCAGAGAAAGTCTTTAATGATATAAATTATGATAACTATATTGTTCAGTATCAAGGCGATATTGTTTCGGAGATATCAAGAGTACCAAACTATTATGTAACAATAATTAATGATAGATATGCAATAGTATCAGTACCTAAAAATGTAGAAATTAATATGGGGGATGAACCAATTATTCAATCTATCGTATATGTTGTTCCTGCAGAATTTTATACTTTGCAGCAGGTTTCGCCAGTCAGTGCTTCTCAAGCAGATTTTGTACAGGCAGGATCTCCTTTAAATTTAACAGGTAAAGGTGTTAATGTAGCTATTATTGATTCAGGAATTGATTATTTAAGTGACGAGTTTATGGATGTTAATGGAGAAACAAGAATTGAAAGTATTTGGGATCAGACTTTAAGAACAACTGTACAAAAACCAAATGATCCAGTTCCCTTTGGAATGGTATACAGTAGAAATCAAATAAATGATGCTATTAGCTCATTTAGATCAGGCAAATCCCCATATGATATAGTTCCCACTAGAGATGAAATTGGGCATGGAACAAATATGGCTGGAATAATTGGTGCAACAGGAAAAAATCCAAATCTAAGAGGGGGAGCTCCTGATTGCAGCTTTGTAGTAGTAAAGCTCATAAGAGATTTTTCATATGAAATTCAGTTTCCCGAGACTACTGTACCTGTGTACAATTTAACAGCAATACTTACAGCATTGCAGTATTTATATGAATATAAAGAAACAAGTAATAAACCTATGGTTATATATTTTCCCCTTGGAAGTACTTTAGGTAATCATAGAGGAGAGGGAACTATAGATGACTTCATGAGTACTATTTTAATTAGTGAGGGAATAGTTATAGTTACTGGTACTGGAAATCAAAGAGATGCTGGAGGACATGCATCAGGAACATTAGGGCAAATTACTGGTGTGCAAGCCATAGGAGCTGGAGTTATTGAACTGGAGGCAGCGCCAGAGCAAAAAAATTTATGGGGAGTTCAAATTTGGTCTCATTTACCTAATATAATGACTCTGGAAGTAGTATCACCCTCAGGCGAAACTACTGGGACAATACCTGTAATAATAAATTATACTAATAATCATACTTTTATATTTGAAAAAACCAACATTAAAGTTAATTATTATTTTCCGGAAGAAACTACTGGGGATGAATTGATACGCATAAGATTTTATAATTTGCAGCCTGGTATATGGAGGCTTAGGCTTAATGGGAATTTTATTTTAGATGGACGATATGATGCCTGGTTGCCACAGAGAGGATTAACTGTTGGAAATACTAGGTTTAGCTACCCAGATCCCTTTGGTACGATAACAAAGCCAGGTAATTCTATTTATATAGTAACTGTGGCAGCATATAATCAAAATAATAATAACGTTGTTGATTATTCAGGTATGGCGTTTTTAGAGTCGTATGTAGATATAATTGATGTTGCAGCTGGAGGAGTAAACGCATTAGCTGTAGCACCAAATAACAGAACTGCAATTGTCAATGGGACTAGCGTTTCAGCAGCAGTTGTAGCGGGAGTTTGTGCTATGCTGTTTCAATGGGGGATAGTAGATGGACATGAACCTAATATGTTTGCTCAAACCATTAAAGCATATCTTGCAAAAGGAGCAATTGCAAGAAGTGGAGATATTATTCCCAATCCATACTGGGGATATGGAATTTTAAATGTGCCAAAAATTTTTCAAAATATGACTTGAGAATTAACATAGTAAAATATGCTTGTTTATAGGATTATATATTAATTAGGAAGTGTCTAAAGGCACTTCTTTTTAGTGTGAAATATATAAGTTTAAGCAATATCATACAAGAACTATTTATTAATTTGTGATATTCTTTAAAGTAGTTAACATAGAAAGGGAGAGTATAGTGCAAAATGAAATCCGAACCGTTTGTTTTGATTCAGCTTTGAGCATAGAGGCTTACAGTTTTAAAGGTATTATGCAGAAGTTTCCAAATCATTTTCATGAATATTATGTAATTGGTTTTATTGAAAGTGGGAAGCGATATTTATCCTGTAAGAATAAAGAATATACTATTGAAACTGGTGATTTAGTTTTATTTAATCCACTGGATAGTCATACTTGTAAGCATATTGGTGGAGAAGCACTTGATTATCGTTGTATTAATATTGAGAGGGATATAATGAAAAAAGCTGTATTTGAAATAACAAATAAAGATTATACGCCTTACTTTAAAGAGCCTGTTTTATTTCACAGTGATTTAGTGCCTTCTTTGAGGGAATTGCATCTTATGATAATGCAGGAGGAAGTAAGTGATTTTAAAAAAGAGGAATTATTTTTATTTATAATTGAAGAACTGATAAATGATCATTCTGATGCGGTTCCAGAAGTAGTATTAAGAAAACAAAATGCTGAAATAAAGGCTGTGTGTGATTATTTAGAGAATAACTATATGAATAATATTACTCTAAATGATTTAAGTGCTTTGGCTGGGATAAGTAAATACTATTTTTTACGATCTTTTACTAAGGAAAAAGGAATATCACCATATAGTTATCTTGAAACTATTAGAATTGGGAAAGCCAAGAAACTTTTAGAACAGGGAACAGCACCTATAGATGTGGCTGTTAAAACCGGTTTTACAGATCAAAGCCATTTTACAAACTTTTTTAAGAAATTAATTGGCTTGACACCGAAGCAATATATGAATATATTTAGAGACGAGCGTAGGAGGACAGAAGATGACTAATAAAAAAAATATCGCTGGACATTTATCAGCACTTATTACAATTATGGTTTGGGGAACAACTTTTGTTTCTACAAAAGTATTACTAAAAGATTTTTTACCTATAGAAATATTATTTTTTAGATTCATAATTGGCTACTTTACTTTATTTCTGGCATATCCACATAAATTAAAAAACTTAAATTTTAAACAGGAATTATACTTTGCAGCAGCTGGATTATTTGGAATAACATTGTACTTTCTTTTTGAAAATATTGCTTTAACTTATACACTTGCATCAAACGTAGGTGTTATTGTTTCTATAGCACCATTTTTTACAGCACTAGTTGCACATATGTTTTTAGATAGCGAAAAGCTCTCATTACGCTTTTTCGTTGGCTTTATTGTAGCTATATTAGGTATTATTCTAATAGGATTTAATGAGAATTTTGTATTAAAATTAAATCCTTTAGGTGATATATTGGCGGTACTTGCAACAATTGTATGGGCTTTTTATTCAGTTATTATGAGAAAAATCAGTGAATTTGGGTATAATACTTTAGGCTGTACTAGAAGAGTATTCTTTTATGGATTATTATTTATGATTCCTGCAATATATATGTTTGATTTTAAGTTACAATTGAACAGGTTTACGATTCCATCGAACTTATTTAATATCTTATATTTGGGATTTGGAGCTTCTGCAATATGTTTTGCAACATGGAATTGGTCAGTAAAGATTTTAGGGGCTGTTAAGACAAGCGTATATATTTATATAGTACCTGTAATTACAGTGGTTGCATCAGCATTTTTACTCCATGAAAATATTACCTCAATTGCAACTATAGGAATTTTTCTTGCATTAGCTGGATTACTTATTTCTGAGGAAAAACCAATTATGATTTTAATGGGAAAAATAGATCAATTAAGAGTAAAATATAGAATGCGTTAAATTAAATACAAAAAGGAGTGGGTTCATGTTTAATAAAGGAGATTTTCATATTCATTCAAATTATTCTGATGGAAAGTTTAGTATTAGTGAGCTTTTAGATTTATATAAGAAGAGTGAATATGATATAGTTTCTATAACTGACCATGATACAATGGAAGGATGCAAAGAGGCTATTGAATATGGAAAATTGATTGGAGTAAAAGTAATAGCAGGCATTGAAATATCTACGAAGTATAATGGAGAAGATATTCATATACTTGGTTACTTTAAAGATAAAGACTGCAGAAAAAAAGAAATGATTGAGTTTGCAAGGAAAAAAGAGCAGGATAGAATAGATCGTTCAAAAACAATTGTAAATAGTCTTAAAACATATTTTGGTATAGAAATTGATGGAGATGAATTACTGTCAAAAAATAAAGGAATGATTGGCAGACCTCATATAGCAAAAGAAATTATTAAGGCAGGCTACGAAACAAATATAGAAGATGTTTTTAGAAATTATTTAGGAAATGATAGTCCGGCATATATTCCGAGCTCCATTTTATCTGTACAAGAAGGAATAGATTTATTGAGAAATAATAATGCAGTTGTAGTATTAGCGCATCCAGTATTGGTTAAAAAGACAAAAATAGAAGATTTATTAAATAACTTTAAGTTTGATGGGGTTGAAGCTATATATGGATTAAATTCTGAAAAAGATACCAATAAATTTATAAATATTTGCAAGCAACGTAAACTTTTAATTACTGGTGGATCGGATTTCCACGATTTTAATCTATCAAGCCATTGCAATATTGGAGATATATCGCTAGATAATAGAGATATAGAAAATCTACTTAAATTTATTGAAAGTAAATAGTATATAATATTAATTGCTTTAAACTCAATATAATTTGAGTAAAATATATAATATAAAGATCGCATTTTTCACAAGAAATGAATTTGCGATTTTTTTTGTGTGATTTTAAAGCTTGAGAAATAAAAATTAATAGATAATGAAGCATAAAAGCAGTACAGTCGTATTCCGTTAGCTAAGTATAATATAAGTCACTTGAAAAATGTTTAAAATACAAAAAGTTGGCAATTAATTAGATAACAGTTTTTTGGAAGGAGTGGTGCTGCATGATGTGCAGTGGAGAATTTTTAGAAGAAAAAGTTCAAGAATTTTGTAAAATTAACAATAAAAATGAGGGTCAAATATGGCATTTAATAAATAATATTCATACTAAGGAATACGGGCGTAACATAATGTGGGAAAAACAACAGTATGAAAAACAAAATAATTTAGGTGATATACCAATGAGTCAACAATTTGCTAAAGAAAATTTAGTTCATAGAGTCATAGAGATACTAAAGGGATTACAAGAGTGTATTAAAAATGGCTGGCAATTACAGTAGGGAGGAGTGTTATGGATTATATAAGTGCAGAAGAATTTCTAAAGCAGGACAAGGATGTACAAGTGGTGTTATTAGATTGGTGGAATCCAGGTAAGGGGGATATAGTATATGATAAGAAAAGTGGAAGTATGCAAATTTTAGAATTAAATTATAAAGATAATGAAGCCTGTAAGAATTTAATACTATATTCTCATATTCCACTACTAACAGAAGGTCAGTTGAGGAAATTTATTGAGGATAAGACTGGGTGTAAAATAAGTATTATTTCAAGTGTAGAAGATATGTATTATATAGAATATGATAGGTATAGAAATAATAAGAATGAAGATTTATGCAGGTTTGTTTATGTAGATGAAGTTTTAGAAGGTCTTTGGAGTGTGGCTTTAAAGCTAGCAGAGGAGTGCATCGAGGAATGGACGATATAATGTTAAATATAAACTAATATTTCTGTCAGAAAATAAGATTACAAAACGAATAATATACTGGGTGAGAAAAATCAAATTGAACATTGCCTTTATAATCAGTTTGATAGCACTTCTAAAAATTAATACCTATTTACCTAAAATACCCTGTAAAGTTGAAATATCTAGTTTATGCTTCAGAAACATGCAGACAGTACAGGGTGTAGTTAGTTTTAAAAGCTTAAATTATTTATTTGATTAAAATACAATCTGTTTAAATTATATTACATTTATGATACTATATGGATATAAGTGAAATACGTTCCAATATACTTGGATAGGAGAACTGAGGATGAAAGCTATTGAAAAACTTGAGATAAAGATTTATAAAACGAGACAAGCACTACATGAAACAATAGATATAAAAGGTGATTTGTTAGATGTGGAAGTAATTAATATAAGTCAAAAGCTCGATAGCATATTAAATGAATATAATAAGCTGCTAAAGAATGAAAATAAAACATGAAACTAAATAAATAAAACTTATGTAAAGATATTTTGAAATATAAGTGTTTTTTGAATTTCTTTTTTAGAAAGGTGAATTAATATGACTAATAAAGAATTAGAATTTATTGATCTAACTAACAAACAGTATGAAGCATTAATTAATATGCAAATGAAAGCATATAGGGAAGTATTGGATTTATGCAAAGAAGATATGGGGGATTTAGAAAAAAGATATTTAATAGATAAAAATATTTCAGAAATTAGTGAAAAAGTATTAACTGAATTAGAAGAGATAAGAGTATATAATAAACTCTTTATAGAAGCTATTAAGTAATATTTCTAAGGATCTTACTATTATTATTAGATTTAATCTGAATGAAAGAATAGTTCACTAGAGTATAATAAATTTTGAGCTATTCTTTCTTGCTGTTGAATTAATATTACGGTAAAATTAAATTCCTGCATTGATCAATATTTCTAAGTAGTTTTTCATATTGATTTATGTTATTGAATAGTTGTTCAATGTTGTTAATAGATTCATCGCACTTATTAGGAGAATCATCGCATTGCTCAATATTATTTGATAATTCTGACTCATAACCTACGGATAATGAATCAGATTGCTCTTTACTAGCTGAGGAGTTAGTATACAGCGACGGTTCATTAGTTAATTCATCAGGCTGTATGGAATTATCAGTAAAACTAGTTCTTTCTTCACTGCATGCAACTTGTACGCTTTCCATATTGGTAAAGTCTTTATCTATTGAAGCTTGTAATTTAGAATCTAAAAAATTTTTAAGCTCCTCTTTATCACTTTTAGTAAAATCAAATTTTACTATATGGGTATATTCAAAAGCAAAAAAAACATTTATTAAGTTCACTTTAAGTAATGTGTCAGTTTCAATATTGAGAGATTCTATATCCTCCCAACTGTAGTATATTCCCCAATGAAGCACTCCATTTTCACCAATAACATTACCGGCCTTGTTATGAAACGCAATTATAAAAGTTAATAACATTGTCATACAAAGTAAAGGAGGTATATATGCATCAGGTGAATATAAAAACACTCCAAATTCAAAAATATTAATAAAGATAAGGAAAATTAATACGTATCTTAATTTATCTTTATTGCTTAGGGTTATGTTAAACATTACTGGACCAAGTTCATTTCTGCCCTCATAGGTTTCATAAATATCAAAAATAGCGCAGGCATTTGCTAGTGCTAATAAAAATAATTCCAAAAAGCTAAATATATCTATATTATTAAAAATCTCTAGATTTCCAATTCCGGATTTTGTCAGGGTAAATCCTATTAGACTGCCTAATATTCCAAGAATAAATAAAATTATAAGTAAATACTTTTCCCATTTCTGCATCAACTTTTACCACCTTAGTTTTATTATTGTAGTTCATTTAGTATTATGTATGAGCTCATTTAGTAAGTACTGTATATATGTATTATATTACAATTAACATTTTTTTACTATAATTCTATATATTGAAAAAATGATTAAATTATTAAAACATAAATGCGAGGTCACTTCACTTTACTACTGAGGATAAAGTGAAGTGACCTCACATTTATTCATTTCCTTTTATAAATTCTGAGTTCTAAATTGCGTTTGACTCATCTATAATACATATTTTTTTCTCTAAATAACTTTCAATATTTTTTTTATCCTTTTCATCAATATTAAATTTAATTATATTTTCATATTCAAGGCTAAAAAAATTATTCATTATCTTCATTTCTAGTAATGCTTCACTTGTAATATTGCAAGATTTTACATCGTCCCAACTGTGGAAAATGCCACAATATAGAAGTCCCTGCTCACCAATCATATCATGTGTTTGGCTATGAAGTGCAACCATAAAAGTAAGAAGCACAGTTATTAAAAATAAGGGTATCAGATGCATATCAATTGAATTTAAAAATATTCCTAATTCACAAATATCTGATAATATCAAAAATATTAGGATGTATTTCAATCTGTTCCTTGAACTTAATGTTACTTTAAATTTTTCATCACCAAGAAGGAGTCTACTTTCGAGTGTTTCATATACATCAAAGGCAGTACAGGCAATTACAATTAGGAATAGGGTTAGTTCAAGAATGCCGAAAATATCAATATTGTCAAAAACTATTATATCGCCAACTCCGGATTTGCTCATAACAACACCTATGAATCCGCCTAATATGCCTAGTACGAAAAGTATAATTACTAACTGCTTTTCCCATTTTTGCATTTAATCTTCTCCTATTAAATTAATTATTAGAATTAAATTTACGAAATGTGGTACAAGTTGCATAGGTATATGCTATATCTATATATTACTCAAAAAAATCCACTAATAATCTTTGTAAAGCTAACATGTAAATTCACTCTAAGCATAATAAATATATGAATAAATTATCTTATATATTAATATTTTTGCACATTTTACTAGATAAAAATTATTCAATATAGTTAGAAGTTTGAAAATATACTTTTTCACCAACCTTTGAGATGAATTTTATCTACACTTTTTTGCGATTTAGTACATTTAGTTGGACTAATTTACATGTGTGTAAATTAGTAGTAAAATAAGAATTGTCAGGAATTTTGAGAAATGATCGAATAATATAGACATTTATAAGGGGGTACATATGAGGTATATTGGTCAGGCAAGGAAGCTTTTGATGTCAATCGAATTTGAAGCATTGATAGAATGGAGCTTTTTTTTAATTTTTATGGGTTTTTTATTAGTGGTGAACATGTATAACAATTTATTTTTTCACACTGCAATAGAATTATTTATTAATGTAATTTTTGTGGTTGTATTCGTATTTGCTTTTAATACTTATAGTATTAATAAAAGTAACTTTATCTTGATTCTTGGGACTGGATATTTTTTTTCAGCAATACTCGGAATATTTCATCTACTTCTAAATGAGGGAATGCCATTTTTGAGCTTAAAAGAAAGTGCTAATATTTCAGCACAACTGTTAATTGCTTCAAAATACATGGGTGCAGTGACATGCATAACCTCAATGATATTTATGGTTAGACCTCAAAAAAAAGTTAATGCATACGCTTTATTTATGATTTATTACTTTATAACAATACTTTTACTAACCTCTATACTAATAGTACATGTTTTCCCAACTTGTTATATAGAGAGTATGGGATTAACTACTTTTAAAATAATCAGTGAATATTTATTAAGTGCTGCTTTTTTTGGAACCGCTATCATATTATTTGTATTTGGTAAGAATATATATAAGTATTTATTTATTTGTCTTGAAATTTTCTTAATATTATCAGGAGAGTCGGAAATATTTTTTACAAGTTATACGTTTTCCTATGATTGGGCAAATTTTGTCGGGCATATTATAAAAATAATGGCTGCATACTTTTTATACAAAGGAGTTGTTAGAACTGGCTTAAAAAGGCCATATAATCTTATTTACCATGATTTGAACGAAGCGGATAATAAACTGGTAGAATTTGAAGAAATAATGTTTAATAATGAGCAATGTTTTAATATGGTAATAAATAATTCAGATAATGCAATTTTTGTTGTTAGCGATAACAAATTTGTATTTGCAAATAATAAAATGGCTGAACTTTTAGGAGTGAGAGGTGTTGAGGACATCATAGGCTTAAACTTTGAAGACGTTATGGTTAATGAGGATAGTGATTCAACGTGTATGAGTATCAATAAGATAATAGAGAATAAGAGTAATTCTTCATTTATTGAAAGTAAATTATTAAGACTTGATGGAAATATTATCGAAATTGAGGTTTCAAATTGCTTTTGTACCTATAAAAGAAAACCTTCGCTTATGGTTATGATTAGAGATATTACACCAAGAAAACAAATACAACTTCTTAAAAATGATATAGTAGAAAATAAAAAAGTAATAAATAAGGTAAATGAACTTAATCAAATGATGACAGAGTTTTTTTCAAATGTGTCTCATGAACTTAAAACGCCTTTAAATGTTATATTAGGAGCAATTCAAATATTAGCATTACCTGCTAATATCATGGATAACGCTTCAAATGAATCAGGGGTATATAAATATTTAAAGACAATGAAACAAAACTGCTATAGACTTGTAAGATTAGTTAATAATCTTATAGATATATCTAAATTTGATTCAGGATATTTCAAAGTTGATTTGCATAACCATAATGTGGTAAGTGTTATTGAAGATATAACTCTATCAGTTGCAGATTATGCTAAGGATAAAGGAATCGAGCTATTATTTGATACTGATGTAGAAGAAAAAGAAATGGCAATTGACTTAGATAAAATTGAAAGAATAATATTAAACTTATTATCCAATGCTATCAAATTTACTCCAGTAGGTGGAGAAATATTAGTAAGTTTGTATGATAAGGAAACAAAAGTACTTATATCTATTAAGGATAATGGGGTTGGAATACCCAAGGATAAATTAGATATAATTTTTGAAAGATTTGGACAAGTAGAAAAAACTCTTGCGCGCAATAAAGAAGGGAGTGGAATAGGTTTATCTCTTGTAAAATCTATTGTAGATATGCATGAAGGAAGTATTAAAGTAATAAGTGAATTTGGAAAGGGCTGCGAATTTTTAATTGAATTGCCAGTAAAGCTTGTCGAGGAAGAGTCGATTTCTGACGGACGTTTATATGAGAGTAGAGTAGAGAAAATAAGCATCGAGTTTGCTGATATATATTCATAAGATTAATATTTTAAAAATATATTTCTATTTATGCTTTTCAAAATAAAGGAATTTAGACTTTTTTGTAGAAATATACAATATAAAAATATATTTAAATACTAAAGAATAAATTTTAAAATATTAAAATTATTTACATAAGAAAGCGGGGTGAAAAATAGGAGGATATGTTTAAAAATTTGTTTGTTAAACGAATTTATTAATTATCTGTCCTATTATTAAAATGGGTGAATCAGGTGTATGCGGTTGGCTATCTAGAGAAGGGAATTTTTATCCATGTGGTGAATCTAAACATAACCTTTTAGCAGCTAAAATAGAAAAAGATTTAGATTTAAAAATGTTTGATGAAGAAAAATCTGTTCAACTTCACGATACAGCATTATTAGAGGCTTTAGGATATGTGAAATTTACTCAATCTACTTACGGTTTCATAGATGAATCGTATAATAATCAGTTTATGCTATTTTATGGAAAAAGGTTTTCTTATTCACAACGTAAATGGATGGAGGAGAATATATCAAAAATGTCTTCCCATCAAAAATCAGAATGTCGAAGACGACTAATGTTAGGTTATTAGCAGAAAAATATTAATATAATTTCATATCAAAATTAGAATAATTGTAATTAAATGAATAAATCTATTTAGAGCTGTCTCAGAAGTTTTTTCTAAAGCCTTCTGGACTGCTCTTTTCTACTTTTAAAATTAATTTCTAATAGTTTTTTGGGGTTTAGTGAATAAATTACATTTCGATTGTCCTATAATTATTAGCAAGGATTTAAATATGCTCAAATTTATGAGAAATTGTTAACATATTTATTATTTGTTTTAAGTAAAATTATATGGTATATAGAATTATGGTAAAGGAGACGATTAGTTGAAGACAATTAGTGTAATTTTATGCGTATTTTGGATGGGTTTTATTTTTTATATGTCAAGTAATAATGGAGAAATATCACATCAAAAAAGCACTAAAGTAGCTGACTTTGTTGAAAATACAAAAGAAAAATTTCAAAATAAAATTAGTAAGAACCCGATTGAAAATACTCCTAGCGCGGTTAACAAAACAGAAAAAGAAAATCAATTAGATTACATTATTAGGAAAAACGCTCATGCATTTATGTATATGGTGTTAGCTATTTTAGTAGCTAATTCATTTTTTTCTTATAATAAAAAAGGAAAGGATGCAATAGTTTATGTATTATTTATATGCTTGTTTTATGCAGTAACAGATGAGTTTCACCAAGCTTTTGTGCCAGGAAGAACGTCTTATGTAGGTGATGTCCTAATAGATTTTGGAGGAGCTTTGCTAGGATTGGCAGCTTTTTATCTTGTATATTATAATATGATACCGAAAAGATACTTAATTAATGAAAAAAGGTTCAATAGATAATCTATTAACTAGAGTTATGAGGCCATGAACTAAACTTAAATAAAAGGGGCTGTTGCAAAACTAACATAGTTAGTTTTGTAGCGGCTCATTTTTTAGA
>NZ_AUUU01000254.1 GCF_002760435.1 Clostridium sp. LS
AGCCTATTTTCCATCATACTGTGTCAGCAGATTGCCCTAATAGGCCTGCTATGAGGGCAATCTACTTTCTTGTCTGATGAAAAATAATCATGGCATTTTGGACCTGTTATTTTCTTTCATGTGCCTAAATACTTAATTATATAAAAAAGATGAAGATACTTAATATCAAAAGTTATCTTCATCTTTTTTTATTTGTATGTATAGGAAATAAAGTCAATTATAAGTTAGTCTACATATAATAAATGGAATTAATATATGCTATGGGGTGGGGAAATGACAGAAGATTGTACAAAAAGCAGGAATTTTATAAAGCGAATTATGAAAACGGCTAAGATAGTCGAATTTGATGATACTTCAAAAATAGTTTTAATAAGTGATGCCCATAGAGGAGATGGAGGATACGCCGATTCTTTAAGACAGAATAGGAATATATATAAAGCGGCCCTTGGATTTTATAATGAAAATGGATATACTTTAATTGAACTTGGTGATGGAGACGAGCTCTGGAAAAACAACGATTGTTTAGATATAGCCTATAATTATAAAGATATTTTTGCAATTTTAAATGAATTTCACTATGATAATAGATTAGTATTAGTGTTTGGAAATCATGATATAGTTAAATCTAATCCAGAATTTATTAAAAAGCAAGAACAACTGTTTGAAGAAACAGGTAAAGGATTTGGACGTGAAATGATTAATTTATATAGTAATATTACCTTTTATGAAGGGGCAATACTAAGATATATGCCTATGTATGGTGATATAATTGCATTTCATGGTCATCAAGTTGATTTAATTAATTGTGACATGTGGAGAAGCAGTAGATTTTTAGTAAGATATGTGTGGAGATTCTTAGAGGGAGTTGCAGGTTTTAAATCTCCTATAAGCCCTGCCAATAATTACGATAAGGGAACTAAGATAGATTATATACTTGAGAGAGTAGCGAGGAGAGAGAAAAAAGTTCTTATTTGTGGACACACACATAATGATATATTTCCTGAACCATATGAAGGACTTTATTTTAATGATGGATGCTGTGTATTTCCATCGGCAATAACTTGTATTGAAATAACTAAGGGTGAGATTTCATTAGTTAAATGGGAAATAGAAGTTGACAGCAAAGACGTTTTATATATTAATAAAACAATTACTGGAGGTCCAGAAAGAATAGGAAAATATTTAGATTTTGCAAGGCAGTTAAAGTAAAGGAGCGTAGATATGAAATTTATAGATTTGCATTGTGATACAGCAAGTAGGATATTTTATGAAAACTTAGATTTAAGAAGTAAATTATGCAAGGTTAATATTGATAATTTGAGAAAAGGCGAAAATCTAGGGCAGGTATTTGCATTTTTTATTAATGTAGAGTTAAATAATGATCCCTTTGAGGAATTTTTAAAGCTTTACAATAGATTTATAAAAGAAATTGAAAAAAACTCAAATGAAATTGAAATTGTTAGAAATATAAAAGAATTGAGAGCTGCTGAGGAAGACGGTAAAATTGGAGCATTTTTATCAATAGAAGAAGGGGAGGTCATTAAGGGGAGTATAAGTAATTTAAAAAAAGTATATGATATGGGGATAAGAATATTAACAATTACTTGGAATTACAAAAACCAATTAGGCTTCCCAAATGCAGAGTTTATTTATAAAGATAGAGGTTTAACTAAAAAAGGAATAGAAGTTATTGAGGAATGTGAGAGTTTAGGTATAATACCGGATGTGTCCCATTTGTCAGATGCCGGTTTTTATGATATAGTTAAAAATTGTAAGAAACCATTTATTGCATCGCATTCAAATAGTAGAGCTATAACCAACCATCCAAGAAATTTAGATGATAATATGATAAGATTATTAGCTGAAAAAGGCGGAGTTATGGGAATAAACTTTTGCTCTGATTTTTTAGGAAATAAAAAAGTATCATCTATTGAAGAAATGGTTGCCCATATAAAGCACATTAAGAAAATTGGAGGAATCGATGTATTAGCTCTTGGAAGCGATTTTGATGGAATACACAATGAAGTTGAAATAAAAAATGCATCAGAATTTAATAAGCTGCATAAAGTTCTTATTGATAATAATTTTAAGGAATATGAAATAGAAAAAATATTTTACAAGAACGCAATTAGAGTTTTTGATGAAACACTAAAATAATATATTGTTATATGTAAATAAGATAGATAAGAGTTGAAGGGGTGAATTTTGGGGAGATTAGGATAAAATATGAAATATCTCTCTAAGGATAATTATGAATAAACTAGCTGGTAAAGTTGCTTTAATTACAGGTGCGTCAAGAGGAATTGGAAGGGCTATAGCCATTGAACTTGCTAAACAGGGAGCAAGTGTAATAATAAACTATTCTAAAGATGATAAAGGAGCAAAGGAAACTTTAGAGGAAATTAAAAAGGTAAATGGATATGGAATTATTGTAAAGGGAGATATATCATCATATACAAAATGTAAGGAAATAGTTGAAGAAGTACTAATGGTTATGGGAAAAATAGATATTTTGATTAATAATGCAGGAATAAGCCAAATTGGCTTGTTTATAGATTCTACAGAAGAAGAAATTCAGCAAATTATAAATACTAATTTAATAGGCGCAATTAATATAACTAAGCATGTTCTTAAGGATATGCTTTCAAGGAAATCAGGGAAGATAATAAATATTTCTTCTATGTGGGGGGATGTAGGAGCGTCTTGTGAAGTTCTATATTCAACTACAAAAGGCGGCTTAAACTTATTTACAAAAGCCCTTGCAAAAGAAGTAGCACCTTCAAATATTAGAGTCAATGCTATTTCACCAGGAGTTATAGATACAACAATGAATTCATTTTTAGATGGAGAAGAAAAAAAATCACTAGAAGAAGAAATACCACTAGGCAGATTTGGCTCTGCAAGTGAAATAGGAAAAATTGCAGTATTTTTGTGCAGTGATGATTCATCATATATTACAGGGCAGATTATTAGAGCTGACGGTGGATTTATTTAAGTAAACTAAAAAAGATAGCAGGTCAATCAACATAATAGATTCACCTGTTATCTTAATTTTTTTATAATCAAAATTCTTCCTGTTCTTCAGGGGATACGATTTTTTCTAGATAAAAGTAAAATTCTACGCCGCCATTGATATTTTGTAAATTAAACTCGCTATTATGAAGGTGCAGAATATTTTTAACTATTGATAGTCCAATACCTGTACTGTTCTTTTGAGTTCTTTCTCTAGATTTATCTAACCTATAAAATTTATCAAAAAGTTTGCTTATTTCTTCGTCAGGAATAGTTACACCCATATTTTGAACTGATATTTTAAATTTATCTAAGCCCTCTTCAATTGAAATATTTATATTGTTATTTGGAGGGGTATATTTAATTGCATTTGTTATTATATTAGTTAGAACCTGCTCCATTTGAAACGGATCTGCATAAACGTAGCTATAAGGTGTAGAAGAATTAAAACTTACATTAAACTTATTTTCTTCAAAGTCAATGGAGTGTTTCTTCAAGATTTTTTTAATTAACCTATTTATATTAAAAGCCTCAAAGTTTGGTTTGATAGTTCCTGATTCGAGTTTTGAAAGTTCCAGCATATTAGTAACTAAAACGCTCATTTTCTTAGATTCGTCAATTATAGTTTCTAAATACATATTAGCATCTTCTCCTGAAACAATTCCATCTTTAAGACCTTCGGCATACCCTTCTATGATGCCAATAGGAGTCTTTAATTCATGACTGACATTAGATATAAAATCTTTTCTCATATCTTCCAATTGTCTTTCCTTTTCAATATCCAGCTCCAATTTTTTGTTTTTTTGTTGTAAATCTAATAAAGCAGTTTGAAGGTTTTTGGATAAAAAGTTTAAGGATTTAGCAAGACTGCCTATTTCATCTTCTCTATCAGTTTCGCAGACCTCAGTAAAGTTCATTTTAGATATTTTATTTGCAGCAAGAGTTAAATTTACAAGAGGTTTGGATATTAAGTTAGAATATATTAATGCCAGTATTATTGAAACAATAATTAATCCAAAGAATAAATAAAGAAAGAACTCACTTATTACTTCAGAAGCTTCCTTTATAGGTTGAATTGAAGCAATGCAGAAAATAAGGCTGTCATTTTTATTATTTAATGACATAGGGCTAACTACTCCAATTTTTCTCAATCCAGTACTTTCGTTTTCAAAATTTTTATATCTAGGTTGAGAATATGTAATTGCTTGATTTATTAAATCTTTGTCATTAATTAGTTCTGATGCAGAGCTTGTGAAGCTGTCATAACTTTCCTGGTTTCCATAAATAGTATTAGATGCATACATGATTTTTCCATTTTGAAAAATTATGATTTGAGCATTATTATCATTTTCGAATTTTTGAAGGGCTTTATATAAATCAGCATCACTATCAATGTGAAGGGAATATAAATCATTAAATTTATTAACTTCCTTTACTAAGGATATTGTCTTTTTATAAGAATAAAAGTTCTCAAAGAAAAAAGCTTGTGCAAAATAAGTCAAAAGCATTAAAGCAATAACTAGAGATAATGTTATGCCAAATAATCTTTTAGATAAACTTCTTTTCATTCTTTTACCTCAAATTTATAACCGCTGCCACGGACAGTTATAATATAATTTGCCTTGTCTAACAATTTTTCACGAAGTCTTTTAACATTAGTATCAACGGTACGGATGTCCCCATAATAATCTACCCCCCAAACGTTATCTAGAATATTATCCCTGCTTAATGCAATTCCTTCATTAGTAACTAAGTACATTAACAGTTCATATTCCTTTGGAGATAATATTACTTCTTTTCCATCTATTTTTACTTCATGTGAAAGCTTATTAATAGTAAGACCATTAAAATCTTGAGAGCTTGAATCTAAATCTTCTCTAGTTCTTTTTAGTAAGGCTCTAACTTTAGCAATCACAACCTTAGGACTAAATGGTTTTGTCATATAATCATCTGCGCCGTAATCATATCCTTGTAATTTATCTTCTTCTTCGCCTTTAGCGGTAAGGAGAATTACAGGAACGGTTGAAACCTCTCTTAATTTTTCAAGCATTGTTAATCCGTCCATAACTGGCATCATTATATCTAAAAGCACTAAATCTATTTTTTGAGTACTAAAAACAAACAAACCTTCTTCACCATTAGAGGCTTCGAATACGTTGTAATCTTCTCTCATTAAATAATCCCTTAGTAAAAATCTAATTCTTAATTCATCCTCAACTATTAAAATAGTTTTTTTCATTATCACTCATCTCCTTGCACAATAAATTTAATCAAACGTGATTTATAAAATTTACTACATATTAAAGATTATATATAATAATATTACTCCATAAATAAGTCAATTATATTACAAATACATCTGTAAGTATAATTATAGATATACAAAATATAACTTAGACTTATGCATATAACTCACCGAAATCAGCAACATACTTTTGTTCCAGTTTCTAGGTAATTTTGC
>NZ_AUUU01000061.1 GCF_002760435.1 Clostridium sp. LS
TTCTAGTTAAGATATCCACATGAAGATTTAGCAAATATGTAAGTATATTCATATAATAAGTCCAATTATAATGTTGAATATCCATAATAAAGTAAGTTTATCAAATACATGTATGCATTAGTATAAATACAATAATTTATAAAATGATACTCTCTTATACTGTATTATGTTTTCATAGGCAGTATAAGAGAGTATCATTATTTTATTATATAAATTGTATTTTAAGCCCGAATTCAATTAATTCCTTTTGTTGCTTTCATTAAAGATTTATTAAAAGTTCTACAGGACAGTGATCTGACCCTTCGATATCCATATGAATTTTAGCATCTTCTAATTTATCTTTTAAAGATTCTGAAACTAAGAAGTAATCTATTCTCCAGCCTGCATTATTAGCTCTGGCATTAAATCTATATGACCACCAAGAGTATGCCCCCTCTTTATCTGGATAGAAAAATCTATATGTATCAATAAAGCCCGAATCTAATAATTGAGTTATTTTTTCCCTTTCTTCATCTGTAAATCCTGCATTTTTTCTATTCACTTTTGGATTCTTAAGATCTATTTCTTTGTGAGCGACATTTAAATCTCCACATAATATTACAGGCTTCTTTTTTTCAAGCTCTTTTAAATATTGCCTAAAAACATCTTCCCATACCATTCTATAATCAAGTCTTTCTAAACCTTGCTTGGAATTTGGAGTATATACATTTACTAAATAGAAATCATTAAATTCCAGCGTTAGGACTCTACCCTCATTATCATGCTCTTCTATTCCAATACCTATCTTGACACTTAGAGGCTCTTCTTTAGTAAAGACAGCCGTTCCAGAGTATCCTTTCTTTTCTGCATAATTCCAATAGCTATTGAATCCATCTAAATCTAAATCTATTTGGCCTTCTTGTAGCTTTGTTTCTTGAATACAAAATATATCTGCATCTGATTCTTTGAAAAAATCTAAAAAGCCTTTTTTCACACAGGCTCTTAAACCATTAACATTCCATGAAATTAGTTTCTTCACTTTTTCTCCTCCAACTCTAGTAAAATTATTTCTATATAATAATTATTATCATTATATCACAACTAATACAAAATCCATACCTAACCATATTAAAATAGCTTCAAACTTTTATGCTATTTGCCAATAGAATAACAACATAGTTATAATAATAATGCTTATCCTATTTCCAAGAATATCATGAAATTATTATAAAAACCACCCTCCATTGATGTTGTTCAATAAGGGCAGTTTTTCTTATTTGCTTATGAATTTCTATGTTTACTTTTTGTTTTAGCTTTTATACTATTCTTCCCAACACTTCTTTTTGATTTATGATTTTCACCTGATACTCTCTTTTTATTGTCCTTACTCAAAGTATTTTTACTAGTTCGTTTATTAAATTGATTTTGATTATATGTACCACGCATCCCTGCTTTATCACTACTCTTTTTATCCCTAATAAGGCATTTAGGTCCATTTCCAATCAGATCTGTTCTTCCAGCTGTAGTTAAGGCTTCATATACAAGTGTATAATACTTTGGATTTTTAAATTGAAGCAGCGCCCTTTGCATAGCTTTTTCATGCTTAGTTTTTGGTACATAGACTTCTTTCATTGTTATTGGATCGAGTCCCGTATAATACATTGTTGTCGCAGGTGTTCCTGGTGTTGGATAAAAATCTTGTACCTGCTCCGGTTGATAATTTATGTCTCTTAAATATTCTGCAAGTTCAATTGCAGCTTCCAAAGTACTTCCTGGGTGAGATGACATTAAGTAAGGGATTATGTATTGTTTCTTACCAAGCTTTTTGGTTATCCTTTCAAACTTATCCACAAATTTATTGTAAGTTTCTCCAGCTGGCTTCCCCATGTATTTCAAAACATCTTTTGAAACATGTTCTGGAGCAACTTTTAATTTTCCGCTTACATGGTGTTCTACCAATTCTTTAAAAAAAGTATCATCTTTATCAGCCATAATATAATCATACCTAAGTCCAGAACGCACAAAAGCTTTTTTGACCTTTGGCACTTTTCTTATTGATCTAAGCAAATCTAAATATTCAGTATGATCCACCTCCATGTTTTTGCAAACATCAGGTGATAGACATTCTTTTCCTTTACATGCACCAAAAGCTAACTGTCTTGTGCAGGCTGGTTTCCTAAAGTTTGCTGTAGGTCCCCCAACATCATGTATATATCCTTTAAAATCTGGAAGGTTTGTAATTTCCTCAACTTCTTGTAAAATTGATTCTTTACTTCTACTTTGAACAACCCTTCCTTGATGAAAGGTTATAGCACAAAATTTGCAATCTCCAAAACAACCTCTTGAACTTACGGTACTAAATTTAACTTCTTCAATTGCAGCTATTCCGCCTTTTCCCTCATATATAGGATGATAATCTCTCATATAAGGAAGATTATAAACTTCATCTAATTCTTCTCTGTTTAAAGGTGCTTCTGGTATGTTCTGTACTAAATATTTACTTCCATGCTTTTGAACAATAATGTGCCCTCTCACCGAATCTTGTTCTTCGTATTCAACTTTACTTGCTTCAGCGTATTTATATCTATCAGCACAAACTTCTTTATAAGAAGGAATTTCAATATAATCCTGTATATCGTCTAAATTTTCTGCAATGTAACAAGTTCCTCTAAGGTAGGTTATATCCTTGGCACGTACTTTATTTTTTAAACTTTCAGCAACTCCTACTATTTGTTTCTCACCCATGCCGTAAATTAAAAGGTCTGCTGTACTGTCAATCAGTATTGATTTCCTTACTTTGTCGCTCCAATAATCATAGTGAGCAAACCTTCTAAGGCTCGCCTCTATTCCACCAATTACGATATCTACATCCTTATAAGCTTCTCTTATTTTGTTGCAATATACAATTGTTGCTCTGTCAGGCCTAAGACCCATTTGACCTCCAGGAGAATAAAAATCTTTCTCTCTTAATTTTTTGCTTACAGTATAATGATTAACCATTGAATCCATATTACCGGCATTAACTAAAAATGCGTATTTAGGCCTGCCTAATCTCTGAAAATCATAAAGGTTATTCCAATCAGGCTGAGGAATTATCCCTACCTTATATCCATGGGATTCTAGAACCCTTGAAATAATTGCAGTACCAAAACTATGATGATCTATATATGCATCGGCTGTAACAATTATAAAATCTAGTTCATCCCAGCCTCTTTCTCTCATATCTTTTTTGCTTATGGGCAAAAACTTCCTTTCAGTTGTCATTTCTTCACCTACTTATTTTTCTTATGACATAAGCACATTTAACTTGTTAATGCGCCTTAAATTTCTCTTTGCATATTATAACATAAAGAAACCTAATTGTATCTTTAAAATAGTACTTCTTAAAAGAATATAATTTATTTTTTCTTTATGTGTAACACTTTTTAATTATGTTTAATATATTATTACTATAACAAATGAATCTTAATATACAAAAGGAGAAATGAATAATGAATAATTGTTGTAGACGTCATAGATGTCACAGACATCACTGCAATAACTGCTGTATTAATAATTGCTGTGGATTTAATAATTTTGGATTTAATAATTTAGGTTTACTTCCTTTTTTATTTTTCATTTAATGCAGGGTAATTAAATTTCTATCAGCTAAATTATTCTTATAATCAATAGCAATACTAAAGATTAAATCTATATCAATATTTTTGCCCAAAATTAATAATAGATATGATATAAAAAATAGACCTAAAAGATAAAAATATCTTTTAGGTCTTGATTTTTCGTTAATTTTTAAATGAATGTATTGGCGCAGGAATTCTTCCGCCTCTTTGAGCAAATAATTCTGATGATTTTCCGTTAACTTTCATTACTGGCGCTCTACCTAACAGCCCGCCAAATTCAACCATATCTCCCACTTCACATCCTGGTGCTGGTATAATTCTAACAGCTGTAGTCTTATTATTTATAACTCCAATTGCTGCTTCATCAGCTATCATACCTGCAATTGTTGATGCTGGAGTATCTCCTGGAATTGCAATCATATCAAGTCCAACAGAGCATACACATGTCATGCCTTCTAGCTTTTCTAGATTTAATGATCCGCTATTAACTGCATCTATCATACCAGCATCTTCAGATACAGGAATGAAAGCTCCACTTAATCCTCCAACGTGGCTGCACGCCATTACTCCACCTTTTTTAACTGCATCATTAAGCATAGCTAGTGCTGCTATAGTACCATGAGTTCCTACTTGTTCTAAGCCTATTTCTTCTAAAATTTCTGCAACCGAATCTCCCACTGCTGGAGTTGGAGCTAAAGATAAGTCAACTATACCAAATGGTACATCTAGTCTTCTTGAAGCCTCATTAGCAACTAATTCACCCATTCTTGTAACTTTAAACGCAGTTTGCTTGATTGTTTCAGCAACAACATCGAAAGATGCTCCCCTTACTTTTTCAAGAGCTCTCTTAACAACTCCTGGTCCACTTACTCCAACATTAATAATTCTTTCAGCTTCTCCAACTCCATGGAAAGCTCCTGCCATAAATGGATTATCTTCTACTGCATTTGCAAATATAACTAATTTCGCACAACCGAATCCTTTTGTATCTTTTGTTAGTTCTGCTGTTCTCTTAATTACTTCTGCCATATCTCTTACAGCATTCATATTAATTCCAGATTTTGTACAACCTACATTTACAGATGCACAAACTTTTTTTGTTACTGCTAATGCTTCTGGAATTGAGCTAATTAATATTTTATCTCCTTTAGTACAACCTTTTTGAACTAAAGCTGAAAATCCACCTAAGAAGTCTATCCCTAAAGTTTCTGCTGCTCTATCTAAAGTTCTTGCAAATTCAACATAACTAGTTTCATTTGTAGCTCCTGCGATTATTGACATTGGAGTTATTGAAACTCTTTTATTTACTATTGGAATACCAAATTCAGTTTCTATTTGTCTACCAACTTCTACTAAACGCTCTGCTGATTTTGTAATCTTATCATATATTTTAATTCTAGCTTTATCTCCATCTGGATCTATACAGTCAAGAAGCGAAATACCCATAGTTATAGTTCTAACATCAAGTTTTTCTTCTTCAATCATTTTTATCGTTTCAAGTATATTATTAGTATTCATAAGCCCCTCCTAATTATAGTGAATGCATTGACTTAAATATTTCTTCTCTTTGAATCTTAATTTCTACCCCAAGTCTTTCCCCTTCAGCTGTAAGTCCTGCACGCACTTCTTCAAAAGTAGCATTCATATCTTTACAGTCTAGTACCATTATCATTGTAAAAAAGCCTTGCATTATAGTTTGGTTAACATCTAATATATTAATGCTATATTCTAACATTTTTTGACTTACCCCTGCTATAATACCAACTTTATCTTGCCCAATTACTGTTAATATTGCCTTCATGCTTATCTACTCCATTCATAAGTTTATTTTTAAGTTCATCAATTAAGCATATTCCAAAAAATAACAAATCAAAATGCTAAATTTAATCGACATTATTGGCTTATTATTTTGTATCTTATGCTTAAAAATATTATCCAATTCTACAGAACTGGATAATATCTAATAAAGCATCATAGTTGCTATCTTTATTCTATAATTTATATTATATTTTGTCAATTTTCACAGAACATTTTGTAATATTTTTTTCTTTTTGTTCGGACTATTTCTTTAAATTCTTCAATATATTAAGTATATTGTTTGTTCTAAAGGTATAATCTATACATATTCTGTTTAATTGAGCAGGATTATCATCTCTATCAGCATAACCTCGTTGTATTGTAAATCCCATACTGTATCCTGCCTCTAAAACTGCTTTTTTAGTATCTTCATTATATTTCCCTTCTGGATAAGCAACCGCTATAATTGACTTACCAGTTATATTTTCCAATGCTGCCTTTGAATCTTTAAGTTCCTTAATTTGACTTTCATATGGCAAATCAGAAAGTTTAGAGTGAGAAGCTGTATGAGATTCTATATCCATTCCATCATCACTCATTTCTTTTATTTCTTTAGTCTTTAAATATGATTCCCTATCCAAGTAACTTGATATAACAAAAAAGGTCGCTGTCATATTTAATTCCTTTAGAATTGGATATGCTTCTGTATAATTATTTTCATACCCGTCATCAAAAGATATTACTACACTCTTCACAGGAATAGGCATGTCTTTGTAAAGATACTCATTAAGCTGTTTAGTTGTTAATGTAACATATCCATTGTCCTTAACAGCTTGAAGTTGCTGCCTAAATTTTTCTTTAGAAATAATTATTGGCCCTTTTTCATTTGGATTATTACTTATTGAATGATAACAGATAACAGGTACTCCTTTATTATCATTTCTAAGAGGAACACCATCAAAGGACATATTTATTTTTGTTTCCTTCTGTATTTCAGGTTTTGCTTCTACATTCACTGATAAATTTTCAGATGATTGACCTTCTGTATTCTGCTCTTTACTATCTTGATTATAATTATATGCTGAGACTGTCTTTTCTTCTGTATCATCACTATAGGTTTTAACAGCTTGTTTAAAACTAATTAATACAACAATACCTGCTGCAAATAAGCATAGTAATAATTTTGTTAGTACTATAAAATGTTTTTTTCTTCTATTTCTTTTACTTTTTAGTCTCTCCATATATATCTCCTTCTGTTTTATTACAATTTTATTTTACAACATAAACTACTTTGCATGAATTATTTTTAACTTAATCCATATTATATGTTACCATAATATTCCACAAAATTCTCGTAAAATAAAGTTATAATATTATTAAATCTTTCTTAAAAAAATAATATATACAGTGATTTTGCACAGATAAATGTATTAAGGCACAATTAAAAAAGAGAATACTCTTTTGTGTGTCGCTCTACTAAGAATAAGGCTGCGGCTTATCAAACAAGATGATTGAAATTGTTTCCTTAGCCCAATTCTCTAGTGACAATCACGAAAGACTATCCTCTTTTACAATTAAATGTATCAAAAGTCCAACTAAACTTTTTTCATTTATTCTTCTCGTTTATTTTTGTAGTACTCAAATGTTCACTAGATATTCTTTCTTGAACTTTTGACTTTTTAAAATCATTTGAAAAATATATTCTTAGACTTTCATCATTACTTTCAGCATTAACTTGATACATAACGCTTTGTACATATCCATGGATGAAATCATCTTTACTAAAAAACAAATTTATTTCCGTTCCTACTTTAGTAATGACATTTATTATATCTTTCAAATCCTTTGACTCTTTGGTAAATACAACATCACCACTATCTACGAGACAAAATTCAACTTTCATAGCTTTCACCCCTTTCATACTAAAATTATATTAAACATCCCTACCTTCTTTCAAACTTCAAAATTAAATAATTTTGATTATAAATTACGATTTCATGGAAAGATTAAAAAATTGCTTTTTTTCTTTTATTATTTCGGTAAGTTACCACATAAATTTAGATTACAGCAAAGATATCTATAGCCTTAAATAGTATCACCCCCTCTCAAAATTAATATTTTGAGAGGGGGCTTTAACTACATCTCTGACTAAAGAATTTCACTTATGTAAGAGATACACTTATTAAATTTATTGACCTTTATGTTCTATTCCCATTCAATGGTCAATATCTCCAATTCACCTTCCTTTAGTGAAACTTTATACCCATCAGTTATTAACCAAGTAGCCAAATCAGTAACCATATTCTTCCTGATTTCATCTCTCTTGCTTATTGCAAATACAGCTGAAACCTTATTAACTCCTGCTTTCTTTCCTTGCTCTATGTTTCTCAATATTATGTTCTTATTTTCGTTTAACTTTTCTTCATATTCATTCACAATATTTCCTCCCTTAAATTATATATTCAGGTTTGAATTATTCATCTTACATTAATTGGAATACTAGAATTTATTTATACTATTACATATTTATGATTCAGAATCCAAAGATATTCTCTATTTTATGCTTAAACCTTAATAACTGTTCTTTATTATAAACATTTTAAGAATTTAAATATTATTTAGTTTATATAGATAGAACAAATATAAAATATACTTATACTTTGAAATATATCTCAACTAGAAATCAGTAACATACTTTTGTGGAATGTTTCATGGGTAATTTTGATGG
>NZ_AUUU01000007.1 GCF_002760435.1 Clostridium sp. LS
CATATTCACATTAATTTTTACGCATTTTCTTTCTCTCATTTTTAACACACTCCTATGTAAATAAATTATCTATAAAGGATATATGGTTAAAAATGAAATTTAACAAAAAATTTTATAAAAAATTATTTTACACTATTAAGCACAATCAATTCCTTTTTCTTTTTCTCCACAATGTCTTCAGTTTTTTTCTTTATAAATTGCTAAAAATTCAATATTACGCTAGCAAGAGAAACAATGCAATTTTTAATTTTTCCTACATGCACTTTATAATAATAATTTTCTTTTCTATCCAACCATCCCTTACTGCTCCAAAATTTAAAGTCAGCAGAACATTGAGGTGCCTTTGAAAATGCTCTTTGCTGCATTTTGAAAGATAAAAGTTTAATAAACGATGGCTTTATAACGTCTGTATTAATTATCTTACTGTAGAACAAATCCGCTTGTTTATTTAATTTTTTCATTTCCTTTGTTGACTTTGCATCATCCCTTTCATGTACTGGAGCATAAGTTAATCCAACTTTTGCACAAGTTATAAATCCCATTGTACCAATTATGAAGGATAATATACTTCCCACAACTCCTAATCCCACCGCACCGGTAGATATTACTACCATTGCCTTCTTCCCATGAAAATCAGGTCGATGACATCTGTAAGCAAAGCGATCTAGAAAGTTCTTCATAATCCATGATACATTGTATGTATATACTGGCGATCCAAATATCACAGCATCAGCTTGTTTCATTTTTAATTCAAGATTATTTCTATCGTCCTTTAACGGACAATTTTCTTCGCCTTTTTCAATGCATATAAAGCAACCTTTGCAGGTATTAATATTAGTTTTGCTCAGTTGCACATATTCAAATTTAATTTCATTATTCTTTTCTGCTAATCTTTGTTCAATTAGTCTAACAGTCTTATAAGTATTACTATTTACTCTAGGGCTGCCAATTATCGCCAATATATTCATATTTCTTTCTCCCATAATATTTTTCACAATTTAAATTTATACAATTAAATATCGTTTAAATATATTATATTATTGGTCAGAGTTATATGCGGCACTTGTTATGACTGCAATTAAGTGGTGCCTGCAAAATGATGGATACTAACAATTAACTAATCATCCTCAGCTTTTTTTAAATTATCAGAAGTGTTTGATTATCTATGTGAATGAATAGTACTGTATTTGGTAAAGACGTATTCAGATAATGCAATTAGATATTCTATTCTTGAAAGTAAAGATACTCCCAACAATATGGGAGCAACTGTAATTAGTTTTTGCGTAATTTTTTCAACATATCATAACTCAATGTACGAAATACCTGGCAATACTTTCGAAATCCATCTTGTCCAATAATATAAATATTAGGCATATAGTCCATTCTCTTTTTTGAATATATAATACGTTCCAAGCCATTATCTATAGCTGTATGATTGCTTAAAGCCACATCTACCTTTTTACGTGTTGCTTCACTAATAAAGTAATCTAATGACTTGAGATATTGGATTACTTCATTCTTTGTCCATGGTGGTGTCGTCTCTCCCCATAGTGCTGCCATATGAATTTCTCCATCATCTTTTACAGGGAATATGTAGCTTAACCCTCCCGGAGTATGACCAGGGGTACCGTAAACATATATTGTTTTATCACCTAATGTTATGGTATCGCCATCCTGAACATAAACATCAATTTTGTAATCTTTCCAGGTTTCTGGTCTATCAGGCTTAGTTGGATGCTCCTCCCAAAAAATATCATCTACTTTAGAAAGGTATGTGCAAGCATGGTATTTCTCGACCAACCATCTCCCACATCCTGTATGATCAACATGTCCATGAGTCAAAACCAGTTTTTTTATTGTATCAGGATTCCAACCTACATCTTTAATCGCATCAACTATTGCCTCAAAAGCTTTTTTTGCCGGCCAAATAGCATCTATAACTATCAATCCTTCACTAGACTTTAATACAAAACAGTTCGTTTCTTTTTGTGCAACGATTAGCAAATCATCAAAAATCTTAGCATGAGTAAAAAATGACATGTCTTCCATTGCTTTGATTGTTTCTTTCGTAATAACTGGCTTATTTAATCTATTCATTTAATATACACTCCTCTGTACAAAATTAATTTCATAGCTGCACAGAGGATAAACGATTCTTGGGATGCATACGTAAGAATCTCTTCATGATGTCACCTTCTCTAAAAATTAAAATTTATCTTTATAAATTATAACATATTTTATAAACATTGGATTATTTTGTTTAACCAAATATTTTTATGCATAGAAAAAAAATACCTATGCTCTGTAAGTACCTATAAATAACTTATTCCATGAAAGTTTATAATATCACTTTACGAAATATATAATTCCACTAATTATTCATCTATTTTTAATATTTTGAATAAATACTAAGGATACCTTATGGCGTCAGCTTCACTGTTGAAAAAAACGCAAAATATGGTAGGATACAAATTTTGTTTATAAAAATAGAGTAGCTTTTACACTACTCTATAAAACTATTTTTTTGATTGTGCCTTAGTTATTGTTTATAATTAAGCACTTACTATAATTTGGCTTTCACTTACACCAGAAGCAACTAAAAATTCATCTTATCTACTGTCTTTTTTATTACTATTTAACAAAAATACCGTAGATTCAACTTTAAATAATACGGTATTTGAAAATTTAATATTTATTATTTATCATAATTTTATATATTCAGTAACAAAATCAGTAAAAAGAATGCCTTCTAAATGGTCAATTTCATGACAAAAACATTTTGCTAAATCTCCTGTACCTGTTAATATTATTTCTTCACCTTTTTCATTAAGTGCTTGTATTCTTACTATTTTGGGTCTTAATAATTTTCCAAATACATTAGGATTGCTTAGACATCCCTCAATAACTTCTTGACTACCTTCCTTGCTAATTATCTTTGGATTAACTAATTTTATAAGTCCTTGACCCATATCTATAACAACTAATCTTTTTAGTATACCTATTTGTGGTGCTGCTAACCCACCGCCATTTTCTTCATTATACATAGTTTCCGCCATATCATCTAGAATCTGCCGTATTTTTTCATCTACAATCTCAACTTCCCTACTTCTCTTTCTTAATATTTCATCACCAAAAAGTCTAATTTGCCTCAATGCCATTTAGATTGCCCTCCTACTTAGTTGTGCTCTTGATTTTCTTTCACTTTGTTCAAAAAGAAAAACTTCTTCTATAGAACAGTGAAATATTTGTGAAATATCGTAAGCTAACCATATAGATGGCTCATATTTTTCTGTTTCAATAGAATTTATTGCTTGCCTTGATACTCCTACAAGCTCTCCCAATTGTTGCTGTGTTAACCCAATAGCTTCACGAAATTCTTTTAATTTGTTTTTCATTAACAATCACTCCTGTAATGTTTACCTTACACAAAAGTATATTCTAATTTAACTTTCATATCAAGTTAACATTACATTGTAAGCACTCTAGTATTTAGTATAGTAAATTATAATTACAACTCATTTATTATTTTTTTGGGGATTGCATTCTTGCACTTAATTACATACTTAAACGTAAATAAATGCTTTCAATCAATCCACTTATTGCCGGAATCAAAGCTCTCCCACTTATAACAATAGCTATAGCTGGCAATATCTTTTTTGACTCTTTTTCAAATAGTGCAACTAATGCAAAAATAATTTAACGCTAAATATAAATTCAATTGCTCAAACATATATCCAATGTTTAATAAATAGTGTTCCTTTTCTTCACTATAAATCAGCAAACAGTATTCTCCACGTTTAGATGTAGTATTTTCTCTTGGAACAATCTTATATTTTATTTCTATTTCCTTACAAGCGGATTTAAGCTTTCTATTTTTTCATTTATGTACTGCAATTCTTCTTCTGAAAGTGTTAATGTATCATCAAATTGTCTAAATGACTTTCTTTTAAAAATCATATCATATAATTCATTCAATGTTGCAATCTCCTTATAATCTTTTCTCAACTCAAATGTTATTTGATTATAAAATTTTTTACAACATAAACGTTATCTTATTACCGAAACTCTGAATCGCCTCTCTAATACCTTCAAAAAATTACTATTCATCTCATTCTCCAACTAATCCACTTTCTCTCATCCTCTTAACAAACTTTTCAGATTTCTTATTGACCTTTTCCTTTAGAAAAATAGAAATTATTATTGAAATAAAAAAATATATAGATAACATTCCTGCATTATAGTATAAGGAGCTCCAAATAATTCCGCCTTCTGCTTCTCTCATTCCTCCTATAGCATAAGTAAAAGGAAGCATTGGACTTATATTTTGAAAAAACTTAGGTGTAAGCTGTATTGGAAAGGTTCCTCCTGATGCTGAAACTTGAAGTACCATTATAATCAAGGCTAAAGCCTTACCAACATTTCCAAATACGGAAACAAGCGTATAGATAATCATGATAAATACTAACCCTACATACATAGAAAATATTAAAAATACTATCAGACTTATAGCATAAGTTTTAATGATAAACAGGTTTCCTAAAACAATAATAACAGTCTGAAGTAATGAGAGCGTAGCAAGAGTTAAAAATCTACCAAAAAACATCTTTGTTGTTCCTAATCTTTTACCCTCTTCTAAAGGCTCTACATGTATAGACAATATAGAAAGCAGTGTAAATCCTCCCACCCAAATAGCTAGAGTGCTGTAAAATGGAGACATGGCTGATCCATAGTTAGGTATAGGAAATACTCTATTTTGCACTAGTTCAATTGGATTTGCCAGAAAATCACTTACATCTTTTGTGTTTTTATGTAAAAAGTCTGTAAGTTCATTAAATTTCTGATCATTATTCAAATTTTTAAACTTTTCAACATTACTATGAATAGTCTCTTGAGCCTGAGGAAATTTATCTTTAATATTTTTAAGCTGTGCTGCTCCTAAATCAGTACCAAGGTTTGCGTCTTTTAGTAAACTATTTATTAAAGGCATATTATTTTTTGCACTTTCTAAAAGCCCTAGCGAATTATTTGCCATATCGGTTGTATTATTTACCAGATTATTTATTTGTGGAGAAATAGTGTTATCAAAATTACTTATTGACTCATCCATAAGCTGAGATGTTTTATCTATATTTTGTATAGCAGAATTTATTACATCAGAAGAAATTGCATTACCACTACTTAGAGTACTTATAATATTATCCAGATTCAATTTATTTTGAACCAGCTGATCTCTAATATTTTGCATTTTGCTTATGAAATTAGAAAGCAAATTACTATGTAACATGTTATTTACAGACTGAAGTATATTTATATCATTATTAATAACAGAAATTGCATTGTTCAAATTATTAACTGAAGACTTTAGCGCCTCCTGCTGACCTTTAACATCTGTATTTATAGAATTATTAATGCTGCTTAGGTTATTTTTAACTGTGTCCGCATTAGCCTTTGCTCCAGCTAGATCAGTTCTTATATATGGAGATATGTTTTTTATTGTTCCATTGACTTTTCCAAAAAAATCATTACTGGATTTGATAACATTTTGAGCATTATTCAAGGAATTCGTTATATTAGGTACATTCTCCTGAATATTTTTTATGAAATTATTCATATCTACAGCTCCATTATATGCATTATTTATGCCCTCTCCGATTTGAGGAAGATTAGCATCTATATTACTTACCAGATTTATAAATTCCTCCAAATTAGGCTTAAGTTGCTCTAGTTCAACACCATAAGCGCTCATATAATTAAGCACAGTGTTACTTACTTCTTTAGTAACAGAACTAGTTATTTCACTTTGCAGCGTGGTTAGTCCGCTTTTTGTAATCTTAGGCGCAATAGCATTAATTTTTTCGTTAACTGCATAAATTAAGTTAGCTTTAGTAGGTTCGCCATTTGCTGTAATAGATAGAAGATTGCTTGAAAAATCTTCAGGTATGGTTATACTAGCGTAATACTTACCATATTTCACTCCACTTTCAGCTTCACTTTCATCAACAAAAGTCCAACCAATACTTTGATTATTTCTTAGTTTATCCACTACTTCATTACCCACATTGATTTCTACGCTTTGAATCTTAGAACCTTTATCATTATTTACTACTGCTACTAACAATCCTTTGGTGTTACCATAAGGGTCCCAAGATGCTATTATATTAATCCATGCATATAAGGCAGGAACAAAAAGCAATCCTGCTATTATAAGCATAAGAGGTTTATTAGATATTATTTTTTTTATATCCCGTTTATAAATTTTAAGTATTATACTCATAAACCTTTATATACTCCCTTTCTTGAATCTAATATTAATATGTTAATTTCATTGGATAAATCAAACATTCTAAAAAGATTATGTCTGACTTATATTTTCCACTAAAATATCAAATAATTCATAACAGAGTTAAAACAAAGGGATGGATAATATCTTAAAGACACCTTTATAAATATCACTCTGAATATTGTCATATTTATTTGCTTGTTTAAAATATTTATATTTTCTCAATACTATTTCAATTAATCAAGGATTTATGACAGGCACAAGACTTATCAAGTATTCTTAATATACTTTCAAGAAGATTTCGCTACAAAAATAACTATTCAAGCAGTAGTATTTTAATCAAAAAAATATCGCAATCAATATGCGATACTTTAATTTATTATTATTTATACCATTAAGAATACATTGAATATTAACTTCAGTTAGTTACTATAATTATAATTCTATATTATTTGAGTTATTTTGGAATAACAGGAACCCATAATTCGTGTCTTGGTTTATGTTTTGGTCCGTAAAAACATTCAATACATGGTAAGTTAGCAAATTCATAACCAGAGGTAGGAATCCATTCGGAATATAAACGCTTCCATGCATCTGTAATATTAGGGAAAACTGCCCAGGTACTTGGTGGAATAATAAGAGTTTCCATACCACTAGGAGCTTTGCCATCATACCTTACTCCCATAAAATAATCAAATTCTTCATCCATAATAGTAGCTTCTTTTCCACAAACGCCAAGAATACTTTCCAGCATGCATTTTGGATTCTCCCATGACATATCAATCAATTCCTGCGTAAATCCATCTTTTTTTGCATTGTTCCAAAGTGTAGGAATAGTTTTAAACGCTCTGCTTGTTTTCACTGATTTACTTTTTCCTACAATTCTCAATTCAAAATCGATATTTTCAATTCTGTACTCCATTTCCATATCTCCCTTAATTGAAATTTGAAAAGATATTCTTGGATAAGCTTTTAATTGAACTCCTTTTTGACGCGCATCGGATGGATTTATTCCATGAGTCTTTCGGAAAGCCCGTGAAAACGAATCAGCAGATTCGTATCCGTACTTAACTGCAACATCAATAATTCTAGTATTATTTTTTTGAATTTCAAATGCTGCATTCGTTAATCTTCTTCGTCTAATATATTCCGAAAGCGATATACCTGCAATAGATGAAAACATTCTCGAAAAATGATATTCCGAGCAATAAGCAGTTTGTGCAACTTCTGTGTAGTTTATCTTGCCATCAAGATTATTTTCAATGTAATCCAATGCCTTATTCATTCTTTCAAGCCAATCCATAAAATCGCTCCTCTCTATATTTAGTTTACCAAAAAAAGAAGTTGTCCAACCGACATTTGATGCACAAAAATATCGGTTGGAGCCATGCGTAAAATAAATATAATTAGCTTCATGTTTAATTATAGATGTTATTAATTCAGATACCAATATAGTCTATTGTTCTTTTATATTTTGCTAAAACAAATAAGATAGCCTTCATCTAACAAGGATAATAAGGGTTTAATTTTTTCAAAGCCATCATTTAGATTTTCTATTAAATTCAACTCCTAATGTCTCTCACAAAAAATTCTCCCTTGATATACAACTTATTACTTAATACTTTTTAGTATTGTATCAATATTATTATAATTAGCTCCAAGATCTTTAGCCTTAAGTATCTCTTCTTTTGCTAAATCAAACTTTTTCATATTATAATATACTATTCCCAGGCAATAATGCCCATCTTTTAAATCTAGCTGTTCTAAGTCCTTTGAATAGTTAACAGCATCATCATATTTCTTTAAATAGATATCTGAATTAACAATGCATTTTAAAGTATAAATTTTTATATTTTCAGATGGATTTAATTCCAAGATTTCCTTGGAAATTTTTTCGGCCTCTTTCCAATTTTGTGCATTAAAATATTGCTCTAGTTCTGTTACTAATCTTATTTCTTTACTTTGAGTATTATTAAAGCCCCAAAAAACTGTTGATGACGTTATTATAACTGCTAGTAATAAATAGACATATCTATTAAAATACCATAATCTCTTTTTCGATTCATTGAAAATACCTGCAAAAGTTAATCCGCCTATAAGCCCTCCCAAATGTGCAAAATTATCTATTCCTGATTTAGTAAATCCATAAAACAAGTTTATGCATATTATTCCAACAATGTTGTAGCCTAAGCCAGACTTAAATAATGCTGGTTTCTCTATACATATAAAAAGGATAGCTCCAAATAATCCGAAAATAGCTCCTGATGCTCCTGCTCCAGGATTCATATTAAATGCGAAACTAAATATATTACCTAAAATTCCGGCTGCAAAATATATAGCTATAAACTTGCCCTTCCCAAAAATTTTTTCAGCAAGTATACCGACTAAATATAATGAATAACAGTTTAAAGCTACATGAACTATGTTAACATGTAAAAATATTGGCGCTATAAACCTCCAATATTCTCCTTGTAATATATGTTCATTTTCTTTACTTCCAAATTCTAATAGCAGTGTATTATAATCTGTACCTGATTTCCATGAATATAACCCCATTAAAGCAAATATTAAAAGATTTAATGCAATTAATATGTACGTAATTACTGGTTTTTGACTCTTAAATTCAACCCTAGATTCCATTTTCTTTTTCTCTACAATGTCTTCAAAGCTTGCAGATGAATTATCAATTTTCTTATATTCACTAAAATACTTATTTAAATGTTCTTTTACTCCAAATTCATCTTTTTTAGTTTTGAAATGACTCATAACACTTTGCTTTTCAAGATTCACAACAATACTTCTTAAATATTTTCTGCCTGCTACTTTATTAACTTGGTTATCCTCAATAAGCTTGATTATCTCTATTGGTGGGTCATTTTGAAAAATGAATATTCCGAATGAATATACAAAAGTATTCTTCTTAGTATTAAGAAGACTTTGCTTAACATCTATAAAATATTGTTTTATTTCTTCTTCAGAAAACAAGTCCCCATTAATTAATTCCAACGCAATCATTGTGCCAAAATAATCTTTCATCATTATATTATCTTTTTCGTCTATTTTTACTTTATTCTCTTCATCACATAAAGGTATAAAATCCTTATATTGGGTAAAACTCTTCATTATTAATTCAATTTCATCTTTATACATATAATCCCCCTATCTCAATATTAAGAAATATAACTATATTTTACCACAAAATAAATATAAAGTGAGTGTGACATAGTCACTCCTTTTTACTTTATAAAAATTTATTCATTTGATATTGAACGATTTTCCTCAAAGATGAATATCATGTATTCGAAAGGGGCTGATTCAAAAATGGAATTAGATGGAGTTAACTATAGCAATAACATGCGAAATTTACAAGGCAAATGCCAAAAATACTTATACTGCGATGTTACTTTAATAATGTCAGATGGAAGCATATTTGATGGAATTATTGAAAATGCAGATCAAGACCGTATTGTAATGTTAGTTGGTGAGGATGCAATGGATCTAGATGATAATAATGATGATGAATATAATTATGATGAAAAAAGACAGTATGGGAATGTTGGATTTCATCATCGTCCACGAAGAAGATTTAGACGTTTTAGACGTAGATTTTTCCCGTTCGCTAATATAGCTGCTTTAGAATTATTATCATTCATTCCTTCACACCATCATCATCCTTATTAAGAAAGAAAGAGTATAAGGGTTAGGCTTATACTCTTTATATATTTTATGTTCAATTACTTTGACATTATTGAATAATGATATATTTAAAACTTTTATTTATTAAGAACATATTTTATTAATTACTACGTCAAATCTAAAGTTTATCTAATTTTAGTATGATACATGAATCACTTATCGTTAGTTTAATTTCAAACCTCATACAAAACTTTATACAATACTATGTGTAAAAATGAATAAATTTTATCAATATAGACAGCCTATAACTGTATATTTTATTAATAAAAGCGTATGGATGATTAACTTTACATTCTAGTATTGTGTAATTTCTTCATTTGATGAAAATCTGCATCCGTTAGTAGAATGGTGTAGTGAAAGTATTACAAATTAATAAAATTACTTTATACCTTTTTCAAAATCATTTTAATACCAAAACATATTAATAAAAATCCAACAAATATATTTAATATTTGTATTACACTAGTGGGTAAAAATATCTTAGTAAAACTTCCTATTAGATTAATTAGTGATAGAAAGAATATTGTAGATAATAATGCTCCAAAGCCAAAAGAGTAAACATCTTGCCTTTTTATATTTTCTTCAGTAATCTTTGTTGAAAATATACCCGCCCAAAAAATTATTGTCAAAGGATTTGATGAAGTAATGATAATTGCACTTGTAAGTGCATTAGTAGAAATGAAAATCCCCTGTATACTTAAGCTCGGTATAATTTCAATATTAAATTGATTTAAAATTGCGCCGAATCCAAAAATAAATAGAATTATAGAACCAAACATTTTTAAACATACCTTTATGTTCTTTTTATCAATTATTGAAGCTACACCAAGAATAGCAATAGTAATAAAAATCCCATCAACTAAAGCAACACCTAATACACTTATTTCTCCAGTATAAAATCCATTTAATGCTGCCATTTGAAATATAAATAAACAAACAGGTCCAATTGCAAATTGTAGCAGCATACCGAATTTAAAACCTTTAAAAATCATTTTATTACCTCTCAAATATTAATATCTTCCTTCAACGAAGAAAGAGCTATTATTGTATTTGATTTAATTACACCTTTTATATTTTTTAATATTTTTGATATAAAATGTTCTAAAGAATTTGTATCTTCTACGAGCACTTTTAATAAGTAATCATACTCGCCAACAACATGGTGACACTCTAATACAGAATTATATTGAACAATATATTTTCTAAATCCCTCTACATTTTCTGGCTTATCAATGTTAACAAAGACAAAAGCTAAGAGTCTAAAATTAATTTTGTCTCTATTAACTTTTATAGTATATTTTTCAATTATATCTGCTTCTTCCATCTTTCTTATTCTTTCTGCTACAGCAGGAATAGATAGATTTACTCTTTTACTTATTTCTGAAGATGATGCCCTACCATTTTCTTTTAAAACATCAATAATTTTTAAATCAATTGTATCCATAACATTTAACCACCTTTTAATTTATTTAATTAATGTTATTGTACAAATAAATTTAATTTAAATAAATAATTTCTAAAATTACAATAAAATATTAGTTATTTTTAATATTAACTTACAATATTTAAAGTTCATGCTACTAATTTTAGTATTAAACCTAAATATCTGTAACTGGTTAATTTTCTTTTTTCTATATCAAGTATCGAGTAAATCCATTAATCCTACATCCGTTTTTAGTATTACGCAAAAAATACCGCATAACATAATGCGATATTTTTATTAATCTCTAATATAATAATAATCCACGCCAGTAATTTAATAGTTATTCTAATTCTCTCTACGTAAATAATAAAACAGTTACACTTAATATAAATTGTATAATTGAAAATGGAGTCATTACATATTTTTCTTTTTTACTTTTTGTTAGAATTCCATTCCCTACAATTGCATATGCAAGGAATAAAGTATTCACTATTATAACTATCTTCATAAACATAGAGTTAAATCCCATATGTAATATATCACCTCTTTGCAAATAAGCCATACCAATAAAGGTAAATATACAAAAAAAAGTTCCACTTGTGAAACGCATTTTTTTTGGTAGTACTTTATTTTGCCCTCCAAGTACATATTCACCAAATGGAGCCCCAAATGTAATGGATAACTGTAATAAAGCCATTCCAAAAGTAATCACTGCACATATGAGTGAACTAACATAACCTATCATATTAACATCTCCTCGATTTTTTATATTGTATTTGTTAATATAATAAACCCTGTAGTATACTACCTAGTCAATACTCTTTTTATTTTATTTTTTTCTTTATTTCAATACAACTTCTTATATTATAATTCTCAATATTATATATAACCTTTTCCAATCCCCTTTTTAAACCACGCAAATCTTCAATTTTATTCTCAATTACTTCTATTTTCTTAAATATCATTTCTTTGAATAAATCATTTTGAGAATTCAGCTCTTCTTCCGGAAAAGAAATAATATTTTTTATTTCATTTAGAGTGAAACCAGAATCTTTTATTATTAAAATTACTTCCATTACTTCAATATGGCGCTTGGTATATATTTTATAACCATTTTCCTTTTTTTCAGGTAATGGTAATAATCCAAACTTTTCATAGTATCGAATTGTTTCCTTATTTACTCCTAGTAATTTAGAAATTTGACCAATTGTATATTCTTCCATTTATCCTCCATATAACTGCTTACGCTCCCAGTTTACAAGTGTTTACTATTTATAAATCAATTATAGCATATTGTGTATTTTAAAAATTTCATTTAGGAAAAATCAAAGCTATTCATCATGATGATAATGCATATCTAAGTACTATTGTTGATGAAGCTATCAGCTATTATTATGAATATCTTAAAACATCTCTATTTAATTATATACATATATTGAAGTTATTGTTATAATCGAAGAATGTATTAACTACAATTTATTCCGTAATTGTAAAAAGTTCAGATTTATCAAATTATTGCCAAGGAGAAAAGACTAATGGATATCATTAAGGGACAGAAGCAAGACCTATCAAGCATTCTTAATATAATTTCAAACTGTATAAAGTATATGGAAAGTCAAGGCCTATATTTGTGGGATGAATTTTATCCCAATTCAGGTATTATTGAAAATGATATTAAGCGTGAGGATTGTTACGTTTTAAAGACTAATGGAAAATGTGTAGCATATGTTGCAATAAATGAAGAGCAGCCACCTGAATACAGTCAAATAAACTGGATTAGCAATGGAAGAAAGGTGCTAGTTATTCATAGATTATCTGTTCATCCTGAATTTCAAGGAAAAGGTATTGCAAAAAAAATGCTAAAATTCATTGAAGATTTCGCTACTAAAAATAACTATTCAAGCATTAGGCTAGACGCTTATAGTGCAAATGAAAATGCACTTAGATTATATGAGAATTTTGATTATGCGAAAGTGGGACAATTTTATCTTCCAGTAAAAGAGTTACCTTTCTATTGTTATGAGAAAAATATTTAAACCACCTACTATGTTAATCCCACTTAGCTAGGCGCACAATTGGAATTTGGAGCTTAGATAAGAGGTAATAGTTATAAAGTTGAATAAATGCTAAGGATACCTTATGTTGTCAGCTTCACAGTGGAAAAACACGCAAAATAAGGTAGGATACAAATTTTGTTTATAAAAATAGAGTAGCTTTTACACTACTCCATAAAACTATTTATTTTCTTAATTGTGCTTTAGTTATTGTTTATAATTAAGCACTTACTATGATTTGACTTTCACTTACACCAGAATCAACTAAAAGTTGCTTAGTTGTTTCACTGCTTACATAAAATTTGGCTTTATCACAAAATCTAAATGCATCCATTCCTATACTTGTTACACTATTAGGAATTTTTACACTTGTTAAATTAATACAACCTTGAAATTCAAACTGATTTATGCTTGTTATACTGCCCGGAATTATTATGCTTTTTAAATTAGTACATCCATCAAATGCAAATGGATCTATACTTTTTACGCTATTAGGAATGACTATGCTTGTTAGATTACTACAGTTCATAAATACTATAGATTCTATACCTGTTGTACTATCTGGGATTGTTACGCTTGTTAAATTCTTGCAGGCAGACGCTGATGTAAATCTTATACGTTTTATCTCAGTATCATCAATTTTGTTTGGTATCACTACTGAACTATCAGAACCGGTATATTCTACTATTGTTCCAGTTGATTTATCAAATTTAAAACTTCCACTTGTTGTAAGTTCTGTCCTCGCACCACTATCATTTAGATAATATCCATCAATTGTTGTATCTTTAGCCATGTAACCTTTAGAATCAAAATAGTACCATTTAGAATCAATTAACCTCCAACCTGTAGCCCATGAATTTCCTTCTTTATACCACCAACCTGTAGGATTTTGTTTCCATTCTGCACTTGCTCCTATTGGATTTAGTGCTAATACCGAAGCTGCAATTAATGAACTCGCTATTACTTTTTTCAATCTAAAACTTCTCATTCTTTACCCCCTATGTAATTTATTGTATTTTATAACATAATATATAATTATATCATATTTTTTCAATAATACATTTATTATTATTACTAAAAACTACATTTGTAAAAAATCAAAAATATTAGCCTGAATAATTAATTCTGTGCCTATATCCTTCCAATTCTTTTTTATATTCATCTGTCTTATGTCTAACAAAGTGGGTATTTATATTGAACTATCTAAGATCATGGGCATTTTCACGCCCCAATCTGCTTTACTATGACATAATATTAATATCTTTTTTACTTTATGGCAGCATACAATCCCAAATAAAACTATTATTTGGACAAACAGGTTTAATTAAATGCTATAATTGGATATATATTACCAATACATAGGAGGCTCAGAGATGAAAAAGAAATTAGCTAAACTAATCCTGATTATATCAATATTGATAACTATTTTTTTGTTAACTTTTATTCCTCATAAATTAGTAGATATTTCATCAGACGATGTATCATCAATATACATTTTTTGTGGAAGGAACGGAACTCATATTGAAATTACAGATAGGGACACAATAAACCATATAATAAATAATTTGGATTCAATAACCTTTCAAAAGGATAGTTTTAATTTTTTTAGAATGGGGTATGCATATCGAATTACTATTTATACACACAAGTACATTCCATATAGAGAATTTATTATTAATTCAGATACCAATGTAGTCTATTGGGGTTTTTTATATTATGCTAAAACAAACAAGATTAATTATGAATTTATTCAAAGTTTATTTAGTTAGATAAAAGCACCCCAAAATTCAATTTTGAATAATGCGGTGCTTTGAATAATTTTTCGTTTTTTATCATTCTGATGTAAAATATAAAAAATACGTATTAACCTAACTATGCATCATACTTATGCTATACATGGTATGAATAATGCGAAAATACCACTATATCCGAAAAATTCATGTATTTAACATCCGTAAAAATAAGCTTATACATCACCTATCAAATCTACATCAAATGGTGTTTCTTGGTACACATAGTAATTCAACCAATTATTATAAAGTAGATTTCCATGGGCTCGCCATGAAACTATAGGTGCTTGATTAGGGTCATCCTCTTTGAAATAATTCTTCGGAACCTCAATTTTTTCTCCTTTTTGTAAATCTCTAAGATACTCATTTTTCAGAGTAAAAGGTCCATATTCTGAATGCCCAATAACAAAAATCTGTTTCCTATCTTTTGACATAATAATGTTAACCCCAGATTCTTCAGATTCTGAAACAACCTGTAATTCACTCACTCCTTCAATATCCTCTCTTTTTATTTCAAAATACCGTGAGTGTGGTACAGAGTATTCGTCATCAAACCCTCTTAATAAATCAATGTTTTCAACTGTTGGATGATGTCTAAACACGCCAAACATCTTTTCTTCAAGCGTACGTCTAGGGATGCCGTAATGATAATACAGACCTGCCTGGGCTCCCCAGCATAAATGAAAGGTGCTTGTAACATTGGTTTTAGACCATTCCAATATCTTTTTTAGTTCATCCCAGTAAATTACTTCGTCAAATTCCATTTTTTCAACCGGGGCTCCTGTGATAATCATCCCGTCAAATTTCTCACCCGATATCTCTGAAAATACTTTATAAAACGTCGATAAATGTTCTCTGGAGGTATTCTTGGAATCATAGCTTTCCATATGAATAAAAATCACTTCTATTTGAAGCGGCGTGTTAGAAAATGCCCTAAGCAAATCTAGCTCAGTGTCTTCCTTAAGCGGCATTAGATTCAAAACCAAGATTCTTAGCGGACGTATATCTTGATGGAATGCTCGACTGTTGTTCATTATAAAAATGTTTTCCTGCTCCAATAACTGTTTTGCTGGTAAATTATCAGGGACTTTTACTGGCATTTTACCACTCCTTTAACTCTCATTTAGATAAATAATCAGAACTTCACTATTTATCACCAACGTTACTTAATAACTTGTAAATATACAATATTATACCATCAAATTGTATAAGCAACAAATGTATCCGATAACTTTTATACATTTTTCTCAACCCGTTATTCAATTTTCATATAAATTATCAATGTGCCTTACTTCTTCTCCAAATTTTAGTATTCTGTAGAAACAAAATCGCAAATTCAATCTCTTGAATAATTCAATATTGGCAAAGTTATTTCCTTTTATAATTGGTATTTTCATTTAGATATTTTATAAAATTTTTACTTATCTCTATCTTCTTATTATAATTCTCTATAATAGATATAATATCAGATATTCTAGCTGTAGATAGTAGTATAGATAGTGGTGTAGATTTTACTCGGAGCTTTAATATCTCTTGGCCATGATTACCAAAAAATATGCTATATAAGACGCCATACTTCTTTCCTCTATATGATTCTTGAACTAATTTTATATCCAATTTTTTTATTGCTTTAAACAAAACTGTCTCTTTAGAAAAAATATTGCTAGTTTCTATTCTATCTGTATAAACGCTAACATGATTAGTATATATATAAACTGTTACTGCTAACATAATTAGTTCAGCAAATAGAAAAAAGCAAATAAAGCCTATATTTTTTATGCAAATTATCATTAAAATTGGGAACACACAAAGAAGAATAAATAAAGGCATAAATATAAGCTTAACTGCCATATTATAGTCTGTAAGAATAGGTTTTTCTTTTTTCAATATATATCAGCCTCCTTTATTGTTATAATATAATTTATAAAAATTTTAATTATAATTTTTACTTATATTTTATCTAAACATCCATCTATTATTTCTAATATAACAATATTATGAGTTGATAATTGTAAAATTCCGGCTCACTTTCTATGTAAAATGAATTTCTGATGTGGATAGTTAAATTTAGTTACAAGTTCATCTTCTTCGAATCCACATTTTTTATCTCCCCTTATATCATCTTCTCTAAATGTTGTAACTGATATATCTATGTTATTAGGAAATAATTATAACTCTTATTTCTTACAGTCTTTTTTATAATAGGTTATGCTCAGACCTATATAAATTACTCCAAGAAAAGCAAAAGAAATTCCCCTTAAATATTCTTTATCAATTAGATTCATTATTGCTACAAATAAAAAGCACATACTTGAAAGCAACCATAACTTCCATGTTTTTATGTTCACAATTTCTCCTCCTCATAATATGATATATTCCATTGAAGTAAATCTAATGCCGTCTACAGTTTATTCAGTATTGGTATCCTTAAATCCAAGGTGATGATATATTTCTATTGCATACGGGGATGAATTCACTGTAATACTCTTAATGCTTTTATTAGATTTACAATATTCAACTAATGTTTGAAATAAATTCTTTGCTATGCCTTTCCTTTGGTACTCTTTCTTCACAAAAAACATAGAAATATGATTATTGTCTCTGATTGCAATAACCCCTTTTAAATCACCTGAAATAAAACAACCCCAAAACATCATTTGTCCATTATCAAGCTTTTGAGTTATTGATTCATAACAAATAAACTCCTTGAACGTATTAACGCCTTGTTCAGAATAATCTGGTGCTTCAAATTCTTGAAAAACACTCCATATTAATTCAAGAGCATTTTTCATATCACTTTTTTGTAATTTTGCTATCTCCATATTATCCCTCATTCATATATAGTAGTCAAAATTACTGGCTGTCATTTAGTATACAAAACAATATAAATAATTAGGGTTTTTTATAAAACTTTTGTCTGTCCAGTATAAGTTAAGATAGCAATTTTTAATCTAAAATTGCAATTGCTCTAATAGGGGCCCCATCAGAATTTTCGTATTTTAAAGGAAGAGCACAGAATGTAAATAAATCACTTCCTACAACCCCTAATCTAGTGAGATTTTCAATAACAACAATATCTGTTTTATGAAAAAGTTGTTTATGAATTTTTAAGTTTACATCTGAAATAGGATCGATTCCAATAACATCTAAACCAACACCTTTTTTCTTACTATGAATTAAATATTCAGCAACTTCTTCTGTAATATATGGATAATTTCCAAAATATGCACTAGTGCCCCAGCGCTCATCCCAGCCTGTGTAGAATAAGATATACTCTGCCTTATCTGCCTTTTCTTTTACTCTTTTAATGTATTCCATAGTAATCCTTTGACCATCTTGTAAATCACTACAATCAATAACCAATCCTTTTCCTACAAATTGTTCAACTGGCAATGAATCTAAAGTGGCTCTTTGATCAAATAAATGTGCTGGTGCATCCATATGAGTTCCTGTATGTGAAAACATTGTGAGCAAGGTTTCCTTAAAACCATCTTTCTCATATGTATTTGCAATCTCCAACTTTGGACATTCTGTCCCTGGATAAACTGGCATATTTTCTGATATAGTATGCGTTAAATCAATTATTTTCATAATGTTTTTTCCTTCCTAATCTAATATTAATAATAAGCTTAACAACATTGCCAATCGTATTCTACTTTTGAAAAGTCTCTATTTTTCAAATCTTCTTCACTAATAAAAAAATTGCAGTTTCCAGCATCACCAAACATAATTCCACATTCATCTTCCACATCTAATTGTAGTAGTAAAATATTGTTTTCATTATAATAAGCAGGCTCTGACTGAACAAAATATGGATATCCTCCAACTCTACTACCTGCTCCATCAAACTCGTCCCACATTTTTTCTTCTTGCTCTTCATTAAAAGATTTTTCATTAAATAAATCATCAAAACTTTCGCAGCAACAAGTCATTGGCATTTCTCTCACTTCAAAATGCATTTTACCATTTTTATTAAATGGTAATAATTCTTCATAATCTTCTTCATATGGATTTTTATTAATTAACTTATTCTCATCTGTTGTATACTTCTCAATATATATAACTTTACAGGGCCCATTATAGCCATAACTGTCATCGTTGTTAACAAAGAATTGTAGTAAGCCTTTTTGAGGCATATTTTCTAATTCAGCTAAATCTTCTAAATTTATTTGTGCGAAAAATACCATCGACTTTCCTTCTATATCTAGAGGGTATTCTTCTAAATTTTCAAGATAAGGGCATCCCCCTAATTTACTTTCCCATGGTTTTGTGTCTTCTGCTGAAAAAGTAATTTCATTGCTTTTGCGAATTGATTTCCTAATAATTTCTTCGTATTCCTTAAATAATTCTGGTACCTCATACTTCATTATTCTAATCTCCTTATAAAACATATAAATTCATTTCTTAGTTGTATTTTCATTTATTATTTCCTATTGATTTAAACAAATTGCATTTTACCATAATCAAATTTCCAGTGATCAAAATAAAACCATCTGTTCATATATTCAGTATTTTCTTTTACTAACTCAATGATATATTCTTTATTAAATATCTTATTTAGCATAATAATTTCATATTCAAACCTATATTTTCTTGAATCATAATCAGCTTCATATTTCCAATTTTCTTTTAAAAGCTTTCTGCTGCTGCATTCTATTTTATTTCCAATTTTCCGAATAATATTTTTCAAAAAATGAAATTTTGCTTTATCATAATTAGATTCAGGAAGTTTATCACTTATAATATAACTTCCTCTATCACAGTACACACTATAGAATCCACAATCTTTTTTATAGCCGCAACTTTGATCCCAATTAGAATCTAAAACTACATTTACATAATAAAAATATTCTTCAGGGAACTTTAACTCATCACAGATATTTATTATTTCATCTTTGAATTTTTTCCATTTGGAGCTTTCTTCATCTGTCATCTTATATTTATACAACTGAGCTGGCATGTAAATATTTTTAGGATCCGTCAAAGCATTATCATCTCCTTTAAATATCAAAATTACTGTTGCTTTTTTCTTATTTCACTTTCTATTGCAATTAATATAGTATAAAATATCTTACCAATAATCACACATAAAATTATTTTAAATATTTCTTATATTCCTATAAATATTTTTTCATCATATCTATTTTTCCTTACTAAAATTAACAGCCCAGAGTTACTGAAGTATGAGATGCGCCTAACTTAAAATAATAATGCTATTATAATATCTATAATAAAAATAAACTTGATAGCAGGGGGAATATTAAATTTAGGCGCCGACTTCTGCATCGGTGCTTGTACTCCTACTAGTATTTTACTACTATCTATCTTTGAATTTGAATGAAGGATAAGTTGTTTTATTTTTTCACTTTCAACATAAAAAGTAGCTTGTTCACATCCCAAAAATGCATTGTTTCCTATCTTTGTTACATTGTTTGGGATTGCTATACTTGTTAAGTTTTTGCAATTACCAAATGCCCACTCATTTATGCTTGTCACATTATCTGGTATTGTTATGTTCGTAAGATTATTACATCCATAAAATGTCCAAGCACTTATGCTTGTTATACCATTAGGAATTTTTATGTTGGTTAAACTTTCACAATTCTCAAATGCACCTGATTCTATACTGGTTGTATTATCTGATAATGTTATGTCTTCCAATTCTTTACAACCATCAAATGTATTTCTATTTATAACTATTACGTTCTTTGGGATTACTATGCTTGTTAACTTATTACAGCCACTAAAGGCTCTTATTCCTATACTTATTACATTATCCGGAATTTTTATATTTGTTAGGCCATCACATTGATTAAATGCATAATCTCCAATACTTGTAATGTTATCTGGCATTACTATACTCCCTAAATTACCACAATTGTAAAATGCATAATCTCCTATAAGTTTTATGTCAATACCTCCAATTTCTTTTGGAATTACTAGTGGAATTACTTTACTTGACGGGCTGCGTAAAGAATTTGATTTACGACATCTCACTAGAGTGCCCGTTGATTTTTCAATTTCATATCCATCAACTTTTATACACTCTCTCCCAACTCCATTTTCACCTAAATACCAACCATCAATATCTTTGTCTTTAACCATATACCCGTCTTTATCGAAATAATACCACTTTTCGTCAATCGTTCTCCAGCCTGTCGCCCATGAATTCCCTTCTGTATACCATTTACCTCTAGGACTTTCTTTCCATTCAGCACTTGCTCTTATTGGATTTAATGCTAATACTGAAGCTGCTATTAATATACCAGTCATTACTTTTATTAATTTTATTTTACACATTTTATTATCCCCTAACCCCTATGTAAGTTAATTAACTTGCTTGCTTTAGTCTTCATAATCTCTATCAATATTATTCACTGTTTCCTCATTTGCTGTGTTTGCAAACTGTATTATGGTATCCTTTTTTAAGGATATTCTTGTCTCAGCAAGATCATTTTGTTACTGATTTCATACATATTAAATTTCCCACTAAGCTCTATTTTTTCTATTGGCTTACGACAATGTCAAATGTAGTTTGTGTTCCATTAACATCTATAGTAACAGTAGTATTTCCTGGTTTATACACTAGAATTTTAGGATGAAGTTCATTGATATAACCATCCTTTAAACTAACATCAACTCCTGCATATGCAATGCTTTCATCAGTAGATTTAGACATTATTACAAGGCTCGGAAGCAATGATCTATCAGTATCAGTCCCACTTACCTTAATGTTTCCTAATTGAACAATTTGCTTAGGTTTACAATATAAAGTTTTTCCTTTTGTTTCTACTTGCAGTTTTGTTATATCTTTTGTTGCCTTAATTCCTTTCCCGTAGACTATTTCACCATTTGAGTCAACTTCACTTATTTCCATCATATTACTATCATCTAACAACACTTTCTGATTATCAGTACTTGATTTTGTTATCATGACACCATAAGGCAGTTCATTCATTAAATTACCATAACTAACTTTTATACACTTTCCATCATTGCCATATAGGAACTTTGCTCCATAAGTTGAAGTAACTGCAACACATTTTAACATCACTCCATTTTTATCAAAGGCATATGATTCTCCATCTATGTTCCATGGTCCAGCAGCAAAACTTTTATCCATTCTAAAATAAGTTTTCCCATTGTCATCAAACCAACTATATTTAGGACTTCCTTCAAATTTTTCTCTTGAAGGTAAAATGCTGTTAGGCACTAATTCGTCGTCTACAATAGTGTCACATAATAATGCACCATTTTGATCAAATTCATATATAGAATTCTTGATTTCTACTTTTCCAACTGCCATGCTTCCGTCATTTTTAAGATAGTAATATTTTTCTCCATCCATGATCCATCCAGTTACCTTTTTTCCATCATTCCCAAAATAGTACCATATACTATCTTTTTGATTCCAGCCAGTAGTAGGGTGAGACTTTTCTATCATAGTTACTCCAGCAACATCTGTATGCCCAAAATTCGCTAATCCCCATATAACCCTTACCATCATTAAAGTTGCTGCAATATATAAAGCCACTGTTATTTTTTTAATCATTATATTTTCCCCTCAAATTTATTTTTTCATAAATAATATAGCAAAATGCCATGAATCCATTTCTGAATTTACGGCATTGCAAAAAATTTTAGTTAAATATTTAAAATAGTTTCACAGAATTTTACCAGGTAATCCACCCATAAGTTCTATAATCACGAAGCCTAATTCTATAGTATGCCTCATTATATAGTTCTTTTTTTAGCTTTCTTCTAAAATTTCGCTTAGTATAATACCTTACGAACTTAGATTCATGTCTGTAGATACTTTTAGTATTGTTGTGATGCCTATAGTCTTGAAATGCTTCCTTTCTGGGATCTCTATAACATTTTTCTGTTTTATACATTCTTTGCATATTTTGAATGTACTGCTTTTCCTCCCATAATAGTATTTCTTGATTTAAATCATTCATTTCCATCCCTGGCACAGACTTTAAATTTACCTTGCGGCAATATTTCCGTACCTAGAATAGATTCATACGATATAAATTCATAAAATAAAAATTTCACTCCAATCGAAATTAAATCTAACACCATTTTTATATAATTATAGCATATATTTCTAAAATTTAAAATTATTTAACAAACTTGAGCATAATTCCTTATTATTAATATCTTTTGATAATAAGTCTTTCTAATACACTTGAAGCTTTTCATTTTATAATTATTTTTAGTCAAAAAAAAGGTACACTAAGTATTTATACTTAATATACCTTTAAAAATAATTATACTCGTAAAAATTTTTCATAGGTCTCTATTTTATCCTCTCTATTGTTTTTCCTTATCCATCTATTATAATCTAAAATAACTTCTTCTATTGTTTTTAATTCTAATTTAGTGTTATTTTTTCTTTTCATTTCTGCATACATATTGATTTTGATTATATTTCCCATTTCTTATCACCTCCATCTTGATATAGGATATTATTAATTTTTTGTGATTATTGCAAGCATTATTATCATTTTGCTTATATCACCGATAACGATTACTCTTTCTAATAACTATATTACAATAAATTTTTGTCAATTATTTGTCATTAGAGAACGTTTTCTTAAAAATTTTTATTCAATCCTTCTCATCTGAATTCAACTATACATAAAAATATATTTTAGAAAATAAATAGAAGCAAATGCCACTTTTGCAGTCATAAATTATCCAGAAAGGCTGTTGCATTGCAACAGCCTTTCTTTAATAGATAACTACATATTTAATTTTTATCCGATAGCTAGCATCCGTAACACTCCCACTGTATATGAAACTCCTCTGTCTAAAGTCAGATGAGTAAGCGATTCACACTAAATCATAGATTTAGGTTCTCTGCTTAAGTGGGAGATAACGGCTGCACGCTCCTGGACTAGGTGCCCCTTGAGGGTATAAGTTCAACTAAGATTCAGATGGGGATAAAACCCACCTGAATCAAGTTTCACTTGACTACTAATCATTAGTTTGAGAATTCTTGTGTTCCCATGTATTTGCTGTTTCCTGAGATTACTCCTATACCAACCTTAGTATATTTTTCATTCATCATATTTGCTCTATGACCTGGTGAGTTCCACCATTGATTAAATAATTCAACTGGATCTGAATTGTTATATGCAATATTTTCTCCTGCTGAAGTATAATCATAGCCTATTGTATGCAGCCAGTTTGTCCACTTTGTTCCGTCTGGATTTGTATGACTAAAGAAGTTATTTTGAATCATGTCGTCACTCTTGTATCGTGCAACTTGTACTAATGTATTATCTATAGTTAATGGCTGAAGACCTGCTTCTGTTCTTTTTTCATTCATTAACTGAAGAATCTTATCCTCAGCGGAATTTTGTATGCTAATTGAATACTTTGTTGGCAAATTAGGCAGCCCCTGTACATCTACTGAAGTTGCATTTGTACCACCTGTCGGATTTACTGCTGAATTGCTAATGTTATTCCCATTATTAAGATTCATAAATAAGCCTGTATTTAAAAGATTATTTGCAATTGCATTATTATAATCGTTAGTATTTGAATTAATTGTTGCTGCAGATACTCCTAATGATGAGAAACTTCCTATTGTTGTAGCTGCAATAACTGTAGTTACTATTCTTCTTAAATCATTCTTTCTCATTAGTTTTTCTCCTTTTGTATGTTTTATTTGCCTTCTTGATTTTTATATAAACAACAAATATTTTTTAAGTTTTTGTTGCTTTCAAGTTAAGGCATGTCTCTATCTTATCATCTTTTCGACAACATTCAACACAACTTTTTCTTAATTAATTGATTTAAATGCTATCAGCTTTGACTTACTTTACTATGTTATTGTATGCTTCTTTATGCACCATAAGGCATATGAAAATAAATAACAAGTCCAAAGTTGCCATGATTATTTTTCATCAGGCAAGGATGCAAATTGCCCTCATAGCGGGCCTATTAGAGCAATTTGGAGACGAAGGATGATGGAAAATAGGCTGGCAAATGGACTTGTTATTTTTTGAATGTGCCTAATATTATTTAAAAGCTTAAAGCGCCAAGGCTGATCCCCAATATTTATTATTACGTATCATTTCTAAATCTCTCTCATATCTTTATTTTAATAATTAACTTTGAAACTCAACTTCTCCACATGTACAGAGTTTATAGGGGAAATTTAAAATATAAAAAGCTATAGACATTTAATAAATAACACATTAAAATGAATTAAAAGAAAATAATGGTTATTTTTTTGAATATGCCTTATGGGAGTGTGAAAATGAAAGTTAATATAAACATTATTTCTTCTGAACTAGAAGAAGAAGTTAATTTCAATATACATAATGTTGAAAAGAATATTACTCAAGCTATAGAATTGCTGACATCATCAAATCAAGTTATTAAATACCTGCTTGGAAAAAAAGAAGACAAACATTATAAAGTTAACGTTGATGAGATTTTTTATATAGAATCGATTGACCGAAAAGTATTTATATATACAAAAACTGAAACCTATGAAATTTCTGAGAAATTGTATATACTTGAGGAACAATTATCTACTGTTAATTTTATTAGAGTTTCTAAATCATTGTTACTAAATATTAATAAAATATACTCTTTCTACCCAAAATTAAGTGGGAACCTAGAAGCTCTTTTAGTTAATAAGGAAAAAGTTATTATCTCAAGAAGATATGTTGCAAATTTGAAAACCAAATTAGGAATGAGGGACAGCGAATGATCATTAAATATTTAAAACCAATATTAAAATTAACCTCAATAGTTTTTACCGTAATAATATTATTTCAACTTATTACAAAACAAGAATTAAATAATAGCATATTATATGAATTATTAGGTTTATCTTTAGTGTTGTCATTAATAAAATCCATTATTAATAAATATATTATTTCTGAAGATTCAATATTTAACTCACTATCCTATATAATTATAATTTGGTTAATGGTTATTGGATCAAATTATCTTTTTAACTGGAATATGTCCTTATCAGCAATGTTTTCATCATTTATTGAAGTCATATTAATTTATATATGTGTTAGACTTATTAATTATCAGCATGAAAAAACAGAAGTTAAAAAAATGAATGAAATTCTAGATAGAAACAGAAAAAATGAACAACAATGATCCTAAATTGTTGTTTATTTTTTAATAGTCGCGTTCCACTTGATGTTCTTTTTTCACCGCTTAGTTATATATATTAACCGCTTACGCATATACATATTGTCCTTATTTAATTTATATTATATTCTTACAACATGATATGAATTAAGAAAGAAGGTTATTTATATGATGATTATTAATATTATTTCAGAAATTGTTAGCGGGACTCCGTTTTATGTTTGGATTATATTTATTGTTCTTTTAAAGCGTGGAATGAAATCTACTAGAGATGGTGAATTATCCTTTAATAAAATGTTAATTATGCCACTTATATTTATTGTTTGGGGTTTGGAAAAATTACTCATAGGTTTTAGTTATTTAGGTACTTCTATGATTTTTTACACTGCATTTATGTGCTTAGGAACACTATTATCCTACGCCTTATACTCTAAGTACAGAAAGCTTTATATAAAAGATAATTCTCTATATAGAACTGGCTCATACTTACCATTAACTATTATGATGACTAATTTTTTTGTAAAGTATTTATTAAATGTTGCTCTAAGTGTAAATCCATTGTTATACAGCGCATTGTCCTTTAATATTTTATATTCATTATTAAGTGGTTTCTCTGTCGGCTTATTCATTGGAGGTATTTTGCAGGCATACAATGCTTATTCACACTTAAAAGCAGCAGTATAATTATATATCAGTATAAATCAGGACCACCCGTAAAACGGGTGGTTTGCTCTGCGCCTGTAAGGCTTTGTTACTGGCTGTGCTACTCGCACATTGAACGGTTTGCCAACCGCATACTTTTACAAACGGGCACCTAAAAGGTGCTTTATTTTTTGTTTCCGTTTACCGGCTCACCCGTAAACGGGTCAATATATTCCTTTAAACTCAATTGTTCATATGCTATATCTTCTTGTATCTGATTTTTTATATATTCTTCTATAACCTTTTTATTTCTTCCTATGGTATCAACATAGTATCCTTTACACCAAAATTGCCTATTGCCATACTTGTATTTCAAGTTTGCATGTCTATCAAAAAACATCAACGAACTTTTACCTTTCAAGTATCCCATAAACTGTGCTACACTTAATTTGGGCGGTATACTAACAAGCATATGTATTATATGATCCTTACATGCATTCGCCTCGATAATTTCTACTTTTTTATACTCACAAAGTTCTCTTAAAATTCTTCCGATGTCCGCCTTTATTTTTCCATATATTATTTGTCTCCTATACTTCGGCGCAAAAACTATGTGATATTTACAATTCCATTTACTATGTGCTAAACTACTATTGTCCATTACGGACACACCTCCTTGTTTTATAGTATTGGTCGGCAAACCTACTATAATTTTACAATGGAGGTTTTTTATTTTCTACTCACCGCTGAAAGCTCTTTAGAACCACCCGCGTAGCAGGTGGTATTCAAAATACAACAAAACCAGGGCTTATTCTTAAGCCCTGGTCCATTTCGAAACAAGTGTACTTATTGGGACTTTAAAATCATTTTCGGACTAAGCCTAAAATATTACTATTAAAATCATCGTTCATAAGAACCACCTCTTTCGATTATTATTATGTGCAGTATTAGTTTTAATATGCTAGAATAATTATTATTCTATGAAAAAAATAAATTAATAAAAATGCTAAACTTTTTTAATCGTAAAAAACTTAAATCCCCTTCATCTTCCCCTTCACCAAACTTACGTAACTCCCTAGTACCGCAAGACTCCTCACCACTTCATCCACATCAAAATTCAAAGTATGTCTTTTCTTCTTTAAAATCTCCTCTAGGTTAAAAAGCATAGATGCACCTTCCTTTAGTCCCAATTTATCACAGCTTACTGCGAGTCTATTCATTTCTCTTAAAGTACCGTCTAAAGTCACACTTACTCCACTAAGTAAAATCCCATCTAAAAGCCCTTCAATATCCTCAATAACAGTCTTTAAGCTTTCATTATTCTCCACGAAATCACATCCTTTATAAAGTCAAGTTCACTAAAGTACCATCTTCATAGTAAGCTGTTATGGGCACTGCTATAAGCCCAGCTTCTCCGAGATATACTTTTGCAAGCAGCATAAATGGATAGTTTTTCATTCTTTCTATCCTCTCCAGTTTTTCTATAAGCTTTTTATTGTGGCTGGAATACTTAACCTCAATACTTACACATTCTTCTTCCTTATCATATAGGGGCATTTTAAAGACCTGATGCACTTTATCAAAGCTGCTTTCTCCAAACTTTGTTGGCTTTACAAGGAACAAATCATCATTTTCTTCCCTTTCATTAAAGTATAAGCTAGAGTTTTTAGAAACAGTTAAAAATAAATCCTTCCATAAGGTAAAAGTCTTATCTTTAAGGTAAATACTTGAAAGATCTGTAACTCCTATAACTTCTCCTTTACTGCTTTCACTAGAAGATAATCTAAAATCTCCATTTACCTTTCCATTAATAAGCTTTATTTTAGCTTTAGAGAAGCTTTCTATATCAGAAGCTACTCCCCATGGACAGGTTTCCATGCTGTAACCGCTTTTCTTATCATAGGACAAATTTCTAGATATGGTGTAAGTAAACCATTTGTTAAAGCCTTCTACTGTAAAGTAAAATGTAGTTCCTTCATAGCCTGATTCTGTTATCCATTTGTTAGCTCCTACTGCTGTAAGCTCAATAGGTGGAATTTCATAATAAGAACTCTTATGCTCTCCTATTAATTCCCCTAAAGTTTTTTCATCGCTGCAGTTTTCCATGGCCATAGTTAAAATATAAATGCTTTGAAGCAAATATCTGAAGCCTTCCACAGAAAAGGAGGCATTTTTATTAATATATAATTTTAGCTTTCCTTGAAGTGCTCTTATTTTCTTCTCCATATTAGGAATATCGCTGTTGTGACATATAATTGCCACCTGCTCCAGCTTATCTAAAAAGCTTTCAGGAATTCTAGCAAGGCCTGTAAAGTATATTTCTTCTATGGTTTTTCTCACTTCTTTTATACAGCTTTCTAAGACTTCCTTGCTTATAACTTTGTCCTTAGCAATAAAAGAAATAATTTCTTCCTTATTTAAGGCACCTTTGTAAAGTCCATAGTGAATTACTGCCTCTGCCTTATGTCTGCAAAGCTCTTTACTTTTACAGCTGCATAAAGAATTATTAACTATACTGCTGTCCTTTATGGATATATCCTTCTTTTCTTCTCCCTTTACAGAAATAAATTTTACTGTTTCTTCTCCTTCAAACTCCACCTGAAGTAGAGCGCCTTCTTTTATATCTGCTTTTAATCCAAACTCCATTCTTTTAACGAGATTTCCAAATTCTCTATCTCCCAAAGCAGTCTTTATACTTTTTAAGTTTATATTTAAAAGCTCTGAATAATCCTGAAGAAGCTCTTCTTGTTCATCAGAAATTTCCTTTAAAGAAGATGACTCTCCAAAGATTTCTTCCATATGCTGTTTAACATATAAATAGCTCATAACCGTATGCTTGCAAATACTTCTTGAAGGACAGCTGCACTTAAAAGCTTGTATATCTTCATTTATGCTACAAACATTACCATCTGGCAGTTCGCATTTTATAGATGCTTCTTCCACTGTTATTTTTACAGCAGCACCGGAATTTAAATCCTTTGAAGCTCTATTAAATATACCCTTATTAGTAACTCCAATGAGATATTCATCATTAATAGAAAGAATATAAGATTTTAACTTGCTTAAGAAATTATCTTTGCTATCCATTTAGCTAACCCTCCTGGCGTCATTGCTGCAACTTCTGCTCCAAGTGCAGCCATTTTAGCTGCAGCCTTTTTGTCATAAAAACTATTAGCTTTGTCATCTAAAGCTGTAAGGATTATAAGCTTAGCCCCAGTTTCAATTATTGCCTTAGCCCTTGCATACATTATGTTGTAATTATAGCCATCATAAAGGTCTGTCACCATTACCACCATAGTTCTTAAAGGACTCTCTATTAATTTTTCTGCATAACCTAAGGCCTTTCCTATATTAGTTCCGCCTCCAAGTTGAACACTCATAAGTGTTTGAACTGCATCATCTACATAAGCAGTTAGATCCACTATCTCTGTATCAAAAATAAAAAGACTGGTTTTTAACATAGGAAGCTTTGAAAATATTCCTGCCATTATAGCACTGTGAATAACAGAAGAAAGCATACTGCCGCTTTCATCAACTGCAACTATTATGTTCCAAGGATTGTATTTTCTTACCCTGCCATAAAAATAAACTTTATCTACAATCATTCTTTCTTCTTCTTTATCATAATTTTTTAAATTGGCTCTTATGGTCCTCTTAAAATCAATGTTTCTAGCAGACTTTACAGCACTTCTTTTGTTTCTGTCCACTTTTCCCATGATAGTCAACCTTACTTCATTTTCTAAGCTTTTAGTTATTTCATCTGCTACCTTCTTAACTATTTTTCTAGCAGTATCTAAAACATCGCCCTTCATTAAATGCTTCATTTGCAGTATATTTTTTAAAAGCTCTGTATTAGGTTCCATAGCCTCCAGCACCTTTTTATCTGTTAAAAGCTCCTTCATGTTATATTTCTCTAGAGCATGCTTTTCTAATATTTCCACTGTTTCTTTAGGGAATAAGGTTCTAACCTTTGTTATCCAAGAAGGCACTGTAAGGTTAGAGTTTCCTCTTCCTCCCCTTGGGTCATCTACTCTTATTCCTCTTTCTTCATCATAATCCCTATCATATAAGAACTCCAGCAAATCACTAAGCTCTGAATAATTTCCGCTGTCTTCTGAAAAACCTATGCTGTCCTCTGCAAATTTTCCAAGTACCAACCGCCATCTATTTAAACCAATTAACTCTTCCTTCATACTTTATCCCTTCCCTGGTATACCTGCCATTTTTCCAAAAGCTCCACTGCATATTTATCTAAGGATACTGCTAGTTTTATATCCTCTTCCTTTAAGACCTTCTCATATAGAATATCTTCTTCCTTAGTGCTGTAAACTTTTGCTGCCTCTTTAGCAATACTGTCAATTTCAAAAGGATTAAAAAAGGTAAAGCTAAATCTTAAATCAGGGAGAAGTGCCATAAAATGTTCCTCTTCTATATTTCTTAAAAAACTGTCTATTCCCTTAAGTAAATCCTCTTCAATAAGCAATAAATCCTTAGCTGTAGAAAATAGTCCCTTTAAAAAGCTTCCTGACTTCATAAGCTTTTCCCCTGTTCCATAGAGATACTGTACTGTTTTATCTGCCACTTCCTTAGAATCAGTTGCGTTTAATCCATAAAGTATACCTAATGCTGCTCCTTCTACAGCACTATTTAAGTCCTTCTTTGAAATAAGGAGCCTTAAGCTGTCTATTAGAGATTCACTATCAAAATTAGCTTTATTAGAAATATGATAAATATCCTTTAGCTTAGAAATTACTTCATTTTCATTGTCATAATCCACAGTATTCAAGCTGGTTATTTGAGAAACAGCTTTATTATAAGCAGTAGTAAAGAATTCCTGTAGTTTTTCTTCCATATTAATGTTAAGTAAATCTTCTGCATTACATAGAAAATTTAAGTTGTAACAAGAATTTGTAACAGAAACAAAATCCTCATCTCCATTTAATATTTCTCCAAAGGAAGGCAGAAGTCCTTGAAAACTGCTTTCAGCTCCCATAAGTGCAGCTTCTATTAAAAGCAGTGAAGCTTCTCCTGAAGCATTTTCACAGGCTTTAAACCTTTTTGAAAGCACAGAATTTGCTGCTTCCTTTAAGCTTCCCCCCTGCACAGAAAGTTCAATGAGGGTACTTTGAAGTTTAGTAGTCCATTTATACTTCCATACTTCTCTTATTAAATTAGTATTTTTTCTATTAATAAAATCTGGTCCTTTTTCCATAAGACAAAAGTTAGTATTTAAAAACTTCATTATATGAAAAAACTTACTCTGCTCTCTATGCTTTTTACTCTTATAGATACTAAGGGAAACTTCATTTTCTAAAGTAGTAGTTTTTATGTTAAACTTCCCGCACAATTCATTAAAATCCTGTACTATAGGAGGAACTTCTGCTAAGGCACAAAGTTTTCCTATTTTATTTCCTGTAAGCAATTCTCTTAAATACTTTAAAGAAACCTGTGCCTCTGCATCCATTTCACCTTTTACAAAAGAAGAGGTTATACCATCCTTAAGCTCATAAACTCCACATTCATATTTATCTCTTAAAGCCTTAAGTCCTCTTGCCATATTAAAGGCTTCTATTTCATCTGCTGTAGAGAGATTTCCATGATTTTTTCTTATAAGTTTTCCTGTATGTACAATAAAATTAAGTACAGCTTCTTCATAAGGTTTATCCATATGTTTCTCAATATTTTCAAAAACTCTTTGATAAAAAGCAGGGTGAGGCATTCCACTTGCATAGCCATTTAATTGATCACTTTCCTCAAAGGAATAAGCCATGGCATATACTCCTGTATCAGCTTCAGCTATATTATGAAGAGTTATTTCATTATCAGCTTCAAGGCCATCAATGAGTGCGGATGTGTGAAAGCCTCCACTTACTACCAGCACTTTATTGTATTTTTTAGCTGCCTCTCTTATTTTCATGCTCATAAAGATTTCTCTAGAGAGACAGCCATCTTCTTTAAGCATTTCTTCATTATAGCCTGCTCTAGATAAATAACAGGAAAATATCATATTTTCTATGAACTTCTCTGTGCTTATTCTAAGTCCATCTATTTCAAATAACTTTTCCCAAAGCTCATTATAGTTTCTACAGCCTTCCTTTTCACAAAGAGCTTTAATAAAAATACTTTCCTTCATTAAATAATCATCATTATAGGTGTTTTTTTCCTGAGCCTTTCCCATAACCTCTAGTTTCTTACTGTTTATAAGTATTTCTGCATAAGATAAGTCTATAAACTCACAAACTATATCTCTTTTCTTACCTTCTCTTAATGCCAAAAGCTCTGGTGAAAAATCTAGGAAGGGATAGTAACACCTGTATTTTTCCTTGTTTTCTTCTATAAATCCATTTCTATCAAAGTAACTATAATAAATACATACAGGAGCTTTAGTTTCTTCATGAGCTATATACTTTATAACTTTATTAGCTTCTGCTGGTCCTTCAATTAATATAATTTCAGGTTTATAACTATCGATTACTTTCTTAAGATGAAAACTACAGGCTGGACTGTGATGTCTTACTGGGAAAAACATTACCCTGTTGTCTAAATTGTAGGATTTTTTCACATAGTATTTTATTTTATTATCTATATCCTGCTTATCCATATTTTCAACCATGCTAGCTCCACCTTTATTTAATCCACTTTTTAGCTTCATAGAATTCCTTCCAGTTTCCACCTATTCTTGTACTTTTACCTTTAACTACAATGTTAAAATAACTTCTAAGCTTATCCACATCTTCACGGCTTTCCTTAAGTACAGAACCTAATATGTTTTGCACCATATTACCCATATCAATTTTAGAATCCCCATAATAAAAACTACTCATAAGAGTTTGATAATATACCGACACTGCCTCTGCTGTACTCATTACTGCAGAAGGTTTGTCTATTCTACTGCCTTCAGAAGATATTCCTTCTCTTAATTCATGGAAGGTTGTGGCAAGAATTTCTGCAGCATCTCTGTCCACTTCCATTTCAATATTAGAATTTTTAATAAGCTTTTCTACTTCTCCCTCTATAATCTTAGCTTCTAGTGAAACATCACTTATCGGGAATACAGTTTCAAAATTAAATCTTCTCTTTAAGGCACTGCTCATTTCGTTAACTCCACGGTCTCTAGTATTAGCAGTTGCTATAACATTAAATCCATGAGAAGCACAAAGCAGCCCTTCTTCCCCAAACTCTGGTATATTTAAAACTTTATCACTGAGTATACTGATTAAACTGTCCTGTACTTCTGCTGGACATCTAGTGATTTCTTCAAACCTAGTTATAATTCCCTTTTGCATGCCTATGAACAAAGGAGAAGGCACTAAAGCTTCCCTAACTGGTCCTTTAGCTAAAAGGAATGCATAATTCCAAGTATACTTAATCATGTCCTCTGTAGTTCCTGCTGTTCCTTGTATAGTATTTGTGCTGCATCCGCAAATAGCTGCAGATAATAGTTCACTTAACATGGTTTTGGCTGTCCCCGGCTCTCCAACCAGCATAAGTCCTCTGTTTCCAGCTAAGGTTATAATACATCTTTCAATAAGAGTATCATCTCCATAAAATTTCTTAAGTATATTAACATTTTTTCTTTTCAGCTTTAGAGGCTTGCTGCTTCCTAAAATAAAAGTCCTCACAGCCTTAGGAGACAATCTCCAATTTTCTGGCTTAGGCCCTTCATCATTAGCCTCTAATGCAGCTAATTCCTCTGCATATAATACTTCAACAGTAGGTTTTAATGCTTTTATTTCACTCATATATATTCTCCTTTATACTTCCCTAGATAATTGATCAACTCGTTTTAACATTTGCGGCATTCTATATTCGCCTTTTAACTCTTTTACAAATTGTGCAGCATAATTTAAATCTAAGCCAATAGCACTAACATACAGTGGTTTGTTACTATTTCCACGATATACTTCCAAATAATTTGTACTATCTTTAAAAAAAGTTTTTGCCACTCCCATAACAGGGGTTTTATTATTTAAAGCTTCATATAAATATCCACCTAATCCTTTTTTATTCTCATTAAGCCAAACGAAACTATCAACAATAATAAAATCTATATTTTCTTTTACCTCGTTCAAAAGTTTTAATATACATGGCAGTTCTCTTTTATAAAATTCTCCTGGAATATACTCATTTATCTCATGGACTAGTACATTATATTCAGCTAAAATACGCTCATCTTCATCTTTTTGAAAAACTATACAACTAGCCTTTGCGTAATTTTCATAATAGTAAACATCAAAACATGCTGCAATTACACTTTCCATTACTTTTCACCTTCTTAATATTTGAACTCTTCCCACCAGTCTTCTCCACCTTCAAGCCAGTATTTCACCAAACTAAAAATTATAACTTTGGTACACATGACTTATTCTTTAACTGTGATATCATACATCTCAATAAACAAATTCAAATTTTTATTAAGCTCCTCTATTACCTTAAATGCTGGTTCTAAAGTTTCCTCTATACCGTCAATAAATAGATCTATGTGGAATTTTAAAGTTGTTCCAAGTTGTCTTCCATTTGGAGTTACTGGTGGCAACGCAAATGGTCTTAATTGAATTTTAGTACCACCCCTAGCTGAATCTCTAATAAACCAAGCTAAAAATTCAAGACTTCTAAGGCTATCTCCCGAGTTATCAAGACTAAATTCAAATTGAATAAGTACTTCATTTTTAAGCCCACCTTTTGTACGCAGAATCGCTACATGAGGAAGGTGTGAAAACTGAGATGTTTGTAATAATTCAGTATTTACCTCCTCTAAATTATCTATACCACTTTCTATTGAAACAACTCCCATTAACTTTAAAATTGTATTATGAAAATTTTCTATTTCCTTTGGATAATTACCCATATGATCACCCTAACTTTTTTATTTTTATTACTCTAAGTTTTAACAAAAATCCCAATTAACTAAGACCTAGTTAAACATTATAATTTTGCAGCTTTTAAAAAGATTGTTCACTATTGCACTTTGGCATCTTCAAGGATTATCCACATGTTTTTTTCATCATAATCTTTTACCTTTGCACATACTAAGTGATTAGGATATAAGTTCTTTGCTTCTGAGTTTCTGGCACCTCTTCGTAAACAGTAATAGTAAATGTTTTGTTATCTAGTTCTATAATAACTCCTTGTGGTATGAATAGCCCATATCTCTATCTACTCTATTTGAGGCTATATACCTGTTATCACATATCATTATTTGTCTTTCTTTATATCCATCATTTACTACTTCCATATATGTATGGTATTCCTTTCCATTCTCAAACCAATCCCATTTGAACTTTATATACATTGAATCATTTCTTACCCATCCAAAAGTTAAATTTTTGCAAGACCATTTTATATTAAATAAGGTTCTTTATTAATACTGCTGCTCTGTTTCTATGTTTACTATCAATTATTCCATCAAAGTATAATGAATAACTTCTACCACAAGCCTTTAATTTGCGAAGTATTATATTATCCATATTAAATGTAATCTTTCTTCCTGTAACTTGATTAATATAACTCTTTTTATCTATATGCTGTAACCAACATTCCATAAGCTCTCCAGATTTAACTACAAGCCAGCCGTTACCTCCTTTTATTGGTTCAGCATCGCTGCCATATGTAAATGTTAATGCATATGTATCACTATCTAACTTCACACTTTCCATAGAATATATAGAACATAATTCGGTAAATTCAAATAACTGCTTTTCTTCTATCTGTTTACCATCAGTATCATAAACTGCATAAAATATTTCGCTAGGCCTTTCTACATGAAATATGTTTCCGCCATTTGCAGTTACCTCAACTGTCTCATAATTTTTCCAATTGATAACAGGACTATTCTTTTCAAAATATGCATCCAAAAACATACCTTCTACAAAAACTTTACGTTCCTTAATAGATACTCCTTTATGATCAAGCAAGCGGTGCAATATCACCTTTTCATCAATTGTTGAAAAGGCCTGTATTCCTTCTTCATTATACAAGCATCTACTTACCAATGGCTCTTCTATTTTCACACGCTTTACTGACTGAAAGTGTTTAGTCTTAGAAAATTTATATTCTCCTAGTTTTGTAGGTTTTTTATTAAAGGTTCCATCAGTATACGATAATATCTTATCTCCATCTCTAAAAATATGCTCGGCTACTGATGCCATTAGTTTACAATCCCCAATATCTTTTCTATCCCCTATGGGCAAGCATACAACCCTATTTAAAGATGTTTTTGAGTATCCAATTACACACCAAATTTCATCATTTGGGCCTTCGAATAAATCATATGGTACTCCATCATATTCGCAGTAACATGTAGTTTGTAAGTTTTCTACATCCATTTTAATATAGCAAAAGTTATTTTTATATTTATCTAATTCATCTAAGTGTGATGCAATATCAGATGCATCTTTATAGTTATTTATACTAAAAAACACTTGATTCTTTGATGGTAAGTAGCACATATCCCCTGTGCTCAGACGATAATCAGCATCGATATATATACCATAAAATTCATTCATATGATAATTGCTGATCTTAAAAATATTATTATCTATAATTAAATCTTCCAAAGTTTTCCTCCTTAATTCAATCTAGTTATATCAACCACTGATTTGCTATTTCTTAAACCCAATCTACAAAATTATTACATCCATTTATTCTATAAAAGGTATATTCAAGACACTGTTCATAGAAAGTAACATAATTAAACCTTTTATATATTTTAATTTTCTCTATTCTGTTGCCTATATTTCCCTCGTCAACATAGGTTCTTTTACCCCGCAATATCTGCTGACTCAAAACTTCCGTTTATATTTCCACTGACTATGATGCAGTGTCCTGCAAACAAGTCTCCGTCAAAGAAAAAAATCTCAAACTTACCTTGAGGGTAAACGCTTATAGTATCTAGTCCTATAGATTCAATAAACAGTTCTTTTGTAACCTCGTCAATATCATCCTCTTCATCAATCCAATCATTGGCAAGTTCTAAAAGTTCACTTGCAGCATAGTCTCTAATTTTATCACTCCAGTTCTTCTGATTTTTGAAAAGCTCATGTGCGGTTTTAAGAGAATTTTCCATTGCTTCTTCATCATCTAAATCAAAATATAATCGTCCTTCTTCACCTGCCCAAGTGATATCAGTTTCGAAAAGTTTAAGCCCTTTATCTAATTTAAATTCTCCAATAATCTCATCTTCATAAAATACTGGTTTTAGTTCTTCCACCAATATGTTCTGAAGCTCTTCATCCTTGTAATCGGCATCTATAAGTTCCACTAACATGAAAGATCTTTCGCCCTTTCTAATCTTAAGTTTAATTACGGAACTTTCCTTAATAGTCTTTTGCCACTCCTTAAGACCTTCATTATCAGTGAGCCAAGTTAGGTTTACCTCCTCTTTTACTGCTGGTTCACTACTATTTAAATCTTTCCAAGCAATAAGATTTATAGAAGCTCTCCATAACTCTTCTTTTCCGCCCTTGCCTGCACCGACTCCTAGAGCTGCTGTTACAGCGGCCACCTCAAATATCTCCTCTTTAAATCTATTTTCAAAGCTTTTTATTTCGCTGTTTTTACTCATGATTTCCTCCTATTTCAAGACTATTATATTTATGTTATTTTCAGAATGATCCCAAAATCTTCTTCAAAATCGTTTAAATTAACTAAATCGCTTTTCTCTAAATATTTAAAATATCTATCCGCTTCCCCTGGATGTAATTTTCCTGTAATAGCTTTTAAAAGATTTCGCCCTTCCTCATATATTCTAAATTCTAATGGTATTTTCCCGTCCTCATCATACTCAAAATCACATATTTCCTCCATTAACTCCTCAATTAATTCATTTTTGCTTATTGGAAGATTTCTACACAACCTATGTGATAATGAAATATCTCCCCTTAAAGATCTTTCCAATAAACTATAATCTTTATTACACCTGATATTCCTATAAAAAATCTCATTTAAAGCTCTCCTTTCACATTCCCAAGCCTTTCATAATAATCTTCAGCATCCCATTCCTCTTCTGAATACAACATTTTAAGAAATTCTGTAAATGTACTGCTAATTTCTGGTATATACTTCTTTATAATGTGTTGTGTTAATAATTCATCTTCCTCTTCTATTTCAAAAGGATAAAAACTGAACTCCAATTTACGCTCTTCTTCATTAAATAAAAACCATGATTTATCTGCATAAACTACTCTTGGTTCACCATTTTTAATTGTATTTAAATCCATACAAATTACATTCCCACCTACTGTAGTCGCAAATGTGATAAGTCCATATTGAATAAGGTAAGCTCCTGGAGAAAGGTCACAATTTTCTTCCTTAATACCATTAAGATCTAATAAACATACATCACCATTTAATATTCCAAGTTCTCTTGGTTCGAAATTTTCATAAAAACTTATTATATTCTTAGGAACTTTATAATTCTTCAAAGCTAAAAGTTCGCCATCTTCCTCATAAAATACTGATGACCAGTAATTAAAGAAATCATATAAATCTGTCAGCACCTTTAATTTTTCCTTATCTAAACAAGGTGAAAATGCAGCACCTATGCTTCTCTCATCAAAGCCATTTTGTATTAAATAATTTTGTATTTTACTTATAATTGGTTTATACTTGTCCATAATTAATCTTCCCTTACATCATTATTATTTATGAATTGTGCCTACAATCTAAATGGCTCATTATAATTACCAGGATGTATTACTTTTAATTTTTCTTCTTTTTAGATTCATAAAGACAACCTATTACTTCACAAATATATTCATAAAATGTTTTTCCAGTCCTATCTATACTTCCCAAATCACCATCCCAAATTTCTCCTACTTTCCAATCTTCATCAATTAAAAAAACTAAGGCTTTATTAGAAGGATCACATCCAAATTGTAATACCCTTTCTTCAAAATCTAAAAATTCCAAAAGACTCTCATCATAGAACTCATCAAGTTCACATAGATCTCCAAAGATAGTACAAAACTCCCTTCCAAAACTACCTACACCTATTTCCGAAAGATACTCTAAATACTCCTCAGGAATTTGAGGATATTCTTTTCGCAGTTCTTCTATCTGCTTTTTAGAGTACAATTCTCTTTCCTCTTTACGTGAAATTAGTTGGTCATCTAATTGATCTATATATTTTAATTCCTCAAGTTCTTTTTCATATCTCACAATATCACCCTTTCATTAAATTTAATTTCTCCAAATACAAAGTTCCTCAAGGTTCTTTAATTCCTCTACACCATCAATACTTTCTAATGAAACAGTACCTAATTCTAGAATTCTAAGCTTATTTAAAACTTTCAAAAAATCAATTTTATGAATCTCAATACAACAATCCATAAATCTCAATCCTTCTAATTCTGTAAAATACTTAAAATCATCTGTATTTAATAGGCTCTCATTTTCAGCATCATCTTCATACTCTTCTTCATAAGGGGCAAAACTTTCTAAGGATTCTTCAAATTTACTACTTTCCATTGATATATTCTCAGATTCCCTATCAAAAATATTTGATTGTTCTTCAACTACTTCTTCCTTTAATTCTAAAGAATAACTGTCACTCCATTTATTTATTTCAAGAAATTCGTCTATAGAATTAAATTTTGTTACATTATATATACAGCAACATTCATATTCATCACCACAGTCACTTGGAATAAATTTTTTAGGTGGTGCTTGGAGACTTAATTGAAGTTCATAATCATTGCTTGTCCCAATTCTAATGTATTTTATTTTCTTTAAATACTCTTCTTTTAATATGTTATCTTTCTTATCTAAAATTTTACATAGGCAATCTTCTAACCATTTTGATTTTAACTTAATTTCCATTTGTCCCCCCCCCTTTTCTCACACTAAATATTCTCTACCCAAATCCACTATGTCTTTTGACTTAAGCATATGCATGACTGCATTACTCCCATTTTTTCTCACCAGTTCTTCTTCTGATTCGGTTATAGGAACTAATGTGTAAAAATTGATCTGCGCACCATCATCAAATACATATGGCGGAATATCCTCAGATACGCATATCATAATTCTACTTAACTCAGTGCCATTCTTAAATGGAGTTACAGTTCCGCCAGGCTGCCCATTAGGTATAATTACTTCTTCATTTATAATACCTTCATATATATGTGGCAAATGACCTATTAACCTCAACATTTTAATAGGCCAATAGTTTTCTTCATCTTTGCAGGATTCTTGATCTAGCTTCCAATTAGCAGGTAGCTTTATTAATAATTCAGCATATTTATATTCGTTATCTTCTACTGAAAATCCCATTGGATACTCACACATTCCAGTAGTTACTAATGTGAAATAGTTTTTCTCTTTACTTGGATTAATTATATTTGTATCTATAGATACTCTGCTGCCAGGAACTATTTCACTTACACTAGAATCAATACATCCTAAATATTTTTCTATATGCTCTAAAACAATATTTCCATCATCTTCGATCATGTCTTCTTCGTAACTATCATAATCCTTATAGCTCAATTTATATTCCTCCACCTTTCTTTTTTACAAAACCAAAAAGATTGTTACTCTATTTTTCTTCTCTCCACTTATCATTAGTCCCAGTTTTAGAAACCAAAGCTCTACTTACTTGATAAAGAATTTCACTAAAGAATCTTTCAGGCAGTGTGTCTAGGGACACCATATTTTGTTCCTGAGTTTTCTCACTTATATAAGCATACTTTGACATGGTTCCTAATTTATAAAAGCACAAATCATACACTGTTGCTTCTTCATTTTCATAGCCTACAGATATGCCGCTGAAATTTAGTCCAGCTTCTACTTTATAGCTGTTGTCTTCTTTATAAAAAGCAAAATAGCCACCGCCATCTCCAATGGCTCCTCTAATCCATCCAAATCCCGTTAGCTTACCTAATAAAGACAAACCATTCAACATAGTGCCGCCAAAGCGTTCTACAGTGTTTCTCTTCTTTTCTTCTTCTGTAACAATAAATATTTCTCTATTTAACTGTTCAAAGGGCTGTTTAATTTCATAGTTTTCAAATTGTTCCTTCCATAAAGACATATCCTCATTATTTAATTCAATAGGGTGAACAATTCCTATTATCATTCCATCCTCTAATTCATACTCTTCTTCATCTTTAGTATTAAAGCTGCCATCCTCCATATATCTGAAGCTGTCTGTTAAAGCATTGTCTTTATAAACACCCCAAACAAGACCTATAGCAAATTTATGCATAATAGGATTTTCAACAAAAAGCTTTATCCAAGAATCTTTTGTCCACTTTCTATTGCTGGACAAGGCCATTTCTAAACGGATAGCTTGTATATTGGAAACTGTCTTTAGCTGCTTCTTTAAATTTTTAAATTCTACTAAAGCTTCCTTTGCCTTAGCTTCATCATCTTTTTTTGTTGGAGCTGGCAGGCTTTTAAGCTTTTTACCACTTTCATCGGTTATTTCTAAAGTAAGCTCTGGAGTGAGTAATGCAGTAAATTTTCTATCTCCATAATCAAAAACTCTTTCTCCTCTTACGTCAAAGCCTAAGTTTGGAACTATTCTATCAGAAAGCTCTTCTATATCTACTCCAATTTGCTCTGCTGCAAACTTAAGAGCTAAAGCCGCGGCAGTTTTAACCTGCTTAAATTTAAACTTTCTAGATATATTGTCTACTATTATTAAGGCTTCATTGCTTCCATTTAAAGCAAGAGCCTTTACAGCTTCACTGGCTATTGCTCCTCTTGAATTCTTAGGCCACTCTTCTATATTTTTTTTAAGTAAACTTATTACTTCATAGTCTCCGTAAACTGAAGCAAAAGAAAGTATCCATTTTTTCTTACTTTCTGCACCTGCATCTAACCACCTTTGTAAAACCTCTAAGGCAAGCTTTGATAAATCCTTTTTATCTAAAAGCTCTCCTACCTTTAAAGCTTCACTGCTTAATCCAATTTCAATGCAGGAAGCATAACATACAAGCACATATTTTATAATTTCACCTTCCGCATAAGCTTCACTTTCCTTAAACTTTACCTTTGTCAAAGTATCACAATCCAGCCACCTTAGAGCTGCTGCTTTATTACCTTTTAAGCCCTGCTTGCAGTATTCTAAAATATCTAATTCTTCATCTTTTTCTTCTAAAGCACTTTCTAGATTTAGAGCCTCTCTTAAAAGAGCTTTTATCTTTTCACTTTTTTCTATTTCCAATGCTTTACCTAAGGCCTCCAGTACTTTTTCATCCCTGCTCTTTAAAAGTACCTTTACTGCTGATTCCCTAACTGCTTGTTTTTTTGAACTTAAGCTAGGTATCACCAATTGCTGCCTTGTCTTGTTTGAACTTAAAAGTTCTATAACCCTCTCTCTTACCACTTTAGAAGAATCTCCTAAATATTCAATAAGAATTTTTGCACTTTCAGTCTCCTCAAGATTCTTGTTTAAAATCTCCAAAATACCCTTTCTGCTTTCAGCATCACAATTAGGGATATTTTCTATTACTTCTTCTGCTTTTGTTTTAATTAGATTTTCTATAATGTTAACTGCTTGGCTCCTTAAGCTATTTCTAACGTAATTACCAAATGCGCAATTACCTAAATAGCATATATAGTTTCTAACGGACGCCCCACAGCTTAAAAGTAATTGAATGTAAGAATTCAAATCATCGTCAGGCACTTTTTTACCCTTATATTTGAGATAATCATCATACATATGTCTTAATATATCTGGGTTTCCTATAGCAATAAATATATCCATAGCTCTTTCAAACATAGGAGATTGATCTTTTAACCAGAATAGAATTTTAGAAAAGTTATATGAATACAGATGCATGTCTCTTTTCCCAAATAAACCTTCCAATGATTTTTCTATATCACTAAAGGAAATATTTCCTCCTAAATATTGTATGAAATCTTCATAAATATCTCTTTCAATATTATTCTTATCCATAAACACAGAAAACTCATATATAAAAACATCCTCTACATCATTTAAAAATTCTGTGCCTTCTCCCTTTTGCCAAAGAAGAAATGCCATATAAGCTTTATTTATACCAGAGCACATTGAAGTAGCCCTCTTAAATTCTTCTCTGTGTTTATCTACCTCTTCTTTTAGTTCTTTTTCAAAAGTATAATCATATCTTAAGCTATTGGATTCTCCAAGCCATGCAATATATAGTTCTTTTTTAATTTTAAGCATGTCTACAAGGCTTGATATCACACTATATCTATTATATTTTAAGTAATTATGCAAAGCATAAAAGAACTCTTTATAAGCAAATTCTGCAGCAAATTTAATAAATCTTCTTGAAATTTCAGATTTAATACATATGTTACAGCTAACTCCTATGAGAAATCTAAAAACATATTTATCAAGGTTTAAAACTAATTTGCTGTCATTTTTTAAAGTTTCCGCTATTACTTCTAAATCTGAAGTTTCTTCTTTTAAATATTCAGTTAATGCTCCTGCCTGCATTTCAGATATATTATTGTTGAATAGATTTCCTACTGACTCAATCATATCTTTTTCTAACCAATTGACATATTTTTCACTATTTTCTTCCTTATAAGCTAAATAAGATATAATTATAGCTTGTTCATTTATTTCGCTTATCTCAACAGCTTCTGAAAATGAATTTTTATATTCTTCATAAAGACCATCATAAAACAAAATAAAATCACGGCTTAAATTTCTTTCCATCTTGGTGATAGATGTAGCATAATAGGCTATAACAAAAGCTGGACTTAAACCGTATTTTAGAAAATCTCTATAATAAGAAGCTCCTTTATAATAAATTGTCTTATCCAAAACAAAAAATAAAGATGCTTTTCCCATTTGAAATAATATTCTTAAGTACTTTGATAAATAATCCTCAGCCTTATGCTTGGTCAAAGAATTATATGCACTAACTACTGCCTCTACGACTTCACTCTTTAACTGTTTCATATCTATGCTTGGAAGTTTCTTAAAGAATTCCTCCTCATTAAGGCTTCCTTCTACGTATTCCTTAAAATTATCAATAACTTCATAAGTTAAACCTAAATCCAATAACACATTACTTATTTTTTCTGCCAAATGCTGCTCCAATCCCATTTTCCCTAACACTCCTTTTAAACTTAAATACAATTTATATACGAAACCAATCTTCTTCACAAAAATCCCTAATATTAGTTAACGCATATATCATACCCATACCATTACTATCATTTAATGATGCCTTAAAAAACTCTTTTAGTGAATTTATAAATTCCATATCTCTTTCCTCTATTTCATCAAAGGAAATTCCCTGTGAATTAAGTTCTTTTTCTATACTTTTGCATAGGTCTTGTATATTCAAAGTTTCTAAATCTGAGACTACCTTTTTCATATTTTCTATTGATATGTACTTTAAACAAGTATTATCGTGATTTGTGAAGCTATTTGCTATCATTTGTATTTCTTCTTTATCATCTTTATCTATGCCATAGATTTGAACTACTCTTTCTGCTATTTGTTCTTCTGTAGGATTTTCTACTCCAATCTCAGTTTCTAAGGCACTGTATTTATAATTGAAATCACTTATTCCAAATAATAAAGAATGGATGGCTCTTTCTCTTTTATATTCCTTATCGTTCTTGTAATTATTAATATAATAATCTTCACGAAAAATTTCGCTTATGACATAATCACTTGTTTGGTACTCTATCATTTCATCACAGTTAACGTTTCCGTTTATGATATTTACTAATTCCTTTTGTCCCTCCATAGAGTTCATAAATTCTTTTTTAACCTTAATAATTTTTACGCTTTCTATTTCCATTTCTCTCTCCCCTGCTTAACAATCCAATAACAACTCCAACACAAACCCAAGCTACATCTCTTTTTATAAAATTCATAATCCAATCTTTTTCAACCTATCTTGAAATTATTCTCCACAAGAGTACCAAAAACAGCTTTTTTATAATTTTTAATCTAAGCACCATTCTTCAAAGCTGCATATTATCTTCATCACCATCAATAACTACTTTACTGTCTATTAATCCAAATTCATTACCAGAATTTCTAAATAACACTTCAATTTCTTCTATCTTTTTCTCCTCTTTAAGGCTTAGAACTTTATTTTTCATTTCATTAAAATAATTCATGCTCTCAAAAGCTTTAGGAAAAGAAGAAATAATATCTCTCATAATTTCTTTCCTTTCCCCGCTCTTTTCTTTTTTTCAACGAAATCTATTGTGTATTTTTTAATTACAGGTTTTTCACTTATAAATCCCTATTTTCTCTTGTTTTAAAAGCCTTCTCTGCAATTTCCCTTGCACTTGGTTCATGTCCATATTCCTCAACATCATACCAATAAATCAAATCAGAAATATTATTGTGTGTTATACTTTTCTCCAATAATTCTATGTAATAATTTATATATGGATATACCTCTTCAACTTCTTCTACTCCTTCTGGTGACTTAAGTTCAACAATCATTTCTATTATTTTAGCAGCCTCTTCAATAGTTATATCATTGACCATTGGTGGGTTAGGTAAAGATACTTCCTTAGCCAAATCTTCAAGAGATACGCTACCCCAATACTCTTGAAAATCTGTAGGCTCATATTTTTTTTGAACCTTTGAATTAAGCTCATATATTTTATCATTCAAAATGGTCTTTTCATTTTTCTCATAATATTCTTCATAATATTCATCAACTAACTCAGAAATTTCTTCAATAAGCTTCATTAATTCTTCGACTAATTTTTCATCAATTTTAGGGGGCTGTAATTCACTTCTTAACACAATCTTACCTCCTTAAAATTCTAAAATCATATCATACCATTTTGCACCACCGTGCACTGATTCAGACACTCCTTTATTTTTGTATCCAAATTTCGAATAGTATGGGATAAGCCTTTCTTTACAAGTTAAGATAACACCTTTTCGTCCTGCATTTCTTGCTGACTCTATCATATGTTTCATCAGTTTAGCAGCAATTCCCTGATTTCGATATTCCTGCATAACATCAAGTCCAAAAATGGTCTGATACTTTCCACTTGGAACATGTAATGAGACATCATGAAAAAGCTCATCACATATAACAGTTTCATTAATAACACATCCATTAATAAATCCAATTATTTTTCCCTCTATTTCTACTACAAAAAAACTTTGAGGAAAGGTCTTTATACGTTCTTCAAAAGATTCTTTTGAAGCAGCCTCCTCGGCTGGAAAACACTTGCGTTCTACCTCTGCTACTGCATCTAAATCTTCTATACTAACCTGTCTAATTTTAATATCCATTTCAATCTTCCTTTCAATAAGCTAACGATTAAGCTTCCAGTTAGCTGCAAAACCAGTTTTAGCTTCTAAAGCCCTGTCTACATCATAAAGTATCTCACTAAAGAATCTTTTTGGTACCTTCACTGGTACAATTGTATTTTCTTCAGTTACTTCATCATAAACATAGCTTCCTCTTTCTACTGTGTTCGCTTTATAAAAAGTTAATTCATAAATAGTAGTTTCTTCATTTTCATAACCAACTCCAAGGTAATCAAATTGAAGCTCCGCACCTATACCTATTTTTTCATCTTCTTTATAAAATTGATAGTAACAGCCTGCGTCTTGTACTGAACCTCTGTACCATCCCATTTTAGTAAGCCTACCTACTAGTGAGAGTCCATTAATCTTAGTGCCTGCAAAACGTTCTATATTTTTCATGCTCTTTTCTTCTTCAGTTACAAAGTAAACCTTTCTTTGAAGCTGAGGGAAAGGCTGTACTATTTCATAATCTTCAAATTGCTGCTTCCAGCCTTCTAAGATTTCAGTCTTCATCTCAAGAGGATGCACAAGGCCTATGATAGAATTTTCTATAAGTTCATATTCTTCCTCATCCACTGTATTAAAACTTCCATCTTCCATATATCTAAAGGTATCCTTTAGTTCTCCTTCTTCGTAAACACCCCATACCAAACCAAGAGAAAAATTGTGCATTATAGGGTTTTCTATAAAAAGCCTTTCCCAATCTTTTTTCTTCCATAGTCTGTTCACAGCAAGTGCCATTTCCAGCCTTAAGCTTTGAGCTCCAACAATATTTTTCATTTGCTTCTTGAGGACTTTAAATTCATTTGCTGCTTCTTTTGCCCTTAATTCATCATCGGATTTGTTTGGCTTTGGTAAAGTTTTAATTACCTTTCCACTGTTATCCGTAATCTTTAAAGAAAAATCTAATCCTAAGCTTGCAGTAAAGCTTCTGCTTCCAAAATCAAATATTCTTTCTCCCCTTTTGTTAAAACCTAAATCCGGTATTATTTTGTCTGCCAAATCTTCTTCTGTTAAATTAAACATCTTTGCAGCAGAAACAAAGGCTTCTTCTGCTGCTTTTTTAATTTGTTTGTGTTTAAATTTTCTAGCTATACTATCTATTATTATTAAAGCATCATCACTTCCATTTAAGGCTAAAGCTTTTACAGCCTCACAAGCGATGGCTCCCCTTGAGCTTTTAGACCAAGAATCTATTTGGGCTTTCAAAGTGTTTACTACATTGAAACCTCCTATTGCTGAAACCAAAGCCAGCACCCATTTCTCTTTTGTATCTGCACCATTATTAATCCAAATATTTAAAATTTCATTTCCAAGTACATCTAAATCCGTCTTACTGCACTTTTCTATTACCTTTTCTGCTGTCAGATTTCTTTCTACCACATTTTCAATAGAATATTTACTTATTAGATAAGTTACTACCTCCTTTAAAATTGGCTTTCCATCCTCATACCTTACCTCTGGAAATCCTTTTGCTTTAATCCATTCTGGAGCAGTATAAGAAGTTTTCTTAAGTCTTTCAGTGCAATAACTGCTTATACTATCAGCACTTCTCAGTATTTCACCATCTAAATAATCTGAATTTACAATATTTAAAAGTAAAACCTTAACTTTTTCATTTTTCTCTTTTTCTGCAAACTTTTCGATTTCAACTGTAAATTCTCTCATATCAAAATTCATTAAAATTCTAGCAGCTATTTCTCGAGTGGCAGTTTTTTTACTTGTCAAAATCCCCAAGACTTGTTCCCTACATCCTTCATAGGAACTGAGAAAACCTGCAATTTTATCTCTAATATACTTGGAATCATCTAATAAACTTCTTACTAAAATCTCAGAATGTTTTTCCTTATCCGCATTAAATAAACCTTCAAGTACAACTTCTTTAGTCTCTATTTTTAAATCTTCTACAATATTTACAAGCTCTGTATTTCCTTCATTACATAAGGCTCTTAAATATTCCTTTGCTTTTGGATTTAAAACTTCATCAGCAATGAGAATTAAATGCTTTTCATCTATACCTTTACTTAAAAGCTTTTTAGCAAAACTTATATAACTCATCCCTTGACCTTCTATTACATTGTAGGTAACTGAAGCTGCCAATCCATATTCTCCTGTATTAACTGACAAATATAAAAACCTATGTATAATATCTCTAGTTTCCTCTATAGAGTAAATTAATTGAAAGCAAAGGCAATAGCTGCGCCCTAAATAACCTCTCTGCCCATTATATTTTTTAGCTCTAGCAAAAAAGCCTCCTAATAAATCTTCATTTTTGCCTTCCAATACATATTGCATTATTTCAGCCTTTTCTGCTGATCCTAAGTCTTCTAAAGCTCTAGCATTATATATAAAACCGTTTAAAGCTATTCCAATAGTTTCCTTAAGTGTCTCAAAATCCCCCTTTTCCTTGGAGTTACTATAAATAAAATAAGCAAGAGAAAACACTTCTACATCATGAAAATTATTATGCTCAAGCTTCTTTTTCCTCAAAGCATCAAAAGTTTCTTTAAAAACTAACGGTATTTCTTTTATCCTTTCTTCTATTTCTTTACGTATCTTCTTATTCTCTTCTCTAACATACAAATTTATTAATCTATGTATATACAGTTTTTTATCAATATTAAACCTATTTGCAATATCATAACTTTGTGCTGTTTTATCATAAAAACAAATGAAGTCTACTAACTCATTAAATAACATTTTTCTATTAGTACTTTTACTAATAATATTGCTGACAACTTCAATTAAATATCCATTTTCATCACAAGCATAAGAAAAAAAAGCAACTAAGGCTATTTGTTTATCCTTTAGATATTTATTTATATTTTCTCCATCTTCTAAATTTTGTTTTATAAATTCTTCTTCATTCTGAGGTAAACTGTAGGAATTTTTAATTGCTAGAGCAGCTAAAGCTAATTTAACAAAGTCATCTTTTGCTTCTAAAAATGATCTTTTTAGTATTTCTTTATCTTCTAACATCATTTCTTCAACAATCGTAACTACATTTATTACACTTGCACGACTGGAACAATTTTTTATAAGCCATATTAAAAGTTTTTCCTTGTCTCCCATGGCATTTAAATAATTTACGGTTTTAGCTGCAGAATAAAATCTCCCATAGACTATCGTAAAGAAACTGTCTCCTCCTATAGCAAAGAACACATTGATTATTCTTTTAAAAACTTCTTGATTATCCATAAAGCTGTCCATGAGCTTCCAAAACTCTGCTCTTATGTTGTAATGATTTCTAAGAGCCTTTTCCATATTGCATTTATCAACTTCTTCTAAATTTAAAGAATTTTCTCCACTTTCAATGTAAGCTTTAACCTTTATAATCTCTTCATCTTTTATAGAACAGTTGCAAAGTTTGACCTTAAGCAAATTTAATAGTTCGTCCATTTATTTACCTCCATAATATATTCTAAAATTTTAATTAAAACATACCTAAGTTTAGTATTAACGTGATACAAATCCAAATTTAACTATTGAGTTTTATTCATTTCTATCATTTTAATATAATTAATTTACAAATTAGATTATACTATACTTTCCTATTAATTGTAATAATTACATATTAATTTAAAATATGTTAAACTCTAATTTGTTTATTCAATCTTATGATGTTGAATTTCTTTTGTAACTTTTTTGATATATTTTTTAATAATATATGCTAACCAAGGTAAATATTAAAATAAATGTAGATAATTATTTGTAATAATGTTAAAATATTATACGTTGTTAATTTATATTGAAATATAGTATAAATATGGGAGGAAGATATGAAAAAATTAAAATTAACAAAATTATTAGCTGCTACACTAGTAATTTCATCATTCTTAGCACTAAATCCTATAGCTGCAAGTGCAGAATGGAAGCAAAATAATAAGGGTTGGTGGTATACAGAAGGGAATTCATGGTCTATTGGCTGGAGAGTAATCGATGGAAGTTTGTATTATTTTGGATCAGATGGCTATATGATGAATAATGCTGACAAAGTATTTTTCGACAAAGAAGATGGACTAAATAGTGATGGACAATTCACAAATGTCACAATAAATGGGAATTGGGCTTTTTGCAAACAAACAGGTAAAATAGTAGCATATTTAGGCTCTGAAAGCAGTATAAATATACCAGACAAAATTGATAATATTACAGTAACAGGTATAGGTTCTTTTGCATTTGAATCTCATAAAATAACAAGTGTGACAATTCCAAATACAGTAACAACCATAGGCGTTGGTGCATTTGATGGTTGTAACTATTTAACAAACATAACAATACCAAACAGTGTAAAATCCATTCTTTCCCACGCATTTGCTGATTGCAGAAGTTTAACAAATATAACAATTCCAAGTAGTGTAACAAAAATGGGTGATGGTATATTTCTTAGGTGTATCAATTTAACAAATGTAACATTAGAAAATGGTATAACATTTTTAGGTAACGATACATTTGATTGCTGTGTTAAATTAACAAATATAACACTACCAAATACTTTAACAAGTATAGGTGAAAGTACCTTTGCAGGCTGTATGAGTTTAAAAAACATAGTAATTCCTACTGGTGTAACAACTATAGGTAGCGAAGCCTTTTACTATTGCACTAATTTGACAAGCCTAACACTCCCTGATGGAGTAACAAACATAGGCATAGGGGCATTCAAACATTGTACTAGGCTAACTAGTATAACTATTCCAAATAGTGTTCAAAATATAGAAACTCATATGAATGGTCCTTTTAACAAGGTAATAGTAACTAATCTATTTGAAGGCTGCATAAATGTCAAAATTTATGTAAAGAGTGAAGCAACAAAACAGCTTTTAGTTAATTCTGGTGTAAGCGCAAGCCAAATCATAGTAGCTTCTTAATTATAAACAGTAACAAAATAGTTTTATATAAAAGTTTTGGTCCCTGATTTCTAATATTTAATGCATAAAAAATCCCAGTAATCAATTGCATACGCATTACTGGGATATTTTAATTTATTCTTCAGGGATACTTTTACAAACTCAATTCTCCTAACACCCTTCAACCCTAATATTTCCTATATCAAATTTATACAAATAGTGAATCAAAATGGTAAAGATTACTTTGCTTCACCCATTATTTCTTTGAATTTATTGCTGTTTGGGATGCATCAATAAATCCATTTGAAATCCAATCGAATCCTTGATAATCTGGAGCAAGCTCGTTCATAATCTTATTTACTATTTCTTCGTCTATAGGGCAAATAACACCATGTATCATATACTTACCATTTTCATCAATAGTTTTATCGCTACACTTAGGATCTGCAAAAATCACTACATTTACTTTTGTAGAACCAACATGCAATTGACTTTCAACTTTATCACGTAATCCTTTTTCCTCTAATTCTATATCTGAAAATATACTTCTATTTTCAAATGGCTGTGATATTTTATAATACTTTGTCGCCTTAACATTATTTAAATCCATTCCTATATTATAATTATTCTTAGGATCTAAAATTGACTTTTCAAAATTTTTTAAAGCTTCTTTATTTTTATTTTCATCATTTTTATTTTCTTTGCTTTTGTTTTCATAGGTTATATTACTTTTAGTATTATTATAATTAGATGGATTCTTAAATATAGTTAAATGACTTAATCCATAAAACATAACATATAAAATTATGATTTTACTTAGTTGTTTAATAATTAAAGTCTTATTAACACGAATTCTCTCTTTTATAGTTGATTTTTTTACTACATTCTTCTCTTTTGCTACTTCCTCTCTAACAAGAGTGTCTTTATCAAATAATATTTTTCTAACATGCTTTCCTGCCAATTGAGCTTCTATATTTTTTAAATATTTTTTTATTGTTTTATTATTCTCATCAAAGTATAGCAGTTTTTGAAAATTCTCCCTTGCCGAGATTAAATCATTATTATAATAATAACAATAAGCAAGGTGCCTTAATGCCAATTTATCATTATTATTACTATAAAATAAGTACTTCTTTAAATATGGTATAGCCTCACCAAATTCTTTGAATGAAACTAAAATAATTCCTATATGCAATGCACTGCTTAGATCATTATTATTTATTTCAAAAGCTGATTTATAATAATCATATGCTGTTTCTAAGTGTTCAAAATCATAATGATAATCTCCCTTTAATCTTGATAATTCAGCATCACCTTCAAATAAAGAATTTGCCTTTTTTAAATGGTTATATGCATTTGCATACTTTTTGGCCTTTAAGGCTTTTTCTGCCTGCTCTCTTTCATATAAATACTCATCTGCAATTTCTGGGTTTATTGACTTTATATAATCATATCTAAGCTTACTAGGTTTCTTAAGATTTTCAAAAAATTCATCAACAATAAAGGCAGAATATTTATTATATAATTTTATTTCATTTTGGCTCCATGTAAAATTATTGTTTAGCTTTAACCATACTTCGGCTGGTAAATATTTATGCTTTGTTAAAAAATTAAAAATCTCTTCTTCTATAATGGGAAAAGCTTCTACATTCCAGATTACAGCTGAGTTTAATAATTCTTCCCACACTTCAGGATCTGATCTTAAAGACAGATCGTGATATATATCCTTTAATCTATTTAAAAACTGCGTTATTTGATTATATAAATTAACTTTTGCCAATTTAGCATTATGACAGTTTTCATTAATATCTAATTCAGGCTTAAAAATAATTTGTTTATCTTTATTTATATAACTCTCAGATATATAATCCTTGACCTCACATACGTCCACTTCATTGATAATATTTTTATCTAGATTATTATTTATTTTTTCTTGATTTCCTTGATTTTTATTATTTTTCTTTACATATTTTATCGCTGCATCGTATGCTTCTCTAAGCCTTTGGTAGCTTTTGGGGTTATCTTCTGGATTATTTATTTTAAGCAATTTTGAATATGCTTTTTTTATTGTTTTTATATCGCTATCATAAGGTATCTCTAATATATCCCACCAATTCATAAGTAATAGTAACTCCTCAATTTATCTAATATTTTAAAGTATAGCTATATTTTACCACAAATTAAGAACTTATTTTACATATACTCTCAGTTACTTTTAAATTAAATGACCATATGGCGAATAATAAGGTTAAGAGCAAAGAAAACAAAACTGCACGTCATAACCAAATTACATTTTCTATGATTATGACAAATGTAACTGCAAATAAAAATAAAAAAATCATTTTATTTTACTTTAAATATTAATATTAAAGACTTATCATAAATGAAATTATCGCTGTACTTACCTCTTCCGCTTTTTCTTGCTGTGCCCAATGTCCGCAATCTTTAAGAAATGTAGTTTGACGAAGGTTTGGAACAAGGTTCTTCATCTCACAAATTATTTGTTCCATTCCTGGAATGCTTAAACCAACATCACTGTCTCCTATCATAAATAAAGCTGGAATTGTTACTTTCACTCCATAAAAACAGCTTAATAATTCCCTATTCCTGTCTAAATTACGATAATAATTCAATCCACCACGAAAACCTGTTTTATTAAATGTCTCTGTATAAACATCTAAATCTTTTTCTGTAAGCCAAGAGGTTATTCTAGGTATTGGTAAATCTGAAAGCAATCCGCGCTCTCTTAAAAATAAATACAAGTTAATTGGGAAAGGTTAAAAAAATGGTAGTAAAATCTGAAAAAAATGATAAACAAATAAGTTTTAACACTTACTATGTGCGACTATCATCAATCTATGGGTAATAACCATACTAGACTATATAAATCTGCAGCTGTATTAATTGATATCAAAGTTCAACTTAAATTGCAAGATATAGTACTAAGCATGTTAATGAATAGCAAAACTTTTCCAAACAATGAAAAAGATAAATTAGAATTAATTACTGTTATGATTAGCAGCGGCATATATTGCGCTACTAAACGTTGGCATAGTAAAGATAGCTTAAAAGATACTTCTCTATTAGTTGAAGAAGTTCTTCCTTTTATGATTTCAGGATTAAAATCGGCAATTGAGAACTAAATTAATTATTAAAAAATTCATGAAAGAAATGTCGTGAATTTTTTGCTTAGAAGCAAAATACTACATTTGCAAGATTAAAATTTATTATTGGCAATTTCCAAACTCCCGTGAGGCATTTCGAAATTCTGTTGGAGTCATACCTCTTTTTGCTGTAAATTGCTTTATGAAATAAGTATCATATTCAAAGCCAGTAGCACGTGCAATTTCATTTAAACTCATATCTGTATGGGTTAAAAGACTCTCCGCAACTTTTAATCGATATGCTAGTAAGTACCCCATTGCTGTACATCCATATAAATCCTGAAATTTTTTATTTAATGACACACGATTCAAATGAGCACATCTTGTTAAATCTTCTAATTTTATTTTATCAGAATAGTTTATATGTATATATTCCAGAACTAAATTAACAGGCGATTTTTCGCTATGGTGATTTAGTTCTTCAAGCACCCCTAGTATTTGTATTAAATACTTCTTTATTCTACAAACCCAAAGAGAATCGCTCTGTGCATATACTTCTGTTCCCATAACAAAGAACCACTCATATAATTTAGGATAAACTTTCTCATCCTCAGCATATACGCCAGTATTAGTGTTGTCTTTTTTAAAAAGAGAAAGACCCATATCTATTTTTAAGTTAGTTGACAGATAGCCCTTAGTTTCAGAAAAATGAGCCGTATTAAAAAAATCAGGGTGAAAACAAAATGACTGTGAAGCTACATTGTGTTTTTCAATAACTTCTATTTTATCATCCTTAGATAAACAAAGAATACTAGGGGCAATAATTTTTACCGGGCGGTCATTCAATTGTAAATTAATGCTTCCGCTCGTAATAAAAGTTATAGTTAACCTTTCCTCATAAGGGAAATTTATAAAATTTTCATTTGCAATAAATTCAATATATACATTTCTATTCTTGTAGCGATCCATTTGCGGCATAAAGATTCCTCCAATGACAAATAGTATAGTTAAAAGCTTCATTTATAACATTGTATCATAATTTTATAATGCTAAACTGATATTAATAAATGAATAAAAGTTATCATGAATGGCTTATTTGAAAGGAGAATTTTTATGTCTATTGAACGCTTTAACATCCAAATTTCTGATGAAGTACTTGATGATTTAAAATATAGACTGGAGCACATCCGCTGGCCTTATCAGTTAGAAGGCTCAGGTTGGGAACGGGGTACTGAAATAAATTATTTAAAGTCTCTTATTTCCTATTGGAAAGAACAATATGATTGGCGCTCACACGAAAGAGAATTAAACCATTTTTCTCAGTTTCACTGTAATGTAGATGGGATAGATATTCACTTTATACACGAGAAAGGTAAAGGTCCTAATCCAATGCCAATTATCCTTACTCATGGATGGCCTGATAGTTACCTTCGCTATAAAAAGATTATCCCTCTCCTTACTGATCCTGAAAGTTATGGCGGAAGACCTGAAGATTCTTTTGATGTAATTGTACCTTCACTACCTGGCTTTGGCTTCTCTAGTAAGCCTAAACATGGTGGTATCAACAACTATCGTGTTTCTGAGCTTTGGGCAAAACTTATGACTGAAAAACTTGGCTACAGTAAATTCGCTGCTGCAGGTGGAGATATTGGTTCAGGGGTTACAAGATATCTGGCATTAAACCATCCAGAACTTCTAATAGGAATACATTTAACAGATATCGGTATAATTAGAGATCTCATGACCTCACAAGATAAGGAAGGACTTTCAGAAGAGGAGCTAAATTACAAGAAAACTGCTTCTGATTGGATTTCAAAAGAGGGAGGTTATATGTCTATTCAATCCACAAAACCACAGACTCTTGCATATGGACTTTCTGATTCACCAGTAGGCTTGGCTGCTTGGATTGTTGAAAAATTTCGTGGATGGAGTGATTGTAACGGTGACCTAAGTAAAAGCTTTAGCGAGGATGAACTTCTCACTAATATAATGATCTATTGGGTTACAAATACTATAGGTTCATCAGCTCATATATATTATGAAAACATTCATTCTTTGCCTCCACTAGGACGTATAGAGGTGCCAACAGGTATAGCCCTCTTCCCTGCTGATGTATTGTTACCACCAAAAGAATGGGCTATGCGCAATTTAAATGTCACTCGCTTTACTGCAATGCCTAGAGGTGGACATTTTACTGCTATGGAAGATCCTAAGCATTTAGCTGAAGAAATTCGGGAATTCTTTAGATCTTATAGATAAAAGACAAAAGGAAATATTTATATATAACGATTAAATAAGCCTAATTAATAGTAACAGGTTTACTTAAAGGGTGAAATAATAAAAATCGCAAAGGTTTTACAACAACTTTTCCATAAATAAAGTATGCTAAATAAACAACTTAGCATACTTTTTTATACTTACTATAAAAACATTTTCTATCTAAGTAAATGTTGTAATTCTGCATCAGTTTTTAATATTGTACACAAAAATACCGCAAATTTTATTAAATCATGTATATTACAAATAAACAAACTATAAAAGAGAACTTTTTATATCTCGTTAAATTTTATACAATAACCAATACTTCCATGTAGCCAGATTTATCCGATCAAATCTAATTTCATGTAAATTAAAGTATCCATTGGATTATTATTATAGGATTCAATTTCATAAAATCCTAATTTCTTATATAAGTGTATAGCCTCTTCTAAAAAAGGCAAGGTATCAAGAAGCATACTTTTATAACCAATACTTTTGGCATCATCAATAATTCTTTCTATTAGCTTAATTGCAAGCTTATGTCCACGGAATTCTGGTCTAACATATAATCTTTTTACTTCGCAGTTTTCATCATTTATTTTTCTTAAACCAATACATCCAGCAACTTGATTCTCAACTTTTACTATATATAATCTTCCCTCAGGTAATCCATATTTATCCGTCAAATGCTCAACTTCAGAATCATAATTTTGCAGTTTTAAGTATTTTGCAACATTTGGATTGTTTTTAACAAGCATTTCTGTATATTCAAAAAATAATTCTTTAATTTCTTTATTATTGTCATAAGCAAGTTTAATTTCTATTTGCATATTCTAAATTCCTTTCTAAGCTACTAACTATAATATTTGACCTCAAGTTGTAATTTAAAATCACATATTAAAGCTGCATTTCGAATTCAAGTTCAATCAGACCTTCTCTCCAAGAATTATTTACTTTCTCTGATTTCTTCGCAAAACCAGCTTTCTTATACATATTGATTGCTTTATCCAAATCATTTGTTGTATCCAAATAAACACTATTGTAGTTTTTCACTTTTGCAAAATCAAGGGCTTCCTGCAATAATTTCTTACCAAGACCAATCCTACGATAATGAGGGTCAATCAAAAACCATCTAAGTTGTGCACGTTCACCGTGGCCTACAATGCCAATGCAGCCTATTATGTTCCCATTATGCTTAGCACACCATAAACGATCATTGTCGGGATTGTAATTAAGTAAAAACTTATGAAAGGATTCAGCTACATATCCTTCAAAAGCAGTAGAATATCCATATTCTTCTCCATAAATCCATCCATGCATATGCGTAATATACCCTAAATCTCCAGGACGCACATCTGTACGAATAGTGATATCCTCTAATTTAATATTTGCACCATTCGTTAAAATAGTTTCTATTGCCGTCATATTCTGAACTAAACAGTTTTTATCAATTTCTGTTAATGGCTTTATGATTTGAGCAATTTGTTCATCTGAACTAATATTTAATTCCTCCATTTTTTCTTTTCCCTCCGAGGTAAGATATAAATATTGTGCACGGCCATCTTCAGGAGATTTTTCTTTCATCAATAGACCCATTTTATAAAACTTTTTTAATATTCTACTTAAATATCCTGCATCCATACATAAGATCTCTACCAACATTCTTGATGTGCATTGCTCAGTTTTTTCAATTTCGTGTAAAACGCGTACTTCTGATAATGATAAATCACTTTCTAGAATATGCTGGTCTAACAGACCTAATATATTTGTATAATAACGATTAAAACTTCTAATACTACTAACTTTATTTTTATTCATATCAAGTATGCCTCCTAGTATTTATAAGGAAATCCGACTCACATTCGTTCGCTGGATACTCACAGAGTAAGCGACCATCATCAAATCATAGATTCGAGATGTCTGCTTAACCGATTCACACCAAATCAAAGATTTGGATTCACTGCTTAAGAGAATTATAATAATTTTAGTTGCTTTTGTCAATTAAATTACTTGCTTTTATCAATTAATTTAATGTTTAAAATTAATTACTAAGTTCTATATAGTAATATTTATATATAAAATTTAGGGGACATTTTCTATCAAGATCAAGTCTACAGTGAATGTTATAATTCTACGTCCATTTGTAGTTATGCATTACCTATTCCTGCTAATTCATCTAATGGCTTGTTTAATTCTTTTTTAAAGCTCAAATACTCTTTTACTAAATAGAAGACTATTTTAAATATATTTAAGTATTTTTTATCACCTTTTCCGTTTTCAGTTGTGTATATCTTAAATTGCAACTTATATAATCAAACATCAAATCATCTCACTTGTTATTAGCATCGCGCGTACTAATTTTATTACATATAACTTGAATATATTTTTCTTAAATTTCAGATAATAAATCTTGAATGATTTAATACCTGTAAACTGATTATGAAAGGTGGTAATAATAGTAATGAAAAAATTCATTCTTATATTTTCTATTTTTGTGCTTTTAGCCTTTAATCTAAATCCAATTTCTTCATTAGCCGAAACAAAACAAACTTTTTCTGAAGGAATTTATAGTATAAATGATTTAAAATTACTCCCAAATGTTCCGTACAGAGTTCAAAATGTTGCTGGTGGTAAAGCTTTTATTACTATACTTAATAATGATCTTGTATTGGAACAATCCATCCGTTTTCAACCAAATTCATTACAATATGTTTTAAATCCTATGCAATCTGATTATAAGATTATAATAGCAGGTAGTGGTCAACTATCATTCTCTTAGGGAATATATTTTCCTTAAATTCAAATAATAAAATATTCGTGCTTTAATACTTGTGGCAAATTATGAAAGGCTGTGAATCTTATGAGAAAATTTATTGCTATATTTTGTACTCTCCTAGTTTTATCATTTAATTTAAATTCCCTCTCCACTATGGCTGAAGCTAAAACATACTCACAAGGTTTTTATACAATGAAAGATTTAGGCTTATCACCTAATATTCCTTATTCTGTTCAAAATATGTCTACTTATAATGACGGTTTACTAATTATTCTTGACTCCAATAAAACCATACAACAAGTCTAATGCAATAATACAACAGATTATACCAATTCCAGCTAACTCTACCGTAAATACTTTAATACCTCTTGAAAAAGGTTACAAATTTATAATATATAATGATGTTCATTTGACATTCTCCTAAAAGGCACTTTTATAGTCCCTTTTATATTTTTACTATCCTTTAATTTTCATTAATACGCTGATTCTACATCTTCTCTCGACATTAATAGTAGCACCATATTTTAGTAATTACGCATTAAAAAAATCGTAAACTCAATCTTGAATAATACGATTTTACAATTTGCTATTTATTTTTATTGATTCATGATATAAAAACATTACGAATTATCTCAACGATAAATTTGAATTCATCTAACTAATTAATATCTATATCACTACATTAATAAAGCACATTTATATATCTTAAATTTAATTGAATTTTAATCTACATTTTTATTATCATTATCAAAATTATTAGTTTTATCAAAAGAATAGAATCTGTAATACATTTCTCTAAAACTTCTTCCGGTGAGTAATTCAAATAAGTTACCTAAAAATAAACCTAATATAATTCCAGGAGCCAAACTTGACACGTATGCAATAATTTCTATTCTGCTATTAGTATTTTCACAAAGCATGAGAACTGCCATAGCTAGAAAAATCTGTGTTATCAAAATACAAATAACAACTAAAACAAGAGTAAGTATAATTTTTTCTGTTTTCATATAAAACACCTCTATTCTTATTTTGATTCTATTTCCAATAATTTTATACGTTAGATATAACTTTTCAAATGTTCATCAAACAATTCTTTATTTAAAAATATTGGTGTTATGGGCTCGCCATAAAATTCTTCTGTTTCTCCAATAACTTTACATCCAAATTTTATTAGCATATTTACAGTTACTTCTCTTGCTTCAATATATAACTCGTCCGTATATTGTCTAAAAATCTCTTTTAATGAATGGATAGCCATTTTTTGACCAAGACCTAAACCTCGCAGTCTCTTATCAATAGCAAATCTTCCCCATTTCCATCTATCTTTTTCTTTCCATGTTGCAACAACCCCAATAACATCTTCACCTACTCTTGCACACCACCAGATTGGTTTTAAATTAGCATCAATTGCAATTAATTCTGCTGGGATACCCTGCTCATTAGTAAATACTTCTGTTGCTAATTTTATTGCATCATCCATATAATTTTCCGAAATTTTTTCAATCAAAATTCTAGAATCATTCTTTCTAAGATTGTTTTTTAATGCAAGAATACGAAATACTTTAAATGTCCTAACAATATTGTCTATATCCTCGCTATCTCCTAAATCTAAAATTTCATTCATAAATGTATTTGCTTTATAATCCCCATCATTAATAGTTGTCAAACCCAATGGTAAAAGGTGAATATCTTTCATTCTCTTATCATTTTCAGACTTTTTCAATTCTAAGTAATTTTTTGCTTCCATATTACTAACTATTCTACTAAGTGAAGCCTTATCAATACCCAGGTTTATCAACAATTCATTAAAAGGAGTCTTTCCGTTTTGCCTTAGGTAGTTTAATATGTGTGCTTGTGCAAGTGTCAAGCCTGAATTAAAGCAATTGTAATTTAATAAACCCAATTCCCTCACAATTAATCTTATCTCTTTTCTAATCATTTCCTCTTTATTCATACCACGCCTCCAAATTAATTAATTGATATTATCAACTATATTATATCGTTTTTATTTTTTTGTCAAGGCGACTTGCAAAAATGGGTATGCACCGAGAAATTATAATTTGTCTACTACACAATTATTTACTATTACGAATCGATTATAGCATATTTTGTAAACATCCCATTATTCAATTTTCAAAGAACAATATTTTAAACACTACTTCGCAAATTCTACATATTGCAAAACAAAAAAACACAAATTCAATTTCTTAAATACCATGGTTTTACTATGAATAGCTTAATAATAATCTAACATCAAAAAACTGACTGCTTGATTTTTTTGCAGCCAGTTTTTGTTTCACTTAACGAACTACTACTCCATTTTTAAATTGCCTATTAGGAAAACTACCATCAGCTATTTTATCTGCAGGTATTGCATTAAGAGCAATTTTATTATAACCTTTCTTAAGTATCATTTTTATACTATGTTACAAAAATGTGCATACTTATATATAGTGGTTAATTATGCTATAAATATATCATAATAATATCTATTATTATACTGCTGTAAATGATATTAAATATATTTTTAAGGAGGCTTTTTAAAATGGCAAGACAAGCTTTTTTGCAAAAACGCTATAATAAATTAGGTACAAAAGTAGTTGAATCTTTAAAAAAGCATTATTTTGATGCATATTATTTTGAGACTAAGGATAAAGCTCTTCAACAGATTTTAGAGTTAATTCCTCAAAATCACGTGGTATCCTGGGGTGGTTCTGAAACCTTAAACGAAATTGGTCTTAAAGAACTTGTAAAGGAAAAAGGATATGAAGTTATTGATAGAGATACTGCAAAAAATCCTGAAGAAAGAACAGAGCTTATGCGAAAGGCACTTTTATGCGATACCTTCTTAACAAGCAGCAATGCTATAAGTGAAGATGGTCAGCTATTTAACATTGATGGAAATGGAAATCGTGTTGCAGCTATGATTTTCGGACCAAAAAGTGTCATTGTTGTAGCTGGAATGAATAAAATAGTAAAAAATCTTAATGATGCTGTGCAGAGAGCCAGAACAATTGCTGCACCACAAAATACGCAGCGTTTTCAAGATATAAAAACTCCATGTTATATAACAGGGAGCTGTGGAGATTGTTTAAGTACAGATTGTATTTGTTCATATCTGGTAACGACAAGAATAAGCAAGCCAGCTAATAAAATAAAGGTCGTACTAATTGGAGAAGAACTTGGCTTTTAGACTATTTCTATAAAACTATGGAAGTTCAAAGGCTATAGTTAGACACAATGTATAAAATAAGAGAATGGTTACTATAATTTCGTAGCCAACCTCTATTTTACATTAATTAATTTTTTAATTTAGCTGTTAATAAATTTAATCCCAGGCCAACGAATATAATACCTGTGAATTTATTCACAAAACCATGCATCCCTTTTATTTCACTTATTTTTCTTGATATAGAGGCTAAGAATACCGCTAGCGTTATACACCATATAGTTGCTACTATGATGTAAGTAAATCCAAGTACTAGAAATGGAATTATTCCATACGAAGTATTCGGATTAATAAATTGTGGCAGAAATGCAAGAAAGAATAAAGCTACTTTTGGATTAAGAACATCAATCATTGCTCCTTGAAGAAAAATTTGCCTAATACTTTTCTTCTCATTTTTATTTTCCTTAGCAAGCAATGATGTTTTTGACATTAATGTACGAACGCCTAGAAAAATTAGATATATTGCTCCTAAATATTTAACAATATTAAAAGCAATAGCTGACTTTGCTAATATTACAGATAATCCAAGTGCGGCCATTACTGTATGTAATATGCAGCCAGTAGATGTTCCTAATGCTGACATCACTCCCACTTTCCTACCACTTGATATACTGTTTCCTAATACATAGAAAGTATCAGAACCTGGGGTTACACTCAATATAATTGATGAGATTATAAAAATACTATAGTTTTCAATACCAAACATAATTTATCTCCTTTCTTAGGGTGTAATATTTATTATTATCTAATTATACCACCATAGCTATATCTTAACATAAAATAAGAGCTTACTTCTTATAAACTCTTATTTAATTCCTTTTGATCAATGAATTCGTAAGCATCATTACCTTTAAATCTTGCACATTTTATTCTTGCGTAATTGAACAAATCATTATCTGTAAGTAAAATTAACGCTCTAGTTGCATATTTTATTCCGTGTTCTTCTCTAATTAGCTTTAAATTAATAAGGTTTTCCTCATTTAACTTTTCTTATGAATCAATGCACACTAACTTTACCCTGATAATTAAGAGTGCTATAATTAATGTAATAATAGTTAAAATATTCTATTTAAAAGATATTGAGGGGGAGTTTATATGGCAAAAATTATGATTGCACCAAACAAATATGTCCAAGGTAATGGTGAATTGAAAAATCTTGGGCAATATGTGTCTGTACTTGGTGAAAAGGCATTATGTTTAATTAGTGAAAGTGGTTTAAAAAGAGTAAAAGAGACTATTGACAAAAGCTTTGAAGAAAAAAATATAGCTGTAGAATATAATTTATTTAATGGCGAGTGCTCAATGAATGAAGTAAACCGTATTATACAGGTTTGTGAAGAAAATCAAGTAACCTTTCTCATTGGTATTGGTGGTGGAAAAATCATAGATACTATTAAAGCAGTTGGATATTATAAAAATCTTCCTGTTGTAATTGTACCTACCATAGCAGCTACAGATGCTCCATGCAGTGCTTTATCAGTTTTATATACTGATGATGGTGTATTTGATAGATACTTATTCCTAAAGCAAAATCCTAATATTGTTTTGCTTGATACAGGTATTATCGCTAAAGCTCCAGTTCGTCTTTTAGTATCTGGCATGGGTGATGCCTTAGCAACATATTTTGAAGCAAGAGCCTGTGAAAAATCTAACGCAGGAACCTGCGCTTTTGGCACTACTACTATTACAGCTCAAGCATTAGCTAAATTATGCTATGACACATTAATTACTGAAGGATATAAAGCAAAACTTGCTGTAGAACAAGGCGTTTGCACAAAATCAGTAGAAAAAATAGTTGAAGCTAATACTCTTCTTAGTGGTCTTGGTTTTGAAAGTGGTGGTATTGCAGCTGCTCATGCTATTCATAATGGCCTAACTGTTTTACCAGCCTGCCACCATATGTACCATGGTGAAAAAGTTGCATTTGGTACATTAGCTCAATTAGTACTTGAAAATGCTCCAATGGAAGAAATTGAAGAAGTATTAGATTTTTGCATTAGTGTAGGCCTTCCAGTTACTTTAAAACAATTAGGTATTGATGAAATTAAACCAGAAGAAATTATGGAAGTGGCAAAAGCTGCTACTTCAAAAGAAGATACTGCACATAATATGCCATTTGAAGTTACTCCAGAAGATGTTTATGCTGCTATTTTAACAGCAAACAAATTAGGACAAGAATACGTATAAAATGCTGCATATTCTTTAAACATTTTTTCCCATATAAACGTATGATATAATATGGAACTTAAAAAGACTAGTTATTTTTCTCGTAACTAGTCTTTTTTCATTTATATAATATTTAAATTTGAATTTAGCTGTTTCATTCTTTTAATTGTTTCATCCAATGAAATGCATTCTGCATATCTACCATTCCACATAAATTCATTGTGATATTGATAACTTTGCTCTGCTGACATAAATTTATTATCAACTGTTGTATTGGCATATGCTGGAACTATAATATTAAATCCATGTTCAAATCCACATTTTATGGTAGCATCAATACAGTAATCTGTTTGGAGTCCAACAATGATTATATCCTTTTCTCCCTTATCTATTAAATATTCTAGTAAACCTGTCCCTTTAAAGGAACTATTAACATTCTTATCAAATATTTTTTCTTCATTAATTGGTTGAAATTCTTCATATATTTCAAAACCATCAGTTCCTTTTGTTAATTCGTTACCAGGTCCATCATCATGACGCACATATATCACTTCAATATTATTTGCCCTAGCCTCATATATTATTTCTTTAACATTAGATACAAACATATCAAATTTGTATAATTTTTCATTTGTTATTAACTTTTGTGTATCAACTACTAATAAAACCATTTTAATCTCCTCTTTAAATAATTATTTGTAATATTCATGGTAAAATAATACTCTATCAATAAATTTTCTTCAATAGCCACGCCATATTTTGCCCCAAATTATGCATATTCTTAATTCCCTCTTCATCTCTATATACATCTCCTACATCTTTTCCGTAAACCATATTCCAATATGTTGATCCCGCTATAATAACTTCTTTATTTAGTAAAAAATGATTCATTGTATCAACTGCTGTCAATCCTCCACCTCTACGAACGGCACATATCGATGCAGCAACCTTATGCTTAAGCAAACCTGGATTTGTTGCTACAATAACTCCTGCCCTTTCTAAAAAAGCTTTCATATTCGCTGTTACATCTGCTGAATAGACTGGAGATCCTAAAATAATACCGTCTGCTAACTTCATTTTTTCAAAATATTCATAAAACATATCTTTTTTAAAAACACAGTTATTTTTTCCTTTACACGCAAAGCATCCTTTACATGGTTCAATTATATTTCCAGAAAATTGTATCATTTCTGTCTCAATTTCTTCCTTTTCTAATTCTTCAAAAACAATCTTCATAATTAATGCTGTATTTCCATCTTTTCTTGAACTACCGTTGATTCCTAGAACCTTCATATCATCACCTCACTTTATAATAAGTATGCCTATCAGTTTATCCCAACTTTTTTACTTCTTCGTTCCATTAAAACTACATCATGCCATACTCCACTGCTCGTTCTTGCTACTTTCTCTCTTATACCAATTTCTCTAAAACCACAGCTCTTATGCATTGCTATACTTGCAATGTTTTCCCTAATAATAGCGCAATATAAAGTCCAAATTCCATTTTCTTCAGAATTATTGATTAAACTGGTCAAAAGATTTTTTCCTATGCCTTGTCCCTTATATTTTTCACCTACATAAATACTAACCTCTACAACACCTTTATAGCAATCTCTGCTGGAAGTTGGACTTAATGCCACCCAACCTAATATACCATTTACTGAACGTGCAACTAATCTGCATTTATCAAGATGGCCAATATTCCAATTTTCCCAAGTAGGTGCTTCAGTTTGAAATGTTGCTATCCCTGTTTTAATTCCTTCTATATAAATATTCTTTACCTGTTCCCAATCAGATGCTTTCATTTCCTCAATATTGTATTTCATTTTCTACCCCCTATTAATACTCAATGGATTCATTCAAACCATATTTATCATCTTATTTAGATATTACTTTTTCATAGAATCAATTTATCACTACAATGAAGTTATTCAAAATTTTCTTGAATAACTTTAATATAGTCTTTTCTTACAACTTCATGAGAATTATCATTAAACCATTCATAAGATTCCTTTAGGCCGTAAAATAAATTTATTTGTTCTGGTAATAGCTCATTTTGTCTTGAAACATCTAATATGTATTCATAATCATAAAAACTAAAATAATCTCTTTGATTGTCATGGTTAGTTACATATACTTTTTCTAAAGGAGTTCCTACCACTTTATAACATAGTTCAACAAATGTATTTATATCTACTACTTCTGTATTCCCAACATTAAATATATGTTCCTTAGGGTGGTTTTCAAGAATCTTTTCTATAACTTTACATAAATCATCTACATGGAAAAATTGCAATTTCATCTTTCCATCCTTAGGAATGTAAAATTTTCTGTTTTTTAAAGCACATTCAAAGACAAATGCTTCTCTATATAAGTTTTGCATTGGTCCGTATAAATAAGGAGGCCTTAAAATATATGCATTAGGAACTCTTGAAATTAAATATTCTTCCGCTTCAATCTTATCAGTTCCATATTTGCTCCAGATAGAATTCAAGCCAATCCTTTGATTTTCAGAAAATGGCTGCTCATTTGTTTCTGGATAAACAGCAGACGAACTAATAAATATATAATCTTTAAATTCACCTAATGCATCTAATATGTTTCTAACATCCTTTTGATTATATCCGCATACATCAATTACGGCATCAAAAGAATATTTTACTAAGCAATCTTTTAAATTATTTCTATCTGCACATATTAATTTAACATTTTCTACTTGCTGTTTAGTGCCTCTGTTTAAAACATAAACTTCATAACTTTTTGATTCAAAATATTTTGCTACATATTTACTAACAAATACAGTTCCACCTGTAACTAATATACGTTTCATAAAAGCCTCCTACAAATCTATATAATTTTTTCTGCATATTGTATATAAAATTATATCCCTAATATTTACGACAAATTGAAATTTACCATTCTGATTTAAGTATTGAATAATAGCAAGCATCGCATGTTCCTTGATTATTCCAATCAGAACTTCTTAGGGTTCCTTCATATACCATTCCACATTTTTTCATAACTTCTCCTGAATTTCGATTTTTAGGATCATGCCTTGATTCAATACGATTCACATCCACATTCTTAAATAAGAAATCTACGACTGCTTTTAATGCTTCTGAAGTGATTCCTCTATGCCACCATTTACGACCTATGCAATACCCAATATGAACCATAGATACGTCTTCGTCCATGTGAGTCACACCTATGCACCCAATTGGTTTATCACCTTCTTCTTTAAGCACAATTGCCCATTGATAAAAATTATCTCTACTATAAAAATCAACCCATTCATTAGTAACTGATATACTAACCTCTTGATTCTTATGTGCTGGCCACATAAGATATTTGGTAACTTCTATGTCCGAAGCCCAATTTTTGTACATTGCATCGGAATCCTTTGGCATAAACTTTCTCAAAATCAATCTATCTGTTTCTATAGTTTGTGTTCCGCAATGCTTCATGCTTACACCTGCCTTTCAAATTACTATTCGTATGTTTATTATTTAGGAGATGAAAATTACCCCCATTTTTTTTAATTTATTTTTCATCTTTTTAAATTTCTTATAATTTCCAACACCAATAAGCGATTCATTAAATAAAATTCTATATTTCTTAGTTATTCCATCAATAGCTGAAGCTCCTACACAGTAATTACCATCTACTCCGACCAATTCAAGTTCGCTTGCATTTACCCTTTGTAAATGCTCCAATAATAGTTTATTAGAAAAGCAACTTGCCATTCTTTTTTCAAATACATTATTAGATATAACAGAAAGCCCATCAACTAACTTTTTTTGTTTTCTCCCAAGTTCCCAAAAGAATCTATTTACAATATAAATTACTGATTCATTAGGATATTCCAAAATTTTTTCATTGATAGATTCTATCAGTTCGTTAGCCTTATAAGGATACATTTTTACATTCCTAGAATCCCCAACATAGTCTTCCTGCATATCTATAACTAATAAACATTTCATTTAATCACCTCGCCAAATTACAATTTATACTACTCTACTTTAGATTAGCATCTCAATTAAAATATCAAAATATTGTTCTTGAAAATGAACTTGTTTTTGTATTTCTTCTTTTGTTATTTGCATTTCTCGTGGGACAACTACCCATTTCTCTTCAATATCATCATTTCTATGAATAATTGCTACTACTTCACCTAAAAACTCTTTTATCGATTCATTTATGCCAAGAACATATGCATCTTGTTCCTCTCCATCTGGTGCTAGAATACCAGGTACATAGCCATAATTAACAAAATAATATATATCTTTATGCTTCGGATGATATGAGCCTAGTGGTCTATCAATAACAACTTTTACAATTTTATCCATTACATCTCCTTCACAAATTGAAATTTGTTAAGAAACCCCTTTCTTATAATTTATCTTTTTCAAAACTTGTGCTTTACCAAAAGAAGAATACAATTTTTTTGTTTTTTCCTCCCATGCAGATATTGAAAGCTCTTTCACACCTTTGCTTATTCCTCTTTTAATACATTCAGAAATCACTATTTTGGCAAATCCTCTATTTTCATATTCCTTTTTTGTAGCAACAACCTCTACTTCCATAAACTGATTATTTTTATCTAAGAGACCCATACAGGTTGAAACTGGTTCATCATTTTCATTCAGTAAAAACACACAAAGTTCGGGAACTATTATAGGATTTTTCCTTGCATATTTGTAAGCGTAGTCAAGTATTTCATCATAAATACCATTAGGATTAAATGCATAGAATCTTAAAAGTTCTGCCTTATCTTCATCTAAATACTCTTTTTGAGATGTTAAAACGAACTCATTTGGTATTGTTATATTTGGTATAACAATATCATCTGAGCTGTAAGTACATGTGACATCAGCATCACCAGAACAAATGAATCCGTTTCTTTCAAGAATATCTTTTTGACACTCATCATTCACAGGGATGGTTATAACATACGATTTATTAAAGTTTCCTCCTTCTAACAAAAATTCAGTCATTGACTGTAATAGTTCTTTCTCTTTCTTAGAAAGAATATAATAACTTTCTCCAAAATCTTCAGTTATAATTATCCCACATAATTCATTAGAATCATCAAAAAATAACTCTGATTGTTTTTCAAATAGTGAATCAATTTGGCTTTCTTTACTCCATCTACCATATTTCCATCCAAACAATCTACCTAATGACCAATCACACAAATGTAAACTATTCAAGTATGAAACCAATAAGCACATTTTATTGAAGTCATCAGATTTTCCTATATACGTTCTATGATAATAAATCTCTACCTCACCTCTGTAAATTATAATTTATATTACTCAACGTTAAATTTGAATTTGTAACTCATCATAAAATTCAAATTTAAAATCTAACAGTTCTTTCTTTGATTGCAAAAGTCATCCATATTGTAAAATCCTTTGGGTTGCTTGGACAACCATTTACTTACTTCAATTGCTCCATTTGCTAATGCTTTTCGAGATGATATTTGATGCCGATATTCAACAATTTCATCACTACAGTTAGCAAAAATGACTTTATGTTCTCCAACTATAGTGCCTCCTCTAATACTACTGATAGATACATTATCAAAATTCAATCTTGTGTTGCTATTTACTAAAGCTTCTTGAATCATTATTGCAGTACCGCTTGGAGCATCCTTCTTTTGATTATGATGTAATTCAATAATAGACACATCAGTATCATTGCTGATTCTACTAACTGCAAATTTCAAAGTCTCAATAAAATCATGAAAAGCAATGCTAAAATTACCTGATTGCATCACTGGAATATACTTAGATAATTCTTTTGTACGTTCCATTCCTACTGTATCAAAACCAGTTGTTGCTATTACTAAAGGTTTCTTTATTGATAAATACTGTTCATAATTATTATTTAATAAATTCTCCGCATTAGTACAATCTATGAATACATCACAAACATCTGCATTAACAATACTATCACCTATTTTCAATCCACGTTCTTGTCCACCTATTATAGACGAAATATCTTGTCCAATATACCTGTTGCCCTTTCTTCCTATTGCATTAACCAGTTGTAAATCTTCTAAACTATATATTTTTTTTGCAATAACACTTCCTAATTTTCCAGTACATCCTACTACACTTATTTTCAACATACAATTTAACCCTCCTGTAAAAAAATAACAAACTCACTTATAGGTTTCATTTTATCTGCAGTTTATTAAACGTACAAATTACTATTTATGATGCTCAACTTTGAACTGAAATTTAATATTTCTGCCTTAACAAGTAAAGATTAGTATTTAAATCATCTATCCATTCCTCAATATCATTGACAGGCGAATATATATCTAAAGGCTATCAAAGTTTTTAAGAAATCGTAACTTTTCTATTGCTTTATATGCTTTCCACCAATTTTCACTAATAGCAAATTCTTTATAGTATTTATCTGTATTTTCAAACCATGTCCATGTAATTCCCCACACATCATTTTTAGGTTTTGTTTCTATTAAATATTCTAATTCTTTGTGTACGATCATTTCATTTTCTTTATAAAAAATGCTGCATGGATGTGTAATATAATTGGATGGACGTACACCATATACTTTCCATTTAGAAACATCATGCTCAATTGAATTTTTCACCAAATCATTTAATCTATTTTGCAAAGAGTCATAGTTGTATTCTCTTAATTCAAGTATTTTTATGGTATCAACAAGTACAATAAATCCACCTATGCCCATATCTCCAAAACTATTGTCATTCATCATTCTTTCAATTAATATATTAGCTATTTCAGTTACATTTTTATACAACATTGAATCTTTATCTCCATGCCTTAATACAAATGCACATAATTCCGCAGTCAGCCCTATACTTTCTAATCTATTTGCTTCTTCACTGAAATTCCACCAAGGAGCATGTGGGTAATCATCATTAGTTAGAATCGTAAACCTCCACCCATACTCTGCAAAATCTTTTTGACTATTTAGATAATTCATTATTCCCTTATATATTGGATGCTCTAAATCCGTATATTCAATATCCTTTAATATATTAATAGCAAATAAAGTTGTATAAGGTGATGAATTAGGATTCCAGTTATCAGCCTCTAATGCATGGCCAAAACCTCCATCTTCATTTTGGTATGCTGATAATGCACATAACACATCTTCCTTTTTACCATTTTCAAAATAATATCTCCAAAGGCTTAATTCAATTTCTCTTGCATTACGATAGATCCAGTTTCTAACCTCAAGAAAAGTCTTGCTCTTTATCATCTTTGTTAACTCCTTATTTTTATTTCAAAGAATATTCCCTATAATTCTAGTTATATCCGAAATACTACTTATTGAATATTTCACATTATCTAATTTTCCAAATCCATATTCTGCATATATGAATGGGATACCAGCATAATTAGCTCCTTCTAAATCACCAATTGTATCTCCAACATATACAGATTCTTTTAGTTTATTTCTCTCAATAATAATTTTTATATTTTCTCCCTTACACTTACCTGTTCTTCCTGACATCTCAATATCCTCAAAATAACTCCATAATTTATGATAATCGAGAAAAGCTTGTACATATCCATCTTGACAATTGCTTACAATATAGAGAGAATAATTTTTAGTTAATAACTTTAATGTATCTTCCAACTTAGGATATAAAATTCCGCCATGTTTACATAAATATATTTGCTCTTCACTGCAGCATTCCTTAAGTATTTTCACACTCTTTTCTAAATCCATTTCAGGAAACATAATTTTAGCTATAGCATCAATTGTTTTTCCCATAAAACCTTTCATATCATCTATTGTTATCTGCTTATTAAGTTCGCTATGACGATTTAAAACAATATTCCATGCTGGTACTACCTGTGTTGAAGCATCCCATAAGGTACCATCTAAATCGAAAATAATTCCTTTTTTATTCATTGCTTAACCTTCTCTTCTAAATCAATTTGTTATATTACCTATACTATAAATTAAAGTGCATTATATCCACTGTATAAAAGCAGTTTTATCATTTTGATTATATCCTGCTTGTTCATAGAAATTTAGCGTACTTTCTTCTTTCGAACCTGTTAATAGCATTAATTTATAACAATTCTCTTTAACAGCTATTTCTTTAGCATAATTCAAACAAGCTGTTGCAAGTCCTTTTTTTCTATAGTTTTTATCCGTTATTACATTTTCAATAAATGCATATGGCCGCTGATTATGTGTTAAATTAGGTATTATAACACATACACACGAAGATACTATCTTCCCGTCTTCTTCTGCAATAATAATATGATGTTCTTTATCTTCTAAAATTCTATTCCATAGCTCTATTACTGAAGTTGTCTTTTCTGGCATTGGATTATCATGTAACTGCATATAGAGTTCCATTAACCCATTAAAATCTTCTTTTACTATTTCTCTTATCATATAATCCTCCTCCCAAATTACTACTATAAATACTCAACCCTACTTTTTCGCTGTCTACGCTTAGCTCCCACCATTACTGATGACAACTCAAGACTCGCTACTGCTGGTTGACCGGACCTTGTTCAGACAGAATTTCCACCTGTTGGGCTAACTACCCTTAGCTGAGCTCACAATTGAAATTTGTATAACTGTCCCAATCGGTATCTATATATAATTTAGCACATCTAGCGGTTTTTCAATTTGTTTAAAGTTCTCTTTTCTTCCTGACGGTTGAATAGTTCCCTCTTGTAAATACCAAACTGCTTGGACTGCATTCATTCCTAGTTCTCTAGCAGCTTCTAATTCAAAGCTACCTCCATCTCCCACATATACACATTCATCAGCTTTTACCATCAATTTATTCATACATCTTTTATATATTTCAGCATCTGGTTTTTGCATTCCTTGTTCATATGATAGGCAAACTGCATCAAAATATGGAAACAGTTCACTTTTTTGAATTACATACGATTCCTCTGAAAAACAATTACTTATTAGTCCTATCATAATTCCTTTTTCTTTTAAGCTACAAAGTAACGATATTATTTCTGGGTGCAAATGATTAAAGCACTCTTCCTTTACTGCTATACGTTTTTGAACAATTGAATCCCTTAATTCCTTAGAATAGCACTTGTTCTTTATAAGAATCATTTCCAGGGCTTCCTCCAGTGTCATTTTACCTATTGTTCGGTCGATTTCTGTAGGCTTCCACAGTTCTTGAAATTTATCTTCTGATATTCCCGCATCTATAGACATTTGTGTGCCAAAATATAGAGGACTATTAAAATGAGTTATTAAGGTTTCATACATATCAAAAATTACTGCTTTTATCATAAATCCCCCCCATCCTTTCACTATGTATTATAAAAACTTTTGTAAATATATTCCGATCCTAGTTTGCTGAAATTTGTCCTATATCCTTTTTTATATAATATTGTTTCTTTATTATTTATTGCCAAATCCAAGGTAACTTATAGTTAATAAAAATCATTTTCTAAGTGTTAATTTCATAAATACATCTGAAAGTACTGTACTTTTATATCTTTTTACATCAATAAAACCACATCTTTGATACATTTTAATTGCTTTTTGACTCCTACTGCTTATAGTATCAAGATACATTTCGTGAAAATTATAATCCTTTGCATAGCAGATTGCTTCCTTCATCATTTTTGTTCCAAGTCCTTTTCCGTGATATGCTTCCAATAAGTAAACTGACCTGAGTTCACATTTATCATCATCCATTCTATTTATTGCTATGGTTCCAATAACTTCTGATTCATCAAATAAACATAGAAAATAGTCATAGTTTTTTTCAATTTCAGTAAGGCATTTATGTATCCCTTTTGGCTCAAATAGGCGACCTGATTCCGGTAAACATTTTTCATAAAAATCAATAACTTGACTTTGCATTTCCTTTTCAAATTTCTTAATATGATACATAAAAATCCTCCTTGTTTAAACCTAATTTTCTGTAAATATAATCAAGGCTACGTATAATTTCTTCCATTTACTCTTCCTATAAATGCTCCTGTGGAGCACAAAACTTTACTTCTCAATATTTTATTCTCCTCTAACTCTTTGAACTTTAATTCAAATAGCGATTACCTCTTATTTTTACTTTATAGGTATACATTACCATAAATATTTACTACTTTCAAAATTCTTTTATAGTTTTCAATACAAAAAGAGCCTGCATTACGCAAACTCTTACTTCAAAATATTATTTTTACTACTCTGTAATATTCTTATTATTTTTTTCATACTCTCTAAGCTTTTCAACTACAAATATATCTGCTGGCACCCAATTAAGTTCACTTAATTCCTCAAGTGTTTTCCACTTAGCGTCATTATGAGCATTTAAATGTAATTCTCCTCCACTTATAGTGCACATAAAGCAATGCATTGTAAGATGAAAATTTGAATACTCATAATTCACAGTTGTTAAATAATTATTTATTTCAATACCTAACTCTAACTCTTCTTTTATTTCACGAATAAGAGCCTCTTCTCTCGTTTCCCCAGCTTCAATTTTCCCGCCTGGAAACTCCCACATATTTTCAAAGTCACCATATCCTCTACGAGTAGCTAGTATTTTATTGTCATGTTTTATTATTGCTGCTACTACTTCAATTGTCTTCATAGGTATCACTCCAATATCAATTAGATTTTCTTCTCTTAATTCCAAACAGAAATCTTGTAACTGTTAATCTTCTGAATATCTCATATATAATAATTGTTAATATAAATGATGTTAACATAATTGTAAAATACTGAACTATAGGTTCCTTTATATTATTGACTACCATAAAACCTATAATCACAATAATAGATTGATGAAAAATATATATAGGAAATGCTGCCGATGTAAAATATTGTGTAAACTTATTATTAAATTCTAAGAATTTTTTACCTAATCCTATCATTGCTAGGATTCCAATCCAGCCTAAAAATCGCTGTTGTACATCCCATAACAAGTTATGTGAAATGTCCATTTGAAACATAGTACATCGCATTATAATTAATATTAACCATGCAATACCAAAAGAAATACAATGTTTTTCTAATCTTTCCTGTACTGTTTCCATACTTAAAATAAAATACCCCAGTAAAAAATCAGCTGCAAATTCCCCAATACTTTTACCGCCTATATCTAATATTGCAACAGCTAACAGTACTATCAGACACATTGATACAACTTTTACTATAGTCATGCGGCTATCATCAATTTTCTTCTTTTTGTTTTTATACCATATTATTAACGGCAAAGTAACAATTGATATTAGGAAAAGATATAATATAAACCAAACATGTCCTGGTGTAAAATGTCCATCATAACCGCTCCAGTCTGTTAATGTAAAATAAACTGAAAGATGTTCCATGTAACTTCCTGCATAATGATTAAAATACTTGTCTGCTATATAGGTCTGAACTGGTATCAAAAATAGAATTGATGATATTAGAGGAATAAACAATTTGAAAAAACGTTCTTTTATATATTGCTTTATTGTTCTATTTTTTAGTGAATATACTGTACTAATTCCAGCCAATGTAAATAGTCCTGACATCCACCATGGATATACTGCAATATCCAGCATGGTTGCTCCAAATAAATCTTTGCTATGCACATACCAAGCTTCCCCCCATCCATTAAATATCATAGCTGTATGAAACGGAAAAAGCATTAGTATACATAGGATTCTAATGTTATCAATATAATATTTTCTCATGTTTTCCCCCTATTAACTACTAAATTTCCAAAACTTGAAGTAAAATTATTGCTTTCTACACACTTTGAGTAAAATTATGCAATAAAAAAACCACAAATTCAATTTTGAATAATGTGATTTTAAAATTTGCTATTTATTTTTAATCACTCATAATTAATGAATATGATACTATATCATTACAGCATTCCTATTTTATTTTTAATTTGATTTATAATATCTCCGTAATTAACCTTATCAAAATCAGTTGTGTCAATTTTGATAGTATCATCGCTAATATTGAAATGCCTTATCCCTCTTTCTTCAAAAGTCTTTTGAAAATCTTCAAATTTTATTTGAGGAGAAATGGAATTACTATTTATTGATTCAGGATATTCTGTATTAACTACATGACCTCTATGCCTTGTAGGTGACTTATCTCTTTCGATAAATCTATTATAAATTGTTTTCATATCTCCATCAAATAAAACTGTGATAGGAGTACAATGATACTTGTTAATTAATTCTTGTAGTTTTGGTTTTGAAATATTTTCAAAATTGTTTTCTAAAATTATTAGTTTATTAGTGCGCATAAGTGATTCTGCAAATAAGTACATAATATTCATACTCCCAACTCCTAGCGCAACCTTCTCTTCTCGAGAATGAAAGCCAACAGTATCAAATAGAATCTCTTTAATCTCGTCTTTTGACACCATTGGTATTTGTAGCTCCTCGCTCAAACGCTTAGCAAATGTTGTCTTACCAGAAGCTGGCATTCCTGCAATCAATATAATATACATTTGATTTCACCTCACTAATTATCTTTGCATTCTAAATCAATTATAACCTAAATTGTAAATATCGCATTATTCAATTTTCAAATAACATTTTTATTAGTCGCTACGTCAAATTTACTATTACGTTTTATATGAAAATTGCGTCTTATTTTATCTCAAGTTCTTCTCTTGCCCAATCAGATAATTTTTGCCCCTCTTGTACACCTTCCATGTTTTTATAACTTACAATACTCCGCTTAAATTGAACTTGCTGAGCAACAATATAATATTTTGTATTTTCATACGTATTTTCAAGGCAAGTAACAAATCCTTCTTTTTCCCAACCATTCATACACTTATCCAATTCCATGATTTCCTCACTAGTTGCGAGTCTGAAGTTATCTATATTAAATTTGCATCCTGGACAAAGTATAAAATCAACATCTTTAAATATAATTTCAACATCATGGTAGTATGCAAAATCAAAGCTACCAGCTAAAACTAAATCATATTCACTTTTACAAATTATATTAAATTCTGATATATTAGTGCGTTTAAGACTATTCTGTAAATCGTTAAGAGTTTCAATAAATAATTTCTCAACAATTCCTTTTGTTCTCTCAAATTGCTGAGAAATTATTTGACATCTCTCTTTGTGTTCTAATAAAATAGCTTTTTCTACTTCTATTAATACATCTCTAAAATTATATTTCATATTTCGTTTCTCTATATAGTTATTCATATCTTTTAATTCATCAAGATGCTCTTGATAATACTTATTGTCTGTTTCATGAAAGTTTATTACCATATGCTCAAATTTATCTTTAAACTCTCTAATTATATCTTCCATAAATATTGCCTCCTTGGAGATAGTTAGTACACAATAAATTTACTTTGATGTACTACTTACAATTTTTTTGTTTATATGGCCCTTAAGAATAATGTGTTACATTAAATATTTTCCATAAAAGTTCCTTCAGCTTGGGATATGAACATAAATTTGACGCTATCTACTAATTCCGTATAATTTATATGGATTTCTTAAATATGATATTTTCATTTATTAAATGAACCAATCTCAATAAGATTTCCTTCTGGATCTGCAATATAACATGTCCTTTGTCCCCAAGGTTCTGTTGTTGGTTCCATTACTGATTCGGCTCCTTTAGAAATGATATCTGCATATACTGAATCCACATCTCTATAAGTTGGAACACTTAGCGCAATTTCATAATGACCATTGATTCCGTTAGCATAATTAAATCGTTTATTTGTCATTTTTTCAAAATCATTTCTTCCATAAAACATGAAAAGAACTCCATCTTTTTTCAACATCACATTTGGTTCGTTTCCATTCCACTCTATTTCAAACCCAAGGACATTTTTATAGAACTCAACCATAGTTTTCATATCCTTTATAAATATTCCAACTCCATCTAATTTCATTTTAATCCTCCTTTCAAATCACTATTCATTCATTTGTTAATTATAACATATTTGGAAATATCATATCACCAAGTTTTTAAAGGACATGCCTCATTAATTTATACTTATAACTTTTCTTTCTATATAAAACTTTTATTCTACCTGGCTCAGTAAATATGGTGCCAGAAAGTATGATGAAAGCTCACCATAAAAAATGATGAGCTTATGCTTTAGTCAAACTTATTTTTGATAATAAATATTATTATTTATTTTTAAGTAATTCATTATATATATTAAGCATGGAATCAAGTTTCTGACTTGCATTGATCACGTCTATATCTAATAAGTTTTCCTTATTATCAATTATTTCGTATAATTCTTGCCTCATCCTAGAAATCACCTTCTCTATTTCCTCTAAAATACCCATATTATACCACTCCTTTTCATAAGTATAATATGCATAAGTCATATATGCCGTACCGTATGTTACACAGTTTGTCTCATTTCTTTATTTTTCTAGTCTAGTTTTGCTTAATATAAGAATAAAAACTTATTTGCATATAATCATTAGTCTAAATTTCCTTGTCTAAACGATACCATGTATCATAACTTAACTATTGGTCAAGTTATCTAAACTTTAATAATTTGACTAATAAATTTCAACAGTGCTATTATAATTATTATTTCAAAAATAAGGTATACTAGATTTATAATTATATTTCTTGAAAAGGATGATTAACATGAAATCAACTACTAAACATAATAATATCACTAAATTAAGTCTAGGAGGAATATTAGTAGCACTAGGCGTAGTTTATGGAGATATTGGAACATCACCACTTTATGTAATGAAATCAATTATTCAAGGGAATGGTGGTTTAGAAAATGCATCCGATAATTTTATCCTTGGAGCGTTATCTCTAATTTTTTGGACAATAACAATTTTGACAACAATAAAATACGTTTTTATAACATTAAAGGCAGATAATAAAGGTGAAGGTGGAATTTTTTCTCTTTTTACTTTGGTTCGTAATCGTGCAAAGTGGCTTATTATTCCAGCTATGCTTGGTGGTGCAGCCTTACTTGCTGATGGGATGCTAACTCCTGTTGTATCTGTAACTTCAGCAATTGAAGGTTTAGAGCTTATTCCAAGTTTTAATGCTCTTTTTGGCAATAACCAAGATATTATTATTACCATTGTAATAGTAATATTAAGTATACTTTTTTTTATTCAACATTTTGGAACTGATTTAATAGGAAAAATGTTTGGACCAGTAATGCTTATTTGGTTTTCAATGTTGGCAATTTTAGGAATTATGGAAATTTCTCATGATTGGACTCTATTACGTGCATTATCTCCATACTATGCAGTTAATCTTCTTCTTAGCAATGAGAATAAATTGGGATTCTTTATTCTTGGCAGCGTATTTTTAGCAACAACAGGTGCAGAAGCTCTTTATTCAGACCTTGGGCATGCTGGTAGGAAGAATATTTATGCATCTTGGCCATTTGTTAAAATATGTCTATTGCTAAATTATTTTGGTCAAGGAGCTTGGGTGTTATCTGCTAGAAAAAATCCTATGAACATAAATGTAAAAGACTTAAATCCATTTTATCAAATGGTTCCACATAGTTTTTTGATTTGTAGTATAATAATTTCAACCTTGGCTACAATTATTGCTTCTCAAGCATTGATTTCAGGATCTTTTACTCTTATTTCTGAAGCAATTAAATTAAATTTATTCCCTAGATTACATATTTTATATCCATCTAAATCTAAAGGACAATTATATATTCCTTCAATTAATAAACTTCTATGGATTGTTTGCATTGGACTTGTTTTGTACTTTAGAAGTTCTGAAAATATGGAAGGAGCCTATGGATTATCAATTACAGTTACTATGCTAATGACAACTATTCTATTATTTAATTACCTATTAAAGAAAAAGATTTCGCCTGCTATTGCCACAAGTATGCTAATTTTCTTTGGTATAATTGAAATTTCTTTCTTTATAGCTAATGTTGTTAAATTTATGCATGGTGGGTATGTAGCAGTTTTAATTGCTTTAGCAATTTTGTCTCTTATGTATATATGGATTCAAGGTCACTATACTAAAATTCGGTTATTACAATATGTTAAAATTGAAGATTATAAGGATCAGCTAAATCTTTTACGTCAAGACGAAGATCGACCTAAGTATGCAACAAATCTTGTATACTTAACTAATTCAGAATATACTCAGAAAATTGAAAGAAATATAATGTACTCTATCTTAGATAAAAGACCTAAGAAAGCGGACGTGTATTGGTTTGTTAATATTGTTGTTACTGATAATCCTTATGATGCGGAATATGAAATAGAGACTTTTGGAACACCGTATATTGTAAAAGTTCAATTAAGACTTGGCTTTAGAGTGGATCAAAGATTAAATGTTTATTTACGTCAAATTTCAACCGAATTAGTTAAAAGCGGAGAAATAAATATTCAATCTAGAAATTACACTATTATGCCTGATAGAAAAGTTGGTGATTTTCGTTTTACCTTAATTGTAGAACAGCTTTCTTATGATACAGAATTGAATTCTTGGGAAGCATTCGTGTATAGAGCTAAATTATTTATAAAAAAATATACAGTCACACCATCAAGATGGTTTGGACTTGAGACCAGTGATGTTGATATTGAAAATGTCCCACTATTTTTAGGTAACTGCAACCAGGAACATTTGAAAAGAATATCAAAATAGCTTTATAAAAAATCATTATAATTTAAAAATCAACTGCCTGCAAATTTGCAGGCAGTTGATTTTTTAGACTTAATATAGTTTATTCTTTTTCGCTTCTATATGGAATTTACACCTTAATTGCTCTTTCTATCATTTTTACAATCCTTATATCATCCGTAACTAAAGAAAAAATCTTTATCCAAACGAGATTAGCACTATTTGTAAGATTTAAATATTACACTAAAATAAAGGTTCTTCACAAGCGCTTTTTATGAGAAAGTTAAACGTACATTATTATATATAATAAAATTGTAATCGCTTTTAAGCGGAATTAAAGGATTTGCAATAGAACTAGCCGGTATTCGTATGAGTTGTTGTATCTTTTTGTCAGAGTCAATAACAAGTAATAAACCTTCGACGAAAGGTTCATGATTAGCAACAGTATAGGAGACATTTTCACCTAACCCTAAATCTTTCATTGTATAAAAACCTTGAGAATATTGTTTACTTTCAGCTCTAACTGTTATTATATTAAAAGTAAATGATAATAATAAAGAAATAGATAATATCTTAATTAATTTTTTCATTTAATTTGCCACCTTCCATATTTTATATTACTTGATAATGCAAAATAAATTTTTCAGATATAAATTGCTAATAATATTTAATAATAAAAAAATCTCCACACAAAGAACTAGTGATAAATCTAAAATAGTGAACAAAACTATTGATTCAAAAATATTATGTGTAATAATAAACAAACAACACTAGTGGTATTATGGAAATTTGTTTAACATAAATATCATGGATACTCTATAAATGGCAAATGGTTATTATGATAAATAATAGTATATATAACGTGAATACAAAGGAGATTATTTTAGTTACTGAAGAATAAAAGAATTTTATAAAGGAGTTTGCTGCCAAATATTCTTAAAAGGCTTAAATATATTATAAATAGTGACCATTAAAAATTTCCAAACATATTTTAAAAGTATAGAGCAATATTAAGCGAGAAAATAGAGATAATATGGTTTGTGATAAACAGTTATTTTTGATAGAGAACAATTTAAAAATTACTTTTGAAGGAAAATCGTTAAAGTTTATTAATCCAATATATCGAGATATTAATCGTTATTTTCTACCCATATTTGAATTTATTAATCGGCTAAAAGGTAAGTTTAGTATTAAAAAAAGTAAAATAAATATAATATTTCAAGAGAAATCTCCAATATGTATAAATTATGAGGCTAATACGTATAAATTTGCTATAGTCAATAATACATTATACTTATCATTATTTGATCTGTGCAGAATGTTGAATGTTAAATCCAAATGGGATTATAGCCGCAAGTCTATTTCACTCTATTGGGACAGGTATACGTATGAAGGTTGTACCATTCCTCATAGAAGAGTTGCTTTAATTCGATTTGAGGATGTAACAGCAAATGAGATGTATTTGAATTCTGATAATCTGGAGAAATTAAGAGTAATTTCAGATTATATGTTCTCAGCTGATGTCCCCTTTCACATAGCATGGATACCACGATTTATTGACCCCAAAAACTGTATTGACAATGATATATCTAAAGATTATAGCATGCCCAATGCAAACTTTCTTTTCACAATAGAGTATTTACTGAATAGAAATGGCATAATTGGCTTACACGGCTATACTCACCAGTATGGTTCTGAGGTAAGTGGAGATGGTACGGAGTTTAATGAAGTGCGTAATAATGATGAAAAGAGTGTGAGAAAAAGAATTGAAGCTGCTATTAATACAGCAAAGATATTGGAACTGCCTGTCAAATTTTTCGAGAGCCCTCATTATGCTGCTACTGAGTTTCAACAAAGCATCTTTGAACAATATTTTGATATAATTTACGAAGCCTATGTCGGCATATGGGGAGAGAAAATAGTTAAAAGTCCTAGGAATCACAGAACCTTATATGTTCCTACCCCTTTAGGCTACGTAAGGGAGAAAGAAGGTATTGAAAAAATGCTTAATAGAATAAATAGTTTAAATGACGATACATTAGCTAGTTTATTTTATCATCCATATATTGATTTTGAATATATAACTCTTAAATACGATAATAATGGGTATCCATTGAGTAATTATTCAAAGAGCTCACCACTTCACCGAATTGTAAAAGCATTATATAATAAAGGATGCAGCTTTGAAAAAATTACAGATTTATATTGTAATAATGAAAAAAATACAGTTATCAAATTGTTCTGCAATTTATTCAAATCCTATAAATAATAAGACCAAAATAATATATATTAAAAAGAACAATATGATAAGAAATAATAATTATGTGCTATATAAAATAAGTTAAAGAGAGCTTTCTCGCTCTCTTTAATTATTTTTCTATTTTGAAATTTTCATTCTCATAAATAAACTCTTTACCTATATCAAACTCCAACTCTCTTAGTACAGCGTAAGTTCCATTTGGACCATCTCCTCCATACCCTGCTGAAAAACAACCACCTTTAAAAATGAATTTACTTCCCTCCTCATTTTTTAAAATGAGTTCCTTTTCGTAGTAATGTGGCCCCTTTATTTCTGCAGAAACAACATTACCAATTATATTTTTGTTGTTTCCAAATAGAATTAGTCCATCTTTTGTAGTGTATGCCTCAATCACTGCAACCATTTACATCACCTCAATTAATTTTATTACAAACCTAGCGCAGTTATGTTTATTTTCTATAAATACATATCTCATTTTTTCGCCATCGCCATATATATCAAGCATAATCTTAAAACTTCAAATTAATATGTAGTTATGGCATACAAAAGTACTGGATAAAATATAATTGTTCCATTGTGGTCAAATTATACTTATCAACTATTATTACTTATTATATTTAATTCTACAATCAAGAAATTAACCATAAACATAATAAATTTTTCAATTAAAATTTAATTTGACCCAACCCTTAGGGTTGGGTTTATAATAAATTCACGGAGGATACAAATGGATAATCAAATTTTAATAGGTGATTTCGTTAAATTAACAAGAAGTACACTAAAAACTGTTCTATATTATCATAAAATTGGATTGCTAAAAGAACCAGAGCGCTCTGTAAGTGGCTATCGCTTATATGGAGCAGAAGAACTTGCTCGTATGAGAATGATTAAACATTTAAAAAATTTAGGTCTAGATTTAAATCAAATAAAAGAAATTATAGGAGATACACAAAATAAAAGAAGCTTGATGGAAGTACTGCAATCATTGCAAGCTGAACTTCTAATTGAAAAAAGAAACATTGAGGAACAATTATCTAAGATAGAAATGCTATTAAATCAACAAGCTAAAGTGATTAAAGAATCATCCTTTGATTCTGAATCCTTTAAAGTGATTACAGAAATTTTAGATCCAGAACAAGTTAAAAATTATAAAGAGTCATGTCCTGAAATATTTGACCGGCAACGCAGCATTTTGAGTATTTTAGATGATTTTCAATGGGGAACGGATTATAGAGAAAATTTCAGAAAAATAGCAGAATATTTTAAATTGAATCCAGAACAATATATAGCAGCACTAGAATTTGGTAAACGTCTCTCTAAATTGAAGGAACTGTCTGAGGATGACCCAGAAATTGAAAATCTAGCAAGAGAAAGTGCAGCATTTATAAAAAGTCAACCTTTACTAAGAGAAATGTTATACGGCAAGAAAGGATTTGAAATTATTAATGAAAATTTGTTTAATGATCTATCAAATAATTTCCTCTCACCTGCTCAAATAAAACATAAGAAACTTATGCAAAAATACCTTAATTATAAACCACAAGATAATAAATGAAGGAGGTAATATCATTGTCAAATAATAATATATCAAAGACAAAGCTATTTATAGTACCTATTACACTTATGCTTTTTATGTGGACTATTTTATTTCTTCCAGCAGGCACAATAAAATTTTGGCAAGCATGGATCTTTTGGCTAGACTTCTCTATAATAACCATTTCTATTACATTTTATTTTATAAAAAGAAACCCTAAATTTTTAGCAAGAAGAACAAAAATTCAAGGTGAGAAAACAACTAATAAAACTCCTGTATATTTCAAAACATATTTTATTGGATTTATTTTGCCTGGCATAGATTTCCGTTTTCATTGGTCAAATGAACCATTATGGCTTGTAATAATATCAAATATTATTGCTTTTGCAGCATATATTTTTATATTTTACGTTTTTAAAGAAAATAGTTATGCATCAACTATTATTCAGGTAGAAAATGAACAACATGTTATTTCATCAGGTCCATACTCAATAGTTCGTCATCCTATGTATTTAGGTATGATAATAATGTCATTATTTATGCCGCTTGCACTTGGTTCCTATTTTTCCATGATACCTATATTTTTGATAATACCTATAATTATCTTCAGAATAAAAAATGAAGAAGAAACACTTTTAAAAGAACTTACCGGATATAAGGACTACTGCTTAAGAGTACATTATCGTTTAATTCCATTAATTTGGTGAGCAAATACTAATAAAAATTATTTCGGTATTTAATTGTATAATTAATATAAAATATGTCAATTATTATAACTGATGAAATCTCAAATCATTAACAAATAGTATTTAGTCTATATTTATCTAGTACTATTAAATTTAATCTATATCTCCTAAGATAATTATAAACAAAAAGATGCGGCCAAATTAATGACTGCATCTTTTTAGTTGGGGCTTTGATAATAGCTTGAGATTAAAAAAATTTCTTCTACACGTAAATTATAACATTATAATGAAGAAATTTGATTACATTAACATAACTTTAATATACCTTTTACATTTATATTTTAAATAATCTTTTCTATTTCAGAAACTACATATTTTATAATTTTGTTCGTAAGCGTCAAAGAATCGACGCGTAGCGATAGCGCAATTTAAGTGATAAAATATAC
>NZ_AUUU01000062.1 GCF_002760435.1 Clostridium sp. LS
ACAACCAATGGTTTTGGAGACCACTACTCTACCGTTGAGCCATACCCCTAAGACAAATAGTATTTTATCATGTACTAATAACTTATGTCAAGAAATTTATCATTTTATTTTTTAAAAAATAATTAAAAACACTTTTAGCAAAAAAGTAGTTTTTTTAAATACTTCTTGTTTAAGTATCAATATTATTCTATAATATAGTAAAATACTTTGATTGTCAAAATATTTTATTGTCGATTTTTTCGTGAAAGGATATATGTAAAATGAATTTTAATTCTCTTAAAATTGGAAATTTAGTAGCTCCTATTCCTATTATTCAAGGAGGCATGGGAATTGGTGTTTCATCTTCCAACTTAGCTGCTGCTGTTGCAAATGCTGGTGGAATTGGAATCATTTCTGCTGCGCAGCTTGGTTATAAAGAAGATGATTTTGAAAAGAACCCTTTAGAGGCAAATTTAAGGGCTTTAAAAAAACATATTACTCTTGCAAAATCTAAAGCTGTAAATGGTATTATAGGAATTAATGCTATGGTTGCAACTAATAATTATGAAGACCATATTAAAGCTGCAATAGAAGCTGGAGTTGATTTAATAATTTCTGGTGCTGGACTTCCTACTATGTTACCTAAACTAGTAAAAGGTTCCTCTGTTAAAATTGCACCTATAGTTTCTTCTTTAAAGGCCGCAAAAGTAATTTTAAAGCTTTGGGATAAGCATGATAATGTAGCTCCAGATCTTGTTGTAATTGAAGGTCCAAAAGCTGGTGGTCATTTAGGATTTAAAGTAGAAGAATTAGAAGATGAAAATCTAGACTTTGATAAAGCCGTTGTAGATATAATCGATGAAACAAAAAAATACGCAGAAAAGTATAATAAGGAAATTCCAGTAGTAGTAGCTGGAGGAGTTTTTGATGGATATGATATTGCTAAATATCTTAAATTAGGAGCTAGTGGGGTTCAAATGGCAACAAGATTTGTCGCTACAGAGGAATGTGATGCTTCTGATGAATTTAAAAACGCCTATGTTAATTGTACAAAAGATGATATACAAATAGTAAAAAGTCCTGTTGGAATGCCAGGCAGAGCTATTAAAAATCCTTTTGTTAAAAGAACTTCTACTGAAAAGGAAAAAATTACTCACTGCTATAATTGTCTAACACCTTGTAATCCTGCAAATACACCCTACTGTATAAGTAAAGCTTTAATAAATGCAGTAAAAGGTAATCTTGATGAAGGACTTATCTTCTGTGGTGAGAATGCAAGTAGAATTACAAAAATAACTACTGTTAAAGAACTTATGGATGAATTAGTTTCGGAACTAAAAAATGCATAGTTTATAAAAATGGACTGTCTAATAAATAGCTTTTTATAAAGCAAATTTATAGGACAGTCCATTATTTTAGATTTCTTTAAGGCCACAATATTCGCTGAACTTATGCACAGTTAAAAAATAACAAGTTCATATGCCTTAATTAAGCATTTTTGCAAGCTATTACTTCAACCTCACATAAAACTGCCTTTGGAAGTTCTTTTACAGCTACACAAGAACGCGCTGGTTTACTAATGAAATATTTAGCATAAACTTCATTAAATTTAGCAAAATCGCTCATATTTGCTATAAAACAAGTTGTTTTTATAACACTGCTAAAATCAACATTATTAGCTTCTAAAATAGCTGAAATATTTTTCATCACTTGTAATGCCTGCTCCTCTATATTCGAACCTACCACTTCACCTGTTGCTGGATCTAAAGGTATTTGCCCTGATGTAAATAATAAATCGCCAAAGCTTATTGCTTGAGAATATGGTCCAATAGCTGCAGGAGCCTTTTCTGTATTTGTTACTTTTAACATTTTCAATTCCTCCAAATTAAATCAAATAATATAGTTATTTTAGATTTTATAAAATTAATATAAAAAATTCATTTTTCCTACTTCAACTTTTTTAAGTTTTAACTTATATTCTAATTTTACTCGCATTATGTCATATATTCAACCTTTAATGCTATAAATTGTATATGAAAACTAAGAAATTACATTAGCATAGCTAATCCTCTTCTCGCACTTATTGCCTGCCACATTCAGCTTCGTCACCTTTTAGGATCTTTATACCATGTTCTAATTCAGATACAATATAATTTAGGCTTTCCCTAACCGCCTTTTCGCTTCCAGGCAAATTCACAATTAATGTGTTTTTTCTAATAACAGAAATACCTCTGCCAAGCATAGCTCTCTTAGTTATTTGCATTGAATAAGCTCTTATTGCCTCTGCTATTCCCGGAACTATTCTCTCTCCAATTTCAAGAGTAGCTTCCGGTGTACAATCTCTTTTAGAAAATCCTGTTCCACCAGTAGTTATAATTAAATCAACAGTATTTTTATCACACAGTTCTTTCATTTCATCACGTAAAATTTCCTGCTCATCAGGAAGAACTTTATAAAATTCAATTTTATATCCATTCTCTTTCATTATTTCCGCAATAGCGCTTCCACTTTTATCTTCTCTCTGTCCAGCATACCCTTTGTCACTAGCCGTAATTATCCCAACTCTATACAACTCTCATATCATCTCCACATTTTATTTTTCCGCCATTAATCACCTTTGCAAAAACACCGTTAGTAGGCATAATACAATTTCCCATTTTTTTATAAATCTCACAATGATTATGACATTCCTTCCCAATTTGAGTAAGTTCTAAAATCACATCATTACACTTTAATATTGTTCCAACTGGCAGTTTAGTAAATTCAATTCCTTCTACTACAAGATTTTCTCCGAATGCTCCATCTATTACATTAGCACCTTTATTATTGAATTCTTCTATTTTCTCATAAGATAATAAACTCACCTGTCTATGCCAGTTACCTGCATGCGCATCATTTTCTATTCCAAAGTCTTCTATAAAATTAGCTTCCTTAACATTTTTCTTTTGGGTACCACGTCTTTCACTTATACATACCGCTATTATTTTCCCCATAATCATCCTCCAATCTGAGACATCTTTCTTATCTCTATATTATTAGATTTCTTGTCTTCGTTAAATTCATGTTTTTCTGGTTTACTTAAGATCCCAGACTTCATTACATTTGTTAATTCATCTTCACTAATACCATTTCTAATTAGATTCTTTAAATCAATGCCTGTTCCATAACATAAGCATGGTTTAAGCAACCCGTCTGCAGTGATTCTAATTCTATTACAATCCTTGCAAAATTCATTACTTATAGCACTAATAAAGCCTATTCGCCCTTTAAATATATCATTTTTATAATATACAGCAGGTCCATTATCCTTTACACTATTTACCTTTGAAAACTTTCCAAACTCTTTTTCAAGAATATCTAATATCTCTTTGCTAGATATACCATTAAACGACTTTCCTAATCCCATTGGCATCATTTCTATAAACCTTACATCTACATCTTTTTCCTTGCTAATTAATGCAATATTAGATAATTCATCAAAATTAAAATTTTTAATAGGTACGCAGTTTATTTTAATTTTAATTCCGCTTTTTATTGCTTTTTCTATTCCATTTATAACTATATCAAATTCACTTCTTCTCGTAATATCATTAAATTTCTCTTTTATTAATGTGTCTAAACTTACATTTACACTATCAACACCTGAGCTTTTTAACTCCTGAATTTTATCGTAAAGGAATACTCCGTTTGTAGTTAATGTAACACTTTTTATATGTGGTAATTCTTTAATATACCTAATTAATTCTACAGCATCTTGCCTGAGCAGAGGTTCCCCTCCAGTTATTTTAATCTTTGTAATTCCCAAATTAGAAGCACTTCTACAGATTTTAATAATTTCATCGAAAGTTAATATTTCATCATTTTTTAAGGTATCAAATTCACCTTCTGATACACAATATTTACACCTTAAATTGCATTTATCAGTTATAGATATTCTAAGATACTCTATATTACGTTTATATAAATCTAGCAAGATCTTGTTTTCCTCCTTATTATAATCATGTAGGTTGTATAAATACGCCAGCAGTTTAAAAACTATTTTTATCTATTATTTTCTATATCTCCACTTTTGCCGCCTGTCTTTTTATATAAGTAAACCTCACTTATTTCCATAGTTTTGTCCATAGCCTTGCACATATCATAAATTGTAAGAAGCGCTACTGTTACTCCAGTTAGTGCCTCCATTTCAACCCCAGTTTTACCACTTACCTTAACAATACATGTTGCTTCTATTTCCAATTTTTCTTCAGACATCTTAAAATCAATACTGCTTTTACTAATCATTAGCACATGGCACATTGGTATTAAGTCTGATGTTTTTTTAGTTGCCATAATTCCTGCAACCCTTGCGACTCCCAAAACATCGCCCTTTTTTGATGTTCCATTTTTTACGGCATCAAAAACCTCTTTATTTACTATAATTTTTCCCTTTGCAATAGCTGTTCTTTCTGTTACATCTTTATTTGTTACATCTACCATTATTGCATTTCCATTTTTATCAAAATGGTTTAACTCCATATTGGATTCCTCCATTCTTACATTCCTTTTCCAAACCCACAGTTTGGATAGGTGCATATATCACAAGATAAGCAAAGACCTCCATGTCCCATTATCGATAAATCTTTACTAGATAGTTTAACATTTGCCATTATTCTAGGTAAAACTAAATCAAATATAGTTCTCTTTGAATACATTACACAACCTGGCAATCCGACTATTGGAATATTATTTTTATAATAAGATAGTAGGAACATTGCTCCCGGTAATACTGGTGCCCCATAAGATATAATTTCGGCTCCTGTGCTTTTTATTGCGCTTGGAGTTAAATCATCTGGATCTACGCTCATACCTCCTGTACAGACTATCATATCTGCACCTTTTTCAAGAAAACCAATAATAGATTTTCTTATATTTTCAAGGTCATCATTAACTATCTCTTCACCTAATATTTCAGCATTATATGCTGATAATTTTTCTATTATAACGGGCCCAAAAGTATCTTTAATTCTGTCATAAAATATTTCATTACCTGTGGTAACAATACCAACTTTTTTGATAGCAAATTTTTTAATATTTAGTAACGGCTCATCTCCTACTATTTTTTTAACTTCATTCATTTTTTCTTTTTCTATAACAAGCGGAATAACCTTAGTTCCTGCTAATTTATCACCTTTTTTAACAGGAAAGTTATTATGACGAGTAGCAATCATAATTTCACCTAAAGAATTGATTTTGTTCATTTTCTCTACGTCAATTTGTAAAAGGCCATCAACGTCTGCTACAAGTTCAACCTTACCTTCTTTAACCTCAGTCCCTACTATATTTTCCCCTTTGCATACACTAAGTAGAATATCTGCCGCCTCATTTTCATGCAGCATTTCCTCATTTTTTTCCCATATATAAATATTATCTTTACCTAATGAAAGTAAAATCGGAACATCTTCTTCTTTAATAATATGCCCTTTTCTAAAAGCAACATTTTTAGTTACTCCTTTTATTATTTGCGTAATATCATGGCATAAAACATGGCCAACTGCCTGCGTTGTTTTTATCATTTTCATTATATACGCTCTCCTTAAATATACTGTCCATAACAAATTAAATATAATTTTATCATTTATCTAAATCATTGTAAAAATTTTTTATGAATTTTATAAACTTTCTTCCTGTTAAGGAAAGTTGTCTATTTTGATTATATACAACAAATATTTTCTTGTACCTTTTTTGATTACATATATCAAAGGTTAATATTTTACCAAACATTTCAAAGTCTTCTGTTGCCTTTTTAGACATTATTGATATTCCAATCCCACTACTTACGGATTTTTTTATTGTTTCCTGATCATTAATTCTCCCTATTACATTTAATTTATTCATATCAAAATTTATACTTTCAAGGAATATAACAGCCTCTTTCTGCTCCTCAGGTCTGCATTCTCTCATTATTATTGGCTCTTTTAATAAATCATTTAAAGAAACACCATTTTCTTTAATTCTTCGATATTTGCTATTATTGGGTGTTATAATAACTAACTTATCCTTGTAAATTTCTTCATATACACAGTTTACATTCTCAATTTTTTTGCCCACAACTCCAATCTCAACTTCATTCCCTGCTACTTTCTCAATAACTTCATTACTATCTCCTCTTATTACTGAAAAATAATTATTAGGATTTTTTTCATTAAAGGCAAATAGCACTTCTGGTAAAATATATTGTGCTGACATTGTAGATGCAGCTAATGTAATTTCATTGCTATCACATTGTTGCTTATTAAATGCTTCTAATGCTTTATTTTTCATATCTATAATTTCTCTAGCATATTTATAGAACTCTTTCCCATCTTCTGATATACACATCTTTTTAGTTGTCCTTATAAAAAGCTCAACATTTAGTTCACCCTCTAAGGACTTAATATGTCCACTTATTGTTGGTTGGGATAGGAAAAGCTTTTGTGCGGCCTTTGAAAAACTATTCAATTCTACTACATTCACAAAGGCTTCAAGTTGTTTAAATTCCATCTTCCTAATTCTTCTCCTTATGCCTGCATATTATAAGCATTTTTTTCTTTTTAAATACCTTCCAATTAGATTCTCCTCATTTACAGCTTTATCTTCAACCATCTTATTTCCTCTTAAGAATACCATTTTGATTTTTGCTTTACTTGGAAAACCTTCATATGGAGTAAAATCCACTTTTTGCACACTGCTTATAGCTTTAATAACTTCATCATTTCCTTCATCTATAATTATTAAATCAGCATGACTTCCTACGGCTATTTCGCCTTTTAGCGGGTATAATCCAAATATTTTAGCAGGTTTTGTAGATGTCAACTCGACCATCTTATTTAATGAAATTAAGTTTTCACATACTCCACTGCTATACATAAGCTGAATTCTATGTTCTACCCCTGGTATACCATTTGGAACTTTAGAAAAATCTCCTTCCCCAAGTGCTTTTTTATATACATAATTGAAGGAACAATGATCTGTTGCAACAGTATCTATTTCTCCATCCTTTATAGCTTTCCATAAAGCTTTATTATCTTCTTCATCTCTAAGTGGAGGTGACATTATATACATGGCTCCTTCAAAGCCATTGTCACCTTGTAATTCATACTTATCTTTATTTAATAAAAGATAATGAGGGCAAGTTTCTACAAATATCTTTATTCCTTTTTTTCTTGCCTCATTTACCGCTTCAAGGGCCAATTTAGAACTTAGGTGAACTATATAAACCGGATAATCTACTTCCTCTGCTACTTTAATTAAAGTTTTTACTGCATCTAATTCCACTTCTGGTGGTCTTGATATAGCATGATATTTCATTTCTAAGTTACCATTTCTAACTAGATTGTTGATATTTTCAACTATTTTATCTCCATTTTCACAATGAAATAAAATAAGCACTTCTAGTTCCTTTGCCTTCTTTAAAGCATTACTTATTTCTTCCTCATTAACTTGAAGATTTTTATATGCCATATACATCTTAAACGAAGTAATACCTATACTCACCACTTTTTCCATTTCTTTTTCTACTTCTTTATTCCATTCACATAAAGTCATATGAAATCCATAATCACAGTAACATTTACCTTCGGTTTTTTCCTTATATATCTCTAAAGCTTCACTAATTTTTTGACCTTTATGACAATCTACAAAATCAATTATTGTAGTGGTGCCGCCAGCTATTGCAGCCTTAGTGCCGCTTTCAAAATCATCGGATGTATTAGAACCTAAATCGAAATGAGTATGAACGTCTATTCCACCAGGAAGTATGTAGCTTCCTGCTAAATCAATTATTTCATCCCCTTCTTTTTCAAGAGATGACCCTATAGATTCAATTATTTCATTTTCTATTCTCAAATCGCTTTTAAATGTTTTCTTACTAGTTACTATATAAGCACCCTTAAGTACTTTTCCCATTTTTATTCACCTACTTGAATTACTTAAATTTTATTACACATTAATTATTAAATTCTCGTTATATTCTATCCCATAATTTTTGGCTGACTCTTCTAGCCTCAGCTAATATCTCATCTTCGTTAACATTAACAAGCTTACCGCTTTCTACTATAATTTTTCCGTTTACAATAGTTGTATCTACAGATTTACCCATCATTCCAAATAAAACATGGGAACTATAGTTACTCTCATTCATTGGCGTTAATGGATTATAATCTACTATTATTACATCAGCATTTGCTCCCTTTTCAATGATTCCGAAACTTCCTTCAAAATGTCTCTCCGCAATCTTTCTATTATTTTCAAATAACATTAATGGCACTTCATTCCAAGCTGCTGCTGGATCTTTTAGATTATGTTTATGAATTATATTTGCTACCTTCATAGATTCAAACATATCTTGAGTATAACCGTCTGTTCCAAGACCAACAACAGCACCTCTCTTTATAAGATCAAGTGCTGGTGATACGCCTACTGCATTACCCATATTAGATTCGGGGTTATGTGCTACTGCTGTGTTAGTCTTTGCAAGTAATTCTCTTTCTTCATTATTTGCATGTACACAATGAACTGCAATCGTTTTTTCACCTAATATGTTAAAGGCATTTAATCTCTCTACTACTCGGATGCCATATTTCTCTACACATTGCTTCTCATCGTCTATTCCTTCAGCAACGTGAACATGATATCCACAGTTTAATTTTTCTGCCTCATCTACACATTTTTTTAAGGATTCATCAGAAAGTGTAAAACTTGCATGCATTCCAAACATGGCAGATTTCATATTATCTTTCTTTTCCATACAATACTTTATGTAGTCTATGTTTTCCTTAATTCCTTGTTCTAAAATTTCCTCACCATCTCTGTCTGATACCTCATAACAAAGTGAAGTTCTTATTCCAAGTTCCTCTGCTACCTCGCTGATTGTAAAAAGACTATTTAATATAGCATTTGGGCTTGCATGATGATCAAAAAATGTTGTTACACCAAACTTTAAACTATCAATTAATGTAGTGTAAGCACTATATTTTACATCTTCTAGATTCAATTTCTTATCTAGTCTCCACCACAAATTATTTAGTATATCTAAGAAATTCTCAGATACAGGACCATCCAAATTCATCCCTCTTGCAAAGGCACTATATATGTGTCCATGAGTATTTATAAGACCTGGCATTATTACTTTTTTATCGGCATTGATATATTCTGCATTTTCATATCTGCTTAATATATCATTAGTATTTCCATAGTCTATTATCTTGCCATCTTTTATAACTACTGCTCCATTTTCTATAAATGGATTATCTTTATTGTGAGTTATTAATCGTCCATTGCCTATAATTTTCACAAGAATTCCTCCCACTATTTTCTAAGCACCATTCCAGCTTTTACTTTTATATATTCTCCTTTTTCAACAGCTAATTGACCATTTATTATTACATAATCTATTCCTTCAGGATATTGTATTGGATCTTCAAAAGTTCCCTTATCTATAACTGTATCCTTATTAAAAATAACCATATCCGCAAAACATCCTTCTTTAAGCATTCCTCTATCTTTTATGCTGAATGCATTCGCTGACTTACTTGTCATTTTCATAACAGCTTCCTCAAGAGTTAATACTCCAAGTTCTCTATGGAATCTTCCAAGTATTCTTGGGAATGAACCATAAGCTCTAGGATGAGGCTTTCCTGAAAGTAATCCATCAGTACAAACATTTTGTTCTGCTAATTTCATAAACTTGATTATATGTTCTTCTTTTCCATAATAATCAACCATTCCAACTGCATTTTCTTCTTCTAGTAAAAGATCAAAAGTTGCATTATATGCATCCTTTCCTCTTAACTCTCCAAGCTCTGTTAAACTTTTTCCTATGACATCTTCATTTTTCTTAGTCTTTGTTGAAGTTATAAAGATTCCGTCAAACCCGGCAAAGTCTATAAAATTATCCCAGCCTTCAATACCATTTTCCATATCATAAATCATCTTTTCTCTCATTTCTTCAGAAGCAAGTCTTTCTAATAACTTATCTGTGCCTCCGTCATGAGCCCAAGGTGGTAATATTACTCCAAGCATTGTGCTTCCTGCTGCATATGGATATTGGTCAAAAGTAACTCTTATACCTTTTTCTTTTGCCTCATTAAATAGTTGAATCACTTTATCAATATACTTCCAATTCTTCTTTCCACATACTTTAAAGTGTGAAAAATGAATTTTAACCCCTGACTTTTCACCAATTTCAATTATTTCTCTCATAGAACTTATAATTGTATCAGCTTCACTTCTCTGATGTACTACAAACACTCCATCAAATTCTGCTACTACCTTACACATTTCTATAAGTTCTTTGGTTTGTGAATAAGCACAAGGCATATAGATTAGTCCTGTAGATAATCCGTAAGCCCCAGCTTTCATTTCTCTTCTTGTTACTTCACACATTTCTTTTATTTGTTCATCATTTGGAATAACATTATCAAGCCCTAAAACTTCCATTCTCACATTTCCATGCGGTACTAAATAAGCTTCATTTAGGCCTACTCCGTTGTTTTCCATGATCTTTAGATAATTATCTGTAGTTTCATATTCCCAATCTATATCATCTGATTCTCCATCTAAACCTGCTAAATTTTTTCTCCAAGGTGATATATATTTTTTTGGCAGTGGTGCCATAGATATTCCATCCTGGCCTAATACTTCTGTTGTTATACCTTGCCTAATTTTAACTTCATTATATGGATTCTCTAATATCTTAAGGTCACTATGAGAGTGAGTATCAATAAAGCCTGGGGCTATAACTAACCCCTCAACATTTATTGTTTTATCTATATTTTCTTCATTAATTTCTTTTGCTATTTTTTCTATTTTTTCATTACAGATTAAGATATCTCCTGTGAAGCCTTTATTTCCACTTCCATCGACAATAAAACCACTTTTTATTAATATCTTCACTTTTAATCACCTTCTATATATTTATAACGTTAAATTTTGTAGATTATTTGTTATAAACAGATTTTAATATTCCATAGTATCCTTCTGCTCCAGTGAATAATTGCTCTTGTTCTATATATTCATCAATTGTATGAGCTAAATTTTCCTTTGACGGACCAAAACCAATAGTTCTTATTCCAGCTTCTCCTGCATAATGAGAACCATTTGTGCAAAATGAATATTGTGTTATTTCTGGGTTTATTCCTGCAGCCTTCAATCCTTTAAGAGCCGCCTGAACAAATTCATCTTCTTGACTGTATAACCAAGCTGGAAAGAATCTCTCACCTTCAATAGTTTCACCTGTATAACAAGTTTCTTTTCCTATTGCATATGAAACTTTTGCATTCAATTCACTGTCTTCTGCTATTAGTTCATCCACTATTTTTTGAATAGGAGCTAATACGCCTTCTTTAGTTTCTCCAACTAAAAGTCTTCTATCAAAAGTAGCTCTACAGTAATCTGGAACTACTGATGCTCCTGGATATGGTGAAGATTTAATATCAGTTAAAACTAATATTCCCTTACCTAGTACTTCATGTACTGGAGTTTCTATGTTTTGAATCTTTTCAATTATTTTAGACATTTTATAAACTGCATTAATCCCCTTTTCTGGATTAGCTGAGTGAGCTGGTCTTCCAAACGTCTCAATAACAATTTCCGCTCTTCCTCTTTGACCAATCTTTAAATTCAATTCTGAAGATTCTCCAATAATTACATAATCAGGCTTTACAGCTTCACTTATTTTTCTTGCTGCTACTCCTTCAAAAATTTCTTCATGAACTACACCTGCAACAAAGATATCTCCTTCAAAATCTTTATTAGTATCTTCTGCAAAATAAGCTGCTGCGACAATCATAGCTGAAGTTTGTCCCTTCATATCTGAAGTTCCTCTTCCATAAATTTTCCCATCAGCTATTTCTCCTCCGAATGGTGCATGAGTCCATTTTGAGTCATCTGGTACCGGAACTGTATCAATATGTCCATCAAAAAGTAATCTCTTTCCTGGTTTGCTTCCTTTAATATGACCAATTACATTGCCATAAGCATCTACAAAACATTCATCATATCCTAATGCTTTAAAATTTTTCTTTATAACTTCTACCACTTTTCCTTCTTCGCCTGAAACTGAGTGAATTCTTACTAAATCCTGACATAATTTTGTTAATACTTCTTTTCTTTTATTATCTAACATATCTATCTTCCTCTCATTTTAATTCTTTCACTGATTTCTTTAGTAACTACCGTCCCAAACTATTTCTCTATATTTCTTAGGATCTGTATCTCCTTCAGTACTAAATAAAAGTACTCTTGAATTCTCATTTAATTCTAAAGCTTCTTTTAAATCTTTGTAATCATCATCTATCATAATTTCATATAGAAGACCTGCTGTTACTGCGCCTGATTCACCTGAAATTACCCTTGTATCTCCTTTTAAAGGATTTCCTAAAATTCTCATTCCCTTTGCAGTTACCCAGTCTGGACATGAGACAAAAGCTTTTGCATGATTTTTCAATATTTCAAAGCCAATGGTGTTAACTTCTCCGCATGCAAGTCCAGCCATTATTGTCTGCATATCTCCGCCAACTGCTCTTGCTTCTCCATCATCAGCTACTGCCGATTTATAATAGCAATCTGCAAGGTTTGACTCTACCACTACAGTCTTTGGACAACCATCTCCATAAACACTAGCAAAGAAACCTTGAATAGCTCCTGCTAAAGATCCAACACCTGCCTGAACAAAAATATGTGTAGGTTTTGCCACGTTAAGCATTTCTAATTGCTCTTTTGCCTCTAATGCCATCGTTCCATAACCTTGCATTATCCATGCTGGTATTTTTTCATAACCTTCCCATGCAGTATCCTGAACCATTACTCCATTATGTTCCTCAGCATATTTATTAGCAAGCCTTACAGCATCATCATAGTTTAAATCTGTAATACTTGCCTCAGCGCCTTCTGCCTTTATATTGTTTAATCTTTCAAGGGAAGATCCTTTTGGCATATAAACTACTGATTTTTGTTTTAATCTATTAGCTGTCCATGCAACACCTCTTCCATGATTACCATCTGTTGCAGTTACAAAAGTTATTTCTCCTAATTTTTCTTTAACTTCTTTTGAAGTCATTTTTTCATATGGTAGATTTTCTATATTTTCTCCAAGTTTATCTGCTAAATATTTTCCCATAGCAAATGATCCGCCTAATACTTTAAAAGCATTTAATCCAAATCTATAAGATTCGTCCTTTAAGTAAATTCCACCGAGCCCAATTTTTTTAGATAATTCTTTTAAATTTACTAATGGTGTTTTATCATATTCTAAAAAGCTTTCATGAAACTTTTTTGCTTTTGAAACTTCCTCTTTATTAAAAAATTTTATACTACCTTCTTTATCTCCTTTAGGCAATGTATTTTCTTTCCATAATATTTTTTCCATTACACTTACTTCCCCTCGTATTTTCTTTTTATTTCAGTAAATATTTGATTCTTCTTAACTTAAAATATTTATATCATCAATATAATAAGAATAATCTTTCAATATTGTCTCAACGGTTTTTTCTAACTTATTCTTGTCTTCTTTTGAATTAGATACATAGATATATTCTTTTCCATCCTCTCTTAGTAAGAACTTATCTTCTCCAATTCTTAATAAACCAATATTCTTTGAATTGGTATACTCTTCTAAATCTTTGTATATAGTTGTTTTCTTAAGGTATGGAAAACCGCCTTTTGGACAGAACATATGGCAGTTACCACATTCATTACATCTATTTTCAATGTGAGCTATTTGATAATTAGCTGTAAGCCCTTCAACAGTGACCCTCATATTTGCTCTATTAGGACATATATCAACACAGATTCCACAGCTCTTTAAACAGTCAAAAGCTTCTAGTTTATCCTCTAAGACTTTTCCATTTCCTTTATTCTTATAATTAGCATCACTTTTTGCTTTATCAGCCAATGCACTTAAAGCTTCAATATCTAATCCTTTAGGTGCCTTTCCTACTTTTTTCATTTCATTTAATACAGCTTTATTATTTGTATACCCTTTTGGTTGTAAGAATAATGTTGACATAGTAATAGGAGCAATTCCCGTATTAAATACATCTAATACATTATTTTTATCTATTCCACCTGACATAGACATAGTTATATCTTTAAACTCATCGGAAATATTTTTAGCTACATTTATTGCAATTGGATATAATGGTTTTCCGGACATATACATAGCTTCCCCTGGCATAACATTTCTAGTATTAACTACTGGAAGTGTGTTTGTTAACTTAACTCCGAATGTTACATTGTTTTCTTTAGCCGTCTCTAGTAGCTTAGCTATTATTTCTTTAGCAGTGTCAAATTGTAAATCATGATCAAAATCGTCTCTCTTTAATTCTATGTCGTTATAACCCAAATTATCTAAGATTTCTCTTACCGCATCGCATCCTAATAATGTAGAATTACATTTCAATAATGTATTAATCTTTTTATTTGATATTAAATGAGTTGCTATACCTAAAATTTCACTTGCCTTACATCCGTGCATTGTAGAAAGAGTAATTATGTTTGTAATATTTGAAGTAATCTTATCTACATCTTCTAATTTAAATCTTTTGAAATTACTTATATTTCTCTTTAATACTTCTATACATTCCTTAAACGTCTCAGTATTCTTCGCGTCCTTAAGATCATCAATAAAATCCGAAATTTTCTTTGATTGGATTCCTTTAAGATCATATCCTACACTTATGTTAAGTATAAAATCTTTCACATCTGATAAACCAAGTTCAATCCCCATAGCTTGCATTAATACCGAAGCTTTTATATATTCTTGTTTTGCTTCCTCAGCTGTTAGTTCTGTAGACCATTCTACATTGTAACCTACATTTTTAACATCAATACATGGTCTTGATATCATTTCTTGCATTTGCTTTCCATCTACTACTTGAACAGTCTTAGGTTCAAAATATCTACAACCTGCTAGATAAGCAGCTAAAAAGTTTTGAGTTAATTGTGTATGTGGGCCAGCTGCAGGACCTACTGGGAATCTTATATATTCGTTGCAAAACTCCATTTCTATACTATTATCAATTTCCTTATAAAAATCCTTTTCCTCTATTTCAAATATTTTTCCCTTTGTATAATAATCTTGAAGCACTAGCTCAAGAATCTTTTCAAAAGATATTGGTTTCATTATTTCGCTCATGATTGACCGCCTTTCTTAAGATAAATTTATATAATCAATTATCAAAATTTAATTTAGCAATTCTCATACCAAAAACAATGGTGAAATACTATTTTTTCAAGAAGTGAATTTCTTTTAAATAGAATTTCACTTCTTATTTTCTACTTTTTAGCCGCAGGTTTTGGTTTACGATAATATGTATCATCCAAAGGATATCTGTATCTGAAAACCCCATCTTTTTTATAATATGCATTTTGACATGCTGGAGCGCCCATAACACAAACAATCTCACCAATACCTTTAGCTCCAAACGCTGCCCCATTTGGATCATTTTTTTCAATTAAATGCACTTCCACAGGTGGCATTTGAGGCGCCTTAAGAAGGCCTAATGTTCCTAATTTTACTTGGGGAATACCATCTTTTAGCGGAAAGTCTTCAGTTAATCCATATCCAAGTCCCATAGCTACTCCACCTTCCACCTGACCTGTAGCAGAAAGAGGATTAATTGCTCTTCCTATATCATGAGCAGCAACAACTTTTACCAGCTTTCCTTCATTATCTATAACGACAAGCTGCGTTGCATACCCATAAGCTATGTGGCTTATGGGGTTAGGTTTCTCAGAACCAATAGGATCTGTTTTGAAATCAAATTCTCCTATATACTCCTTATCTTCTAGCTCCCTTAATGTACGCCCTTCGTCTAAATCAGCCTTTAATTTTAACGCTGCCTTACATGCTGCTTCTCCTGCAAACACTGTTTGACGAGAGGCAGTTGTAGTACCTGAATCAGGAGTATATTTTGTGTCGGGATGTTCTACTACAATTTCATCCGGAGTTAATCCTGCTGCTTCACACACTATTTGCATAAGTACAGTCTGTACTCCTTGGCCAATTGCACCTGCTGAAGATCTTACATGAACCTTTCCATCAATTATTTTTAAGTTACATCTTCCTATATCAGGAACTGCTACACCTACGCCTGCATTTTTCATCGCTGAAGCTATTCCAACATGATAATTTGGGTCTGCTTCATACTTTTCAAAATCGTCTTTTACTGCTTCCAAAGTTTCTGCCATTGCAGTGCCTTCGTCTGCAATTTGTCCATTTGGAAGTGATTGCCCTGGTCTTATTGCATTTCTATAACGAATTTCCCAACCAGAAATACCTACTTTTTCTGCTAACTCATTTATTAAACATTCTACAGCCGCACAAGATTGTGTTACTCCAAAACCACGGAATGCACCAGCTGGAGGATTATTTGTATAATAAGCATTTCCTTCTATATCCATGTTTTGATAATTATAAGGGCCTCCTGCATGAGTACAAGCTCTTTGCAATACTGGTCCTCCAAGTGAAGCATAAGCACCTGTATCAGATGTAAGTCTAGCTCTCATTCCTTGGAAAATTCCATTTTCATCACAACCAATTTTACAGTAAATATCCATTGCATGACGTTTTGGATGATAATTAATACTTTCTTGGCGACTAAAAGATACTTTTACTGGTTGCTTAGTCAAATATGCACAAAGTGCAGCTTGATGCTGAACGCTCATATCTTCTTTACCACCAAATCCCCCCCCAACAACGGCACTTTGTATCCTTACTTTTTCTAGTGGAAGTCCAAGGTAATTACTAATTTCGTGATGTTCATCATAAATACCTTGTCCTCCTGTTATGACCTTTACGCCATCTCCATCAGGAAGCCCAATTGCAGTCTCTGGTTCCATAAAAGCATGCTCTGTTGGCGGAACATGAAATGTGCCTTCTACTATGTATTTAGAATTAGTTAGAGCAGTTTCAGCGTCTCCACGTTTTACTTCCTCATGATCAAATAAATTGTTTTCTGGAACTATAAATTTTCCAAATTGCATAAAACCCTCTCCATGAACTTGGGGTGCACCTGGAGTTGCAGCCTCTTCCGGAGTACGGATAGGTACTAACTCTTCATATTCTACCTCAACAGCCTTCACTGCTGTAATTGCTTGTTCTAGTGTTTCTGCAACTACCATTGCAATAGTATCACCAATGCACTTTGTTTCTTCTCCAATATCAATCATTCCTGGCCAGTCTTGTGCTAAGTGACCAATATATCTCTTTCCTGGAATATCCTTCGCTGTATATATTGCTACAACACCTGGCATTTCAAGTGCTTTACTTGTATTAATAGCTAATACCTTTGCACGAGCATATTTACTAAATACATTTTTTCCATATAACATACCATCAAAACTATAATCATCCGCATACTTTGCTGTTCCTAAAGTTTTTTCACGTGCATCAACACGACAAACTCTTTCTCCAACTTTACCTGTTTGCTTTAATTTAGGAATTTCTAAGTTTTCTCTTAACATTTTTGCTGCTAATAGAATCCCCTCTTCAATCTTCAAATATCCTGTACAACGACAAATATTAGTCCGAATTGCTTGTTTTATATCGTCTCTTGTAGGATTTGGATTTTGGTCAATTAAGCATTTACCGCAAATAACCATACCAGGAATACAGAATCCACACTGTACAGCTCCAGCCGCGGCAAAAGCGTATACAAATACTTCTCTTTCTCTTTCTGCGAAACCTTCTATAGTTTGTATCTTCTTACCTTCCAACTTAGAAAGTTTTTGTACACATGCACGGGTTGTCTTTCCATCAATGATAACAGTACAAGTTCCACATGCACCTTCTTTACATCCATTTTTTACTGATGTTATTTTGATTTCTCCCCTTAGAAAATCCATTAATGTCATATCTATTTCAGATTCATAATCCTTACCGTTCACATTTACTTTAAACATTTTAAATTCACCTCTTCCAAGCCACCCTATCATACATTTTCCATTATATTTATTTGATTTTTATACTATTTATATCTATAGCAATTTTCATGCCAATTTCTCAAAGTATACTTAAGTACATGAAGGAAAATAATAGACCAAATATGCACCAATATTTTGTGCCAGACAAGGAAATAAATTCAGCTTACAGTGAGTCTATTGTTGATTTCCCTAACACAATATGGTACAAAATAAGCAAGTATACGTGTCTATTATTTTATATCTATACAAGTAAAGTTAATAATATTATTAACTTTACACATTTTATCAAAATGATAATTAATTATCATTTTGATAAAATGTGCGTATACCTCATTAAAATATAATATTTACGTATAGAAAAGAGTATGAATTATCATTTTGATAATTCATACTCTTTTTTCGTCAAGCTTCCTATACAATGTAGCGATTCCAATTCCTAATTTTTCTGCTGCTTTCTTTTTTCCTAATGTATCTCTTCCATATAAGTTTAACGCTTTTTCTATATATTCTCTTTCCATATCTCTAAGTTTTTTTATTTCCTTATTATTAGATTTATCAGTAACTATTGCTTCATTCTTGTCATACTCAGCTATGGATTTTGGTATCATATCCTTACTTATAATGCCATCATCTCCACTTAAATTAACTAATAATTCAACTATATTTTCTAATTCTCTTACATTTCCTTTCCATGGATATTCTTTGAATTTATTAATGACATCTTCATTTACTGTATGAACATATTTGTTAAATATTTTATTATATTTCTTTATAAGTTCATCTATAATTAGTTCTAAATCTCCTGCCCTCTCTCTAAGTGGAGGCATCTCAAGTGGTATTACATTTAATCTATAGTATAAATCTTCTCTAAACTTTCCTTCTTCAACTAATTTCTTTAAATCCTTATTAGTTGCTGCAATTACTCTAATATCTAAATCAATTAATTTGTTTGACCCTATTTTAACTAGTGTTCTTTCTTGCAATACTCTAAGTAATTTAACTTGAAGATATATTGGCATATCTCCTATCTCATCTAAAAATATTACACCTTTATTGGCTAATTCAAATTTTCCTATTCTTCCACTACTGTTTGCTCCTGAAAATGCTCCTTTTACATATCCAAACAATTCACTTTCTAAAAGGCTTTCAGGTATTGCACCACAATTTATAGCTATAAATGGTTTGTTGCTTCTCGGACTTTCCGCATGTATAGCTCTAGCCACTAATTCTTTACCGGTGCCACTCTCACCTGTTATTAAAACTGTTGATTTTGAAGATGCTATCTTCTTTATTTTTTCTTTTACTTGCTTCATTACTAAAGAATTTCCTACTAATACATCACAAGTTATTTTATTTTTTCCATGAGTTAAATTAATTACTTCTTGATTTATGTTCTTATATTCATTGAATACTAAAATTTTGGAACATGATTCTTGATTAACATAATTATGTATTAATCTCCCAACCACTCTATATTCCTTTGAATTTATATGAATACTATACAGATTTTTATTTATCGAATAATCTTCTATTTCTTCTATATGTATTTCTTTGCCAATAATTGAAGGTTTTAATTTTAACATTTTTATACCTTTGTTATTTATAAGACTTATTCTATTTAAACTATCAGTTGTAATTATTCCATCTTCAAGAGAATTTACTATTTGTTTTAAAAATTCTAAGTTATTCTTATTTATAAGAACTTCATTTTGCTCTATAAGTTTAATTGATATAAAATCAGAAATTTCTTCTAGAAAGCTCATTATATCTGAAAAATTATCTATCAAATAATTTTTTTGCTCTTTAGTAAAACATACGAATCCTATTACTCCAAAAGTTATATTGCCATATTTTATAGGAACACATATCTCCATCTCTTCTTTACAATTTCCTTTATCCCTACAATCCTTGCATAAAATATCATTTCCAGGATTTCTTATAATTTGAGATTTTCCTGATAACAATGCTGCTTTATAAACATATCCTTCTGATTCTATGTTTTCACCTATGCCATCTTTATATATACCTGTACCCGCAATCCTTTCAAGATTATTGTCAACAACTTCTACATCTAGTTTCAATATATTAGATAATAGTTTAGAATATTTATTTACTACTTCTGAAATATCTTTTAATGTTATTTTCATAATATTTGTTCTCCTCATTTTTATTATACCCATGACTTTTTGCTTTAGATTTTATTCCATATAATAAAAAATTTAAAAGTATGAAAAAAATCTGTATTACTCTTATACCACAGTTTTGTAAATATTAATTCTCATTTATTCAGCATGCCTATATAAAACAACACTTTCAATATAATTTATATATCTTCTTAATTCATTTGTTTGTTCTTTAGTAATTTCTCCTGATTCATACATTCGATGAATTTCTGAACGTTCTATATCCATCATTTTAATCCGTAATTCTTCTTTTTGCTCTTCACTTTTTTCATTATATGGCTTAGTTGGGCGTTTTAATCTATTAATCATTCTCTTATAATCTAAAATTACTGGATAAACAATATTAGCTTTTTTATGCTCTCTCGAATATTTCTCCAATTCTTCAAGAGCAATCTTAAAAGCTCTTAACTGAATATTTTTCCCTAAACGTAATTTAGCTAATCTAGTTTTTTCATGTTTACTATAATGACCACTAAAGCGATTCCAGTATCTTATGACTTTTCTTATGATATACATTGCTCCTGAACGGATATTATTTGAAAGAGCTTCTTCTCTATAATCAAGCGCTTTTTCAAAGGTTTCAAAAAGTTCTTTACTCATTCCCTCTTTATTCATTATATCATTTATATATTTCCTTTCATATTTTAATGCCATTAATCGTACTTCTGCAATTTTCTGTTGGTAAGAATTTGTATTCTCCTCCATGAGATTTTGTGCAAATTGAATTCTTTGAAATATAGACTTATATTCATCTATAAGTTCATAAATCACAGCTTCATTCTCCTCATTCATTTCTAATTTAATTTTTTTAATTGTTACTAACAATATTTTACTCTTTGCTTGGCCTAAATCAATTTTATCTAATTCCTCTCCTTCTATTAATTCTCCTTTATTTAAGAAAGGCAAAAAAACCGTAGCTGATATTAACGTAAATAAAATTACGCCAGCTGCTAAAAACAAAATCAACGAACGTTCCGGGAACACCTCTCCATTAATTAAAAATAAAGGAATTGATAGAACTCCTGCCATTGTAACTGTGCCACGAACACCTGTTAAACTAATTATCAATGAAGTTTTAAAGTTTGGCTCTATAGCATCTTCAATTTTTATATAGGCATATTCATAATAAGAAAAAAAGTAGGACCAAATAAATCTAATTAAAAAAATAATAAACTCAATTCCAAAAGTATATCCGACAGCTAACCAATTTCCTATATTAGGATTAGATACTGTTTCAATCATTGATGAAGGAATATTTAATCCTAGTAATATAAATACAATACCATTTAAAGCAAATAGAATAATTGACCATATATTTTCTGTAAGTACTTGTTCTTCTGCCAGTATAGTTTCAGCTCCTTCTCTTAATAATGAATGGACAATTCCAGCAACTACTACAGCAATAACTCCAGATGCATGCAAAAGTTCTTCTGTAATAATAAAAATGATGAACGGTGTTAAAATTTGCAACATAGAATGAAATATCACATCATCGATCCCTTGTTTACGTAAAATAAATCTTATCCATGTTACAATCAAACCAAGTATTAATCCTAAGATTCCTCCAGCTATAAACACATATGTGAAATTAAGGATTGCTTCTTGTAAAGAAAAATACCCGGTTACTACTGCTGCTACTGCATAATTAAAGGCAACTAAACCAGATGCATCATTTATTAGAGATTCTCCTCTAACAAGATTCAATACTTTTTCAGGAATATGAATTCTTTTTGCAATCCCGTTTACAGCCACAGGATCAGTTGGCGATAAAATAGCAGCTAATGCAAAGGCTGCAGCAAGAGGAATGCTTGGTATCACCCAATGAATAAAGTATCCTCCACCAATAGTAGTTAAAAGGACAAGAACAAGAGCATTACCAAATATTGATGCTTTCATTTTCCACAATTCTTCCCGCGGAAAATGTCTTCCATCATTGTATAAAATAGGTGCTACAAATAACAATAAAAACCACTTAGTTTCTATTTGAAATGAAATTCCTTTAAATGCAAGTGCAGTTATTATTCCAAAGCTGATTTGAATTAGTGCCGCGGGAATAGATGGGATATAGTGGCTAATAATATTGGAAATTAGTATAAAAACAAGCAATAATAATACCGTCATCAATAAATCCATTTTTCTCCGCCCTTCTAAAATATTATTTTTATTGTTTCTAACTTTATTGTTATTTATGTTGAGATTATAATATAAAATAAAAAACACCATTCTTAGTATAAATTAATTCTTTAAAATTGATTCTACTAAGAAAGGTGATATTATATTGATCAAATAATAACTTTTTTTATTATATACGCCACGTATTGCTGATAATATAAATTTAACTAAGACTTAAGTAGATTTTAATCTTCACCTTAGTCTTAGTTAAACCTGGAATATGTATTATTCTATTTTTCAAGCATTCTCATAACTATTTTTTCAGCAGTTATTGGTAATGTTCTTATATTTACTTTTGTAGCATTATATACAGCATTAACTAAAGCTGGTGATGGTGTATTAATTACAATTTCACCTATCGATTTTGCTCCAAATGGTCCACTTGGTTCAAAGCTGCTTTCAAATTCTACCCTTATATTTCCTACATCAAGACGGGTTGGTATTTTGTATTGAAGGAATGAATCATTTCTCATCCTTCCATTCATATCATAAGTAATATCTTCATATAAAGCCATTCCAATCCCTTGAACAATTCCACCCTCTGTTTGAATTCGTGCAAGATTTGGATTTATAACAGTTCCACAATCTACAACTGCAACATAATCTATTATTTCAAGCTTTCCAGTTAATTTATCTATTTCAGTTTCCACAATTCCAACCATGAATGGTGGTGGTGAAATTGGTGAAGAATTTGATTCGCTAGCGCTTAACATACTGCTTCCCGCAAGATATGTTGCATCAGCTAATTCTTTTAAAGTTATGTTTTTATTATCTTCAAGTGAGAATATTTTTTCACCATCGAACTCTAAATTCCCAGCTGGGCAATCAAGGATCTTAGCACTTTCTTCTATTATCTTTTTCCTCAAAGTATCACAAGTCTTAACCACTGCTCCTCCAGTAATATAAGTTGTACTTGAAGCGTAAGAACCAGTATCGTATGGTGATTGATCAGTATCAACTCCATGAACAACTATATTATCAACATGACAATCTAAGCAATCTGCTGCCATTTGAGCAAGTATTGTGTCACATCCCATTCCCATTTCTGATGCCCCTATCATTAAAGTATAGAATCCATCATCATTTAATTTTATCTCAACAGCTGCTGTATCTACATTAGATATTCCAGATCCCTGCATAGCCATCGCTACACCAACTGATCTTACTTTTCCATTTCCCATATCTCTACAAGGATATTTTTTATCCCAGTCTATCATTTCTTTAGCTTTTTCTAAGCACTTATCTAGTGCACAACTCCTAGCAGTTTCATTATAGTAAGCAGGCATAACTTGTCCTTCTCTTACCATGTTAATTTCTCTTATTTTAATTGGGTCCATATTAAGTTTTGCTGCTAATTCATTAACTGCTGATTCTACTGCAAATAATCCTTGTGTAGCTCCATATCCCCTATAAGCTCCGCCACCCATAGTATTTGAATATACAACATCAAAATTAAATCTATAAGCACTAGCTTTTCCATAAAGCGGCATTGATTTGTGTCCAGATAATCCAACTGTAGTTGGGCCATGTTCACCATATGCTCCTGCATTTGATAGTGTATAAACATCTATAGCTTTAATTACACCATTTTTATCTGCACCTAATCTAACTTTTATCTCCATTTCATGTCTAGGACTTCCGCTAGTCATACTTTCTTTTCTAGTAAAAATCATCTTAGCTGGCTTTCCTGTTTTTAATGTTACTATTGCTGGAAAAACTTCTGCTACAACACTTTGCTTAGCACCAAAGCCTCCTCCAATTCTTGGCTTAATTACTCTTATTTTAGATTTTGGTATTTCAAGAGCATTTGATAATATACGTCTTACATGGAAAGGAATTTGAGTTGAACTTGTTATGTTTAGCCTTCCATAAGTATCTAGTTCAGTAAATGTTCTAAAAGTTTCCATCATAGCTTGGCTATTAGCTTTTGTATGATAAGTTTCCTCAATTACATAGTCACATTTACTTAATTCGTCTTCTACATTTCCAATTTCCATTTCACCACATGAGCAAATATTTCTTTTTGCATCAGTTCCAACATCGCATAATGATTTAAAATCCTCTTCTGGATGAACTAAAATTTTATTATCTTTAGCTTCTCTAAAATCCAAAATAGCATCTAGAACTTCATATTTTACTTTAATTAATTTTAGTGCTTTATCTACACATTTATCATTAATACCAGCAACTATAGCTACTGGATCCCCAACACATCTAATTCTTTTATCTAAAATTAATCTATCATAAGGGCTTGGCTCTGGATAAGATTGCCCTGCCATAGTAAATCTAGATTTAGGAACATCTTTATATGTTAAAATACACTCAATGCCTGGTACCTTACCAGCTATTTCTATGTTAATGTCTTCTACCAAAGCATGAGCATGCGGGCTTCTTAAGACTTTTACTATTAAACAATTACTTGGTGCTATATCATCTGTATATACTGGTTTACCTGTTATAAGCGACATTGCATCTTTTTTTCTTATCCCCTTGTTTACAAAACTCATTTTAATTCTCCTTATTTAATAATTAATTGTTCATTTCTTAATTTATATTTAAATACTTCTTTACTGCTCTTAACTGACTCATATATCCTGTGCAGCGACATAAATTTCCTACAAGATATTGTTTAATTTCTTCTTCAGTTGGATTTTTTAACTCTTTTTTCATTGCTAAAACATTCATCACAAAACCAGGACTGCAAAAACCACATTGTTCTGCTCCTTGGTCTGCCATAAATGCTCCAAATTCTTCCGCCTCATCTTGTAAGCCTTCAAGAGTTGTTACGTGGAATCCGTTTGCTTTAACAGCTAAAGTACTACATGATAAAATTGGTTTTCCTTCTAAATGCACAGTACATAATCCGCAATTTGCAGTTTCACAGCCTCTTTTAACGCTGTAAAATCCCTTACTTCTTAAATAATCAATTAGTAGCATATCAACTTGTATATCATCTTCAAACAATTTATTATTTATCCACAATTTAATTTGCATAAGTGCCTCCTACAATTTCCTCTATTGCTCTATTAATAAATACTTTAGCTAAAATTTGCCTATACTCCTTACTACCTCGCATATTGCTTCCAAATTTCACATTTTTAGCGATATCGCTTAATAAAGAATCAATTTCTTCCTTACTTGGAACTTCACTAAGTATCTCTTCTGAACTACTTACAACCATCGCTCTTTGTGGTCTAGCCCCTAATACTATTTTCCATTTACCTTCATTTCTAGAAACTGCTGCTGCTAATGTTGGAATATCTGTAGCACTCATTCTATGTGTCAAATATGATACTGATCTAGAATCTTTCTTTATTATTATTCTTAATAAAATATCATTATCATACTGCATATCCTTATATACTTCTAATGGAATTATTCCACCTTTATAAAGCTCTACATAAGTATCTAAGGCCATTAATACTGTTAAAATATCAGAAAAACCAAAGCGTGAATAAATGCTTCCTCCAATAGTTGCACAGTTTCTAAATTGTACTCCAACTATATGTACTAGGGATTTAGCTATTGCACCATTAAAATAGGAATTTAGTGATTTATGCACTTCTAATTCTCTCAATGTACACATACATCCTATTTTAAAAGATTCTTCATCTTCTTCAATTTTATCTAGCCCAACCTTAGATAAATCAATTGCTGTATCAATATTACGGTTTCCCATTTTAAGCCATGCTATTCCACCTAAAATAGTATTATTTCTTTTTTGGTTTAATTCGTATGCTTGTTCCAGGTTTTCCACTACAACATAATTCTTAATAGTAAACAAATTCTTCTTACCTCCGTTTTATTTCATATGTAAAAATATTTTCAATAATTAATTACTAATTTTCTGTATAGTATTTTTATAAATAGTTTAGTTGAATTTAATACATTAAAATATCCACCAAATATTTTGCAAAGATAATTTAGTGGATGTTTTAAAATTTTTAGTATTTCATAAAAATTCTCTGCTGTCTTAGCACTTATTTTACAATTTTCTTACTTATATTTAGATAATGAATATAAATAAGTTTAGTATTTGTAAATTAATTTTATCACACTTACCATTCATATTCTAGTACTTTTTGTCGTTATTTCGCGTAAATGTTCGTCTTATTCCTATACTTATACAATTTTACAACCCTAAGGTTCGCATTAAAAAAGAGATGAGTTACCAGCTGCTCATCTCTTTTTTTCTATATCATATAATTCTTTTTTCGTATCAATGTCTGTTATTTCTAATTTATCATAAATTTCTGTTGTTACTAAATCATCTAAGTTTTTATTTATTATATACTTTCCACCAATATCACCTTTTAAGTTCAGCAAATCATTTTTATATTTATTTGAAAAAATAGTTGGATTACATAGATTACCTTTGTATGCAATGCAGGCTAATCCTTTATGACTTTTTGTAAACTCATTTATCAATGCCTCTAGACTATTTAATGATATAAATGGTTGATCGCATACCATAAACATGTATGCATCTGCATCTTTAGAACTTTGCACTCCAAGTTTAATTGAATGAGATATTCCAAGCTCGCTATTGTAATTCATAATAACTTCTATGTTACACTTTGACAATGCTCCTTTAATTTCTTCATATTGTGTTACTACAATTATCTTATTAAAGCTTATTTTTGAAACTATTTCAATAGCATTCATATACATAGGCTTATCATTAACTATAGTAAGCAATTTATTTCCTTCAAATCTACTACTATTTCCTGCCGCTAGTAAAATTAAATTTATTTTCATTATGTTAATCTTTTAATTATACCTCCAAGTAAACTTTTGTATAATTCCTTTCATCACTTTATTTAAATTTTCTGTATCCAATAGTAGCTGCGCCAATTGCACCAGCATACTGACTTAAAGTATTGGTTAGTACTTTTTTATTAAGATAACTTTCAAGTGTTGTTCTAAATGTTTCAGAAGCCGCAAGCCCGCCACTAAAAAATATATCTCCATTCAAATTTATTTTTTGTGCAAAATTAGCTGTTCTTTTGCAAATTGAATGAATAATTCCAAACGCTATATCGCCTCTATGCACATCATTCGCTAAAAGGCTAATAATTTCACTTTCTGCAAAGACAGTGCACATGTTAGATATACTTACTGGATTTCTATTTTTAACGAACTCATCAATATTAGAAATATCTTCTTCTAAAATTCTCATCATAACTTCAACAAATCTACCAGTTCCAGCAGCGCATTTATCATTCATAACAAAATCTACAACATTTAATGAATTATCTAGTAAAATAGCTTTAGAATCCTGCCCACCTATATCTATAACTCCTCTAATAGTAGGAGCAAGAAAAGCTGCTCCTTGGGCATGACAGGTTATTTCTGTAATAGTTTTATCTGCTTCTTTTAATAGGTTTCTACCATACCCTGTAGCTATAGTATATTTAACGTCCTCAGAATAAAGTTCTTCATAAATTTTATAAATGCTCTCCTTTGGCTTTGCAGAAGTCTTTAAAATCATTGTTTTAACAATTGTCTTGCCATCAAATAACACACCTTTTGTAGTTGTTGATCCAGAATCAATTCCTAAAGTATATTTGTTCATAATTTATCCCCTTAGATTCTTAATAGGTATTAAAGCATTTCTATAAATGCAGCCATTCTAGTATTTAATTGACCTATATCATTAGTAGAAAAATCAGTTTCAACACTCATATATGGCTTGCTTTTCTCACTATTTACAAATCGCTTAATTGATAGAGTTTCTACACTATATGTATGACAAGCTGTCAGTATTACATCAACAACAGCATCTACTTTATACTCATCAATCATCTTGTTAAGAAGTTTAATCCTATTAGGATTAGGAGTCATGCATGAACACCCAATTGATAAATATTTACGAGAAAGAGCATCATAAACATCTGGATTATTTTCATCTACTAATTCATCAACAGCTTTTGCAACACTGCAATTTTCAAAAGCAACTACATAAGCTCCATTATCTTCAATTGCTTTAATAACTTTTTCAGCCGCCCCGCCAATAGGACACCCGGTAATTAATATACGCGGTTTAGATTCATATTTCTTTGTGATTTCATACTCAGAATTAATTTTTTCAATTAGCTCATCCATTTGTTTAGGAATTTCTTCTTTATCAAAGCTAAATGTTGTTCCATTTATAACTTTAAAAATATCTTGCCCTAACATTGCAACTGGTTCTTTTTTACCAAGTTCATAAAATCTTTTTAATGCTTTACGCTCATTATTTTTTACTTTAATTGCTTCTCTTATATCATTTTCACTTATTTTTACACCAAATAATTCTTCCAAACTCTTTGTTAATTTAATGATTTCATTTTTCCATAGCTTAAGTCCCCCTTCACTTTGAGAATTTGGAAGTTCCATAACATGCACTGGTTTAAAATCAGAAAGATACTCATACATTTTCTTTTTACCATCACAAGTTGTTTCCCCAACAATCAGGTCTGAAAAGAAAAAGAATGGACATTTATCAGTTTTTGCAAAACCATAGCTTGATTTGATTAATGGACATAAATTACGTGGAAGGTCTTGTTCTGCATCCACAATAGTTTCATCAGATGTCGCACAAAGGGAAACAGTAGCAGCCCCCATAGCTAGTGCTATTTCTTGTGGAAAATAAGTACAAAATACACCTATTAAAGGTATATCTTTATCCTTAAGTTCCTTAGCTTTAATAAACGCATTTCTTCTGCCTTCTGCAAATTCTTCAAAGATTTCTGGTAAGTTCTTTTGCAATTTCATAATCACTGCCCCCAATTTATATTATTCTTTAATTTTCCATTTAGCTTGCTCACCTATCTCTGTATATTACTCCTAAATTTATATTTTTTATTATTTAATAATTATATGTTTATCACCCTTATCAACAACTTGCCCAATTACTTTTGCATATGAGGTAAATTCTTCAATTCTTGATAAGTACTCACTAACATTCTTTTCTGAAATTGAAATCAATAAGCCGCCTGAAGTTTGTGGGTCCATTAAAATATCCTGTAGCTCCTGTTTAATATCTGAAGCCAAAGTGAATTTACCATTTAAATAATCGAGATTATTATACATCCCTTCAGGTATGATACCCATTCTAGCATAGTCTAAAGCTCCCTCTATAATAGGTACACAATCACTAAAAATCTCTATAGCTTTATTACTTCCGCTTGCCATTTCATAACTATGACCAATTAAACTAAACCCAGTTATATCAGTACATGAATGTATCTCGAGTCCAGACATGCATTCTTTAGCATATTTATTCAATGTGGACATTATAGATGTAACTTCTTTTATCTTACTTTCAGTTAACAACTCCGCTTTAGCAGCAGTATTCATTATTCCAATACCTAATGGTTTTGTAAGTATAAGTATATCTCCGCTCTGTGCATTGCTATTTGAAAGTATCTCACTTGGATGTGCAAATCCACTTACGCAAAGGCCATATTTAGGAGTTGGATCTGAGATAGTATGCCCTCCAGCAATTACAGCACCCGCTTCCTTGACTTTCTCATACCCACCAGCAAGGATATCATGCATAGTTGATGTATCTAAGCAGGAAGGAAAGCATAGTAAATTCATAGCTATTGCTGGATTTCCACCCATTGCATAAATGTCGCTAAGAGCATTAGCGGCTGCAATTTGACCAAAAGCGTATGGATCATCAACCATTGGTGGAAAAAAATCCACTGTTTGAATTGCCACTGTATTATCATTAACTTTGTATACACAAGCGTCATCATTAGTATCAAATCCAACGAGTAAATTAGAATTTTCGAATTTAGGCAGCTTGCTTAAAACATTATGAAGCACACCAGGACCAACTTTTGCAGCACATCCTGAAGTTTTAACCAGACTAGTAAGTTTAATATTCTTTGACATATAACACCCCACTCATACAGTTTACAGTTTACAATTTACAGTTGCTTGCTCTTGCTAAAGTGTAATAACTTTTGATGATTCTTTCATAGCATTTGTTATGTCATACATATTGCTTATTTTTCCTACCTTTAAGCTGCTTTCTAATTTATAAAAATTAAGACATGCTCCACAAGTTAGTATTTCAACACCTTTATTTTCTAAATCTTTAATATGTTCTATCGCTTGTTCATTTAAAGTTGGAACTTTTACACCATCATTCATAAATAAAATTGATTTAGGTAAATCTTCACCTTCTGCTATTGTATAAAAAAACATTTTTATTAGTGATTTTCCAAGTTCTTCATTTCCAGCTCCAATAATTTCTTTTCCTATAAAGACAGACCAACTACCTGTATGAGTAGTATTCCCCTCTAATTTTTCTAATACTTGATTACATTCTACACACTCATTATCCTTGCTTTTATCACTTAAAAATGTAACTTTAAATACATCAGTATCTTCTTTTGTATATGTTGATAAACCTTGGCTGTTAGCTAATTTTTCAAGATTCTGTACCGCTATTTTATTATCAACTTCAACGATAAAATCCCTAACTCCTTTATCTATTTCTTTTTTTGCCATTATTACTGGAGTTGGACATTCTTTTCCTTTAGCGTCAATTACTTTATTCATATTTTAACTATCTCCTTATTAAAGAATTTTATTAAATTTAAATAGATATTCCACATTACTATTAATTTTCTTGAGTATTACTAAGAAATAAAATTCCTTCTAAAACACCACCCGCAATAGATCTTGCTTTATCTGATATTGTAAAACAGTGATTCCTTTCACATCTTGGATCTATATCACCACTCTTCATACCTTTATAGACTTCTAATCCCTCTTGAAGCATTCCTCTCACTATTCCACTTAACTGAGCGTAAATTGGAGCGTTATTCACATATGCTACAATATCTCCTTTTTGAACGTAATCCCCTATTTTAGATACCGGCATAATTTTGCCATCATCTTCTGCTCTTATTATTCTTTCTATTGTATAACCACCTATATTCCCTGGAATTCCAGTATTGGGTATAGCACTTCCCTTATATATTGCTTTTCCCAAATAATGACCTCTTTGTGTCTCAACAACACAATGACAATCAATTCCTGCCTCAAATCCTGGTCCAAGTGCAATTACAATTTTGGCATCATTGATGTTCGTTCCTAAATTTTTCTTTGCTATTATAGCATCAATTACTACATCGGGTTTTATATCCTCTATGATTCTTGCATTTTCATCCACTATTACGGCTATATCTCCATTTTTAATAATCTTATAAATATCATCCTTTTTATATGCTAAAACAGCTCTTATCCCTTCAACATCTACTTCCTTGTCGTATACTGCCTGTGAAAAAGCCACTGTTCTTCTAACCGTCGTTGGCTTAGGAATTTCTGTCATAACTATATCAAATCCACATTTTTTCAATCTATGAGCTACCCCTGTTGCTAAATCTCCAGCACCTTTTATTAATATCATATTTATATTTGTATTCTCCTTTCTAAACACTATGACTCGTAAGTTTATATTTTTTCCTTAAAGGTAGTTAATATCAACTCATTTAATCCTAATTCATAAAATTCACTTGATATCTTTTCAGCTATTCTTAATAATTTCTCATTATCTACCTTATTTATAATAACTTTATAATCACATTGCACATCTTTTTTCTGACCATTATGGCTTAATAGTATTAGCGCAATATCTTTTTCGTTAATAATATGATTTCTATTAACATTTAAAAGATTTGCGACTAAATTAGGTCTATGGCAAGTTTCTTCTATTGGCTTTCCAAATGCATCGATACCACATACTCCAATAACCAAACTGCTTCCTTCTAAAATTACTGGTTCATGTTCTGCTGGGGCCTTTAAGGGAAGCCTCCTTGATCCATCTGCTTCAACTAAAACAAAATCAGCTAATTCTATAAGTTTCCTTGCTTCATTTAATGGAAGACCAGTTATCTTTTCTAATTCCTCTGTATTGGCATTTATATCTTTTGGGGATGCCTTCAATCCAACTGTAACCAAATTCTCATACTTTAAGAAACTAATAATATCTTCTTTCTTCCCAGTAAACACCACGTTACTTTGGGGCATAAACATATTAGTAGTTGTAGTTATAATAACCTTTTTTCCTAATTTGCTTAACTCATTTCCTAATTCATAAATTAAACTCGTTTTCCCGCCTCCGCCAACAAATGAAATAACCTGCCTTTTATTTTCATGTATTTTTAAGACTTTCATTAATGAATTTTGTTCCTTAACTAATCCATTAATACATTTAAAAACTTTCATTCTTTTCACCCAATTAACATTAAATAACTTTTCTGAATTTAGAATAAGTAAACAGAAAAGTTGAAATTCTTTACTTTACATTATATCATTTTTCGATAATTGATAGTGATTTTTATATATTTATTATAATTTCCTATATATAATATACTTTTATAGAAAAATACTATATCAAATTTTATTGATTTTTGACGAATTTAAAGATAAACTAACTTATTATATTAAGCTTTTACTAGGGGGTAAAAATGTCACAAACAATAAATAATAGTACTTTGAATAACACATCAAATCAAAAAAATATTAAGTTATTATTCCTTTTTATACTTATAGTGGTAGGTGGATTATTTTATGTTAAGTGGTCACCTTATTATGCAAAAGCATTCATAGCCGCATCTAAACATTCAATTGGTGACTCAATAATATCAGGTAAGGCTGCTGTTGCACCTCCGCCATCTTTTGCAGCTGCAATATCGTACATGACTTCCTATTTTACATCTGTGTGGAAAGCAGTAATCTTGGGATTATTAATAGGCTCCCTTGTTCAGGTGCTATTTCCTAAGGCTTGGATTAAAAAAGCTCTTGGAAGCAAAAATATTAAAAGTACAGTTTTTGCAGGATTAACATCACTTCCAGGCATGATGTGTACATGCTGTGCAGCACCAGTTGCTGTTGGTCTTAAAAAATCATCAGCCTCAACTAATGGAGCTCTAGCTTTCTTCTTAGGTAACCCAACTCTTAATCCAGCTACAATAATATTTATGGGATTTGTTCTAGGCTGGAATTTTGCCATATTAAGAGTAATAATGGGTATAGTATTAGTTTTAGGAATATCAACTCTTTCATCAAAGTTCAGTAAGGACGAGCAAATTGACATTGAACTATTAAATTCTGAATCTAAAACATTAGAAAGCACAGATACTTTATTAATTAAATGGTTAAAAGCATTATTACAATTAATTATAGATACCATACCAGCGTATTTAATTGTAGTTGCAATCTTGGGTGCGTTTAGAGCATGGCTATTCCCTGCTGTTAACCCTGCATGGGGGAATAGCTTTATAATAATTATAGGATTAGCTATAGCAGGTACATTATTCGTTATCCCGACGGCAGGAGAAATACCCATAATTCAAGCTTTAATGTCTCTTGGACTTGGAGCAGGACCAGCTGCAGCCTTACTTATAACTTTACCAGCAGTTAGTCTTCCATCATTATTACTTGTAAAAAGAGCATTTCCAACACGCATCCTTGCATTTGTGGGAACCGCTACTGCAATACTTGGTATCATAAGCGGATTTATAGGTATGATTGTTTTATAATTAAATTTATTGTTCACTTTTTATAAAGAAGAACTACCCATAAACAGGTAGTTTTTCTTTTTCTAATTAATTAATTTTATATCTAAAAAGTATTTAACAAGCCTTAATGCCGCTGTTTTTCTATAAACAGCCGTAGACCTTTGATCATTAATAGGAGTAATTTCTTTAGAGTAATTTCTTTTCACTTCCTCTATCAAAGCTTTTACATCTTTAATATTGCTTCCTATTAAAATATCTTCCGCTTCCTTTATTCTAACTATTTTAGGAGCTACTGAACCTATTGCTATTCTGATGTCTTCAATTCTTTCATCTTTCAATACTGCAAGTCCTACAAAAGATAATTTCGATATAGCTGAAGCTTTTCTTGCTCCAACTTTTTCATAATATACTTTATTAAATTTGGTTTTAGGTATGATTATACTTTCTAAAATTTCGTGTTTTCCAAGAATAGTTTTTCTTGGTCCAAGTATAAAATCCTGTATACCAACTTCTCTATAAGTTTTTTTACTTGTCAGTTTAAGTTTAGCATCTAACACATATAATATGGGCAGCGTATCACCAGCTGGAGATGCATTACATATATTGCCGCCTATTGTACCCATATTCCTTATGGCAGGTGATGCTATTTCTCTTATACACTCTTTTAAAACTTCTGGAATTTCTTTTTCCCATAAAAGTGATGATAAAGTGCATGCAGCTCCTATTTCTAAGTAATTAATTGATTCTTTAACTCCCTTTAATTCTTTTAAATTTCCTACATATAATAAGTCATTATTAAACTTTGGAAGAAGTGATGCCGCATTCTTATTTCGAACCATCAAGTCAGTTCCCCCCGCATAAATAGTAACATCTTTTTCATCTAATATTGTTAGCGCCTCTAGAAAATCCTTTGGTAAATATCCATCTACCATAATCCATCACCTCTTTTAGCTGCCATGAGTATAGCATTAATTATCATATTATATCCTGTGCACCTACATAAGTTTCCTGAAATGCCATCTCTAACATCATCTTCTGTTGGCTTTGGGTTCCTAGATAGAAGTGTATGTGCTGCCATTATCATTCCTGGCGTGCAGAATCCGCATTGTATTGCCCCTGCTTCTGCAAAACATTTTTCTAAAACATCAAACTGCTTAGTCCCTTTTAATCCTTCAACGGTTAAAACTTCTTTTTCCGCAATAGAACCAATAGTTACTAAACATGAATTAACTAATTCATTGTCTATAATTACAGCGCATGCACCGCATTCTCCTTCGCCACAGCCTTCTTTAGGACCTGTTATATCCAAATCTTCTCTTAAAAAGTCCAGTAATCTTTTTGTAGAATTTTCTTTTGTAAATATTATTCTATTGTTTATATTCAATGTAATTGTATTACTCATTTATTATCGCCTCCATTATCCATTCAGGAGTTACAGGTATTTTATTTACTTTTACTCCTAATGCATTTTCTATTGCATTTACATAAGCTGGTGCAGTTCCTACAAAGGTTAATTCTCCTGCTCCCTTTGCGCCAAACGGACCAAGGTCGCAAGGATTTTCCACTAATTCATTTTTAATATTTACAACATCTTTGGCAGTTGGAATTATATAATCTGTTATGCTATTTTGCTTTAATATTCCATTCTCACACTCCATATTTTCACATGATGCATATCCAAGCCCCTGTATTACTCCTCCTTGAATCTGTCCTTCTATAATTGTTTCATCGATTGGAGTTCCAACATCAAAGACTGTATATATTCCAGTTACTTGTGTTGTCGCTGTTATTGTATTTACCTCTACTTCTACTACATTTATCCCCCATGAATAATCTGGATAAGCGTCTCCATTAAATTTTTCTATATCCCAAGGAATTAAATTTGGATGCTTATAGTCCTCTTCTATTATCTGAACTTGTCCATCAATCCAATTTTCCTTAAGTCTTAATGCAGCTTTCTCAAGTAATTTACCAACTACCATAATTGATCTTGAAGCAGCTGTTGGGCCTGAATCAGGTACTCTATCTGTATCCGGGTTTATATATAAAATGTCTTCATAATTTTTATCAAGTACTTTTGCTACAATTTTTTTAAATGTAGTTTGAAGTCCTTGTCCCATTTCAGTATTAGCTGCTAAAATCTCTATAATTCCATTTTCACGTTTTAAAAGCTTAACTTTAGCTTTTATTAAATCTCTTTCTCCGCTTCCAGTGAATCCACAACCATGTAGAAATATTGATATTCCTATTCCTTTTTTAATTATTCCTACTTCTTTTAAATATTTATCATGTTTTTCACTAAATCCACTTATTCTTTCAGCTTTTTCCAGCATCTCTTTGAGTTTTACTTCATGTGCAAACTTTCCACCAGTACTGGTTACATCTCCAGCCTTTACAAAATATTTTCTCTTAAATTCTAATGGAATACATCCTATTTCTGAAGCTACATGCGCCATATGTGTTTCAATTGCAAATAAGCTCTGTGGCCCGCCAAACCCTCTAAATGCTCCAGTAGGAACTGTATTAGTCTTAACTACACGTCCTTTAACTCTAACATTTGGTATATTATAAACTCCGGTAGCACATATCAAAGCCCTTTGAAGAACAACACTTGATAAAGTTGCATATGCTCCACCATTTAAAGTTATATCTATATCCATTCCAATTACATCATTATTTTTATCAAGATATGTTTTATATCTTAATAAAGCAGGATGTCTCTTAGTTGAAACAGATATGTCTTCAACTCTTTCTAAGATTAATCTTACTGGCTTTTTAGCTTTGTAAGTCGCAACAGCAGCCTGTGCTCCAAGTAATGAAGGGTAATCTTCTTTTCCACCAAATCCGCCTCCAGTTATGGTTTGCACTATTCTTACATTATCTTCTTTAAATCCTAGCGCTTGAACAACAGCACCTTTAACATAATATGGACACTGCATAGTTCCATATACAGAAACTTTTTCATTTTCATAAGTCCCTATTACTCCTTGAGTTTCTAAATAAGCCTGCTCTTGATATCCTGTATAAAATTCTTCTTCAATAGTTTTTAAAGAAGAATTAATTGCATCTTCTATATTTCCTTTTTCATATTCATATTTATCAAATACTTCTTTAGAGTTTCTCATATCAAAAATAGGAGTACATTCTTCATATTCAACTTTAATCTCATTTAATATTTTTAAAACTTCTTCTAGCTCAGGGCCTATAACTAATAATATTGGTTCTCCTATATAATTAACTTCCTCATCTGAAAAAACCGGCATATCATTCTTTATTATTTTTACCTTATTTAATCCCGGCACATCCTCTCCTCGGACTATATAGTATCCTTCTTTTAATTCCGGAATAATAATATTTTTTATAAAAGCCTTAGCTTTTTCTGAACGTAAAGTTTTAGCATATAAACTATCTTTAAATTTTATATCAGCTATATATTTAGCACTTCCATCTACTTTTATTTTATGATCTACTTTTGTGACTGCCTTTCTTATATCTTCCATAACTTTTCACTTCTTTCAAAATAAAATATTCATCTTATTCATATTTAATATTCTTCAATCTAAAATAAGATTACTTCTATATAAATTTAACTAATTTATTAAATAAAAAAAGAGATCCTATTCCGAATTTTGAAATAAGACCTCTTTGTCCAGTTATATATAATTTTTACTATATTTCTCTTCCACATACATATCTATTAATTATATTTTTATTATTTCCTAAATATATTAATTTTTCTATTCTTTCTTCTAAAGTTCCTTTATTAATCTTCCATAGGTTATCATCTTCAATTACCAAAGCATCAAATTCATAACCTTTTTCAAAACTTCCTACATTACCAAAAAATTTACCTCCACCTTTTGTTGCTAAATAAAATACTTCTGGAAGTGTTAATTGTTTCTCTTTCTCTTGAAAATGTATTTCTCTCAGTTTTGATATTTTAATTGCACACGCCATTACTGACAACATGCTTAAACTTTCTCCTCCTGCTATATCTGATCCAAGTCCTATATCAATACCTCTTCTTAGCAGCCTATTAATCGGTGGTATCCCACTAGACAAATTCACATTAGAGGTTGGACAATGTGCTATTGTCACTTTATTTTTCTCAATCTTATTTATCTCATCTTCCGTTAAGTGAACACAATGAGCCATTATACTTTTTGTTTGTCCAAAAAGATTAAATTTATCATACACCTCTCCATAGTTTCCACATTCCGGATGTAATTCCTTTACCCATTCAATCTCCGATAAATTTTCTGATAAATGTGATTGAACTGGTATATTATCCTGTAATGCAATATCACCTAACTCCTTCATTAAGTAGCTTGTACAACTTGGAACAAATCTTGGAGTAATTATCGGCTTAACAAATGTATATTTTTTTCCGCAGTTCTCTATCCACTTAATAGTATCTTTTATGGATTCATTGCTATTTTCCTTTAATGTATCCGGACAATTTCTATCCATATTAACTTTTCCTACATAAGCTGCTATTCCTTTTTCCTCAATAAGATTCATTAATATTTCTGTAGCTTCAGAATGAATTGTAGCAAAAATAACTGCTCTCGTAGTTCCCTCACTATATAGCTCATCAACAAATTCTTTGTATACTTTTGTAGCATAGGATATATTATTAAATTTAGCTTCTTCAGGAAAAGTATAAGTCTCAAGCCAAGGTAAAAGCTCTTTATCATAACCAATTCCCTTTATAGCAAATTGAGAAGCATGAGTATGCAGATCTACAAATCCAGGAATTATTAGTTTATCTCCATAATTTTTAATATTTATATTTTTATATTTTTCTGGTAATACCTCAAATACTCCTTCTATAACATTCTTATTAACCACAATAAATCCATTTTCAATCATATTAAATGAATTACAGGTTTCGGTATATATAATATTTCCCTTTAAAATTTTGATTTCATTATCATAACCTTTCATATAAAATCATCTCTCCTTAGTTTAAATAATTTTGCATATTCAACTTGATATACGTTTTTACTAAATTCCTAGTTTCTGAAAGCGGTACCATATATAATTATATGATTCTACTTTAATCTTATTTACTACTTAATTCTTATATTAATTTTAAAAATTTCTTACGGGATAGGGTTCCTTAAATCATTATAATAAACTTTTATAGAAAATGTATAGATCAGTTATTAATTATATTTAAATGTTATGGAAAACCTAAGGAGAAAAATACATTTATATTACTTTATTAACAAACCACTTTTCTTCTATAAATTATTTTTAATATATTAGAAAAATACCTTATAAAAAAGTCATCACACGTTAAAATGTGATGACCTCTTTGTCTAATATAAGTTTAGTACAGCTATGGTTTATATAATCATTCCTGTAGAATCGCTTTCTGAAGCTTTCACTTCGCTATCAGTTTCCTTATTACCGTGATTTAAAAATGCATTAAGAATTACTGCTACAACAGAAGCTGAAACTATACCACTACTAAAAATCGATTTGAAAATTGTTGGTGTCTGATCAAGTAAGTTAGGTACAGCAGTGATTCCAAGTCCTATACCAATTGAGCAAGCAACAACAAGCATATTTGAGTTCTTATTAAAGTCTACTTTTGAAAGCATTTGGATTCCTGCTACTGCAACCATTGCAAACATTATAGTTGTAGCTCCCCCTATAACAGGTTGAGGAATAATAGTAGCTAAAGCTGCAAATTTAGGAATTAACCCTAATGCAACAAGAATGATACCAGAAGCTACAACAACAAAACGGCTTTTTACTTTACTTAAAGCTAAAAGTCCTAAATTTTGATTGAATGTAGTATATGGGAATGAATTAAAAATACCTCCCAAAATTGTTGCTAATCCTTCTGCCCTAAGTCCTTTTACAATATCTTTTTCAGAAATTTCTTTTTCGCACACTCTGCCAATACCAAGGAATGTACCTGTTGATTCAATCATTACTGTTAGCATAACAAATGTCATCATAATTATTGACCCAAGATCAAACTTTGGTAAACCAAAGTTGAAAGGATGAACAAAACTTATCCATTGTGCACTTCCTACTGCTGAAAAATCTACTTTCCCCATAAAAGCAGCAACTATTGTTCCTAAAATAATACCATTTAAAACAGAAATAGCTTGAAAAAATCCTTTTAAGAATTTATTTGATACTAACACAACAATCATTACAAATGCTGCTAATAAAAGATTTTGTATACTTCCAAAATCTTTAGCTCCTGAGCCACCACCAATACTAGTAACTCCAACATTCACTAAAGAAAGTCCAATCATTGTAACAACGGTTCCTGTTACAACAGTTGGGAAAAACTTTAATATCTTTCCATACAACGGTGCTACTAATACGACTATAATTGCAGCTACTATTATAGATCCATAGGCTGTTTGCATCCCCAAGTTCTTACCTATAATAATTAATGGACCAACTGCTGCAAAGGTACAGCCTAAAATTGCTGGTAACTTAATACCAATATATGGTCCTACGCCAATTGCTTGTAATAAAGTTGCAATACCACAAGTAAATAAATCAGCAGCAACTAATAGTGCTAATTGTTCTGGAGTTAAACCTACAGCACCCCCAATAATTAATGGCACAGCTACCGCTCCTGCATACATAGCTAGTACATGTTGTAAGCCTAAAATAGCAAGCTGACTTACTGGAAGAATTTCATTTACTTTATCTTCTTTGTTAAAATTATTTTGTGACATAATGCCCCCCCTTAATTTAATAGAACTTTCTAATAGTTATAAATGATTCAGATTTGTTTATATATTTAAATATAAATAAGCAGAAATTTTGCAAATAAACTTTTTTTCTACAAATTTATTATTTTTATATTATCATTCTACCATAAAAACCAAAAAAGTCGAATGCTTTTTTAATTTTTTTATATAAAATTCGTAATAATGCAAATTATTTATAAGAAATTACAAATATAATTATGAATTGTTTTCTGCTTAAATATCATATTACCCAATCCTTAAATTAATATTTCTATATAGTTATAAACGAAACTACTTTATATAAGTGTTTCTCTTACCTTTCTAAAATATAAAAGGCGCTATGGATTTTTCCATAGCGCCTTTGCTATTATATATTATTATGATTTTTACTTTCTAATACTAATGATAGTAAAAATTTTATTGTATAATTATTTTCTTCATTAAATATTTTATTTTAAAAAAAGATTTTAAATACATGATATTAATAATACAAATTATCTAATCATAAAAAATCAAATTATTTTGGCTTCATTGCCAAAATAAAATTTAGTCACACTAAATTTATTTAATGTATGTATAATATCATGACTTGATTGGATTGTCAATAAATTCATAATTATTATATTGATTTTTAGAATTGAGGTGGAGTTATAGTTGAAATAAATATCATTTCATCATCCCCAGTATTTATTATTTGATGTGGGGTAGTACCAAAATAATAGATAGTATCTCCTTCCTCAAGAGTATATTCCTCATCGCCTATCTTTATCCACATTGTCCCTTTCATAACATAGGTTACTTCTTCTCCTGGGTGAGTCATTGGTTCACTACACGTCATAGCTCCCGGTTCTAATTTTGCCATAAACATTTCAAGCTGCCTATCCATATCTGGACATAATAATTCATAAGTCATATGAGATTCAGAAAATCTTATTTTTTTCCTTTCATTATGTCTGACTACAGGGTTCTTAACTTTATCATCTAGCAAAAAATAAAATACAGCTACCCCTAAAACTTCTGCAATTTTACGTAATGATGATATTGAAGGTTCCGACAAGTCCCTTTCTATCTGGCTTAAGAAACCTGATGTTAATTCAGTTTTTTCCGCTAGTTCTTTTAAACTTAATCCCAACTGTTGTCTTCTTTCTCTAATTCTTTCTCCAATCATAATAAAATCTCCCCTCACGTTTTGTAAACTCATTTTATTTCCATATTATTATCCATTAGCTTATCCAAATAGTCAATAATTCAAAGCTACATTCTTCCTCTTGAATACTTTTCCATAAACATAAGAATTATTGAATAATCTTTTTTTATATGTAATAATTTATTATTACATATAAAAAAAGCCGTAGTACAACGTACTACGACCTTTGTGGCAGGGGCAGTAGGATTTGAACCCACAACCAATGGTTTTGGAGACCACTACTCT
>NZ_AUUU01000063.1 GCF_002760435.1 Clostridium sp. LS
GTTACAGATGAAAATGAAGAGATAATTGGATTTAGTGAAGGAGCTCCGCCAATAGGCAAAGAAGATAAGGTGCTTTATGCTTTTAGTTTTTAACTTGAATAATGTAAACATTGATATTTAGGAGATAAGGATGAAAAAACGAAAGAATAACTCTAACATTCCAAGGCATAAAAGATTAAAAAGATCTTCTAGATTAGAGGCTGCGAGATGCTGGATATCTAAATATGATGGCCAAAATTTAGTTAAAGGGTATAGTAAGCATTTTGGAGTAGATAAGCTATGTGCAGTAAAGGAATTAAATTTTCTAGGATATAAAATCAAGGATGAATATGTAAAGCAATTGGAACGTAGCTTTGAGGAACAAGTAAGGATTAATCAAAATAGAAAAGAATTAAGGAAAAAGAATTCCAATATTACAAGTTATGAAAATTATGAGGATATGTTTTGGGATTTTGAAGAATGCTTGCAAGATAAGAATGATGAGTGGTGCGAAGAAATGCCATTTTGATTGTATCACAGGAAGAAGAAATTGAAATGATAAGATTTACTAAATAAAATGTTAAATTATATTATGTATAAATTGTAGAAAAAGCACTACAGATCTTTGTCGGATGGAGTGCTTTTTTCTTTACTTAATAAATGTTAATTATCAGCCTTTGATTTAGACTGCTGCATGCCTCTAGCTTTAGCTTCTTTTAAAGTAATTTCATAGATATTCTTACTTTTTTTTAAAGTTGGATCATCTTTGCTTAAATGATAAACATCACTTTTGGGTACACAATAAACTATTGTATTTTCATCATTAGTATTTGCTGTTGTAGCATTATTAGTGGATGAATTTGTGCTTGTATTTTCTGATGATTTTACGGAAGTGTCGGTATTCGCCGCTTGTACTTTTGTATCATTTGAAGTAGGCGGTTGTGACTTATTATTTTCACTTGCTGCTGGCTTAACTTCATCTGTAGATTTGCTATCATCTTTAGTTTCAGACTGTTCAGCAGGTTTGATTGCTTCTGAATTACTTTCAACCTTTGAGTTTGTAGCAACTGTTTTGTCAGCCGTTGGTACATTTTTTATACCTACCAACAATAAAGTAAATAAAATCATAAAAGAACTTAAAAGAATTTTGCCCGCCTTATTGAATGATTTGAATTTGGAATTCTTTATGTTTAAGTATACTACTAGCCCAATTCCTGTTAATAAAATTAAAAAAGAGAACTTAATAATTATAATGAAAGCGATTAATCCCATTACTATTTTAAAGATTGTTGATTGATAAAATTTCATAATACCACTCCTTATGTTAATTCTGTATATAATACTATAATATAGCAAAAGTTGAGTTGATTATATAGGCTTAAATAAATAAATCATGTGTAAAAATAACATATATTGTTAGAATTTATACGGTTATTGTGGTAAAATATTCATATGTAACAAGGAAAATGAAATAATCGAGGGGAAAATTATGAGCAGCTTTAAAATACTTGAAGATGAAGAATTAAATATAAAGGAAAAGGAAGCAGTTTTTATTTCTGAATACCCAAATATACGTGAGTTTAGAAATGCAAGTACAGGGCAAGACAACCATTTATACACTAAGCTTAAAGAAAGTATTAAAAATGCTAAAGCTATTGATATAATAGTTTCTTTTCTTATGGATTCTGGAGTCAAGATGATTTTAGAGGATTTAAAAGAAGCCATAGATAGAAACGTCAGTATAAGAATTTTAACAGGTAGTTATTTAAATATCACATCTCCATCTGCTCTTTATATGCTTAAGGGAGCACTTAAGGATAAGGTAGATTTAAGATTTTACAATGTTCATAACAAGTCTTTTCATCCCAAGTCTTATATTTTCCATACTGAAAATGATAGTGAAATTTATATAGGTTCGTCTAATCTTTCAAAGGGAGCTTTAACAGATTCTATTGAATGGAATTACAGGTTTTTACGCTCACAAAATCCTGAAGATTTTAATGATTTTTATGATGAATTTGAAAATTTGTTCCTTAATTATTCTGAAATTATAGATGATGTGGTAATGAAGAATTACTCGAAGAATTGGAAGAGGCCGCAGGTTTACAAGGATCTTGAAAAAGCTAAGGAAAGTGAAGCTGAAATTGAACCAAAGGAAATCGAAGGAAATAAAGTTATAGAGCTATTTGAACCAAAGGGAGCACAGATAGAAGCTTTATATGAATTAGAAAATTCAAGGGAAGAAGGCTTTGATAAAGGGTTAGTAGTTGCTGCTACAGGCGTAGGAAAAACATATTTAGCGGCGTTTGATTCAATAAGAGCCGAAAGAGTTTTATTTGTTGCTCATAGAGAAGAAATAATTAAACAGGCGGCTTTAAGCTTCAAAAATGTTAGAAAGTCTGAGGATATTGGCTTCTTTTATAACAATACTAAGGATAATGATAAAGCAATGATTTTTGCATTGGTACAAACCTTGGGGAAGGATGAATATTTAAAGGAAGAATATTTTAAAAGGGATTATTTTGATTACATAGTAATAGATGAGTTTCATCATGCAGTATCAAGTAATTATAGAAAAATTATAGATTATTTTACACCAAAATTCTTACTTGGCTTAACTGCAACACCTGAAAGACTTGATTCAAAAGATGTATTTTCTCTTTGTGATTACAATACAGTTTATGAAATAAGGCTTAGTGATGCCATAAATAAAGGTTACCTTGTACCTTTTAGGTATTATGGAATTTATGATGAAACTGTAAATTATGAGAACATCGAATTCAAGAACGGAAAATATAATGATAAGGAATTAGAAGAAGCCTTAATGCTTAATAAAAGGGGAGAACTAATTTTAAATCATTATAAAAAATATAATTCGAATAGAGCCTTAGGGTTTTGTACTTCAAAGAAACATGCGGAATACATGGCGAAATTCTTTTGTGAAAATGGAATAAGTTCTGTAGCTGTATATAGTGGAGAAAATGGAGAATACTCGGAAAATAGAACAGAGGCATTGAATAAATTAACTAGGGGAGAATTAAAGGTAATTTTTTCAGTAGATATGTTTAATGAAGGTTTAGATATACCTTCTATAGATATGGTAATGTTCCTAAGACCAACTCAGTCTCCAACGGTATTTTTGCAGCAGTTAGGAAGAGGACTTAGAAAACATAAAGATAAGAAGTATTTAAATGTTTTAGATTTCATAGGAAATTATAAAAAGGCTGATCTTTTACCATTTTTATTAAGCGGAAAAGCTTATTCTAGAATTGAGGCTAAAAAAGGCATATTTAATGAAGAAGAATATCCAGAAGATTGCAGAGTAGATTTTGATTTTAGAATCATTGATGTGTTTAAGAAATTAGCAGCTAAAGAAATGAACATCAAAGATAGAATTCTACAAGAATTCTTAAGGGTAAAAGAGCTTGTAGGTCATAGACCAAGCAGAGTTGAATTTTACAATAATATAGATGATGAGGTTTATTCAGCAATAAAGAAAACAAAAAGTTCCTTAAATCCTTTTAATGATTATTTAGGATTTTTAAAAGAAAATGGAGAATTACTTGAAAATGAAGAAGATTTATTTAATAGCATAGGACATGACTTTATTAAAATGATTGAAACCACAAAGATGAGTAAGAGCTATAAGATTCCTGTTTTCCTTGCATTTTATAATGGGGGAAATGTGAAGATGGAAATTGATGAGGAGGATGTTTATAGGAGCTTTTATGAGTTTTATCATAAGGGAAGTAATAAGGTGGATATGTTTAGAGATAAGAGTACGGCGGATTTTGAAAGTTGGAACAGGAAGAAGTGGGTGAAGTTGGCTAGGGAGAATCCGGTTAGAGCTTTGGTTAGGAGTGAAGGAAAATTCTTCACAGGGAGTGGGAAGGCTTTAATAGCATTAAAAAATGAAGATATGAGAGATATTATTGGGGAAGATGAGTTTGTTGAGCATATGAGGGATGCTGTTGTTTATAGGATGTATGAGTATTATGAGGAGAGAACCTTAAGTATTGACAACTGATAGAAGTGTTACATTATAAGTATTCTTAAAAGTCACATTTGCAACTAAAGAATGAAAATGAGTAATGATTATGATACACTATCAATATAATAAAAGGTATTAGTATTAATTGAAATATATTATAGCAAAAAATGGAAAATAACAATCTGAGAAAGATTTTAGTAGATAAATAAAGTAATTAAATGAAAAAATTATTTGTAACATTAATATATAAAAAAATGAATTCAAATTAAGGAGTTAAAATGGAAAGATACATAAATGATGAGTGGACATTAAAAGATGAACTGGGTTATCAGGAAGTAGTAGATCAAGTTAATAAAATAATATTTAATGCAGAGCCTCCATTTACAATAGGAATTTATGGCGGATGGGGATATGGGAAGACAAGCATTATGAGACAGCTTTATTTTATGAATGGAGGTGAAATAGACTCTTACAAATTTCCATTTGTTGATGAGGCAAATGAGGAGATTGCTGGTGAAGAAAAGAAAGAAATAATTGAAAAGCTAAAAGAAAAAGGGAATATCAATGATTATGAAGCAGTATGGTATAATCCGTGGGAACATCAATTTGAGAAAGAACCTGTCATTGGACTGTTACATGAGATTAGAGAGCGATTTAATTTTTTCACTAAATCAACTGAAGAAGCAAAAAAGCTCGCAGATATTTCGATACGAACTGGAATAGATATTATATCAGGGATAATAAATGCAATAACAAAAGTGAAAGTGGATGCATCAAATATAGAAAAATATGGTGAAAAGTATGAAAAAAACAATTTTGAAATAGCAAGTTCATCTCAAAGATTTAAACTTTTATTTGAACAAGCGGTAAAGAAACTATTAGGAGATAAAAAAGATAGGAAACTTATAATTTTTATTGATGACTTAGATAGATGTGAAGATGATAGCATTATAAATTTAATTCGTGGAATAAAATTATACCTTTCAACGTCTAATTGTATTTTTGTGCTTGGAATGGATCAAATAAATGTAATGAGGGCTTTAAAAAAGAATAATATACATAAAGATTATTTAGATAAATTGTTTCAATGTATAATAAGAGTTCCATTAAGTAATAATTATAAGAAGTTTATTGTAGAAATTACTAAAGCGTATTATTCAAATAAATCACAATATAATGAATTTTGTAATCTGCTTACTGATATTTTGGAAAAAAATCCAAGAAAGGTAAAGAATTTTTTAAATTCTTTCAGAACATATTATGAAATTGCTGAAAGAAGTTTTAATGGTAGTGAATTTAGAATAGAAATATTAATTTTATTTCATTATCTTAGAGTTTATTATGAACCAATATTTGCAATTTTAGAGAGGGAGCATAGTTTTATTGAAAATTTAATAAATGTATGTAAAGGCGAAAATGCAAATAATAAAGTAGAATTAATGTTTAAAAGATATCTAGATAATCCTTTTGTTGATTATGAGAACATACCATTAAAATTTGAAACAGAAGAGGTTATTTCGGATAAATTAGAAGATATAGAGTTTTCTTACATGGAAGAAATATCATATAGATATGAAGCTCTTAAAAAATTTAAAGAATATTTGGTCAAATATTTTGATAAAAATAATTCAGAATTTACTACTAAGAAATTGATAAAATATATTGGAACCATAGAGGTGAATTGATGAGTAATAATATTAATCCTAATTTTATTGAGACTATTGAACAACGTAAGTTCAGACAAATATTTATGGAAAGAATGTATTCAGCTTATCATTTTGATGACAATTCGGGATTATTAGATATTGGGGAAGATAAGAAAATATCATTGCAAGATATCTATGTTCCTCTTCGTTTTAGTAAGATTGAATTAAACGAGGATAGAGATTGGGGAATAGAAGAAAACTTAACATCATCGCTTATTGAAGTATTAGATGAATCAAAGCACGTTGTTATATCAGGAAAACCTGGAAGTGGTAAAACTACTGTTTCAAAGATAATTATTACTATGTTATCTTCAAAAGCTCTAACAGCTATTACAAAAAAATATGGAAGAAGATTACCTCTGTATTTCAGATTAAGAAATTATGATATAAGGAATATAGAAACAGCAGATGATTTAGTAAATATGTATATTGAAGATCAAAGCAAAACATTAGGATTAGAGATAAGTAAGGATATACTCAAGTTTTATTTAGAAAATGGATGGTGTTTTCTTTTAGTTGATGGAGTAGATGAAGTAGGAGGTATAAACAACAGATTAAAAATTAGAGAAATAATTTTAAAGAAATTTGCTTTGTTTAACGAAGACAATTATATTATTGTGACAAGTAGACCTTCAGGTCTAGAAAGAGTGCCGTTCAATAAATTAATTGAAGGAGATAAGCAAGAACATAAAGACGTTAAATTTCTTGATTTATTTTATGTTGATTCCTTTAATAAAGAACAAGTTCGTGAATTTAGTGAAAAATGGTTTGCTCTTAGAGAAATATCTCAAAGTATAATAAAGGATAAAACAAATGATTTCTTAGAGTCGATCGAGAAAATTAAAAGTCTGTCCGTTTTGAGAAGAAGACCTGTATTTTTAACAATGATGATTCATATTCATACAACTAAGGGTAAATTACCTCATTCAAGGGCAACTGCATATGAAGAGATGGTTAAAGCCTATATAGAGAATATAGATATTACTAGAAGACTTCATAAAGGAATGTATCCAGATGAAAATTATGCTGAATGGAATTTTGAAGATAAATTAAAATTACTTCAAGGAATTGCGTATGAGTTTCATTGTTCTATAAGTAATAGAAAAGATAAAAAAGTTCAGATTGTTGTAACGCGTAAGAGATTACTTAATGTAATAGAGAAAATTATAAGAGAAAAACAAGATCAATTTCAAACTTTACAGCTAGATGATAAGGAAGCAGTGCTGAGTTTTTATTTAACAAGGACAGGATTGTTACATGAACCAGAACAAGATAAAATTCAATTTTCACATCTTAGTTTCCAAGAGTATTTAACAGCCAGATATATATATACTGAAGTAATTGAGAATTTTTTTACAGCTTCTGAAATTATAAATAAAGAAATTGCATCAAGGCTTAATGAAGATGAGTATAGTCGATGGCAAGAAATAATATTATTATTCTTTAGTATGAATAAAACATCAACAGATCAAATATTGGAGTTAATGAAAAAAAATAAGAAATTTAATGAATTTAGATACTATTTCACACATATGATAATTTTAATGTTAAATTCTGAGGAATACGGGATTAAAAAAAAGCAAGAAAAGAAATGGATTAAAGAAGTTATTGTGAATATTGCTATTATAGATGAAGAAATTAAGTCTTTAGAAAATGATAAAATTACTAGAAAGTACCAAAATAAAGGCGTTGGTGATTTGTTAGAATTATTTTTAGTAAATCAAAAAATAAATATTCAGATAGAAGACTTAAAAGAAATTTTCTATGAATATTTTGAAAAAATTAAATTAAATAATTCTTTAAAAGAAAACTATTCAATATTTATGGTTATATTAAAAATAATATTGCATAATAAAAATACTAGTATGCTATTAAAAAATGAATTAGAATTAGCTATAAAATTTGTTGTCAATGAACATGAAGATAAATTATATTTTATTTCGTGTGCTGAGGAATATTTTGATACATTTAATGAATTATCTGCTACTATTTCAGAATCATATGATCTTAACGAAAAAATTATTGTAAGAGATTTTGTAAGTTCAACAGTTTACCAAGAATTTTCAAATAATAATAGATGGGACTATAAAATTTTAGAGTACGAATATATTATTAGAGAATTACTAATAATAAGATTCTTCTTAAAAGCGATGAATATATTTAAGATTAATGGAAAATTAAGTTTAAATAAGATGGAAAGAAGTCTATTTAAGGAAATGAGAAAAGCAGAGTGTAAATTATGGGATAATCATTGGGAGCTAAAACGATGGCACTATAGTTGTAATGGATATAAGCTAGCAAGGTACCGGAATTTGGCAAGGGGACTTGTAGTGAGTCATTTGAGTGATGATAAGTTAGTATATAGAAGTAGATTTTCGGAGATTATAGGTTATTGTAATATTAATGATATAATTAAGAATGAAATTGAAAAAAATCATATTAATAATTTTGTTTTAAAGTTTGAAAAAATAATAGATATTATTGAAAAGAATTCTAAAAATAAAAAAGTTAGGGAATTAAGCGACTGTTGTGAGATTATAGAATTAATGTTTCTAGTTATTCTATCTGATTATAAATTTTCTAAAACATGTAGAGAAATTAAAATACCTTGGAAAAATTTTGTTGAATTAAGAGAATTTAATGATATATGTTGCAGTCCTAAAAAGTTATATGATTATCTTGAATGTTCAAATGTAGTTGACTATTCAATTTTTGTAGAACAGTATAATAAATACTTTTTCCAACCATATTCATTTCTTAATATTTTGAAATTTATATTTGAATCAGAGGATGAAAATATATTGACATACTCATTTTTAGATATTCTCAAGATGTGTAATAGCTGGATGTATGAAATTAAAGAGAAATTAGATAGCATTATAATCGAAAATAAAGAGTAATATAAACAGAATTTTATAAAGTACAAATGAAATAAAAAAGTCATACAAATATAAAAAAAGCTATCCTTAAAAAGATGGCTTTTTAGCATATAAAAGCAAACTTGTTTTGTATTTAGAAAGAATTATAGTAATATATACCTATAAATATGAAAATAAGAGGTAACAAAATTGAATATAGAAAAGAACTTAATTCTAATAAAAAATGAAGATAATACAGAAGAAATAACATATTGCAGTCCAATAACTAATGGCAAGCGTAACATAACTTTTAAAAACAACAGAACCTATACATATAGCAGCTACAATGTAGAATGGAGTAGTAAATATACAGAAATAAATCCCGAAGCTGTAATTGTTTATGAAAAAGGAATTCCAATTTCAGGCATTACTAAAATTATAAAATTTGATGAACTTGGCTACATTAGGTTAATATTTAAAACTGGATATCATAAGCTATATCATAAATCAGAGCTGGATATTCAGAAGAATAGCCTTGAGGATTCAATTTGTAAAGATTATTTTTCATATTTAAGAGAGCTTGCAGGAAACATTGATTTTGAAAATGATAATGATTTTATAAGCAGACAGTTTGAAAATATGACAGCCATAAGTCCTCATAGTGTTTTGGATAAGTATTTAAATAATAAAACAGTTAAAAAGATAACCCATTATAGTCAGATAATATTTCCCTTTGGATTTAACATAAGTCAAAAGGAAGCTACAGAAAAAGCTTTGACTAATCAGATTACTATTATTGAAGGGCCTCCTGGGACTGGGAAGACGCAGACTATACTAAATATTATTGCAAATGCTGTTATGGAAGAGAAAACCGTTGCTGTTGTTTCTAATAATAATTCTGCCACTTTAAATGTTTTTGAAAAGCTTAAGAAATATAATGTTGATTTTATAGCAGCTTATTTAGGAAATAAGCAAAATAGAATTGAATTTTTTGAAGCTCAAAATGGTAAGTATCCAGATTTGAGCAGTTATAAATTAGATGATGAGAAACTTCAAAAGATAAAAGATGATTTAATAAATTCTCAAAAGTTACTAGAAGAAAGGCTAGAGGAAAAGAATAAATTAGCGCTTTTGAACATGGAAAAATCAAATTTAATTACTGAAAATGGTCATTTTGAAAAATACAATAATGAAGATAAACTTGAGTTATCAAGATCATTGCCAAGACAGAGTGCAAGCAAAATAATGTCTTTGTTAATGGAATATAATATGCTTACGGAAGAGCATGGATATATTAAATTCCTATATAAGCTTAAATTTTTACTTAAGTTTAGCATCTGGAATTTTGGGTTTTATGATAATTCACCCGAAATTATAGAAAAATATCTTAAGCAATTGTATTATAAGTTAAGACTAGAAGAACTAGATAAGGAAATTCAAAGCTTAGAAAATAAGCTAAATAGATACAATTTTGATGGCGAAATGAAAAAATATAGTGAAAATTCTATGATTTTATTAAAGCATACTTTATATAAGAGATTTAATAAAAGCAAAGACAGAGCTATTTTTAATGAAGATGTTTTATGGAAAGACTTTGGAGCTTTCATTAAGGAATATCCTTTAATACTTAGTACAACCCATTCTTTAAAAAGATGTGCAAGTGAAAATTATTTATTTGATTATATAATTATAGATGAAGCGTCTCAAGTTGATATAGTTACTGGAGCTTTGGCTTTTTCATGTGCTAAGAATGTTGTAATTGTTGGAGACTTAAAACAGCTGCCTAATGTTGTTAATAATAAAACAAAGGAAATTAGTAATAGTATTTATAATAAATACAACTTGAATGAAGCTTATATGTATTCAGAAAACAGCTTATTATCTTCTATTTGCAAATTATTTAATGATATACCAAAAACCTTGCTTAAGGAACATTATAGATGCCATCCCAAGATAATAGATTTTTGCAATAAGAAGTTTTATGATAATCAGCTTATTATTTTAACTGATGAGAATTCTTGTGGTTCTCCTTTAGAAGTCTATAAAACAGTAAAAGGAAATCACGAAAGAAATCATTATAATCAAAGGCAGATAGATGTAATAGTAAAAGAAATACTTCCTAAATTAGATGGAGAAGAATCTATAGGAATAGTCTCGCCTTATAGAAATCAAATAAATGAATTAAAATGTACAATAAATAATGAAAATATTGAAGTGGATACAGTACATAAATATCAAGGAAGAGAAAAAGAGAGTATAATAATCTCCACAGTTTCAGACAAGCGTGATGATTTTATGGATGATGCTAATCTTTTAAATGTTGCTATATCTAGAGCAGAAAAAAAGTTAGTTATTGTTGTTTCTGATAATGAAGAATTATTAAATAACAGCAATATAGGAGATTTAATAAGATATATTGAATATAACAATCTTGAAATAATAAACAGTAACATATATTCAATTTTTGATTTATTATATAGTTCATATTCAGAAAAGTTAATAGAGTTCTTTAAAATTCATAAAAAAGTTTCTAAGTA
>NZ_AUUU01000064.1 GCF_002760435.1 Clostridium sp. LS
GCAGGTCTTCTGACTTAAGAATCATCATTTAAGTACGCCTTCCCTGTTTCCAAGTGGCATCCAAAGTACTTAAACTACTCTAATACAGCTACGGGATAGTTCAGGAATCTCACCTGCTTCCCTTTTAATTAATCAAGTTTAAATATACAAATTTGATTAAACCCATATTTTATTATTAAATTTTATTTTTCTTAATAATATTATTTAACTATACCATAACATTATTAACCATGAAAATCAATCCAAATATTTCAACTAATCCTAATTCACACTAAAGAATTATAATATCTGCTATGGACTTTATATTAGCAAAATAAAAAATATTACTGCTACGTAACATTTTTAGTATGTATAACATATCTTGTACTAATGAAAGAAAGTTAGTTTCAACTAACTTATAAAAATTTATACACTTTTATTTGAAAGGCGGATTAACAAATATGGAAAGTCAATTAAATGTTACGAGAAAAAATATAGGAATGTTAAGTAAAATGAGGCAATTACTAAAATTTTTAGGACCTGCCTTTATAGTAAGCGTCGCTTATATTGATCCTGGAAATTTTGCAACAAACATAAGCGGAGGTTCTACTTTTAACTATACCCTTATATGGGTAATTCTATGGAGTAATATAATGGCAATATTTTTGCAGTGTATGTCTGCAAAATTAGGAATTGCAACTGGACATAATTTACCTGAAATGTGTGG